>JAJUGJ010000005.1 GCA_029268225.1 Burkholderiales bacterium | reverse complement strand
GTCGTCGTTGACGCGGTACTTGGGCACGATGAACAGCGAGATGCACTTGACGCCCGCAGGGGCACCCTGGATGCGCGCGAGCACCAGGTGCACGATGTTCTCGCTGAGCTCGTGGTCGCCGCCGGAGATGAAGATCTTGTTGCCGGTGAGGCGGTAGGTGCCGTCGGGCTGGGGCACGGCCGTGGTGGTGATGTCGGCCAGGCTGGAGCCGGCCTGGGGTTCGGTCAGGGCCATGGTGCCGAAGAAGCGGCCGGTCAGCAGGTGCGTGAGGTATTTGCGCTGCTGTGCCGGGCTGCCGAAACGGCGGATGACGTTGGCGTTGCCCTGGGTCAGACCGACGTAGGACGTGGTGGCGACGTTGGCACTCTTGAAGAGTGAGCCACAGGCTTGCGAAATGAGCGAGGGCAGCTGCATCCCGCCCACCTCGGCATCGTGGCTGGCCGCCAGCAAGCCGGCTTCGCAGTAGGCCTGCAGGGCGGTCTTGACCTCGGGGATCATGGACACGCGCTGACCATCGAAGGTCGGCTCGTGCTCGTCGGACTTGCGGTTGTGGGGCGCGAACAGATCGGTGGCGATGGCCTGCGCGGTGTCGAGTGTGGCGATGAAGGTCTCGACGCTGTGCTCGGCATAGCGCGGGCGCTCGACGAGGTTGGCGGCCTGCAGCCACTCGAACACCAGGAAATCAAGATGGCGGCGGTTGATGATGGGGTCGCTCATGCGGGGGCATCCTTCGGAGGTGTCGCTCGCCAGAATTCCGCACAGCGGAACGTCTGGATGTAATTCAGAATCTGCCGGCGCATGATCCCCTGTCGCCTGCTTGGCCGTCAACCAATGGGAAACCCCTAATTACAGGGTGAACGTCGCGCAGTAACCTGATTCTGATTTTCAATACGATGTTCTGCATTGCGGAACTTCGATCGACCACCGAAGCAGGAGTTCAGCGAGCATGAGCAACGCGTCCTACGCACTGCACGGCCCCGTGGCCGTGATCACCCTCGACAACCCGCCCGTCAACGGCCTGGGCCTGGCTTTGCGCCAGGCCATCGTGGCCGGCATCGATGCTGCCGCCGCCGACCCGGCTGTGCAAGCGCTGGTGCTGATTGGCAATGAGCGCTTCTTCTCGGGCGGCGCCGATGTGCGCGAGTTCGGCACGCCCAAGGCCATGCAGGAGCCCACGCTGCTGAGCGTGATCGCCGCCGTGGAGCGCAGCCCCAAGCCCGTCATCGCCGCCATCAGCGGGGTGTGCATGGGGGGCGGGCTGGAGCTGGCCCTGGGTTGCCACTTCCGCATCGCCCACAGCCAGGCCACCGTCGCCCTGCCCGAGGTGAAGCTGGGCCTGCTGCCTGGCGCCGGTGGCACGCAGCGCCTGCCCCGCGTGGTCGGCCTGGAAACCGCGCTGAACATGATCGTCTCGGGCGCCCAGGTGCCCGCGGCGCAACTGAAAGCGACCGCCCTGTTCGACGAGGTGGTGGACAGCGAACTGCTGCCCGCCGCGCTGGCCCTGGCCCACAAGGTGGTGGCCGAAGGCCGTGGCCTGCCGCGCGTGCGCGACCGCGAGGTGGACTCCCCCAACGCCGAGGCCTTCCTGCAATTCGCCCGCAACACCGTGGGCGCCATGTCCAAGAACTTCCCCGCACCGCTGAAGTGCCTGGAGGCCGTGGCCGCGTCGGTGAGCCACCCCTTTGACGCTGGCCAGAAGATCGAGCGCGAGGGCTTCCTCGCGCTGATGCAGACGCCCGAGTCGCGCGCGCTGCGCCATGTGTTCGCCGCCGAGCGCGCCGCCAGCAAGATCAGCGACGTGCCGGCCGACACGCCCGTGCGCCCCATCGCCAAGGTCGGTGTGATCGGTGCCGGCACCATGGGTGGCGGCATCGCGATGAACTTCCTCAACGCCGGCATCCCCGTCGTGATGCTGGAGACCAAGGCCGAGGCGCTGGAGCGCGGCGTCGGCACCATCCGCAAGAACTACGAGAACTCGCTGAAAAAAGGCAAGCTGACGCAAGAGAAGCTGGATGCCCGCATGGCGCTGTTGCAGCCCACGCTGGACTACGCCGATCTGGCCGAGGTGGACCTGGTGATCGAGGCCGTGTTCGAAGACATGGGCGTCAAGCAGCAGGTGTTCGAGCAGCTCGACCGCGTGTGCAAACCCGGCGCCATCCTGGCCTCCAACACCTCTACGCTGGACCTCAATCAGATCGCGGCTTTCACGAAGCGTCCGCAAGACGTGGTGGGCCTGCACTTCTTCAGCCCGGCCAATGTGATGCGCTTGCTGGAAGTGGTGCGCGGCGACGCCACTGCTCAGGACGTGCTGGCCACCTCGATGGCGCTGGCCAAGACCATCAAGAAGCAGGCGGTCGTCTCGGGCGTGTGCGACGGCTTCATCGGCAACCGCATGGTGGCCCGCTATGGCCAGGCTGCGCACGACCTCATCGTGGCCGGCGCCCTGCCCCAGCAGGTCGACAAGGCGCTGGAGAAGTTCGGCTTGGCCATGGGTCCCTTCCGCATGAGCGACCTGGCCGGCCTGGACATCGGCTGGGCGATCCGCAAACGCCGCAATGCCGAGAACCCGGCCGAGGCCAAGCCCAATGTGGCCGACGCGCTGTGCGAAGCCGGCCGTTTCGGTCAGAAGAGCGGCGCAGGCTGGTACCGCTACATCCCCGGCAACCGCGTGGCTCAGCCTGACCCGGTGACCGAAGAGACCATCGTGGCTTTCCGTGCGGCCCATGGCGTCACGCCCCGCCAGATCAGCGACGAGGAAATCATCGAGCGCTGCGTCTATGCCCTGGTCAACGAGGGCGCCCGCATCGTCGAAGAGGGCATCGCCCAGCGCGCCTCCGACGTCGACATCGTCTACCTCAATGGCTACGGCTTCCCGCTGCACCGCGGCGGTCCGATGCTGTATGCCGACCAGGTGGGCCTGGTCAACGTCGAGCGGGCCCTGCGCCGCATTGCCGCCGAGCCAGGTGCCGATGTCGCGTTCTGGACGCCTGCCGCCCTCCTGTCTCGCCTGGCTGCGGCCAACGAGACCTTCAACTGATGCTGACCCAAGGACAACACCGTGACTGAAGCCGTCATTGTTTCCACCGCGCGCACCGGCCTGGCCAAATCCTGGAAGGGCGCTTTCAACATGACCTATGGGCCCACCCTGGGCGCCCATGCCGTGCAGCACGCTGTGGCGCGCGCCGGCATCGACCCCGCCGAAGTGGAAGACGTCATCATGGGCGGCACCTTCGGGGAAGGCACCACCGGTGGCAACGTCGCCCGCCAGATCGCGCTGCGTGCCGGCCTGCCCGTCACCACCGCCGGCATGACCGTCAACCGCTTCTGCTCCTCAGGCCTGCAGACCATCGCGATCGCCGCCCAGCGCATCATCGCGGGCGAAGGCCAGGTCTACGTGGCCGGTGGTGTCGAGAGCATCTCGTGCGTGCAGAACGAGGCCAACACCCACATGCGCCGCGACCCCTGGCTGGTCGAGCACAAGCCCGAGATCTACTGGAACATGCTGCAGACCGCCGAGCAGGTGGCCAAGCGTTACAACATCGGCAAGGACGTGCAGGACGAGTACGGCGTGCGCAGCCAGCTGCGTGCCGCTGCCGCCCAGGCCGCTGGCCTGTTCAACGACGAGATCGTGCCCATGACCACCACCATGGGCGTGGTCGACAAGGCGACTGGCCGCATCACCACCCGCGAGGTGACGATCGACCGCGACGAAGGCATCCGCCCCGACACCACGCTGGAAGCCGTGGCCAAGATCCGCGCCGCCCTGCCCGGTGGTGTGGTGACGGCCGGCAACGCCAGCCAGTTCTCCGACGGCTCATCGGCCTGCGTGCTGATGGACCGCAAGCTCGCCGAAGTGCGCGGCCTGCAGCCCCTGGGCATCTTCCGCGGCTTTGCCGTGGCCGGCTGCGAGCCCGATGAAATGGGCATCGGCCCGGTGTTCGCCATCCCCAAGCTGCTCAAGAAGGCCGGACTGAAGGTCGACGACATCGGCCTGTGGGAGTTGAACGAGGCCTTCGCCGTGCAGGTGCTGTACTGCCGCGACAAGCTGGGCATCCCCGACGAGCGCCTGAACGTCAACGGCGGTGCGATCGCCGTGGGTCACCCCTATGGGGTCTCGGGCTCGCGCCTGACCGGACATGCCCTGATTGAAGGCAAGCGCCGCGGCGTGAAGTATGTGGTCGTGACCATGTGCATTGGCGGTGGCCAGGGTGCCGCCGGTCTGTTCGAAGTTTGCTGAGGACCTTCCCATGAGCGTGAAAGCATTGTTTGACCTGACGGGCCAGGTGGCCCTGATCACCGGCGGCTCGCGCGGCCTGGGCCTGCAGATGGCCGAGGCCCTGGGCGAGCTGGGCGCCAAGCTGGCGATCACCGCCCGCAAGGCCGATGAGCTGGCAGAAGCCAAGACCCACCTCGAAGGCCTGGGCTACGAGGTGCTCACCGTCGTCAACGACCTGCAGAAGATCGAGCAGATCCCGGCCATGGTGGACCAGGTGGTGAGCCACTACGGCACCATCGACATCCTGGTGAACAACGCCGGCGCCACCTGGGGTGCCAAGGCCGAGGAGTACCCGGACGAGGCCTGGCACAAGGTCATGGGCCTCAACGTCGATGCGCCCTTCTTCCTCTCGCGTGAAGTGGGCCGCCGCTGCATGATCCCGCAGGGTCGCGGCAACATCATCGTCACGGCTTCGGTGGCAGGCCTCAAGGGCACGCCCCCGGGCATGAACACCATCGCCTACAACACCTCCAAGGCCGCAGCCATCCACTTCGCCAAGACGCTGGCGTCGGAATGGGGCCACTACGGCATCCGCGTCAACGCGATCTGCCCCGGCTTCTTCCCGACCAAGCTGGCCAATGGCCTGATCGACAAGCTGGGTGACGCCCTGGTGGCGCGCACCCCGCTGCGCCGCCTGGGTGGAGACGAGGATCTCAAGGGCACGGTGGCCTTCCTGGCCTCCAACGCCTCGCGCCACATCACGGGCCAGGCCATCGTGGTCGATGGCGGCGCCAGCATCATCTGAGGACAGGATCACACGATGAGCGCCAACGCCGACAGCGCCTTTTCGGGCACCCGCCCTGTCTCGCCCCAACATGCCTTTGACGAAGGCAAGCTGGCCGCCTACATCCGCGCCCATGTTGCCGATTTCAGCGGCGCGCTGCAGGTGGCGCAGTTCAAGGGCGGACAGTCCAACCCGACCTTCCTGGTGCAGGCGGGCTCGCAGCAGTATGTGCTGCGCCGCAAGCCGCCCGGGGTGCTGCTGCCCTCGGCCCACGCCGTGGACCGCGAGTTCAAGGTCATCAGCGCGCTGGCCGGCACCGATGTGCCGGTGGCCAAGGCGCACGCCCTGTGCCAGGACCCCGAAGTCATCGGCACCGACTTCTACCTGATGGACTATGTGCCCGGCCGCATCTTCTGGGACCCCAAGCTGCCCGACGTCGCAGCAAAGGACCGCCCGGCCCTGTACGACGAGCTCAACCGCGTGATCGCGGCGCTGCACCGCGTGGACTACCAGGCCGTGGGCCTGGGTGACTACGGCAAGCCCGGCGAGTACCTGGCCCGCCAGGTGGCCCGCTGGACCAAGCAATACCGCGCGGCCGAGACCGAAAACATCGAGGCGGTCGAGAACCTGATCGAGTGGCTGCCCGCGCACCTCCCGACGGGCGACGAGACCGCCATCGTGCACGGCGACTACCGCTTCGACAACGTCATCTTCCACCCCACCGAGCCGCGCATCCTGGCCGTGCTGGACTGGGAGCTGTCCACCCTGGGTCATCCCCTGGTGGACTTCGCCTACCACTGCATGACCTGGCGCATGGACGGCTCGACTGGCCGTGGCCTGGGCGACCTGACGCCTGAGCAGATGGCTCAGATGATGATCCCCTTTGAATCCGACTACGTGAAGCGCTATTGCGAGCGCACCGGCCGCGACGGCATCCCCGAGCGCGACTGGTCGTACTACATGATCTTCAACCTCTTCCGCCTCACCGGCATCTTGCAAGGTGTGATGAAGCGCGCGCTGCAAGGCAACGCCTCCAGCGCCGAGGCCATTGCCACCGGCAAGCGTGCCAAGCCCCTGGCCGAGCAAGCTTGGCGCATGGTCGAACAGATGAAGCTGGCCTGAACACCAAGCCAGCGCCCCTCACTCCCCCACCTCATACCGGAGCCCCCTGATGGACTTTTCCTACTCCCCCAAAGTCATCGACCTGCAGAAGCGCCTGACGGCCTTCATGGACGAGCACATCTACCCGGCCGAAAGCGTGTACCACGATGAGGTGGAAGCCAACCGCGCGGCCGGCAACCCCTGGCAGACCACCAAGATCATGGAGGAGCTCAAGGTCAAGGCCCGCGCGGCTGGCCTGTGGAACCTGTTCCTGCCCGAGTCCAAGTACGGCGCTGGCCTGACCAACCTGGAATACGCGCCCCTGTGCGAAATCATGGGCCGCTCCCACATCGCCCCCGAGGCCTTCAACTGCTCGGCCCCCGACACCGGCAACATGGAAACGCTGGTGCGCTACGCCACCGAGGCCCAGCAACAGGAATGGCTGCTGCCCTTGCTGGACGGCAAGATCCGCTCGGCCTTCGCCATGACCGAACCCGGCGTGGCCTCGTCGGATGCCACCAACATCGAAGCCAGCATCGTGCGTGAGGGCGACGAGTACGTGATCAACGGCCGCAAGTGGTGGACCTCGGGTGCGCCTGACCCACGTTGCGAAATCCTGATCTTCATGGGCAAGACCGCGCCCGACCACCCTGATGCGCACAAGCGCCAGTCCATGATCCTGGTGCCGATGAAGACCCCCGGCGTGAAGATGGAACGCGCCCTACCGGTGTTCGGCTACGACCACGCCCCGCACGGCCACGGCGAAGTCAGCTTTGACAACGTGCGCGTGCCGGTGAGCAATGTGCTGCTGGGCGAGGGCCGTGGTTTCGAGATCGCCCAGGGTCGCCTGGGCCCGGGCCGCATCCACCACTGCATGCGCCTCATCGGCCTGGCCGAACGTGCGCTGGAACTGATGTGCAAGCGCGCGCTGAACCGCGTCGCCTTCCATCGCCCCATCGCCGACCAGGGCGTGACGCGCGAGCGCATCGCCAATGCCCGCATCCTGATCGACCAGGCCCGCTTCCTGGTGCTCAACGCCGCCTACATGATGGACACCGTGGGCAACAAGGTCGCCAAGAAGGAAATCGCCATGATCAAGGTGGCCGCGCCCACCATGGCCTGCCAGGTGATCGACTGGGCCATGCAGGTGCATGGCGGCGGCGGCGTGTCTGACGACTTCCCGCTGGCCGCGGCCTATGCCAACGCCCGCACCCTGCGCTTTGCCGACGGCCCGGACGAAGTCCACCGCAACCAGATCGGCAAAATGGAGCTGGCCCGTTACCAGAAGAAGGCCTGAGGGAGGCTCACACCATGTCTGACCGACACATGGCCCATTGGCCGCGCAACCTGCCACATCACCTGACCATCCCGGCCACCAACCTGTACCGCAACGTCGAGTTCTCGGCAGCGCGCTTCCCGGACAAGGCCGCCCTGGTTTTCTACGACGGCGTCACCACCTACCGTGAGTTCGACGACCAGATCCAGCGTCTGGCCGGCTACCTGCAGCAAGACTGCGGCGTGGCGCGCGGCGACCGCGTGCTGCTCTACATGCAGAATAGCCCGCAGTTCATCGTCGCGTACTACGCCATCTTGCGGGCGGACGCCGTGGTGGTGCCCGTCAACCCGATGAACATGACCGAGGAGCTGCGCCACTATGTGAGCGACGCCGACGCCCGCGTCATCATCGCCCCGCAAGACCTGTACAAGCAGGTGCAGCCGCTGCTGGCCGAAGGCCGGGCTCAACAGACGAGCCAGCCTGAGGCCCCGGGGTTGCGCCATGCCATCGTGGCGGCCTACAGCGACTACCTGCCCGCCGAGACCGATCTGCGCGTACCCGCTTTCGTGAGCGAGCCGCGCCAGGCCATCGACGAGCCCGGCGTGGTGTTGTGGGCCGATGCGATGGCCGCAAACCGCCGCCCCGGCCCGCTGACCACCGGCCCCGACGACCTGGCCGTGATGCCCTACACCTCGGGTACCACCGGCCACCCCAAAGGTTGCATGCACACGCACCGCAGCGTGATGTACAACACCGTGGCCGGCACGCAATGGATCGGCACGCCGATGGACGGCGTGTCACTGGCGGTGCTGCCGCTGTTCCACGTGACGGGGATGCAGAACGGCATGAACGGCACGCTGTTCGTGGGCGCCACCGTGGTGCTGCTGCCGCGCTGGGACCGCGATGCCGCGGCGCAGCTGATCCAGCGTTACAAGGTCACGGGCACGCAGATGATCGTGACCATGGTCGTGGACCTGCTGTCCAACCCGCGCCTGGGCGAGTACGACCTCTCCAGCATCGCCCGCCTCAGTGGTGGCGGTGCCGCCATGCCCGAAGCGATCGCCACCAAGCTCAAGGAAGTCTGCAACCTGGACTACCTGGAAGGCTATGGCATGTCGGAGACGATTGCCCCCACGCACATCAACCCGCTGGAGCGGCCGATGAAGCAGTGTCTGGGCATCCCCATTTTCGATGTGGACGCGCGCGTGGTGGACCCGCTCACCTTTGCCGAGCTGCCACCGGGCGAGGTGGGCGAGATCATCGTGCACGGCCCACAGGTCATGCAGGGCTACTGGAAGAACCCGGCCGCCACCGAAGCGGCCTTCGTGACGATCGACGGCAAGCGCTTCCTGCGCACGGGCGATCTGGCCCGCACCGACGAGCACGGCTACTTCTACATGGTTGACCGCCTCAAGCGCATGATCAACGCGTCGGGCTTCAAGGTGTGGCCTGCTGAGGTCGAGGCGCTGATGTACCACCACCCGGCCATCCAGGAGGTGTGCGTGATCGCGGCCAAGGACGAGCGACGCGGCGAGACCGTGAAGGCCGTCGTCGTGCTCAAGCCGGCCTTCCGCGGCCAGGTCACCGAGCAGGAAATCGTGGAATGGGCCCACGACCACATGGCCGCCTACAAGAGCCCGCGCATCGTCAGCTTTGCCGAATCGCTGCCCAAGTCGGGCGCAGGCAAGGTGATGTGGCGCGAGCTGCAGGCGCAGGAGGCCTGAGCCCTTCGCAGCGGCCCTGCCCCGGGGCAAGCAGGGCGGCCCGCACGCGCGGCCACACGGGGATGAGGGGCGGCATGGGGCGGTGCGAAACCGCGGGCGAGACGGTATGCTCTGCCTGCGCGCCCGAGGCGTCGCATTCCCCCATGCCATCGCCGCCCCCCCGAAAGATCCACCCCATGCATCAGGAGCGCCAGCGCACGATTCGTGAGTTGTTCGATGAGTACATCGAGATGTACGCCACACGGGACGCGCGCCTGACGCAACGTTTCAGCCAGAACTTCACCGGATTCACGGGCAGCTGGGGGCGCCTCGTACAGGATCGCGACGAATGGAACCGCATCACCCGGCAGGACTTTGAGCAGGTCCCCGGCCCCATTCGCCTGGAAGTGATCAACCTCGCCATGCAGGACCTGTGTGATGACGTGGTGTCGGTCGCCGCGACCTTGCACATCCACCTGCCTCATCAAGACGATGTGTTCGCCAAGGAGGTGGTGCGGCTGGTACTGGTCTTCCGCCACGAGGGGGACGCCTGGCTGATCACGCATTGCAGCTATTCGGTGCCGTACCAGATTGCCAGCGACGACGAGATTTTTCCGCTCCACAGCCTGCAAGCGCAAAACCGTGCCTTGCAGGCGCTGGTGACCGAACGGACGCGGGCCCTGAATGAGAGCCAGGCCTTCTACCGCATGCTGACCGAGGACACGGAAGACGTGCACTGGCGCATGGACCGCGACGGCATCGTCACCTACGTCAGCCCGGCAGATGAGCGCATGCGGGGCTTTCGGGCCGATGAAGTGGTGGGGCATTCGGTGTTCGACGTGCTCACCGAGGCGTCCGGCAACTTGCTCAAGGACGTGTTGGATGCCAGCGGCGCCGACCATCTTCTGTCGGATCAGAACGGCTCTCACACGTTGGAGGTGCAGCAACACTGCAAGGTCGGGCGCCTGACCTGGGGCGAGGTCCTGATCAAACCCGACCACAACGCCCAAGGCGAACTCCTCGGATACCACGGCGTCACACGCAATGTCACCGAGCGCAAGCGCCTGGAGGAGCAAATCCGCCAGCTGGCCTTCCACGACACGCTCACCAACCTGGCCAACCGCCGCCTGCTGCGGGAGCACCTGGAACAGGCGATGCGCGACAGCAGGCGCAGCCACCACCATGGGGCCCTGATCTACCTGGATCTCGACAACTTCAAGCCCCTTAACGACCTGCACGGTCATGCCATGGGTGACCTGCTGCTGATCGAGGTGGCCGCACGCCTGAAAAGCTGTGTCCGCGAAGCCGATACCGTGGCACGGATCGGCGGCGACGAGTTCGTGGTGCTGCTGCGCGCCTTGGACACCCCGAGGAAGGAGGCGTGTGAGCATGCCCTCGCCATTGCAGAGAAAATCCGCGCCCGCCTGGCCGAACGCTATGTGCTGCACCCCACGCCGGAGGCCCCCGCCATCGCGCACGACTGCACCGCCAGCATCGGTGTGGCACTGTTCCACGGTCGCGATGAACCGATGGACAGCCTGATGGAGCACGCAGACCAGGCCATGTACCAAGCCAAGGAAGAGGGACGCAACCGCGTGCACCTGGCATCGCCCCTCCCCGAGAGCCCGTCGCCTTTGCGCTGATGCGTGGGGGGGACGCCGCGCGCCGGCCTCATGCCATGACCCGATGTCGTCAGGACTAGTCCACCCGAAGGATGGCCCACCGTTATGTACCGGTGTACATTGCGCACAGTCAACCGCCACACGGTGCAGCCATGCCAGATTTCCAGTTCCCTCGTCGCGCTGTCCTGCTGGGCGCGATCGGTCTTGTGTGGAGCAGTCTCGCCCTGGCGGGCGAGATCACGGTGTCGGCCGCGTCCAGTCTGACGAACGCCTTCAAGGAGGTCGCGCAGCGCTTTGAGCAACAGCACCCCGGCAGCAAGGTGTTGCTGAACTTTGGGGCCTCGGGCGCCCTGCTCCAGCAAATCGCCAAAGGCGCCCCGGTGGATGTCTTGGCTTCGGCTGACCAGGACACCATGGACCAGGCGGCGCAGCAAGGTCTGATTCTGACCAGCGGCCGCCGCAACTTCGCGCGCAACACCCTGGTGGTGGTCGTGCCCGCGGGCAGCACCCTGCCCATGCACGGGCTCCAGGATCTGACCCAGCTTGCCGTGCAGCGGGTTGCCATCGGCAACCCGGCCAGTGTCCCGGTGGGGCGTTACAGCCAGCGTGCGCTGGAAGCCGCCAAGCTGTGGCCCGCCGTGCAAGCCAAGGCCATCTACACGCAGAACGTCCGCCAGTCCCAGGACTATGTGGCGCGCGGCGAAGTCGAGGCCGGTTTCGTCTACCGCACCGATGCCCTGGTGCAAAAGGGCAAGGTCCGTGTGGCGTTCACCGTCCCGCTGGCGGAGGTCATCCACTACCCGATTGCGCCGGCGGCCAACTCCAGCCACATCGTGGAGGCACGCCAGTTCGTGAACTACGTGCTGTCACCGGCCGGGCAAGCCATCCTCGCCCAGCATGGTTTCCTGAAGCCTTGAGTGAGTCACCGTGCTGGATGTTCATGACCCTGCCTGGACGGCGCTGTTCCTGTCCTTGAAAGTGGCCGGCTGGTCCACGGCCATCACCGCCGTGTGTGGTGTGGCGGTGGGCCTGCTCTTGGCCAAAGGGCGTTTTCCAGGGCGAGACCTGCTGGACACCGTCCTGACCTTGCCCATGGTGTTGCCGCCCACCGTGCTGGGGTACTACCTGCTGGTCCTGCTGGGACGGCAGGGGCCGGTGGGTCAATGGCTGCAGCAACAGTGGGGTCTCAACCTGATCTTCACCTGGCAAGGCGCCGTGATCGCGGCCTCGGTCGTGGCCTTCCCCCTGGTGTTCAAGCCCGCTCGGGCGGCGTTTGAATCCATCGATGACCAGCTGGAAATGGCGGCACAGGTCTTGGGGGTGTCGCGCACCGCGATCTTCTGGCGCGTCACGCTGCCTCTGGCCTGGCGCGGCATCCTGGCCGGGATCCTGCTGGGCTTTGCCCGCGCCTTGGGCGAGTTTGGCGCCACGCTGATGGTGGCCGGCAGCATTCCCGGCAAGACGCAAACCCTGTCGGTGGCCGTGTACGAAGCCGTGCAAGCGGGCGACGACGCCTCGGCCATGAAGCTGGTGCTCGTCATCTCGGTCACCTGCTGCGTCATCCTGCTCCTGGCCACCTATCTGGCCCCCGGGCGCAAGTCCGCACCAACCTGACCTGGCAAGGACCGAACCATGCAGTTGAACCTGGCGTTTCGCAAATCCCTGCACACGGGCCAGACGCGCTTCGACCTGGACGTGGCGCTGCACACCTGCGCCCCACGCATCGTGATCCGGGGTCCCTCGGGCGCGGGCAAAAGCATGATGCTCAAGGCGATTGCCGGCCTGGTCAAGCCCGACAGCGGCCACATCGAGGTCGGTGGGGAAACCTACTATGCCGACCATGCCCGGCGCCCCATCCACCGCCCTCCACAGGCCCGCCGTGTGGGCTATCTGTTTCAGGACTATGCCCTGTTCCCGCATCTCAATGTGCGACAGAACATTGGCTTCGGCCTGAGCCGGCGCTGGTTCAATCCGCGCAAGCACGCCGCAGATCACCGTGTGGACCACTGGCTGGACGCCCTCGGCATGCACGACCTGGCCCATCACTACCCCCGTGAGTTGTCGGGCGGCCAGCAGCAGCGCACCGCGCTGGCGCGGGCGCTCGTGATGCAGCCAGACCTGCTGCTGCTCGATGAACCCTTTGCCGCGCTGGACCCGGATCTGCGCCACGTGCTGCGTGACGAGCTGGACCGGTTTCAGAAGAGGCTCGGCTTCTCCATGATCCTCATCACCCACGACGACGAGGACATGCGCGCCCTGGGCGGAGACAACTACCTGATGAAGGCGGGGCGCCTGCACAAGATGGAGACCCCGAGATGACGAGTACGGATCCCCGCATTGAGTTCGAGGGTGAGGTGTGGCTGCGGGTGGGCGACGAAAAGATGGGCGGCCGCACCCGCATCGCGCTGCTCGCGCAGATCGCGGCGCAAGGCTCCATCACCCAGGCTGCCAAGGCGGTGGGCATGAGCTACAAGGGTGCCTGGGATGCGATCGACACCATGAACAACCTGGCTGGCGAGCCCCTGGTGGAGCGTCTGGCCGGTGGCAAAGGTGGCGGCGGCACCCGCCTGACCGCGCGCGGCGCCCAACTGGTGCGCAACTTCCAGCAAATCGAGCGGGCCCACCAGGCCTTTGTCACCCAGCTTCGGCAAGACGCAGACTGCCTCTCCGAAGACTACCGGCTTCTGCGGAGCATGGCCATGCGAACGAGCGCACGCAATCAGTTCTTTGGGCGCATCCACGCCATCCAGCGGGGTGCGGTCAACGACGAGGTGGAACTGGCTTTGCCCTCCGGCCAGTTCATCACCGCCATCGTGACGCACGACAGCACACACAGCCTTGATCTGCACGTGTCCGCTCACGCGTTTGCCTTGGTCAAGTCCTCGTCGATCATCCTGATGACCGATGACCAGGGCGCGAAGTTGTCCGCCCGCAACCGCTTGACCGGGCAGATTGCCCGCATTCAGGAGGGCGCGGTGAACGCCGAGGTCGTCATTGACCTGGGAGGCGGTCTGAGCGTGGCCGCTGTCGTGACGAACGAGAGCGTGAGCAGCCTGGGGCTCACCGTGGGACAACCCGCCGCGGCCTTGTTCAAAGCCTCCAGCGTGATCCTGGGCGTGCCGGCCTAGCCCACCAACGAGCCCCAGCCCACCGACCAGGCCTCATTGCCGTCATGGGCCATGAAGCGGGTGCGGTCAGTGAGCGGCGTCAGGCTGAAACATGATCACGGCCATGCCGGCGAAGGCCATCGCGCCGCCGACCATGTCCCAGCGGGTCAGCGTCACCCCATCAACGAGACGAAGCCAGATCAGCGCGACACCGATGTACACCCCACCGTAAGCGGCATAGGTCCGGCCACTGGCCGTGGGATGCAGCGACAACAGCCAGGCGAACAAGCCCAGGGAGACGGCCGCGGGCAGCAACAGCCAGGCACTGCGGTCTTGCTTCAGCACCAACCACGGCAGATAGCAGCCCAGCATCTCGGCGATGGCTGTCAGGACAAACAAGCCTGAGACTTTCCAGAATTCCATCGACCTTCCCCCCGTCAGCGGAGACCCCACTCCGGCATGACCACCGCCGCCACGGCTGACAGCACGCGAGCGTCACCCAGCTGGAAGACCAGCCCGGCCAAGCCAGCGCCCAGCACCACCGAAATGACGCCCGCCTTGAATCGGAACAGCGCCAGGGCAGCCACCAGGCCGATAGCGGCGCTGGCCCACTCGAACGAACCGCCCAAGCCCTGCGGCCAAAGGACGTGGTACGCAAAGAACACGGCCAGGTTCACGATGACCCCGACGACGGCTGCGGTGATCCCGGTCAGCGGGGCGGTGAACTTCAGGTTGCCATGGGTGGACTCGATGAACGGGCCACCGAGCAGGATGAAGACAAAGGACGGCAGGAAGGTGAAGAAGGTCACCACCATGGCTGCGGCAGCGCCGGCCAGCCAGAGCGAATCGCTGCCAAAGATCTGCGTGGTCCAGCCCCCGACGAAGCCCACGAAGGCCACCACCATGATCAAAGGCCCAGGCGTGGTCTCGCCCAGCGCCAGGCCGTCGATCATCTGTGGCCCCGTGAGCCAGTGAAAGTGATCGACCGCGCCCTGGTACACGTAGGGCAGCACCGCATAGGCCCCACCAAAGGTCAGCAGCGCAGCCTTGGTGAAGAACCAGCCCATCTGCGTCAGGCCCCCGTCCCAGCCGAAGACGGCCGTCAAGCCGCCCAGCGCGAGGCCCCACAAAGTGAGGCTGAGCAACAGGACGAGCCGCAAACGCGTCCAGGTGAAGCGCACATGTGCCGGCGTCGGCGTGTCATCGTCAATCAGTGCCGGGCCGTGCCCCTGCTGGGCCGCGCCATGGCTGGCACCCGACTTGAACTTGTCCGGCGCGACCTTGCCGCCCACATAGCCGATCAGACCTGCCATCAGCACGATGAGCGGGAAAGGCAGACTCAAGGCGAAGATCGCCACGAACGAGGCCGCGGCGATGGCCCACAGCCAGGCGTTCTTCAAGGTACGAGACCCGACCCGCCAGGCCGCGTGCACCACCAGCGCCGTCACCGCGGGCTTGATGCCATAGAACAATCCGGCGATCGCCGGTGCGCTGCCAAAAGCCATGTAGACCCACGACAAGGCAATCAGCAAGAGCAGCGACGGCAGCACGAACAACCCCCCGGCGACGATGCCTCCCCAGGTGCGATGCATCAGCCAGCCAATGTAGGTGGCCAATTGCTGAGCCTCGGGCCCCGGGAGCACCATGCAGTAGTTGAGCGCATGCAGAAAACGGTTCTCCGAGATCCAGCGTCGCCGCTCAACCAGTTCCTCGTGCATGAGGGCGATCTGCCCAGCGGGGCCGCCGAAGCTGATGCAGCCCAGCTTGAGCCAGAAGCGGAACGCCTCGGCCCGCGAAACCGAGGACGGTGGCGTGGCAACGGTGGGGGACAGGAGTTCAGTGGTCATTCGGGGTCTTCAGAACGGCACAAGCTGGGTGGCGATGACCGCGAACGCCATGCCCATGCTGCTTGCGTGCACGGAGTGTGCACGCACAAGCAACCGCGATAGGTTACCCGCCCAACGACCGCTTTTCAGGCCCTGGCGGGACGAGACAGGCCCATGGGTCTCGTGAGAGCACCGTCAGGCATGCCACCGCGCCGAGCATCCACGAAGACTGGGACGCATCATCTGACGGCCGCCGCCAGCCTCGCCACGAATGCCACCAAGGATTCATGCAGTTGCCGCGCCTTGGCTGCATGATGGGCCGGCTCGGATGCCTGCTGCAGTTCAGCCTCGAAGGCCTGCAGGCGCGCTGCGAACGCGGTGCCCCCGATGGTGGCGACGGCGCCGCGCACCGAGTGGCAAACGCCGAGCCATCCTGCGATGGCATCGGGCCCCTCAGACTGCATCAAGACGGGCACCCCCCGTTCGTATTGCTGGATGAAAACGGTAAGCATGCGCCTCATCAAGCCCACATTGCCGCCCATGTTGTCCAGTGCCGCAGACACGTCGAGGCCCTCCACCTGATGCAGGCGTTGCAGCACCTGCTGCGCGGTGTCATCGTCCTCCTGCGGACGGCCCGCGACCGCGCGGGACTCGTCGGCCTGTTGTGGACGCGACAACCAGCGCAACACGGTGGCATAGAGCGCGCGCGGATCCACCGGCTTGCTGACATGGTCGTTCATGCCAGCATCCAGACAGTTCTGTCGATCTTCGACAAATGCACTGGCGGTCATGGCCAGAATCGGCAACTGGTGACCGATGCGTGAGCGAATGTGCCGGGTGGCCGTCAGCCCATCCATCACGGGCATTTGCACATCCATGAGCACCAGATCGTAAGTGCCTGACTGCACCCGCTCGATCGCCGTGGCACCATCACCAGCCACATCGACCCTCAGACCCGCCCTGCTCAGCAACTCGCACGCGACCTCCTGATTGATGGGGTTGTCATCCACCAACAGCAGGCGCCGCCCTGCGTGTTCACGCTCAAGCTGGGTCTGCGCGTCACCGGGTTCGGGCAAGGGAATGCGCTGTCTCGGCGTCCCCTGCAGGCGCAGCACACGGGCCACCGCGTCTTGCAGCGCCGAGGCTGTGACGGGCTTGATCAGCACCGCCTCACAGCCCAGCATGCGCGCCTGCTCGCGCATGTCGCGATCGTCCAGTGCACTCACCAGGATGCTCGGGGGCATGCCCGCACCGAGCTTGTGCGCCACATGCCTCAGCGTCTCGATGCCATCCATCGCCTCCATGCGCCAGTCCACCACGAGCAGGTCATACGGTCGCCCGGCCGCCATCTCGGCATCGACTTTGACGAGTGCGGCCGCACCACTGGGCGCGGCATCCACCTGAAGCCCCAGCATCGCCAGGCGATCCGCCAAGGCGCTGCGGGCCTCCGCCAGATCGTCCACCAGCAAGGCGCGCAGGCCATCCGACGCAAGAGGGGACGGCGTCTCGCCGGTCTCCTGCGCGCAGCCCAACCATGCCGTGAACCAGAAGGTGCTGCCCTGGCCGAGCTCGCTGCGCAGCCCCACCTCGCCCCCCATCATGGCGGCAAACCGCTTGAGCAAGGCCAGCCCCAACCCTGTGCCGCCATGACGGCGCGTCAGCGAACTGTCGGCCTGCTCAAACGCCTGGAACAGGTGTGCCTGTCGGTCGGCGGCAATCCCCTCCCCCGTGTCCTGCACTTCAAAGCGCACGTGCAGGCGATCTTCCCGGCGCGCCAGCAGCTCGCCACGCAGCCGAACCCAGCCATGCGCCGTGAACTTCACCGCATTGCCCAGCAGGTTGATCAGAGATTGCGACAGTCGGGTCGGGTCACCTCGCATGCGAGAGGGCAGGTGATCGGTGTCGATGATCAGCTCCAGGCCTTTCCCCTCCGCGGAATGGCGAACCATCTCGAAGACGCGAGACAGCATGTCGTCCAGCGAGAACTCGATGTTCTCCAGCGTCATCTTGTCCGCTTCGATCTTGGACAGATCCAGGATGTCGTTGATCACATGCAGCAGGTGCTTGGCGGCCTGCTCGATCTTGTCCAGGCGCTCACGCGCCAAGGCATCAGGGGTATCGCGTGACAACAGGTGGGTCAGACCGATGATGGCATTCATCGGTGTGCGAATCTCATGGCTCATGTTGGCCAGGAAAGAGCTCTTGGCGCGGTTGGCCACTTCGGCCAGATCGCGCTGCTGGCGCGTTCGGATGGCCCCGATGGCGGCAGAGACATTGCGCGCCAATTCTTCGAGCGGCGGCACTTCTTCAGGGTTGAACGCGGTGCGCTCGGCGGCATAAAGGCAGATGGCCCCGATGACCTCGTTGTCGACCGTCAACGGCAAGACGATGCTCGACTGAAATCCGTGCTGCGCGGCCTTGTCGCTCCACGGTCGCACCATGTCGGCGGTTCGCCAATCCTGATTCACCTGCGTGCGCCCCGTGCGCACCGCCGTGCCGAAGGGGCCCCGACCGCTCGGCTGTTCGCCATCCCAGGACAACTGAATGCCCTGGAGGTAGTCCGTGGCCGGGCCCGCCTGAGCCGCGATCCGGACGGATTTGTCCGGGTCACGGTTCGCAAAGACCACACACGCCAGCAAGAAGTCCCCCGCCGCGACCACCGCACGGCACACCTGATCCAGGTACGCGGCCTCGTCGAGTGCGTTGAGCAGGTCAAACTGGCAACTGCTGAGCACCCGCAAAGAGCGATTCAGCCGCCGGGTGCGCTCTTCCGCCTGTTTGAGCTCGGTGATCTCGGCAAAGGTCACCACAATCTGGCTGATCTGCTGTTGCTCGTCCAGCAGCGGATAAGCATCGACCTGGGCCCACACCGGATCAGACAAATCCGAGCGACGGATGCCCAAGATCAGCTTGTTCACGGCGCGGCCGCGGGCCATCACCTGCGAGACCGGGAAGCGATCCAGGGGCATGCGGGAGCCATCTTCTTCCAGCAAGTGCCAGTAGGGGTCGACCACGCCCCTGCCGCGCAATTGTTCAAGCGACAGACCCGTGATCCGGCACGCGGCCGGATTGGCGTCGATGATGGTGTGGTCCTGGGCGTGGACGATGACCCCGCAGCTGATGTGGGCGAGCAAGGTCCGCAGGCGCAACTCATTGAGGCGCAGCGCCCGCTCCGACACGGCGGAGGGCAGCAGGTCCACCAGCAGGCAGTCCCACCATGTGCTGCCGTCGGCCTGGCGGCAAGGCTGACCTGAGCCTTGCATCCACTTGCGGCGACCGGATGGCGTCGTGAGTGCGCCCATCCACACCCACGGTGTCAGCGTCTGTGCGGATTGCGCGATCGCGGACTGCAGGCCATTGCGATCCAGGGGATCGATCAGGCTCCAGAGCGTTGCGGCGTCGCCCAGGAGCTGATGCGCAGGCATCTCCAACAGGTCGACACAGCGCGGGCTGATGTACTGCACCTCGGTGGAGCCGTCCAGATCCGTCGCGAGCCGGACCAAGACACCTGGGATATGCCCCACCACGTCATGGCATCTGCCTGCACCGTCGGCGTCGTCCGCACCCACGTTTGCGTCGTCATGTGCCCCGGCCATGCTGTACCCCTACTCCCGAACATGAAGCCCCTTGGTCTGCGAGGTCCCTCGTCGCCATCCAGCCCCACCCAAATCCCTGCTTAATTCGGACATTGTCGGCGATGCGGCCCCGTCCAGGCGTTGCCGAATACCCGGCTTTGACGCGTCCATGGGACATAGGTCCATCAGGGCTTCTCCTGCACCGGATCGCCTGGGTGCGCTGCCAAGGGCGCACATCGCACGAATTCAGTGCGACATTGCCGCCTCTCGCACCCTCGCGACCTAGAATCGCCGCGCCCCCGAAAGAACCGTCATGGCCGCGGCCATGAAGGGCTTTCATTCTTGCAACCCCGTGTGGTGAAGATGAACAAGCCTTTCATTTCCCTGTGCCCGGAGATCACCCGGGCGGACGCGCTGATGCTCATGGACTGGCTCGAAGACGAGAGCGTGACCCGCTACCTGAGCGACTCACGCCACGTCTCCCGCTTAATCGAGCAGGTCATCGGTCGGGTCCAGTTGCCGATCCTGACCCACCTGTTCAACCAGGGGGGCCGCTTCTTCATGGCCTATGACCGGCACGATGAGCCCGTGGGTTTCGTGCGTCTGGTGAAAACGGGCCGCGACTGCGAGATGGTGCTGGTCATTGGCAACCGCGACAACTGGGGCCGCAAGCTCGGTGCCAGCGCCATCCACGAAGGCATGAAACTCGCGTTCTTCGACATGCGGGCCGACAGGCTCATCGCCAAGATCCACGCCGACAACGAGCGCTCGCTGAAAGCCTTCCTGCGCAGTGGCTTCTCGCTCGATCACGAAACGCCGACGCTGAAATCCTTCGTCATGAGCGCAGAGCGCTACCTCCGCCTCTTGCGCGACAACCCGGCTCCCCACACCTCCGACATCGTCATCACCGAGATCGACAAGGCCCGTCTCCAGAGCCTGCTGGACATCGAACAGGGCGCCGAAACGTTCGAGCTGGCGCACGAGATCGAGCGCGCCATCGTCGTCGATCCCCGGCAGGTGGCCGACGACGTCGTCACCATGAACTCCAAGGCCGTGCTGCAGGTGGACGACGAAGAGATGGAGGTGGTGCTGGTGTACCCGGAAGATGCCGACGCGCACGCGGGCAAGCTCTCGGTGTGCAGCGACATCGGCACCGCGATCCTGGGCTACAAGGTGGGCGATGCGTTCAACTGGCGGATGCGCCATCGCACCCGCCAGATCCGCATTGACAAGGTGCTGTACCAGCCCGAGGCGGCAGGGCATTTCCACCTGTGAGTTCCCCCCTGCTGCCAGCAGGAAACCCACCACGCTGTCCCAATTTCTGTTAGAACTCGATAGTTGAAAGGAGCGATAGCCGAGTTGTACTCGCTGTGGTGCGCGCCATGAATCGCGGCGACATCCTACTCATCGTCATGGTGCCTGATGCCACCTCGTCGCACGTCCATTGGCTCTTTGCCCAGCTTGGGTCGGTATCGCCTTGGCGCCATCTTGCTGATGGCGTGCCTGTTCGTCGGCTTGCTCCCGGTGCCCACGCGCGCCGCCACGGTGGCCACGCAGCCTCCCGCTGCGGTCCTGATTGTCGCGAGCTCGCAGCACGGCCTGCCAGTGCCCGAAGGCATGATCGGTGGAGCGGTTGAGGCACTCAAGTCCCACGGCGTCTCCCCAGGCAACATCTATGTCGAGCACCTGGATCTGCGTCGCTTCGACAACGGCGAAACGGCGGCTTCGGCGCTGGCCACGCTGCTGCGACAGAAGTACGCCAACAAGCGCATCGGGCTGGTGTTGGCTCAAGAGCAGCCCGCGCTGGATTTCCTGGCGCAGGCGGGCTATGACCTGCTGCCTCCCGGGTTGCCGGTGGTGGCCACCTTCGTCACCACCCCGTCGCTCAACTGGCGCGGCATCCCGCATCCGATTCTGAATGTCAGCAACCGGTACGACGTGGCAGGCACGCTGCGCCACGGGCTCCGTTTGTTTCCCCGCGCGCGTCGACTGGTGCTGGTGGCGGGCGTAGGAAGCATCCAGGCCACCTTGCCGGCACAGCTGTCGCAGGTGCTCATCCAACAACAGCGCAACCTGGACATCGAAGACACCTCCAACCTGCCCTACGAGGCCATGCTGGCGCGGATCGCTTCCCTGCCGCCGGACAGCCTGATCTTCCTGGCCGATTATTTTCAGGACAGCACAGGGCGGCCCTTCGTGCCGGCCGCGGTGGCCGCCGAGATCGCCAAACGGGCCAACGCCCCCACGCTGGGCCTGTATGACTCGCACATCCAGGCGGGCCTGACCGGCGGATCGGTCGTCGTTCCCGCGGAAGTGGGCCGACGCGCCGGCCACATCGGCGCACAACTGCTGAGTGGTCACCCCCTGCCGGATGAGACAGATGCCAGCCTCACCGTGCCTCCCCAAGCGATGTTCGACTGGGCGCAACTGGAGCGCTGGGGAGCAGATCCCGGCAAGCTGCCAGCCGGCACGGTCTTCCTCAACCGCCCGCGCACGCTGTGGGGCGACTACCGCCCTTTCGTCATCGCCTCGGCAGTCACCATCTTGCTGCTGTCAGCGCTGCTGGTGGCCCTGGCCTATCAGAACCGGCGTCGCAGGCAAGCCGAGCAGGCACTGATTCAACACCAACAGCATCTGGAATTGCTGGTGGACGAGCGCACCGCCGAACTGGCACAGGCCTCGCACGCCGCCCAGGCAGCCAATCAGGCCAAGAGCGCGTTCCTGGCCAACATGAGCCATGAGATCCGCACGCCGATGAACGCCATCCTCGGCATGTCCTACCTGCTGCTCAAAACCGATCTCGGCCAGCACCAGCGCAACTACGTCAAGAAAGTGCAGGCTGCCAGCCAGCACCTGCTGGGCATCCTCAATGACATCCTGGACTACTCCAAGATCGAGGCGGGCAAGCTCAGCGTCGAGCACATCGAGTTCAGCTTCCAGCACCTGCTGGACAACGTCACCACGCTGATCGCCGACAAGGCTGCCGACAAAGGGCTGGAGCTCGTCATCCACATCGACCCGCGCATCCCGGAGCGGCTGGTGGGCGACCCGCTGCGGCTGGACCAGATGCTGGTGAACTATGCCAACAACGCCGTCAAGTTCACAGCCCGCGGCGAAATCGAGATCAAGGCTCAACTCCTGGAGGAAACGTCCCGGGACGTGCTGCTGCATTTCACGGTGCGCGACACCGGCATCGGTTTGTCGCCTGAGCAGTCCAGGCAGTTGTTCGAAAGCTTCCAGCAGGCCGACAGCTCGACCACGCGCCAGTACGGCGGCACGGGCCTGGGCCTGGCCATCACCAAGCAATTGGCCAGCCGAATGGGCGGCACCGTCGGGGTGGAAAGCAGCTTGGGCCAGGGCAGCACCTTCTGGTTCACGGTGCGCCTGGACAAGGGCTCGGCCGCCGCACCGGCCCGGGTGCTGCACGCCGACCTGCAAGGCAAGCGCGCCTTGGTCGTGGACGACAACGACACCGCTCGCCAGGTGCTGACCGGCTTGCTGCAAGGCATGGGGCTGGAGGCCCAGGCCGTTGACAGTGGCGAGGCTGCGTTGACGGCCTTGGCGTCGCAGGCGTCAAGCCCGCCCCCCTATGACCTGCTGCTGCTCGATTGGCAGATGCCGGGGATGGACGGCTTGTCGCTGGCCCAGCGCATCCGCGCCGATCACCCCTCGTATCCCGTCCCCATCTTGATGGTGACCGCCTACGGCCGGGAAGAGCTGCTCAAGCACGCCGAGCACATCGGCATCCACGACGTGCTGATCAAGCCGGTGAGCCCCTCCACGCTGTTCGAGTGTGTGTCGCAGGCTCTGGGCTCGCGCCCGGATGCCCGCCCCCATCGCCCGGATGCCACCCTGGACGCAGAGGGGGCCTTGACCCAGGTTCGCGGCGCCCATGTGCTGCTGGTGGAGGACAACGACCTCAACCAGGAAGTGGCCACGGCCTTGCTGGAGGGCGTGGGCTTGCGGGTGGACCTCGCCTGCGACGGCCAGCAAGCCGTGGACAGGGTGCAAGCCCACGATTACGACCTGGTGCTGATGGACGTGCAGATGCCCGGCATGGACGGCCTGGAGGCGACGCGCCGCATCCGGGCCAGCGGACTGCGCACCGACCTGCCGATCATCGCCATGACGGCCAATGCGATGGCCAGTGACCGTGAAGCCTGCCTGGCCGCCGGCATGAACGACCATGTGGCCAAACCGATCAACCCGGCCCGCTTGTTCGACACGCTGCGGCAATGGATCCGCCCGCGCCCCGGCCTCGGCGGCCCGATGCCGGACCGGGCGCCAGCAGACGCTCCACCCACCTCGACGCTGCCGGACTTACCGGGCATTGACGTGAACGATGGGCTCAGCCGCATGATGGGTCGGCAGGACGTGTACGTGAGCCTGCTGCGCAAGTTTGCGACCAACCACCGACAGGCAGCGGCGCAGTGCCGTACCGCGCTCGCCGAGGGAGACCGCGACACCGCGGTGCGCCTGGCCCACACCATCAAGGGCCTGGCCGGCCACATCGGTGCCATCGTCCTGCAGGAGGCTGCGTCGCAACTCGAGATGCGCCTCAAGCAGCCCGAAGGCTCGGCCGCCCTGCCCGCTCTGCTGGACGGATTCGAGCGGGCTCTGCACAACGTCATCCAGACGCTGGACACCCACCTGCCCGCGCCCACCGAGCCGCCGCCTGTCGCCACCGGTGCGTTGAACAAGCAGGAGTTGTCTGCGGTGTGTCGTCGCCTCGCGCGCATGCTGGCCGACAGCGATTTCGAAGCCAGCACAGAATGGCAGGCCCATGCCCCCCTGCTGCGTCAGGGCCTGGGGGAGGCCTTTGAGCCCATCGGCACGGCCATCGAGAACTTTGACTACGACAGCGCCCTGCAAGGCCTGCGTGCCGCGGCCTCGACCGGGGCCATCGACTGGGATGACAAGCGGGACAAGGCAACGATGGCGTCCGGGCCGGTGTCACCCGTTTGAGCCGCCGCAGACGAAAAAAACCGGCTCCACAGAGCCGGTCTTCGCAGAACGAGACGGGATCAGTAGCGACCACCGCCAAAGCCGCCCGTGCCGTAACCGACATCGGAGCGCTTGGTGGCGGTGTACTCGCCGGTGCCGCGGCTGCCTGCGCCACCGGTGTTTTCACGGGGACGTGCCAGGCTCACGACGATCGAGCGGCCATCCACCGACACACCGTGCAGCCCGGTGATGGCGGCCTGGGCCATCTCGGCCGACGCCATTTCGACAAAGCCGAAGCCCTTGGAGCAGCCGGTATCGCGGTCCATCATGACCTTGGCAGAGGCCACGCGGCCAAACTCGGCGAAGTTGCTCTGGAGGCTGTCGTCGGTCACGGAATAGGGCAGGTTGCCCACGTAAATCTTGCTGCTCATGAAAGGAGCCTTTCTGAATCATGCGCACCGTCAGGGTGCGGGGGGGCGAACCGAGGGGTCGCAGCGAAACTGGCGCGTGAAGGGGATCGGAGAGGCGCCGACCGTCAGCACGCAGGGGGTTGGGGCGAGCACGTTTGCAGCCAGCCCTGGGTGACTGCAAAGAGTCGGGCGGCTTCACGCGAGGCAAAGGTTTTGTCGAAGCGGAACACGCGGCAGTAGCTGCCGTTGCCCTGAGCGCGCTGGACCGAGAAGGAGGCGCGGAAGCGGCCACAGTCGGTCGGGTGTGTCGCGGGCGAAACGACGTACTTGCCCATGGAAATGGCGGTGTGTGAAATCGGGATCAATCAGGATCGCAGGCTTGAAACTGCCTGCGTGAGCTTCGAGTGGCTCGGTTGGCCGCAGCTCGGCAGGCCAAAAGGGCGACAAGGGTCGCAAAAAACGGCAGCGGGCGGCGGGTGGCCTTGAAAAAGACGGGTCCGGCGCTGTGCACAGCCCTTTTTATACCACTTAAGGAATTTAATAGTCAATCAATATTATTTTTGGTTTTGAAATTGTCCGCCGTGCTCACGCCCACAAACCGGGCATCAGCGGCCGTTGACACGTTTTTGTCACCACCAAACCGCCTCAAAACGAGGTCCAATGCGACTCGTTTGTTTCACAGACTGGACCCTCGTCTCATGCCCCTTTTCCGTTCTGCGCTGCGGCTCCTGCTCATGGCCTTGTCGGTGGTCTGCGCCAGCGCGCTCACCGGCTGCGCGGCCGTCGCGCCACCTGAGGGCATCACGCCCGTCACCGCGTTTGACCTCGCTCGCTATGAGGGGCGTTGGTATGAGCTGGCACGGCTCGATCATTCCTTCGAGCGTGGGATGACGGATGTCAGCGCCACCTACCAGCGCCAAGCCGACGGCAGCGTGCGCGTCGTCAACCGCGGCTTTGACACGGCGAAGAACGCCTGGCGGCAGGCCGTGGGCAAGGCCCTGTTCACCGGCGATGCGAACACGGCCTCGCTCAAGGTGTCCTTCTTCGGGCCGTTCTACGGCGGCTACCACGTGGCCGCGCTGGACGCCCAGTACCAGTGGGCCGTGGTCGTCGGCCCCGACCGCAGCTACTGCTGGATTCTGGCGCGCACGCCACAGCTGTCTGCCGAGGTGCAAAGCCAGATCGTGGCCCGGGTGAAGGCCTTGGGCATCGACACCCAGGCCCTGATCTGGGTCTCTCACGACCGAACCGATCCCCAATCATGAACCCGTCCCTGCCCCAGCCCATCGCCATCGTGGGCGCTGGCTTGTCAGGCCTGTCGTGCGCGCAGGCCCTCGTGCAAGCCGGCCACCACGTCCACCTGTTCGACAAGAGCCGAGGCCCCTCGGGCCGCATGAGCACGCGCCGCAGCGAAGACGCTCAGGGGCCTTGGCAATGCGACCATGGCGCCCAGTACTTCACCGCCCGCGACGCGGCCTTCCGCACCGAGGTACAGCGCTGGCAAACGGCGGGCGCCGCCGCGCTGTGGGACGCCCGCCTGGTGAGCTTCGACGGCCAATCCTGGGGCACGCCCGAGACGCCGCTGGAGCGCTTTGTGGGCACCCCGCGCATGACCTCGCCGGCCGCCTGGCTGGTGCAGGACCTGGGTGAGCGGGTGCAGCCCCAATGGCAAACCACGGTGCAGGCCCTGACTCGCGACGACACGGGCTGGGCCCTCAGCACGGCCGAGCACGGACCGCTGGCGCCCCGCTACCGTGCGGTGCTGCTGGCCATGCCGGCGCCCCAGGCTGAGCAGCTGCTGCGTGACGTGGCACCCGCTGGGGCCACCGTGGCCGCCAGCGCCCGCATGCGCGCCTGCTGGGCCGTGATGGTGCGCTGCGCGGCACCGGTGGCATTGGACTGGGAGGGCGCGTTCATCAACGCGGGTCCGCTGCGCTGGGTGGCACGCGACCGCAGCAAGCCGGGTCGCACCGGCGCGGACACCTGGTTGCTGCACGCCAGCGCCGAGTGGAGCGAGGCCCACGTGGAAGACGATGCGGCGACAGTCACCGCCGCCTTGCTGGCCGCGTTCGCGGACTTGGGCGGCCCCCAGCCCGCACAGGTGCAGGCCACCGCCCACCGCTGGCGTTACGCCGACACGGAGCCCGCGCTGAACCTGGGCTGCTGGTGGGATGCCGACCAGCAACTGGGCCTGTGCGGGGACTGGCTGAACGGCGGCAAGGTGGAAGGCGCGTGGCTCAGCGGGCGCGCGCTGGCGCAGCATGTGGCGCCTCTGCCCGCAGGCTGAGTCACCCGCCGCTCAGCCCTTGGCTGGATCGCCTGGGGAAAGGGGCAAGGCCAGCGACGCGGCAAAGCCCGTGGCCTGACCGGGCCGTGGCGACTGCAGCACCAGCGCCGCATCCAGGCGCTGGGCAATCGCCTGCACGATGGCCAGCCCCAGGCCGCTGCCGTCCGACGACGCACCGGCCCGCTCGAAGCGCTCCACCAGGTGCGACAGCACCTCACGCTGCACCACCGGTCCCTCGTTGGCCACGCTCAAGCCGCCCTCGCGGGTCAAGGCAATCTCGACGGGCGCATCGGGTGCACCGTGTCGCAAGGCGTTTTCAACCAGGTTGCGCAGCAGAATCGCAAACACATCCGGGTCCAGGTCCGACATCACCGGCTCGGCGGGGACAGTCAGCGCCAGCCGCCCTGCACCGGCCAGGCGAGACAACTCGTCCGTCAGAATGCGCGCCACCCTGCGCAGGTCCGACGGGTGATCCAGGCGCAGACGTCCGCCTTCGGCACGGGCCAACTGCATCAGGCGCTCTGACAAGCGGGTCAAGCGCTTGAGCGTCGCTTCGATGTCGGCGGCGCGGGCCTGGGCTGCAGCGTCGCGGGTTTCGGCTTGCAGGCGCTGCGCCTGCGCGATGGCACCGGCCAGTGGCGTGCGCAGTTCATGGGCAGCGTTGGCCGCAAAGCTGCGCTCGGCCTCGAAGGCCGCAGCCAAGCGGGCGAGCAGGCCGTTGACCGTCTCGGCCACGGGAGCCACCTCGGCCGGCAAATCGTCCACCGGAACACGCGAGAGGTCGCGTGCACCGCGGGCGGCCAGCCCTTCGCGGAAACGCCGCAAGGGCGCCAGGCTGGCGCGCACGGCCAGCACGATGGCACCCAACGCCACGGGCAAGACGATCAACAAGGGCAAGCCCAGCCCCATCTGGAGCTCGCGCCCCATGGCCGTGCGATGGGCCAGGGGTTCGGCCACGGTGAGGCGGACAGAGCCTTGCAAGGCCTCCTCGCTGTAGAAGCGGTGCGTGGCCGACTGACTGAAGCCCGCCCCGCGCCAGGGCGGAAAGATGGCCGGATCGGCGTCGTGCGACAGCAGCAAAAGGCGCCCTCGCGCATCGCGCACGGCATAGGTCAGGAACTCGTCGTGCTCGCGGATCTCGGCCAGGCGCTGGGTCGGGTCGGTTTCGTCTCGCCCCAGTACCTCGGCCACGGCCAGCGGCAGGATGCGCTGCGCGGTTTCCTGCAGCGCTGAATCAAACACATCTTCGATGGACTGGCGCGCGCGGACCGCGGTCAGTGACGCGGCGCCCAGCCACAGCACCGTCAACAGCAGGCCCAGAGACAGGGCGAGACGCTGCTGCAGGCTGCGCGGCATCCTCATGCCTGCCCCAGGCGGTAGCCCAGCCCCCGCTCGGTGACGATGAGCGTGCTGCCCAGCTTTTTGCGCAGGCGGCTGATGTGCACCTCGATGGTGTTGCTCTCCACCTCGGCATCGAAGGTGTAGAGCTTGTCTTCCAGCTGCGCCTTGGACAGCAGCTGCCCCGGTCGCGCCAGAAAGGCTTCGAGCAGCGCCCATTCGCGGGCCGTCAGCGCCACCGGCTGGCCACCACGGCAGATGCTGCGTGCCGCCAGGTCGATCTGCAGGTCCCCGTGGGTGATGAGGGGGTTGGGGTTGCCGCCATAGCGGCGCGCGACCGAGCCGATGCGGGCCGACAGCTCGGCCAGGTCGAAGGGCTTGACCAGGTAGTCATCGGCGCCGGCATTGAGCCCTTCGATGCGGTCGGACACCTGATCGAGCGCCGTCAGGATGATGACCGGTGTGGCCTCGCCGCGCGCACGCAGGCGCTTCAGGAAGGGCAGGCCCCGGCCGTCGGGCAGCATCAGGTCGAGCAGGACCAGGTCATAAGGCACGCCCGCGACCGCCGCGTCGGCCGCGTCCAGGCGCTGCACCCAGTCGACCGAATGGCCATCGCCCGCGATCTGGTCGCGCACCGCGGCGCCCAGCACGGCGTCGTCTTCAATCAGCAAGATCCGCATTCACACCTTCCCTGTCCGTGCGCCCCTCAGGACGAATCTGAACGGAGGCTGACACGCGATGGGCGCTCCGTTCAGGTTGCAGTCAGCTTGGCGGCGCATCCTCATGGCATCAAGGATAAAGGAGCCCCGCCATGAAAGCACTGTTTCCCATTGCCATCGTGATCGCGATGACCTGCTCGGGCACCGCACGGGCCAGCAACGATTGCCGCCATCCCATGGCCGAGTGGCAATCTCGCGAGACCGTCACCAACCATGTGCGCGATCGGGGCATCACGACCGAGCGCCTGCGCATTGACGATGGCTGCTACGAAGTCCGTGGGCGCGATGTCGACGGCAACCAGATCGAACTCAAGATCGACCCGGCCTCGCTCGCGGTGCTGGAGTTGGAGGTGCGCTTTCGCCCCGGCGCCGACACCGCACGCTACCTGCCCCCGGCTCGCGGACAGGCCGGCAAAGCGGGCAAGCCGCTGAACGTGCCCGCAGCCGTTTCGACCAGCCCGCGTTAAGGAGCCGGTGATGCGACTGATCGGGCCCCTCCTGGCTGCGCTGGCCGTGCTGTACGCGGGCCTGATCGGCGCACAGACCTATGCCCCCTACGGCACGGAGACGGCCCTGGGCATCGCCCTGGGGTCGGCCTCCATCGCCGCGATGAGCCTGACCTTGGTGCTCGCCACCCGCCCCTCCTGGATCGAGCCCTTGTTTGGCGGACTCGACCGGATGTACGGGGTGCACAAGTGGCTGGGCATCGCCGCCCTGGCGCTGATGATCGCGCACAACACGATCGAACCCGAGCTGGACAACGTGGTGCGTGAAACCCGGCTGGGGCACTTCGCTGCAGATGTGGGGGAGTTCGCCCTCAACGGCTTCATCAGCCTGATCCTGCTGAGCTGGTTCAAGCGGGTGCCTTTCACCCGGCTGGAGCTGCCTTGGCCGCTGTGGCGCTTCACGCACCGCTTCACGGGCCTGCTGTTCGCCGTAGCCGTGTTTCACCAGTTCGCCATTGACCAGCCCGAGGGCCTGGATGGCACGCTGGGCCTCTACCTCAACGCCTTGAGCCTGGCCGGGATCGTGGCCTGGCTGTTCACCCAGCTGGTGGCGCCCTTCCTGCGTCCCCGCGACTTTGTGGTGACCCACGTCGAACCGCACGGCACGGTGACGGAGTTGACGCTGCGCCCGGCCGGTCGCCCCCTGCGCTGGCGCCCGGGTCAGTTCGCCTTCGTGTCGGCCCCCGATGCGGGCATGGGCGAGGCCCACCCCTTCACCATCGCCAGCGCCCCGCGTGCGGACGGCACACTGAGCTTCGGCATCAAGGCCCTGGGCGGGTGGACGCGGCGGCTGCCGACGCGTCTGGCCTCCGGTCAGCGCCTGCGGGTGGAAGGGCCTTACGGTCGCTTCGTGTTCCGCAAGCGGGTGCGTCGCCAGGTCTGGCTGGCCGGTGGCATCGGCATCACGCCCTTCCTGGCCTGGGCCGAGGCCCTGACCGAGGCCGACCAGCAGGAGATCACCCTGGTCTGGGCGGTGACGACGCGGGCCGAGGCCTTCGCCGCCGAGCGTCTGACCGCCATCGCCGCACGCCACCCCGGCTTGACGGTGCACATCGTGGCCAGCACCGAAGACGGTCGCTTGACGGCGGCACGGCTGGCCCAGCTGACGCCCTTCCCGCTGCGCGACGCGGAGCTGTTCTATTGCGGTCCCGCAGGCCTGCGCGACGCGATCGTGTCCGACCTCCAGGCGACGGGGCAAGGTCCACGCCGCATTCACCACGAGGCCTTCGAGTTGCGCTGACAGCGTTCGCGCTTCGCCACCCTGGTCTCACTTTCTTTGCTAAGGCACCCTCATGAAAACACTCGTCTCCGGCCTGGCCTTGACCACGGCCCTCGCCCTGCCCGGTCTGGCCTCGGCCCGCCCGGTCACCCTGACCACCACGCTCAAGAACTACGGCGGCGATGGCGCCTACCTCGCGCTGTACCTGAGCGACCCGTCCGGCGCCCATGTGCGCACGCTGTGGGTCGCGGGTGAAAAGTCGAAGTACCACAAGCACCTGACGGACTGGTACCGGGCCACCGGCGGCAGCCGCGGGCAGATCGACGGCATCACCGGCGCCAGCGTGGGCGCAGGCCGCAGCCTGAAGGTGACGGTGGAGCTGGCCGATGCCCTGTTCGACGCCGGCTACACGCTGAACGTGGACGCCGCCGCCGAGGACATGCGCGACAGTCCGCGTGACGTGTCGGTGCCATTGACCAAGGCCGGTGCGGGCAAGCCCACCGCGGGCCGTCGCTACGTGGCCGGCTTCACATACGGTCTGTGATCTGACACCGAGGCCCTGAGATGTTGATGCGCACCCTGCACCGCTGGCCCGGCCTTGTGCTGGCCGCCCTCCTGTTCGTGACGGCCTTGAGCGGCGCCGCCCTCTCGGTGTTTCCCGCCCTGGAGGCCGTGCAGGCACCGACCGTGTCGGACACGCTGACCGTGGCCGAGCTGGCCACCCGCGTGCAGGCGAGCCATCCGGGCCTGGAGCAGATCAAGCGCGCGCCCTCAGGACGCATCACCGCCTGGTGGTTCGACGGTGAGCAGCCCGGCTCGGCGGTGATCGACCCGGCCACCGGCCGCGACGTGGCCAGCGCCGACCCGAACCCGTTGCAGCGCTGGCTGACCACCTTGCACCGCTCGCTCTTCCTGGGTGACGGTGGCCGCCTGGTCGCCGCAGTGGGCGCGTTGACGATGCTGGGGCTGGCCCTCAGCGGGGCCTGGCTGGTGGCCCGGCGCACGGGGGGCTGGCGCCGCTGGTTCACCCGTCTGCGCGGCCCCTGGGCGGGTCGCCTGCACACCGAGATTGCCCGCGTGGCCGTGCTCGGGCTGCTGCTGTCGTCGGTGACCGCGCTGTGGATGTCGGCCGAGACCTTCGAGCTCATCACGGTGGAATCCGCCAGTCTCCATGCCCCGGCCACGGTCAGCGGGCAGACCGGCCGGCCCCTGGCCCAGCTGGACGCCCTGCGCGCCACGCCGGTGGCCGCGCTGCGCGATCTGAGCTTTCCCGCCGCAGGCGATCCGCAGGATGTGTTCACCCTGCGCACCACCCAGGGCATGGGCTATGTCGATGCCGGCACCGGCACCCTGTTGGCGTGGCAGGACCTGAGCCTGAGCCAGCGCGTGTCGGACACCATGGAAATGCTGCACACCGGTCGCGGCGCGGCCGTGCTGGGCCTGATCCTGGGCGTGATGGCCCTGGGCGTGCCCGTGCTGTCCGTGACCGGTGTGCTGGTCTGGCTGGCCGGGTGGCGCACCCGCCCGAAACTGCGCGGCAACGCGCCGGCCGCTCAGGCGGACACGGTGGTACTGGTCGGCTCCGAGGGCGGCAGCACCTGTGGCTTTGCCACCACCTTGGCCGAGGCCTTGCGCCGTGCGGGCCAGTCCGTGCACATCGCCCCGATGAGCGGCTTTGTACCGGCCCGCTACCGCCAGGCGCAACGCTACTTGATCCTGGCCGCCACCTACGGCGAAGGCGATGCCCCGGCCTCGGCCCAGGACTTTCTGGCCCGCCTCCAGGCCCTGGATGCACCACCCACCGCCCCGGTGGCCGTGCTCGGCTTTGGTGACCGCAGCTTCCCGGCCTTCTGTGCCTTTGCCTCTGCTGTGACCGATGCCGCCCACGCCAAGGGCTGGCCCACCTTGCTGCCCTTCGACACCATCGACCGCCAGTCGCTGCAGGACTTCGCTCGCTGGGGCCACGCGCTGGGCAAGGCCCTGGGCACGCCTCTGGAGTTGGCCCACCAGCCCGCGCTGCCCGCCACCGAGACGCTGACCCTGGTGGCACGTCAGGACTACGGCAGCGCCGTGCAGGTGCCGATGTCCATCCTGCGCTTTGCCTTGCCGCCCACCTCGCGCTGGCAGCGCCTGACCGGCCAGGGCTTCACACGCTTCGAGCCGGGTGACCTGCTGGGCATCGTGCCGGAAGGCTCACCGGTGCCTCGCCTGTACTCGCTGGCCTCGGGCGCGCGAGACGGCTTCATCGAGATCGTCGTTCGGCGTCACGTCGGTGGCCTGGCCTCGACCCAGTTGACCGAGTTGGAGCCGGGCCAGACGGTGCGTGCCTTTGTGCGCCCCCATCCGGGCTTCCATGCCGACCACGGCCGCACCCCGCTAATCCTGATTGGCGCCGGCACCGGCGTGGGTCCCTTGGCCGGCTTCATCCGCCACAACACGCCCGGTCGCCCCATCCACCTGTTCTTCGGGTTGCGCCACCCCGGCAGCGACTTCCTCTATCACTCGGAGTTGTCGCGCTGGCAGGCCGAAGGCAAGCTGACCGAGCTGTCTCTGGCGGTGTCACGCAGCGCCCAACCGCAGTACGTGCAGGATGCCCTGCGCCAGGCAGCCCCGCAGGTGATCGACGCCATCCACCACGGCGCCAAGATCATGGTGTGCGGCGGCCGGGACATGGCCCGCGGTGTCAGCGAGGCCTTGACCGAGATCCTCCAACCCGCCTGGCTGACCCCCGCGATGCTCAAAGCCGGAGACCGCTATGTCGAAGACGTCTACTGAGTGGGCACGCCATGCGCTGAACGGCCCCACCATGGGCACGCGCTGGTCCGCGGTGTTCTTCAGCGCACCCGGCCTGGATGTGGCGCCGATACAAGCCGCCCTCCAATCGGCGGTGGACGAGGTGGACGCAAAGATGTCCACCTGGCAGACCGACAGCCACCTGATGCGCCTGAACCGCGCGCCGGTGAACACCCTGGTCGAGGTGCCTGCACACCTGGCTCATCTGCTGAGCCTGGGTATGGCGATCGGCCGTGCCTCGGGTGGCGCTTTCGACATCGGCATGGGCGACGCCGTGCAGGCCTGGGGCTTTGGGCCGCAGGAAGCCGACGTGGACCGCATCCGTAGCGCCATGGCCGCACCCCGACGGCCTGCGTATGAACTGCTGCAGGTCACCGGCCAACTGGTACGCAAGCAAGGCGACATCATGCTGGACCTGAATGGCATCGCCAAAGGGTATGGCGTGGACCGTCTGGCCGACACCCTGCGCACCTGTGGCATCGACGCGGGTCTGGTCGGCATCGATGGCGAGATGCGCGCGCTGGGCCTGCGCCCCGATGGCACAGCCTGGGCGGTGGCGATTGAAGCGCCCGACACCGAACGCCGCGCCCCCCATTCGGTGCTCGCCCTGCAGGACGCGGCCGTCGCCACCTCGGGCGACTACCGGCACTGGGTGACGGTGCAGGGCCGCCACCTGTCTCACACGATGGACCCGCAACGCGGCGCACCCGTGCTGTCATCGCCGGCCTCCGTCACCGTCGTGGCACCGACCTGTGCCGAAGCGGATGCCTGGGCGACCGCGCTCATGGTGCTCGGACCGGAAGCGGGTACGGCCCTCGCGACCCGCCAAGGTCTGAGCGCCTTGTTCCTGCTGCGAGAAGCCCAGGGCAACATCCGTGCTCAGGGCTGTGGCCACCTTTGGGGTGACCTCACGCGCTGACCGAGGGCCAGGTGGCAGGGGCCCGGCTTTCAGGCAACATGCGAGCACCGATGGCTTTGACCCACACCGCATGGCACGCTTGACTGTTTCCATTGACGACCACCTCGCCGAGGCATTCGATGCCTGGATCGCCCAGCGGGGCTACGCGAATCGCTCCGAGGCGTTCCGCGATTTCGTGCGCGCCGAAATGGACCGCAACCGGCTCGCCGCGCAACCGGAGGGCCCCTGCGTGGCCTGCCTGTCCTACGTCTACAACCACCATGAGCGCGACCTGGGCGAGCGCCTCACCCGCCTGCAGCACGCGCACCACGATCTGACCGTGTCGACCATGCATGCGCACCTCGATCACGAGCACTGCATCGAAACCGTGTTGCTGCGTGGCCCAGCCTCGCAGGTGCAACAGTTTGCCGATGCCATGTGCGCCGAGAAGGGCGTGCTCCACGGCAAGCTCAACCTGATCGGCGTGCAGGAGCATGGCCCGCACCACCACGACGACGACACGCACGGGACACCCCACCGCCACGTCAAGCCGGTGGCCTGAGCGGGGCCGCGTACGCCAAACGGCGTATCGGGGGTGCAATCGCCTGTTTGTATGATGTTTTTTAGTTTCTTCATACAACGACACGCCCCATGCGCTCTGCTGCCACACCGCCGTTCGCGGCCCTTCGCCCCCTGGTTCTCGCCCTGATTGGGATAGCAGGTCACGCAACGGGCTCCGCCCAAGAGCCCACCACGCTGCCGGACGTGGCGGTGAGCGCCAACTACGACAACACCGTGGGCAGCAGCGATGCGGCCAGTGAAGGCACCGTCACCCAGAAGCTGCTGCGCAGCCGCCCCACCTTGCGGCCGGCCGAGGTGCTGGAGTTCGTGCCCGGGGTCATCGTCTCGCAGCACAGCGGCGACGGCAAGGCCAATCAGTACTACCTGCGCGGCTTCAACCTCGACCATGGCACCGACTTCGCCACCACGGTCGATGGCATGCCCGCCAACATGCCCACCCACGCGCACGGCCAGGGCTACACCGATCTGAACTTCCTGATCCCCGAGCTGCTGCAGTCCATCCATTACCGCAAGGGACCGTATGCCGCGGAAGACGGTGACTTCAGCTCGGCCGGCTCGGCCCGGTTGAACCTGGCCAACACGCTGCCCCGAGGCCTGGCCTCGTTCACCGTGAGCGAGCACCAGTACCTGCGGGCTCTGGTCGCGAAGTCCACGCCGCTCACCACCGGCACCTTGCTGTACGCCCTGGAAGGCGCGCACAACGACGGCCCCTGGCAAACCCCGCAAAACCACCGCCGCTTCAACGGCTGGCTGCGCTACAGCCTGGCAGACGGCAACACCCAGCAGAGCCTGACGGCCATGGCCTACGGCGCACGCTGGCGCAGCACCGACCAGGTGCCTCAGCGGGCGGTGGACGCTGGCCTGATCGACCGCTTCGGCGCCATCGACCCCAGCGACCGTGGCGAGGCCGAGCGCTACAGCCTGTCGTGGCAAGGCACCCAGGTGCAAGACGACCGGGAGTGGCGTGCCAACGCCTACGTGATCCAGTCGCGCCTGAAGCTGTTCTCCAACTTCACCTATTACCTGGACAACCCCGTCGAGGGTGACCAGTTCGAGCAGGCCGAGTCGCGCGTCGTCTATGGCGGTGGCCTCAGCCACACCTGGAAGGGCCACCTGGCCGGCCGGGACAGCGACACCACCGTGGGTGCCCAATGGCGCCATGATCAGCTGCGCCCGGTGGGCCTGTACACGGCCCAAGGAGGACAGCGCACCGGTGTGACGCAGGAAAGCCGCGTCCAGCAAGACAGCCTGGGCCTCTACGCCCAGAACGACACGCGCTGGCTGCCCTGGCTGCGCAGCGTGGCGGGGCTCCGCACCGAGCGGCTGAGCGTGGACGTGCGCAGCAGCATCGACGCCAACAGCGGGCAGCGCACAGCCTGGATGCACAGCCCCAAGTTGTCGCTGATTGTGGGCCCCTGGGCCAAGAGCGAGTGGTTCTTCAACCTGGGCCACGGCTTTCACAGCAACGACGCCCGTGGCATCACCGCCCGCGTCACGGCCAAGACGGGTGACCCCATCGAAGGTGCGGTGCCCCTGGTGCGCACCCGCGGCAAGGAGCTGGGCTTTCGCACCGAGTGGATCGAGGGCCTGCAAAGCTCGATTGCCCTGTGGCAGCTGGACCTGTCGTCCGAGCTCGTGTTTGTGGGCGATGCGGGTGAGACCGAAGCCAGCGGGGCCTCGCGGCGCCATGGCATCGAGTTCAACACCCGCTACCAGGCCCGCCCCTGGTTGAGCCTGGACGCCGATGTGGCCTTCTCGCAGGCGCGCTTCAGGTCCATCCAGGGCGAGGCCCCGAACGCCGGCCGCTACGTGCCGGGCGCCGTGCGCACGGTGGTGTCCGCTGGCGCCACCGTGAGCGAGCGGGGCCCCTGGTTCGGTCAGTTCCAGTTGCGCTACTTCGGCCCACGCCCGCTGCTGGAGGACAACAGCGTGCGCTCGGCCGGCACGACGCTGGCGTATGCCCGCGTGGGCTACCGACTCCGCCCTGATGTGACCGTGTCGATGGACGTGTTCAACCTGTTCAACCGCCAGGCCAGCGACATCGACTACTACTACACCTCCCGCCTGCCCGGCGAGGCGGCCGAGGGCGTGAGCGACCGCCACTCGCACCCGGCCGAGCCCCGCTCGGTGCGCCTGACGCTCAACGTGAACTTCTGAGCGAGGGCCGCAGGGCGTTGCGCAGGGCCTTCAGGATTTCCAGCAACGCCAGCGTCACCACGGCCACCCCGGCCGCCTGGGCCGCCAGGTCCGCCGTCAAGGGCTGGAACTGAAAAAGCGCGCGCAGCGCCGGCAGGCCCAGCACCAGGGTCAGCAAGGCCGCGGTCACGCCCAGCATGGTCCACAGCGCGCGGTTGGGCCGCCGCAGGCTTTCCAGCAGGTGGTTGCCCACCGAGCGGTTGCTGACGATCAGGGCCACATTGGCCCCCACCAGCGCCACAAAGGCCGCAGTGCGTGCCGCCGCTTCGGGCGTGGCGACCGCCAGCAGCCACATGTAAAAGCCGCCGATCACCCCCATCACCAACCCGCCTTGCAGCATGCTGCTCCACAGCAACTCGGCATTCAGCAACGGGGCGTTGGGGGGGCGCGGTGGGCGCTGCATCACATCGCCCTCTTCCGGCTCGGCCTCGAACACCACCGAGCACACCGGGTCGATGATCAGCTCCAAAAACGCGATGTGCACCGGCACGAACAGCAGCGGCAGGCCAAACAGCAGCGGCAGCAGCGACAGGCCCGCAATCGGCACGTGCACGGCCAGCACGAAGGCCATGCCCTTGCGCAGGTTGTCGTTGATGCGCCGGCCCAGGCGCACCGCCTGTGCGATCGCGCCAAAGTCGTCGTCCAGCAGCACGAGGGACGCGGACTCGCGCGCCACGTCGGTGCCACGCGCCCCCATGGCCACACCGATGTCGGCCGCCTTCAGCGAAGGCGCGTCGTTGACGCCGTCGCCGGTCATCGCCACCACCTCGCCATTGGCCTGGCAGGCACGCACGATGCGCCACTTCTGCTCGGGCGTGACGCGGGCGAACACGGCCGTGTGGCGCACGCGCTCGCGCAATGCCTCGTCAGACAAGGCCGCAATCTCTTCACCTCGTAGGGCCCCACCGGCCGTGTCCAAACCGGCCTGGGCGGCAATCGCCAAGGCAGTGGCCGGATAGTCCCCCGTGATCATCGCCACGCGGATGCCGGCCTGTCGGCACATCTGCACCGCGTCCACCACCGACGGGCGCAGCGGGTCCATCAGGCCGACGAGGCCCAGGAACTCGAAGTCCAGGTCGTGTTGGATGGCCGGCCAGTCGGCCCCCGGCTCATGCCCGCGCAGCACGCCCCGCGCCACGCCCAGCACGCGCAGGCCCTGCGCGGCCAGCGCCTCCACCTGCAGACGGATCTCGGCGATCCGCGCCTCGGGCAGGTGGCACAGGTCGGCCACGGCCTCGGGGGCGCCCTTGGCGGCCACCACATGGCTGCGGTGACTGGGTCGCTGCCACACGTGCGACATCGCCAGCAAGTCGGGACTCAGCGCATAGGCGTGCGCCAAGGTCCAGTCCTGGTGCAGGTGCTCGCGATCCTGCTCGGTCAGGTGGCTCTCGGCCAGGTCCCAGAAGGCCTTTTCCATGGGGTCGAACGGGTCGCGCTGGCTGGCCAGGATGGCGTACTCCAGCACCGCGTGGAAGGTTTCGGGCAGCACCGGACTGCCGGCGCTCCAGGCCTGCCCCCCCACCTGCAAGGCCGCCACCGTCATGCGGTTTTGCGTGAGCGTGCCGGTCTTGTCGGTGCACAGCACGGTGGCCGAACCCAGGGTTTCGATGGCGCTGGCGCGGCGCACCAGCACGCGCTGGTGGGCGATGCGCCAGGCGCCCATGGCCATGAACACCGTCAGGATCAGCGGGAACTCCTGCGGCAGCATGGACATGGCCAGGGTGATGCCTGCCAGCACCGCCGCCAGCACATCCCCGCGCACGTAGGCATACAGCAGGGCCACGCCCAGGCTCAGGGCCACGCCGACCACGGCAAACGCCCGCACCCACTGACGGGTCTGGCGTTGCAGGGCCGACGGGGTGGTTTCCAGCTGGCTCAGCGCCTGACCGATGCGCCCAATCTGGGTCTGCGCCCCGGTGTGGCGCACCTGGGCCAGCCCCTGTCCACGCACTACCAGGGCGCCGGAGTACACCCAGGGCAGGTCGTCGCCCCCGGGGGCGCATTCGCCCAACTGAGGCCAGGTTTCCGGGGGGCAGGCCTGCTTGCGCACCGGCACCGACTCGCCGGTCAGCACGGACTCGTCGGTGTGGAGCTCGTGCGCTTCGCACAGCACGGCGTCGGCGGGCACGCGGTCACCCTCGGCCAGCACGATCAGGTCGCCCGGCACCACCTCGCGCCCGGCCACACGGCGGCGGCGCCCGTCGCGGATCACCAGCGCGCGCGGGCTGCTGAGGTCGCGCAGGGCCTCCATGACCCGCTCGGTGCGCGTCTCCTGCACCAGGCTGATCGACAGCGACAGCACCACGAAGGCCAGCAGCGCCAGCGCCTCGGCCACGTCCCCCAACACCAGGTAGATCAGCCCGGCCGCGATCAACAACTGCAACATGGGCTCGCGCACCACCTCGGCCGCGATGCGCCAGACCGAGCGGGGGCGGGCCTGCGGCAACTCGTTGGGGCCGTGCGTGCGCAACAGCTCGCTGGCCACGGGCTCGCTCAGGCCGGTATCGTCAAAAGAGGGCGTCGTCGCCATGAAAAGCATCCGCGCAGTGGGCCATTCGGCATCCTATCCGACCCAGAAACGAGGTCAATGCGGCACTTGTAGACACAAAAGCCCGCCTTGTGACAAGCTGCGGCGTCTTGTATGGCTCAATCGAATTGATGCAAATCAACTTCACGATTGGATGTTGGCGCACTTTCCGACACCAGGCCCTTGACATGCGACTGAATCTTCCCGTCACTCAACGCGAGTACCCCTTCCCTCCGAACCGCACCCTGGTGTCCGTGACCGACCTGAAAGGCCGCATCACGTACTGCAATCCTGCGTTCATCGAGGTGAGCGGCTACAGCCGTGAAGAGCTGCTGGGCCAGCCGCACAACATCCTGCGCCACCCCGACATGCCCGCCGAAGCCTTCCGGGACATGTGGGCCACAATCGAGTCGGGCCGCCCCTGGTCGGGCGTGGTCAAGAACCGCCGCAAGAATGGCGACCACTACTGGGTGGTGGCCGGCGCCACCCCGATGATGGACGGCGACCGCATCACCGGTTACCTGTCCGTGCGCCACGAGCCCACGCGTGAGGCCATCCAGGCGGCCGATGCCTTGTATGCCACCATGCGCGCCGAGGCAGAAAGCGGCACGCTCAAGCATGTGCTGCGCAGCGGCCAGGTGCTGCGTGCCGGCTGGTGGGGCGGTGTGCAACACCAACTGCGTGCCAGCACCCGACTGCGCCTGGTGGCTGTGCAAGGCACCGGTGCCGCGCTCACCGCGGGGGCCGCCCTGCTGGGCGCCCCTGCCGCGGTCACGGCCGGGCTGGCGGTGCTCGCCGGGGTGGGCAGCTACCTCGCCACCCGTGCGCTGACCATCATGCCCATCCAGCGTCTGCTGGACGATGCCTACCACCTGTCTGCTGGCGACCTCTCGTTCCCGATCGGCACGGGTGCACGCGGCGCAGCGGGCCAACTGCAGCAAGCGATGATGCAGATGTCACTGAACCTGCGCACCGTGGTGCAGGACGTGCGCAACGAGGTCGACCACCTCAGCACGGCCGTGGCCCAGATTGCCGCCGGCAACCAGGACCTGGCCTCGCGCACCGAGTCACAGGCCAGCAGTCTGGAACAGACCGCTGCCTCGATGGAGCAGATCAACGGCACCGTGCAGCAAAGCGCCGATGCCGCCCTGCGTGGCGCGCAACTGGCGCAGGAAACCTCGCACATCACCCACCGCAGCAACGAGGCGGTGCAGGCGGTCACGCAGACCATGGCGGGCATTGCCGAATCCTCGCGACGCATCGGCGAGATCATTCACCTGATCGAAGGCGTGGCGTTCCAGACCAATATCCTGGCGCTCAACGCAGCAGTGGAAGCGGCCCGGGCCGGCGAGGCCGGCCGTGGCTTTGCCGTGGTGGCCTCGGAAGTGCGCTCGCTGGCCCACCGCACCAGCGAGGCCGCCCGCGAGATCAAGCAGCTCATCCATGAATCGGCCGAGCGGGTGCAAGAAGGCGAAGCCCGCACCAACGATGCGGGGGCCCGCATGCGCGAAGCGATCGAAGCGGTGCAAAAGGTCAGTGACGTGCTCGACGCCATCAGTGGCGCCTCCCGCGAGCAACAACTGGGCATCGGCCAGATCAACGAGGCGGTCTCCCACATGGACTCGATCACCCAGCAGAACGCCGCGATGGTCGAAGAGCTCGCCTCCACGGCACGCTCCCTCACGTCGCAAGCGCAAGGTGTGAGTCACTCCATGCGACTGTTCCGCCTGCAACGCGGCGAACACACCCTGACCGATCTGGACGCCGTGGCCCTGCGACGCGAGGCCAAGGGGCACTGAGCCCCCACCACGGCCGCCCACGGCTCCGTCAGACCGCCTGGCGACGCTCGGCCAACCAGGCCAGCAAAGCGGCTTCGTCGAGCGGACGGGCAAACAGCCACCCCTGACCTTCTTCGCAGCCCAGCTCACACAGGGCCTGGCGTTGCGATTCGGTCTCGACCCCCTCGGCCGTGATGCGCATGCCCAGGCTGTGCCCCAGGCTGATCACCATGCGGGCAATGCTGTCGTCGTGATCGAGCTCATTGATGAAGCTGCGGTCGATCTTGAGGCGCTGGGCTGGCAGGTGGCGCAACACGCTCAGCGACGAGAAGCCCGTACCAAAGTCATCGATGGCCACGCTCACGCCCATGGCGCGCACGGCATCGAGCAGCGGACGGAGCACCGCCAGATCGTCTGCGGCCATCGACTCGGTGATCTCCAGCTCCACCTGGGCAGCGGGCACGCCGGCATCGACCAGCGCGTGCTGAACGGTGGCCACAAAATCAGGCTCACGCAACTGGGCTTGCGACACGTTGATCGCCATGACCAGCTCATGCTCCCCTGCCGCACGCAGGCGCGCCAGTTGCTGACAGGCGCTGCGCAGCACGAAGGTGCCCAGCGCGCCCATCAGACCGGATTGCTCGGCCAGCGGGATGAAGCGGTCAGGGGGCACCAGCTGCCCGTCGCTCATGCGCCAGCGCAACAGTGCCTCGACCCCCTGGGGGCGCCCGTCGTGCAGCGACACCTTGGGCTGGTAGACCAGGAACATGTGCTGGGCATCGAAGGCATGGCGCAAGCCAGACAGCAGACGCATGCGCTCGCGCGCGTCCTGGCCCATGGCCGCCGAGAAGTACACGGCACTGCCACGCTGGCGCAGCTTGGCCTGCTTCAAGGCCACATGCGCATCCTTGAGCACCGCCACCCCGGCATCGATGCGCTCGGACAGTGGCACCAGCCCCATGGTGGCCGACACGCGCACACGCTGCCCGTGGATCTGCACCGCATCATGGAGCAGTTGCTGCAGGTGACCGACGGCCACCTCGTCACTGGGCCCCAGCACCCCGAAAATGTCCGGCCCCAGCCGGGCCAGGTGGCTGCGCGGCAGGCCCTGGCTCAGTCGGTGCGCCACCGCCTGCAGCACGGCATCGCCAAATTCGTGGCCCAGCGTGTCGTTGAGTGCCGAGAAGTCGTCGATGTCGATCAAGGCCAGCGTGCTGTCGGCGCGCTCCATCAGGCGCGCGTCCAGCATCTCAAGCAGGCGGTTGAGGTTGGGAATGCGCAGGAGCGGGTCCACATAGGCCTGGTCCACCAGACGGTCGTAGAGCAGGACGTTCTCGAACCCCACAGCCATGCTCGCGCAAAACACTTGCAGCAGCTGACGGTCGATGTCGTTGAGCGCGCGCCTGACATCCACATAGGCGGCCAGCCCACGCCCGCTCTCCATCGAGAAGTACAGCAGCATGTGAGGCTCGAAGCTGCTGCGCCGCTGCGCCAGGCAGTTCGCCAGTGCCTCCTGTACCGTGGGCAGCTCCAGCTCATCCAGGGGACGGTGGATGAGGTGGCTGAAACGCCCCGCCGCCGCGATGACGCGGGCCGGCTCGTCCTCGGCATGCAGACCATCTTGTGCGCAGATGAGCCCGGCGGGCTCGACGTTGAGCAAGGCGCACAGCTGGCTGACCACACCTTGCGCGAACATCTGCATGCCATGCATCTTGGTCAGCTCGGTGCTGGCCTGGATGACCATCTCGAACCCGCGGCGGATCTCCTCGTGCGCACGCATCTGCCGGTAAGAGCGCACCGCCGTGGTCAGGCTGGTGAACAGCCGCACCCGCGTCAGCTCCGACTTGGTCTTGTAGTCGTTGATGTCGTAGTGGCGGATGGTGTCCAGCTCAGGGGCATAGCCTGGCTGGCCCGTGCGCAAGATGATGCGCACGGCCTCGCGCTGCAGATCCTGTCGCACATGGCGCACCAGTTGCAGGCCCGCGTCTTCGGTCTCCATGACCACGTCGAGCAGGATGACGGCCAGATCGGGCACGGCCTCGACCGCGGCACGCGCCTCGGCCGCCGAATAGGCATGCACCAGGCTCAGGGGTCGGCCTTCCACCAGCAAGCCACGCAAGGCCAGCTCGGTGGCGCGGTGCACATCCTGATCGTCGTCGACCACCAGCACGCGCCAGGCTTGCATCGCATCGCCCGCATCGGGGCTTGCGGGGGCGTCGTCCTCGTCGATGAGGATCAGGTCGTCGTCAACCATGTTGCACCATGTTGGAAGAAGAAGCGGCGTGGGGGGCCTCGCAAGGCAGGTCCAGGGTGACGGTGCACCCCTGACCGGGCTGGCTGCTCACCTGCACACTGCCGCCCAGCAGGCCGGTCACCAGGGTGTAGACGATGTGCAGCCCCAGGCCGGAGCCGCCGCGCCCCAGCTTGGTGGTGAAGAAGGGATCGAAGAGGCGCGACAGGTGGGCCGGATCGACCCCGCAGCCGTTGTCGGTGACGGTGAGGCGCACCCGCTGCGCCGGCAGGGCCTCGGCGCGGATGCGCACCCGGTGCGGATGGGGGCGGCCCTCGAAGGCGTGTACCACGGCGTTGTTGACCAGGTTCATCAGGACCTGGGTAAGGGGGCCGGGATAGCTGTCCATGCGCAAGCCAGGGGGCGCCTCGTCGATGAGCTCGACCTGACTGCGGCGCAGCGTGGGGCTGAGGGTGAGGTGCAACTCGTGCAGGACCTCGCCCAGCTCGAATGGCCGGCGCTGGTAGCTGGACTGGTCCACCGCCACCTGCTTGAAACTGGCAATGAGCTCGGCCGCGCGCCTCAGGTTGCGCTCGATGACCTCGGTGGCTTCGCGCCAGTGGCCCTGGAACTGCTGCAAGGTGCTGCGCTTGAGGCCTTGGGTCACGCTGTCGTCAAACTGCTGCTGCAGGTCACGCAGGGTGCTCGACACCATCACGGCATTGCCGATGGGGGTGTTGAGTTCGTGGGCCACCCCGGCCACCAGGGCCCCGAGGCCGGCCAGTTTTTCGGAGCGCACCAGCTCTTCCTGCGTGCGCTGCAGGTGGTCGATGGCCGATTGCAGGGCCTGGGTGCGTTCTTGCACGCGGCTTTCCAGCGACGCGTTCAGGGCCTCCAATTCGGCCTGGGCACGGCGTTGCAGCGTCACGTCCACGAAGCTGGTCATCAGCTCCTTGCCCACCATGGCCCCGCCCACCAGCACATTGCGCATCTGCCCGTCTTTGCAGCGCACCTGCACTTCGGTGGGCTGCATTTCGCGGCCCTCGTCCATCACGGCGGACAGGGCCTGCTCCCACAGGGACAAGGCCATGGCGCGATAGGTCTGGTCCGGGTAGGCCAGCTCGACCCACGTCGGGATGTCGGGCACCTCGGCGAGCGTGTAACCCAGCAACTGGGTCCACTGGCGGTTGACCGCCAGCACCCGCCCACGAGGCTCCAGCAGGGCCAGCGGCACCGGGGCCAGCTCGAACAGGCGCTGGAAGCGCTCGGCACTGTCCTTGAGCGCCTGCTCGGCCTGCAGACGTTCGGTCACGTCGCGCATGATGGACACGAAGCGGCCCTGACGGGGCTGTCCGCTGTCATCCGTCAGGCTGTGGGCCGGGTTGAGCACGACCTCGGCCGTGAACTCGCTGCCATCCGGGCGCAAATGGCGCCACAGAAAGCGGCGCCGCACGCCGGACAGGGCATCGGCAATGCGACGCTGGGCCAAATCCATGGAGGGAATGCCCCCCTCCTGATAAGGCGGAGACAGGTTGCCGGGGTGCTGACCAATCAGGTCTGCACGGGAGCGGCCGAACAGCAACTCGGCCGCCGGGTTGCATTCGATGATGAGGTTGTGCTCGACCAGCAAGATGGCATCGTTGGCACTCTCGACCATCTCGCGGTACTCGCCGATCGAGGCTTGGGCGGCAGCGCGCTGCACCGTCACATCCTGGTAGCTGGACAGCAGCTGCATCTGCCCGGCGATGCGCAAAAGACGTCCAGCCACCAGCATCTGGCGCACCCGCCCTTGGCGGTCGGACAGGGCCATCTCGAGCACCTGGGGCTCGCCGCTCACCTCCTGGGTGAGCAGGCGGTGCACAAAGCCGGCATGCACCAAGGGCTCGATCCACGGGGTCGCGCTGTCAAACGTGTCGCGCCAGGCGAGATTGCCACGCCACCCGGACAGCCCCCCATCCGGGGCGAGCACCGCACAGGTCTGAGGCAGGGGGGCATGCTCGAAAAGCCAGTCACCCGGCGTCACCTCGTCGGTCGCCGGCACAGGGTGCGGATCGGGGGTTGGCGTCGACATGGCGGCGGCCCAGGGTCGTTGTCCGGAAATCTGGTAAATGTGGCAACGATATCCTATCTTTGACACCCCGACAGGGCATCACACACAAACCCACCCCCGTACGCCCCTCCGTCCGTGACGAATGCACACCCCAGCGTCCAGCCCCACCTCAGGGGCCGCTCAAAACGAGGTCAGTGCCGCGTCAGGGTCAACGCCAGTTCGTGCTGCAGCGAAGGATGCGGCACCTTGACGTAAGGCGGCTTGGGCCAGCCCCACTGTGACGCTGGCAGCAATGCGCGCATGGCGTTGATGTCGCAGTGGTAGGGCGGGCCCTGTACCACGCCCTCCTGGGTGGCCGAAGGGCGCAGCATCTGCATGAACAGCACCCACAGCTGGCCGCCAGGCTTGAGCCAGCGGTGCAGTTGGGCGGTGTAGGTTTGCCAGTGGTCCGGGTGGATGGCGCACAGGCAGGTTTGCTCGTAGATGGCGTCGAACGGGGCGCTGGGCTCGTAGGTCAGCGCGTCGGCACGCACCACTTCCGCTTTCACGCCCTGCTCGGCGCACAGGGCCTGGGTCAGGTCGACGGCCGCCTGGGTGTAGTCCAGGCCCACGACCTCGAAGCCGCGGCGGGCCAGTTCGGCCACTTCCCAGCCACTGCCGCAACCCGGCACCAGGATGCGGCAGGGTTGCAGCGCGCCGCTGTCGAGCCAGGCCAGCAACTGGGGGCTGGCCGCGCCGCGGTCCCAGGCGATCTCGTTCTTGTCAAACTTCTCTTGCCAGAAATCGGCGGTGGGGCCTGCCATGCGGTGCTCGTTTCCAATCAGATGAACAAAAAGGGCCCGGCGTCATCGCCAGGCCCCGAGGGTCAGGTGCGGGTCAGGCCGCGTTGCGCATCGGCACGGCACCGGCGCGGTTGAGGCTGCTGACCAAGGCCTTGAGCGAAGCGGTCACGATGTGGCCGTCGATGCCCACGCCGAAGTGCTCCTTGCCGTTGACGGCCACCTCGATGATGGCGCAAGCCTGGGCGCCGCCGTCCACGCTGTTGCTCTTCATCGAGCGCTCTTCGTAGCTGCGCACCTCGACCACGATGCCGGCGCTGGCGAAGGCGTGCACCGCCGCCTGGATCGGGCCGTTGCCTTCCCCGGTGAGGATGTGCGTCTGGCCGTCGATGTCCACCGTGAGGCGGATGCCCTGGGCGTCGCCGTTCTCATAGAGGTGGTGTTCGCGGTAGCGCACGGGCGTCACGGGCTCGACATAGGTCTGGGCGAACAAGCCCCAGATGTCGTCGGCCGTGACCTCGCCACCGTGCGTGTCGGTGTGCTGCTGCACCACGCCCGAGAACTCGACCTGCATGCGACGCGGCATCACCACGCCGTGCTCGGTCTCCATCAGGTAGGCGATGCCGCCCTTGCCCGACTGGCTGTTGACGCGGATGACCGAGTCGTAGGTGCGACCCACATCGGCCGGGTCGATGGGGAGATAGGGCACCGCCCAACGCTCTTCGGCTTTGTGAGCCGCAAACCCCTTCTTGATGGCATCCTGGTGGGAGCCGGAGAAGGCCGTGAACACGAGATCGCCCACATAGGGTTGGCGTGGGTGGATCGGGAGCTGGGTGCAGTACTCGTAGGTGCGGGCCACGGCGTTGATGTCGCCGAAGTCCAAGCCGGGCTCGACGCCCTGGGTGTGCATGTTGAGCGCCAAGGTGACGAGGTCGACGTTGCCGGTGCGCTCGCCGTTGCCGAACAAGCAGCCTTCGACGCGGTCGGCGCCGGCCATCAAGCCCAACTCGGCGGCGGCCACGGCGGTGCCGCGGTCGTTGTGCGGGTGCAAGCTGATGATCACGCTGTCGCGGCGGGCCACGTGGCGGTGCATCCACTCGATCTGGTCGGCGTACACATTGGGCGAGGCGACCTCGACGGTGGCGGGCAAGTTGAGGATGACCTTGCGCTCGGGCGTGGCGCCCCAGGTGGCGGTCACGGCATCGCACACCTCGCGGGCAAAGTCGAGGTCGGTGGACGAGAAGTGCTCGGGGCTGAATTCGAGCATCACGCGGGTCTCGGGCATCTCGGCGGCGAGCGACTTGATCAACTCGACAGCGGCCACGGTCATCTTCAAAACCTCGGCGCGGTCCATGTTGAACACGGTTTCGCGGAAGCTGTCGTCGGTGGCGGCGTAGAAGTGCACGATGGCCTGCTTGGCGCCCTTGATCGACTCGAAGGTGCGGCGGATGAGGGGCTCGCGGGCCTGGGTGAGCACCTCGATGCTCACGCCTTCAGGAATGCGGTCTTCTTCGATGAGGCTGCGCACGAAGTCGAACTCGGTCTGCGAGGCCGAGGGGAAGCCCACTTCGATCTCCTTGAAACCGATGTCGCAGAGCATCTGGAACATGCGCATCTTCTTGTCGACGTTCATGGGCTCGAACAAGGCCTGGTTGCCGTCACGCAGGTCGGTGCTCATCCAGATCGGCGCGCGGTCGATCACGCGGTTGGGCCACTGGCGATCGGTGAGGGCGATCGGGGCAAAAGCGCGGTACTTGACGTTGGAGGAGGCAGACATGGCGGGCATCTCGTTGTGAATCTCAATGCCCAAATTTTAGGAAAGAAGTGCTGGCAGGTGCTTGCGTTGTGTGCCATGATTTGGCATCTATTTGGCATGAAATTGCGCAAAATGACAAACGCAAGCAACCCCATTCAGCTTGACCGCTATGACCGGCAGATTCTGGCCGTTTTGCAGGAAGATGGCCGCATCAGCAACCAGGACCTGGCCGACCGCATCGGCCTGTCGCCCTCGCCCTGCCTGCGCCGCGTGCGTGCGCTGGAAGACGCCGGCCTGATCCGCGCCTACCGGGCGCTGCTCGACGCCAAGAAGCTGGGCCTGTCGCTGATGGCCCTGATCGGCATCTCGATGGACCAGCACACGCCCGAGCGCTTCGCCAGCCTGGAGCAGGCCATCACCGCCCTGCCCGAGGTGCTCGAATGCCTGCTGATCACCGGCCAGCAGTCCGACTACCAACTCAAGGTGGTGGTGCGCGACATGGACGCCTACCAGGACCTGCTGCTCAACAAGATCACCAGCATTCCCGGCGTGACCGGGGTGCACACCAGCTTCGTGCTGCGCCGCGTGGTCGACCGCACCGCCTTGCCAGTGGGGGCCGGCTAGATACCCCGGCCCGCGATCACATTGGTACAAATTTGATACCGATTAAACTCGAACGGGTATGACGACCCTGCCCCTGCTCCTCTTGGTCGCCCTGCCCTTCGTGGGCAGCCTCCTGGCGGCGTTCCTGCCTGCGAACGCGCGCAATGCCGAATCGACCCTCGCGGGTGTGATTGCACTGTTCTGTGCGGTCCAGGCCGCGCTCTACTTCCCCGAGGTGGCCGCCGGCGGCGTGATCCGCCAGGAGTTCAACTGGCTGCCCAGCCTGGGGCTGAACTTCGTGCTGCGCATGGACGGCTATGCGTGGATGTTCTCGATGCTGGTGCTGGGCATCGGCGCGCTGGTGATGCTGTACGCGCGCTACTACATGTCGCCCGCCGACCCGGTGCCGCGCTTCTTCTCCTTCCTGCTGGCCTTCATGGGCGCGATGAGCGGGGTGGTGCTGTCGGGCAACCTGATCCAGATCGTGCTGTTCTGGGAGCTGACCAGCCTGTTCTCCTTCCTGCTGATCGGCTACTGGCACCACCGCCGCGATGCCCGGCGTGGCGCCCGCATGGCGCTGACGGTGACCGGCGCGGGCGGCCTGTGCCTGCTGGCCGGCATGCTGGTGCTGGGCCACATCGTGGGCAGCTATGACCTGGACGTGGTGCTGGCCTCGGGCGTGCAGGTGCGTACCCACCCGCTCTACACGGTGACGCTGGTGCTGGTGCTGCTGGGGGCGCTGACCAAGAGCGCGCAGTTCCCCTTCCACTTCTGGCTGCCGCACGCGATGGCGGCGCCCACCCCGGTGTCGGCCTACCTGCACTCGGCCACGATGGTCAAGGCCGGCGTCTTCCTGATGGCACGCCTGTGGCCGGTGCTGGCCGGCACCGACGAGTGGTTCTGGCTGGTGACCAGTGCCGGACTGGCCACGCTGCTGATCGGCGGCTTTGCGGCCATCTTCCAGCACGACCTCAAAGGCCTGTTGGCCTATTCCACCCTGTCGCACCTGGGCCTGATCACCACGCTGCTGGGGCTCAACAGCCCGCTGGCCGCGGTGGCGGCGGTGTTCCACATCCTCAACCACGCCACCTTCAAGGCCTCGCTGTTCATGGCGGTGGGCATCATCGACCACGAAACCGGCACGCGCGACATCCGACGCCTGAGCGGCCTGCGACGGGCCATGCCCATCACGGCCACCCTGGCGTGCGTGGCCAGCGCGGCCATGGCGGGCGTGCCCCTGCTCAACGGCTTCATCTCCAAGGAGATGTTCTTCACCGAGGCGGTGTTCGTCACCGCCACCCCGCTGTTCGAGCGCCTGCTGCCCATCGTGGCCACGGTGGCGGGCATGTTCAGCGTGGTCTATTCGTTGCGCTTCACGGCCGATGTGTTCTTCGGCCCCGACACCTGCGCCACCCTGCCCAAACGCCCGCATGAGCCGCCGCACTGGATGCGCGTGCCCATCGAGGTGCTGGTGCTGGCCTGCCTGCTGGTGGGCATGGCGCCGCAATGGGCGGTGCAGGACATCCTCAACGCGGCCGCCGCCCCGGTGGTGGGCGGGCACCTGCCAGCCTTCGACCTGGCGGTGTGGCACGGCTTCAACCTGCCGCTGATGATGAGCTTCGTGGCCCTGGCGGGTGGCATCGTGCTCTACGGGCTGCTGCGCGGCCCCATGCACGGCGGGCACCTGCAACGCACCCCTCTGCTCAGCCAGATCCGCAGCAAGCAGATCTTCCAGGATGTGCTGGCCTGGCTCACGGCCCTGAGCCGACGCGCGCTGCGCCTGTTCGGCACGCGCCGACTGCAGCCGCAACTGCTGCTGTTGGTGGGCGTGACTGTGGCCAGCGCCACCGCCACGCTGTGGCTGCATGGCTTGGGCCCGGTGGTGAGCACGGGCACGCGCGCGCCGCTGACCTTCTCGCCCATGTTCGCGCTGCTGTGGGCAGTGGGCATTGGTGCGTCGCTGGGCGCCGTCTGGCAGGCCAAGTACCACCGGCTCACCGCCTTGGCGCTGATGAGCGTCTCGGGCCTGGTCACGGTGGTGACCTTCGCCTGGTTTTCGGCGCCTGACCTGGCGCTGACGCAGCTCTCGGTCGAGGCCGTCACCACGGTGCTGATCCTGCTGGGCCTGCGCTGGCTGCCCAAGCGGCTGGAAGAGCAGGTGCCGCGTCGCAACTGGTGGGGCCGCCTGAAGGTGCGCACCCGCCGCGCTCGTGACCTGACACTGGCGGGGGTGTCCGGCCTGGGCATGGCCGCCCTGTCCTACGCCCTGATGACGCGGCCCTTCGAGCAGACCATCTCGCCCTTCTTCCTGGAGCGGGCCTTGCCCGAAGGCGGTGGCCGCAACGTCGTCAACGTGATGCTGGTGGACTTCCGCGGCTTTGACACCCTGGGCGAGATCACCGTGCTGGGCGTGGTGGCGCTGACGGTGTACGCGCTGCTGCGCCGCTTCCGCCCGGCCCCCGAGAGCACCGTGCTGCCGCCGCAGCAGCAGGCCTTGCCCGCCGACCTGGCCACCGACCTGATCAACCCCCACATGGTGGCCGACCCGGCCCAGGGCTACCTGATGGTGCCCGCCGTGCTGGTGCGCCTGGTGCTGCCCCTGGCCGCCGTCGTGGCCGTCTACCTGTTCATGCGTGGCCACAACGCGCCGGGCGGTGGCTTCGTGGCCGGCCTGGTGCTGTCCACCGCCTTCATCTTGCAGTACATCGTCTCGGGCACGCAGTGGGTTGAGGCGCACATGCACCTGCGCCCGCAGCGCTGGATCGCCACCGGCTTGCTGATCGCCACGGCCACGGGCCTGGGCGCCTTCGCGCTGGGCTACCCCTTCCTGACCACGCACACGGCCCACGTGCACCTGCCGCTGGTAGGCGACTTCCATGTGGCCAGTGCGCTGTTTTATGACATCGGCGTCTTCGCGCTGGTGGTGGGGGCCACGCTGCTGATCCTCACCGCCTTGGGCCACCAGGCCGTGCGCGGTCACCGGCGGCCACGCAGCATGCCGGCGCCAAGCGGCATCCCTGTGGCGCCCCCCATCGCCGCCGACGGCGCCCAAGGAGAACACTGATGGAAATCGTCCTGGCCATCGCCATCGGGGTGCTGACCGCCAGCGGCGTGTGGCTGCTGCTGCGCCCACGGACCTACCAGGTCATCATGGGTCTGTGCCTGCTGAGCTATGGGGTCAACCTCTTCATCTTCAGCACCGGCCGCCTGGCCGTGGACAGCGAGCCCGTGCTCATCCCCGGCGTGCCCGAAACCCTGCAGAACTACACCGACCCCATGCCGCAGGCCCTGGTGCTGACGGCCATCGTCATCGGCTTTGCCATGACGGCACTGTTCCTGGTGGTGCTGCTGGCGCAGCGGGGCTTCTGGGGCAATGACCATGTGGACGGCCAGGGAGATGCCGAATGAGGTGGTCTACCTACCCGCTCACCGAGGCGCTGATGCCGCACCTGAGCATCGCCCCCATCCTGCTGCCGCTGCTGGCCGCCTGCCTGATGCTGTTCCTGGGCGAGCGCCGCCAGCGCGCCAAGACCGGCGTCAGCCTGCTGGCGACGTTGCTCAACCTGATCTTGGCGGTGCTGCTGTTCCAGTGGACGGCGCGCGGCGACGTGCAGGGCACCTACAGCGTCTACCTGCCGTCGAACTGGGACGTGCCCTTCGGCATCGTGCTGGTGCTCGACCGCCTCTCGGCCCTGATGCTGCTGCTCGTCGGCCTGGTCGGGCTGATGGCGCTGCTGTTCGCGGTAGCGCGCTGGCACAAGGCGGGGGCGCACTTTCATCCGCTGTTCCAGATCCAGTTGATGGGGCTCAACGGCGCCTTCCTCACCGGCGACCTGTTCAACCTCTTCGTGTTCTTCGAGGTGATGCTGGCCGCGTCCTACGGCCTGCTGCTGCACGGATCGGGCCCGGCGCGGGTGAAGGCCGGCCTGCACTACCTGAGCATCAACCTGGTGGCGTCCTCGCTGTTCCTGGTGGGCGCGGCCATGATTTACGGCGTGGTGGGCACGCTCAACATGGCCGACCTGGCCGCCAAGATCCCGCAGGTGTCCGCCATCGACCGGCCGCTGCTGCACGCGGGCTGCGCCATCCTGGGCGTGGCCTTCCTGGCCAAGGCCGCGATGTGGCCGCTCAACTTCTGGCTGGTGCCGGCCTACTCCAGCGCCAGCGCGCCCTCGGGGGCCATCTTCGCGCTGCTCACCAAGGTGGGCATCTATGTGCTGCTGCGCCTGTCCACGCTGTGGTTTTCGCCGCAGGCGGGCGAATCGGCCGGCTTTGGCAGCGCCTGGCTGGTGTGGGGCGGCATGGCCACGCTGGCCTTTGGCGCCCTGGGCATGCTCGCCTCGCAGCGGCCGGCACGCCTGGCGGGCTATGCCGTCATCGTGTCCTCGGGCACGCTGATGGCGATGATCGGCCTGGGTCGCCCCGAGGTGACCGCCGGTGCGCTGTACTACCTGCCCACGTCCACCTTCGCGATTGCCGCCTTCTTTCTGCTGACCGAGCTGATGGACCGCTCGCGCAGCGCCGACCCCGGCGCCCACCGACGCCCGGAGGACGAGGAAGACCACCTGCCCTTCGCCCTGGCCGATCTGGAATTGCAGCAAGGCGCCAACCTCGACGACGACGAAGAGCTGCTGGTGGGGCGGCCCATGCCGGCCTCCATCGCCCTGCTGGGCCTGGCCTTCATCGGCTGCACCCTGCTGGTGGCCGGCCTGCCGCCGCTGTCGGGCTTCATCGGCAAGTTCGCGATGCTCTCGGCCCTGTTGAGCACGCCCGAAGCCGGCGGCGAACTGGCCCACATCACTTGGACGCTGTTGACCCTGGTCGTGCTCTCAGGCCTGTTTGCGATGATCGCGCTCTCGCGCACCGGCATCCGCTTCTTCTGGGCCCCGGTGGGGCGCGCCGCCCCCATGCTCAGCAGCGTGGAGTACCTGCCGGTGGTCGTGCTGATGGGGCTGTGCGTGTTCTTCACGGTGCGCGCCGAGCCGCTGATGCGCTACGCGCATGACACGGCCCAGGCGCTGTACCAACCCCAGGGCTACATCCACGCCGTGCTGTCGACGCAGCCCCAGCCCACCCCCACCAACGCCGAACGCCTGCGGGCGCCGACTGCCCCGGTCCAGCCATGATGCGCCGCCTGTTTCCCGCCCCGCTGCTGTCCCTGGCCCTGCTCGCGATGTGGCTGGTGCTCAACCGCGACTACAGCCTGGGCCAATGGATCCTGGGGGCCGTCGTGGCCACCATCGTGCCGGTGATGACCCATTCCTTACGCCCCACCCCGGTGCGCGTGCGCCATCTGGGTCTGGCTTTTCGCCTGTTCATGATGGTGGGCTGGGACGTGATCGTGTGGAACTGGAAAGTGCTGCGCGGCACCCTGGCCGCCCCCTCGAAGCAGCCGCAAGGCGGCTTCATCACGGTGCCGCTCGATCTGCGTGACCCCAACGGCCTGGCGGTGCTCGCCGCCATCATGTGCGTGATCCCCGGCACCATCTGGTCGGAGATGGCCCTGGACCGCAGCGCCCTGCTGGTCCACATCTTCGACCTGGACGATCCGGACGAGGAGATCCGCCTGATCAAGGCCCGCTACGAGCGCCCCCTGATGGAGATTTTCGAATGAGCCCCTTCCTCTTTGGCGCCATCGTGTTCACCCTGGGCTGCTATGTGCTGGCCATGGCGCTGGCCCTGCTGCGCCTGTACCGCGGCCCCTCGGCGCAAGACCGTGTGCTGGCGATGGACCTGATCTACACCATCGGCATGCTGGTGCTGATGGTGCTGGCCATCCGCTACCGCAGCTCGGTGTACTTCGAAGCCGCGCTGCTGATCGCACTGTTCGGCTTCGTCAGCTCGATGGCGATGGCCAAGTTCCTGCTGCGCGGGGAGGTGATCGAATGAACCCCGAGCTGTTTGGCTGGGTCGAGGTCATCGTGGCGCTGCTGCTGATGCTCAGCGGCCTCTTCACGCTGGCGGCGGCCGTGGGCATCGTGCGTTTTCAGAACTTCTTCCAGCGCATGCACCCGCCCGCGCTCGCCTTCAGCTTCTCGTCGTGGTGCGTCACCCTGGCCACCATCCTGTACTTCTCGGCGCGCCGTGAACAGCTGGCCCTGCACGCCTGGCTGATCATCATCCTGCTGTCCATCACGGTGCCAGTGACCACCATCTTGCTGGCCCGCACCGAGCTGTTCCGGCGGCGCACGCATGGCGCGCCGGCCGCCGACATCCCGCCGGCCCTCAGCCATGAGCTGCCCCTGCCGGCGGCCGAGCGAGACAGCGACCGTTGAGGTCAAGCGGCGCCGGGTTCGTCCGATCGCCAGACCTCAACCCGGTTGCGCCCCGCAGCCTTCGCCTGGTACATGGCGTGATCGGCCCGCCCCAAGGCTGTTTCAGGCCGCTCCCCGGGCCGACAATGCGCCACGCCCACACTCACCGACAAGGGAATCGGCCCGTGCGCCGTTGGCAGCGGATGGGCCTCGACCTGAGCGCGCAGGCGCTCTGCCACGGCCACGGCTTCGTCGCCACTGGCCTGCGGGAGGAACACGGCAAACTCTTCCCCCCCCAGACGCCCCAGCACATCGCCCTGGCGCATGCAGGCGTTGGCGACGGCCACAAAGTGGCGCAAGGCCTCATCGCCGGTCTGATGCCCCCAGGTGTCGTTGACCCGCTTGAAGTGATCGAGGTCGACCAACATCACCGGCAGGTGTCGGTTCAAGCGGGCCTCGACGCTCATGGCCTTGCTGAGCACCGCCAGGAAGGAGCGATGATTGAAGACGCCTGTGAGCGAATCGGTCTCGGCCAAACGCCGCAAGGCCGCATTGACGTGCTCGTTGACCAGCATGAGAATGCAAAAGCCCAGCATGTTGAGCACGACGATGGACTCGACCAACACGGCGACGGACACCGCCTCGATGTGGCTCGATCCCACGTGAAACAGCACCGGGCGCAGCAGCAGGACGACCCCATGTACGCCGAAGACCCAGGCCGTCAGCCGACGAGCCGGATGGTCTTGGCTGTCGCGCGGCCACATCGTGTGTGCGCTCAGCAGGAAGAGCACGCCCGGGCCCACGCTCGCCATCACCAGGCGAACGCGCAGGTCCGACTGCACCACGGTGAAGTGCAGCGCCAGCAACAGCCACGCCCCGACGAACAAGCACACCGGAAGCCACCGCATCAGCGGACGCCCGACATGAGCGCGACACCCCTGCCAGCACAGACAGGCCATCAACAGAATGCCCCCCTGGGTCAACAGCACCGACACCGGGGCGGGCGCATGCGACCTCAGCAGGAAACCCACGCAGCCCAGGAAACCGAAGGCGTAGGCCTGGGTCCACCATTTGAGCCCGGGGATATCGCGGTTGAACCGCCAGACCGCCTGAAAGACCGCCCCCATGAGCCCCATGAGGAGTGCAGCCAGAATGAATAAGGTGGGGCTGTGCATAGAGGCGTCATCGTATGCGATCTTCGGACGGACCTTACGCCCGTTGACGCGGCGTGTTATGTTCATGCTTCCCACATGGTGAACTTTTGACAACACCCCATGACGCCCTCATCCGCGACCTGCTGAGTTGAGATGACCCACGCGCGCGCCCCCCGCTCCTTTGCCCGCCAGATCGGCTACACCCTGGCCACCCTGAGCGCGATGATCGTGGCCTTCATGGTCTACACGAGCGCCGAGAAAGCCATCGATGGCGCCAACGAGGCCCGCCTGCGCGCGTTCCTGCCCGCCGACGAGCTGCACCAGTCATCGGACGACCTCACCCGCATGGCCCGCCTGTACGTGGCCGGCCAGCACCCTCAGGCGCGTCAGCATTACCAGCGCATCCTTGACATCCGCGACGGCCTCTACCCGCGGCCGCAAAGCTACAGCGGGATCTATTGGGACCTGATGCTGGTCGATGGTCATCCCCCCCGCCCGGACAGCAGCCGGCGCATCCCCTTGATCGAACTGATGCGCCAGGCCGGCTTCCCACCCGAGGAGCTCGACATCCTCATCCAGGCCAAGGCGCACTCCGACCGACTCACCCAGATCGAACGCGAGGCCATGGCCCTGCGCGATGCCGAAGGCCCCAATGCCGAGATCCGTCATGCGCAGGCCCTGCAGATGCTGCACGATGCGCGCTACCTGGCCGCCAAAGCCGCCATCCTCGGGCCCATCGACCGGGTCCACACCCTGATGCGTGAACGCACCAATCAGGCGGTGGCCCAGGCCGAGCGCCATGCGCTGTACGCGCGCGGCGTCCTGATCGCCTGCGGTCTCGTTCTGATGGCCATGCTGTTCCGTGCCGCCCAGATCCTGCGCCGCGTGCTGGGGGGCTCGGTCGACGACGTGCACGCCCAGATCGCTCGCATCGGCCAGGGCAACTTCACGCCCACCCGCTCGGCGCAGGATGCCCCGGAAGGCTCGCTGCTGGCCCGCCTGATCGACACCCAGCGCAAGCTGCAGGACCTCAGTGCCGAGCGCGAGCGCACCCAGGCGGAGTTGCACCGCAGCGAAACCCGCCTCCTCGAAGCCCAGCGCCTGGCCCAGTTGGGCCACTGGGAGCTCGATCTGCGCACACACGCCCTGCAGTGGTCTCACGAGGTCTACCGCATCTTCGAGCAAGACCCGGCGCGCTTCGAGCCCACCTGCGCGGCCATCCTCGCCCTCATCCACCCGGACGACCGCGAACGCGTGGACCGCGACTTCCAGGCGGCCATGCGCAGCCACACCCCCTGCGAGATCGCTTACCGCCTGCAGTGGCCGGACGGTCGCGTGAAGTTCATCAACCAGCGCTGTGAAGCCCTGTTCGACGGTGCAGGACAGGCCACCCAGATCATCGGCACGATGCAGGACGTCAGCCACAGCAAGCAGACCGAGCGCGCGCTGCAGCGCCTCAACCGCGACCTGCGCCTGCTGAGCGACTGCAACATGGCCCTGGTACACGCCCAGGACGAGCCCACGCTGTTGCGCGAGATCTGTCGCCTCAGCGTGGAAAGCGGCGGCTACAGCCTGGCGTGGGTGGGCTTTGCCCAGCAAGACGAAGACCGCAGCGTGACCGTGGCGGCCGAGTGCGGCGATCGCAACGGCTACCTCGCACAGGTCAACATCAGCTGGGCCGACACGGCGCGGGGCCGCGGCGTGGTGGGCACGGCCATCCGCACGGGACAGCCCAGTCTGGTGACCGACATCCCGCGCGATCCGCGCATGCAACCCTGGGCGGCCAAGGCTGCCGAGTTGGCGCTGCAATCGTGCGTGGCCCTGCCTCTGATCTGCGATGCGCGCGTGCTCGGCACCCTGACGCTGTATGCCCGCGAGCCCGACGCCTTCGACACCAACGAGCTCAACCTGCTGATGGAGCTGGCCAACGACCTGGCTTATGGCATCAGTGCCCTGCGCGCCCGCGCCGAACACGCCGAGGTCAAAGCCCGGGTGGACTTCCTCTCGCATTACGACCCGCTCACCCACCTGCCCAACCGCCTGCTGCTGGGTGACCGCTTTGCACACGCGGCCACCGTGGCCCGCAGCGAGCAACGCACGCTGACGCTGCTCTACCTGGACCTGGATCACTTCAAGCACATCAACGACAGCCTGGGCTATGCCGTGGGCGATCAGGTGCTGGTGCTGGCCGTCGAACGCCTGCGCCAGTGCCTGCCCCCCAGCGCCACCATCAGCCGCATGAGCGGCGACGAGTTCGTGGTGCTGCTGACCGGCCCGGACGACCTGGCCCGCATCGCCGGCCTGGCCGACACGGTCAGCAAAGCCTTCAACGAACCCTTCCAGGTGGGGGAGCACGCCCTCAACGCTTCCTGCTCCATCGGCATCGCCCTCTTCCCTGCCGACGGGGATGATTTCGACACCCTGTTCCGCCACGCCCACACCGCCGTCAACAGCGCCAAGGAAGCGGGACGCAACGCCTACCGCTTCTTCTCGCACGAGATGAACGCCGGGCTGGTCGACCAGATCCGACTGACCGGGGCGCTGGCGCAGGCTGTGCGCCGCGAGGAGTTCCGCCTGCACTATCAGCCCCAGCTCGACCTGCGCAGCGGCCGCATCGTCGGCGTGGAGGCCCTGGTGCGCTGGCAACACCCCGAAGCGGGTCTGCTGCCACCCGGACAATTCATCGCCCTGGCCGAGCGCAGCGGCCACATCATCCCGATCGGCGAATGGGTGCTGCGCGAAGCCTGCCGCCAAGGCTGCGTCTGGGCCGATGCCCTGCCTCAGCCCCCGGTGGTGGCCGTCAACCTCTCGGCCCTGCAGTTCAAGCGCGGCGACGTGCTGGCCCTGGTGCGCGAGGCCTTGCGCGCCAGCGGCCTGCCCGCCCACCTGCTGGAGCTGGAGCTGACCGAATCCATCCTGCTGCAAGACGTCGACAGCACCATCGCCACCCTGCAAGGGCTCAAGGCGCTTGGCGTCAAGCTCTCGATCGACGATTTCGGCACCGGCTATTCCAGCCTGTCCTACCTGAAGCGACTGGCCGTGGACAAGCTCAAGATCGACCAGTCCTTCGTGCGCGACATGCTCACCGATGCCGACGGCGCCTCCATCGTCAAGGCCATTGTCCAGTTGGGCCACAACCTGCAACTGACGGTGATCGCCGAGGGCGTGGAAACCCCGGCGCAACGCCAGGTGTTGACCGACATCGGGTGCGACGAAGCGCAGGGCTACCTGATTGGTCGGCCCGCCACCGCCGACGCCTGCCGGGCCCTGCTGACGCAGACCTGAGCCAGACTCGCTCAGCCGGGCGCCGACACCACCCGGTTGCGCCCTTGTGACTTGGCCATGTAGAGCGCCTGATCGGCGCGGTGCTGCAAGCTGGCGGCCGACTCCTCCGCCGCCAAAGTGGCCACGCCGATGCTGACGGTGACCCCGGTCACCGGCATCGTGTCGGACTGGGCGATCTGGCTGCGAATGCGCTCGGCCACGTTGAGCGCGGATGTGGCCCCGGTGTCGCTCAACAGCACGGCGAACTCCTCGCCCCCGATACGTGCGGCCACATCGATCTCGCGGGCGCTGCGCTGGATCAAGGCGGCCAAGGCCTGCAAAACCTGGTCACCGACGGCATGGCCATGCTGGTCGTTGATCGACTTGAAGTGATCGGCATCGATCAACAACACACTCAGCGCCGCACCGTTGCGCTGCACACGCCGCCACTCCCGTGCCAGCTCCTGATCGTAGGCGCGGCGGTTGTACAGGCCGGTGAGGGCATCGGTGTGCGCCAGTTCGGACAGGCGTTCGTTGAGCACGCCCACCTTGTGCATCTCCTCGGCCAGCAAGCGGTTGGCCTCGGCCAGCCGCACCAGCGCCTGGCGCAAGGTGATCTCGCGCAGGGTGGCATGGGCCAACTCGGTCAGCACTGCCACATCGCGCTCGGTCCATTGGCGCGGCTGCATGTCCACCGCACAAAAGCTGCCCAGAATCTGCCCGTCAGGCGTCACCAGAGGCACCCCCGCATAGGCCCGCACGCCCAGGGTGCGCACGGTGGGCACCGCCGCCAATCCCGGCAAGACCAGAACATCGTCCAGCAGCAGGGGTCTGGGCGAGAGCAAGGCGAAATGGCAGAAGGTGCGGCCCTTGAGTTCGCGTTCACTGGCCAGAGGCTCGCCAAACCCCACAGCGCTCTTGTAGAAGTCTCGCTCGGCATCCACCAGGGACACGAAGGTCGCGGGCACCTCCAGCAGCATGGTGGCCAGGCGAGTGAGCCGGTCGAAGCTTTCCTCCGGCGGCGTGTCCAGCAGCCCCGTGTCACGCACAGCCTGCAGCCGAGCCGGGTCCAGCCGGGCGGCGTCGAGGGCGTCATCCGAGGGGACGGGGTCAGAGGTGCTCATGACGGGTTCGAACGATGGAGGGTTCAGTGTGCCCCAAGTTGGCGCAGCGCTGCGGCACATCTCCTGCTTGCACCGGCCATACGGCAGAGATCATCGCTCGACTTCTTGTCCCCAGGCAAGCATTTCGCCGCCAGAGGCGATATCGTTACGCCTTTGCCAAAACCATGGCACCGTGATGCCCGCCGTAACTGTGATCCAGCCGGCGGCATTGTTCTCATCCCTATCCGGAAAGCAAGTTATGAGCACCCAGCAGCCCACCATCATCTACACCCTGACCGACGAGGCGCCGCTGCTGGCGACCAGCTCCTTCTTACCGATCGTCCGCACCTTCGCTGCGCCGGCCGGCATCAACGTCACGACCAGCGACATCTCGGTGGCCGCCCGCATCCTGGGCGAGTTCCCCGATTTCCTGACCGAAGCGCAGCGCGTGCCGGACAACCTGGCCGAACTCGGCCGCCTGACGCTGCTGCCCGACACCAACATCATCAAGCTGCCCAACATCAGCGCCTCGGTGCACCAGCTGGTCAGCGCCATCAAGGAACTGCAAGGCAAGGGCTACGCCGTCCCCGACTTTCCGGAAGACCCCAAGACCGAGGAAGAAAAGGCCATCCGCGCCCGCTACGCCAAGTGCCTGGGCAGCGCCGTGAACCCCGTGCTGCGTGAAGGCAACTCCGACCGCCGCGCCCCCGCCGCCGTCAAGAACTACGCCCGCAAGAACCCGCACAGCATGGGGGATTGGAGCCAGGCTTCGCGTACCCACGTCGCCACGATGAAGCACGGCGACTTCTACCACGGTGAAAAGTCCATGACCCTGGACAAGGCCCGTGACGTGAAGATGGAGCTGGTGACCGCCAGCGGCAAGACCATTGTGCTCAAGCCCAAGGTGTCCCTGCTGGAAGGCGAGATCATCGACAGCATGTTCATGAGCAAGAAGGCCCTGTGCGCCTTCTACGAAGAGCAATTCGAAGACGCCCGCAAGACCGGCGTGATGCTGTCGCTGCACGTCAAGGCCACGATGATGAAGGTCTCGCACCCCATCGTGTTCGGCCACGCCGTCAAGATCTTCTACAAGGAAGCCTTCGAGAAGCACGGCAAGCTCTTTGACGAGCTGGGCGTGAACGTCAACAACGGCCTGGTCAACCTGTACGACAAGATCGAGCAACTGCCCAGTTCGCAACGTGACGAGATCATCCAGGACCTGCACGCCTGCCACGAGCACCGCCCCGAGCTGGCCATGGTGGACTCGGCCAAGGGCATCTCCAACCTGCACGCCCCCAACGACGTGATCGTGGACGCCTCGATGCCCGCCATGATCCGCATCGGCGGCAAGATGTGGGGCGCCGACGGCCGTCCGAAGGACACCAAGGCCGTGATCCCCGAGTCGACCTTTGCCCGCATCTACCAGGAGATGATCAACTTCTGCAAGACCAACGGCAACTTCGACCCGCGCACCATGGGCACCGTGCCCAACGTCGGCCTGATGGCCCAGCAGGCCGAAGAGTACGGCTCGCACGACAAGACCTTCGAGATCCCGGAAGCCGGCGTGGCCAACATCGTCGACATCGCCACCGGCGAGATCCTGCTGTCGCAGAACGTGGAGGAAGGCGATATCTGGCGCATGTGCCAGGTCAAGGACGCCCCGATCCGCGACTGGGTGAAGCTGGCCGTGACCCGAGCCCGCCACTCGGGCATGCCCGCCGTGTTCTGGCTGGACGCCTACCGCCCGCACGAGGCCGAGCTGCGCAAGAAGGTCGAGCGTTACCTGAAGGACCACGACACGACCGGTCTGGACATCCAGATCATGTCGCAGGTGCGCGCGATGCGTTACACCCTGGAGCGCGTGATCCGCGGCAAGGACACCATCTCGGTGACCGGCAACATCCTGCGCGACTACCTGACCGACCTGTTCCCCATCATGGAACTGGGCACCAGCGCCAAGATGCTCTCCATCGTTCCGCTGATGGCCGGTGGCGGCATGTACGAAACCGGCGCAGGTGGCTCGGCGCCGAAGCACGTCAAGCAACTGGTGGAAGAAAACCACCTGCGCTGGGACTCGCTGGGTGAGTTCCTGGCGCTGGCCGTGTCGCTGGAAGACCTGGGCCTGAAGACCGGCAACGCGCAGGCCAAGATCCTGGCCAAGACGCTGGACGCCGCCACGGGCAAGCTGCTGGAGAACAACAAGAACCCGTCGCCCAAGACCGGCCAGCTGGACAACCGCGGCAGTCAGTTCTACCTGGCGATGTACTGGGCCCAGGAGTTGGCGGCGCAAACAGACGATGCCGCCCTGGCTGCGAAGTTCGCCCCGCTGGCCCAGGCCCTGGCCGCCCAGGAAGCCACCATCGTGGCCGAACTGGCGGCCGTGCAAGGCAAGCCGGCCGACATCGGCGGCTACTACATGCCGGACACCGCCAAGCTGGACGCCGTGATGCGCCCCAGCGCCACCTTCAACGCCGCCCTGGCGAGCGTGCTGGCAGCCTGATCGGCGACTGCCCCGATGGCATGACACGCGCCCAGCGGCGCGTCGTGCTCAACGGCCTCTTCGGAGGCCGTTTTGCATGCTGGATCAGGGCGACGTCTGCATGGATGAGCGCTGGCTCACCAGCCAGCCGGATCCACTCGGTAGAAGCCCGCCAGCTCGGCATACAGCGCCGGCTGGACCTGCTTGAGATCCTGCGCCCGCTCGAAGAAGGCCTCGGTGGCCACGGCAAAGAACTCCACCGGCTCGCTGGCCCCGTAGGGATCGAGCACGGTTTCCTCGCCACGCGCCACCTGATCTTGCAACTCGGCGAAGGCCGCCCGCATCACCTCAGCCCAGCGTGCATGGCGATGCGGGCTGCCCAGATCGGGCGCCCCGTTGCTCAGGCCGTTCTCGGCATCGAGCTGGTGGGCAAACTCGTGCAGCACGACGTTGAACGCGTCATCCGGAATGCGGGCGCCATCACGGGCCTCATCCCAAGCCAGGATCACCTGCCCCTCGTCCCACGACTCCCCGGCGCGCAACTCGTCGTCGGCATGCACGAGGCCGTGCTCATCGGGCTGGGTGCGAGGCACCCAAAAAGCGCGGGGATAGACCAGGATCTGGCGCAGACGCGGGTAGTAGTCGGTGGGGCGGTTGAGCAACAACAGGCAAGCCTGGGCCGCCACCGTGATGCGCACCTCGTCGGTGATGGGTTGGCCTTCGCAGCCAATGAAGGCCTTCTCTGCGACGAAGACCTGGATATGCCGCTTGAGCTGTGCCAGCAAGTCAGGTGGCATGCTGCGGGTCAAGGGCACCCGTCGGCGCAAGATGCGCTCCCAGGCTTCCGGGAAAGGGGCCGCCTGCCAGCGTTCCCGACGGTGCGCCTGACGACGGGGCTGGCGCCACAGCCAGACCATCCACAGCCCGGCCAGCACGACCACGATCAACAAGGGAAGGGGACTGGCAACACTCACGTCTGACACAAGGCCTTGCGGCACGGAAACCTACGCCGCGCCCATTGTGCCCTCACAGCGACATCGACGGTCGCTCGGCCATGGCGGCCCGCCAGCGCATCAAGTGCGGGTGCGCCTCGGTGACACGCACCTTGATGACCCGCGCAAAGTCGACGGCCACCACCGCGGTGATGTCGGCGATGCTGAAACGCTCCGTGGCAATGAAGGCCCGATCGGCCAGACGTTCATTGAGCATGTCAAAAAACTGCTGTGTCCGCAGCACGCCCCGCTCGGCCAGGGCCGGGATCTGCGGGTGGTCCTGGGGGCCGGGCAAGGCGCGGTTGGCCATGGCCAGGTTCCCGTTGCGAAAAGCCTCGGCCACGGCCATCAGCCCTTCGAATTCCATGCGCCAGTTCCAGCTGGCCACTTCGGCCTTTTCAGCGGGCGAGACACCCAGCAATCGGTGCTGGGGATACTGCGCCTCCACGTAGGCGGCAATCGCCGCATTGTCGGTCAGCAGCAGGCCGCTCTCGGTACGCAGGACCGGCACGGTGCACAGCGGATTCACGGCCCGAAAGGCCTCGCTCAGTTGCTCGCCCGTGCGCAGGTCCACCTGCACGGTCTCGTGGGGGATGCCCTTTTCGGCCAGCAAGATGCGGGCACGACGGGGGCTAGGCGCGGTCGCACAGTCATAGAGGGTCAGGGGCATACAACTTGTCCTGGGTGTTCGTCTCGAAATCACGGGCGTCATGCCGTTCGTGCAACTGGCTGGCCGGGTCGCCCATCACGCGGTTGACCATGCGTCCCCGTCGCGCCGCCGGACGCTTCGCGATCTCATCCGCCCAGCGTACGACATGGGTGTACTCGTGCACCTGCAGGAATTCCCCAGCTTCGTAGAGCTGGCCTTTGGACAAGGCGCCGTACCAGGGCCAGATGGCCATGTCGGCGATGGTGTACTCGTCGCCCACCATGTAGCGGTGCGTGGCCAGGTGGCGGTTGAGCACGTCCATCTGGCGCTTGACCTCCATGGCGTAGCGGTCGATGGGGTACTCGAGCTTGACCGGGGTGTAAGCGTAGAAGTGGCCGAAGCCGCCGCCCAGGAAGGGCGTGCTGCCCACTTGCCAGAACAGCCACGACAGGCACTCGGCACGCTGGGCGGGCGCGGTGGGCAGGAAAGCGCCGAACTTCTCGGCCAGGTACATCAGGATGGCGCCAGACTCGAAGACGCGGATGGGCTCGGGGCCACTGCGGTCCATCAAGGCCGGGATCTTGGAGTTGGGGTTGACCTCGACAAAGCCCGAGCCGAACTGGGCACCTTCGTTGATGCGGATCAGCCAGGCGTCGTACTCGGCCCCGGGGTGGCCCGCGGCCAGCAGCTCCTCGAGCATCACCGTCACCTTCACGCCATTGGGCGTGCCCAGCGAGTAGAGCTGCAGCGGGTGCTTCCCCACGGGCAGATCCTGCTCGTGCGTGGGGCCGGCGATGGGGCGGTTGATGTTGGCGAAACGGCCGCCGTGGCCTGGGGTCCAGGTCCAGATGGCGGGCGGGGTGTAGCCGGGGGCATCGTCGCGTGTGTCGCTCATGTCAGGCGCTCCAGAGAATCGGTGTCAGGCCGCGCACGGGGTGCGCAGGCTGGCAGGTTAGCAAAGCTGCAGACGCCGGGTGAGGCGCAAGGTCATGCCCGACAATACACGCCTGCCTTGTCGCCCCCCTTTTCTGCCTCGCTGCCCTGCCGTGACCCCACAAGCCCTGCTCGACGCCATCGCCACGATGACGCTGCCCTCTGATGCCCAACGCCTGTTCCACGGTCGCGGTGGCGTGTACCCCGGTAGTGAGCCCTGGGCGCTGGACTGGTATCCCCCGGTCTTGCTGCTGACCTGCTACCAAGCGGTGAGCGAGGCCGAACTGGCCCCCATCCAGGCCGCGCTGCAGGCCCGTTGGGCGGCACTGATGCCGGACCAGCCCTTGAACCTGGTCTTCCAGCACCGCGACGAGGTGCGTGCCGACACCCGCCTGCTGTGCGGCGCCGTGCCCGACCCGCATGTGGTCAGCGAACAAGGCGCGCAGTTCAAGGTGCACCTGATGCGCGGCTTCAACCACGGCCTGTTTCTGGACATGGCCGAAGGCCGCCGTTGGGTGCGCGAACACGTGGCCCAGGCGAGCGCCACGAACCCACGCTTCAAGGTCCTCAACCTGTTTGCCTACACCTGCGCCTTCTCGGTCGTGGCCATGCAGGCCGGCGCCCGCCAGGTCATCAATGTGGACATGGCCGCTGGCGCCCTGTCGATTGGCAAGCAGAACCACCACCTCAACGGCATCACGTCGGACGTGAGCTTTCTGCCGCACGACATCTTCAGCTCCTGGGGCAAGATCAACCGCAGCGGCCCTTACGACCTCATCATCCTCGACCCGCCCACCTACCAGAAGGGCAGCTTCGTGGCCGAGAAGGACTATGCCCGCCTGATGCGCCGTCTGCTGGACCTGCTGATGCCCGGTGGCCATGCCCTGCTGTGCCTGAACTCGCCCAAGCTGGGGCCGGCGTTCTTGCAGGACCTGATGGCGGTGGAGGCACCGGAGCTGCGCTTTGTCGAGCGGGTGGCCAACCCGGCCGCGTTTGCCGATGTGTCGAGTGACCGCGCCTTGAAGGTGCTCGTGTACCAGGCCCCTGACCTGGCGTGAGCGTCACTTGACCAAGTCGGGCGGCGCGGCGTTCAGCTTGAGCATCCGATAGTTGAACTGCCTCAGGGTCAAGCCCAGGGCCTGCGCGGCACGCGAGCGGTTGCCGCCATGTTGGCGCAAGGCCTCGGTGAGGTCGGCCAGGGCATGTGAGCCCGCCGGCAGATAAGGTCGCACCACGGACATCTCCATGGCGGGCGCTCGCAGGGGGCGCTCGTCGGCCTGCCAACGTGCTCGCTGCATGTCCGGCGCGGACGTGCGGGGCAGAAAGCGCTCAATGTCAGCCACATCCAGCACGCTCTTGTCACCCAGCAGCACCATGCGCTCGATCAGGTTGGCGAGCTCACGGATGTTGCCAGGCCAGGGATGCGCCTCCAGGCGCTGCAGGGCCCGCGCGCTGAGGTTGACGTTACGCTGGTTGGCCTGGTTGAAGCGGTTGAGAAAATGGATGGCCAGCTCGTGGACATCGGTGCTGCGCTCGCGCAAGGCGGGCAGCCGGATGGGGATGACATTGAGCCGGTAGAACAGGTCTTCGCGGAACGCCCCCAGGGCCACCTCGTGCGCGAGGTCACGGTTGGTGGCGGCCACCAGTCGGGCGTCGATGTGCACCTCGCGCTTGCCGCCCAGGCGCACGATGGTGCCCTCCTGCAAGGTGCGCAGCAGCTTGGTCTGCATGGACAGCGGCAGCTCGCCGATTTCATCGAGGAAGATGGTGCCGCCATCGGCCTGCTCGAACAGCCCGGCCCGTGCGCCCACCGCGCCAGTGAAGGCGCCATTCTCGTAGCCAAACAGCTCCGACTCGAACAGTGTTTCGGGAATGGCCGCGCAGTTGACCTTGATGAAGGGGTGATCTCGGCGCGGGCTGGCCAGGTGCAGCGCACGGGCGAACATCTCCTTGCCCGTGCCCGACTCGCCCAGCAGCAGCACACTGGCCTTGGTCGCGGCCACCTGCTCCAACTCGGCGATGGAGCGCAGCAAGGCCGGCGAGGTGCCGACGATGCCGTAGCGTGCGGGTGAGGCCTCCAGCGCCTGCGTGAGGGCCATGTTGTGCGCCTCCAGCGTCCGGGTGCGCTGCTCCACCGTGAAGCGCAACTCCAGCAACTGGCCGATCAAGGTCGCCAGGATGCCCAGGATGCTCAGGTCATCGGCGAGCGAGCGGAAGCGATGGCGGATGCGGTGGCAGGCCAGCACGCCCACGGTCGACAGCCCCACCCGCACCGGCAAGGCGATGAACGATACCGGCCCCTCGGGCAGATCGGCACGCTGGACCGTGCGACACAGGAAGGTGGGCTCGTGATCGATGTCCTGCACGATCGTCAACTGCCCCGTGGCCAGCACCCGGCCCGTGATGCCCTCGCCCGTGCGGAAGCGGCCCCGCTCACGCTCGGCCTGCGTCAGCCCATAGGCATAGCGGACGTGGGCCGAGGCCACCTTCAGGCTGCTGCCGGGCGGCAGGTCCATCAGGGACTCCAGGTTGTCGGCCAGCACGATGCGCCCTCGGTTGAGGCCCAGCAGCTCGGAGCACAGGTGCAGCATCTCGCGCAGCACGACATCGGGGGCCAGGCTCTTGCCGATGTGCTTCATCACCTCCCGCATCAGCAGCATTTCCTGTGCGCGCCAGCCCTCCGCCCCCACGACGGCATCGGCCGAGGTGGGCGCAGTGGCCTCGGGGCTCGCAGCAGGCGTGCGCATCGCGCGGGCGATCAGTACTGCTTGTAGGGCAGGAACTTGCCCGACAGCACGACGTTGACGCGGTCGCCCTTGGGGTCGGCCTGACGCTGGATGTCCATGCTGAAATCGATGGCGCTCATGATGCCGTCACCGAACTCTTCGTGGATCAGCTCCTTGATGGTGCTGCCATAGACGCTGACGACTTCATACCAGCGGTAGATCAGCGGATCGGTGGGCACCGGCGTGGGGAGCGAGCCCTTGTAAGGCACCACTTGCAGCCACTTGCGCTCTTCTTCGGTCAGGTCAAAGATGTCGCCCACGATGGCGGCCTGGTTGGCGTCCAGCGTCATCTGGCCCAAGCACGCGGCGGTGGTCCATTCCTTGGACAGGCCCACTTTCTGAGCCACGTCTTCCCACTTGATGCCCTTGGACACCTTGGCGCTGATGATTTTTTCGGTGACGTCCATGCGGTTCATGAAAACTCCTGTCTGGGTGAAAGAAAACAAGTCGTGAAAGGTCGGGGAAGCGTCAATGCGCCTTGGCACGCGACACCAGGAAATCGACGATGTGGTTGCGCAGGTCGTAGTAGCCATCGAGGTGATGCAAGCTGGCGCGGGTGCGCTCGCGCGGCAGCGGGTTGACCACCACCTCGGCGATGCCGCCGGGCTTGTAGCCATCGGGGGTCTCGGCCCCGTTGCTCATCAGCAGGATGCGATCGGCCAGCAAGATGGCCTCGTCCACATCGTGCGTGATCATGAACACCGTCTGATGCGTCTCGCGCACGATGCCCATCAGCTCGTCCTGGATCGTGCCGCGCGTCAACGCATCGAGCGCGCCGAAAGGCTCGTCGAGCAGGAGCATCTTGGGCTGGATCGAGAAGGCGCGCGCAATGCCCACGCGCTGCTTCATGCCACCCGAGAGCTGGCTGGGCTTCTTGTCGATCGCATGCGACAGCCCCACCAGTTGCACGAACTTCTCGACATGCGCGCGGGTCTGCGCCGCCGACCAATCGGGCCAGCGTGATTTCACGGCAAAGGCGATGTTCTGGCGCACCGTCAGCCAGGGCATCAGCGCATGCCCCTGGAACACCACACCGCGCTCCAGGCTGGGCCCGACCATCTCGCGCGACTCCATGAACACATGCCCTTCGGTGGCGGTGTCCAGCCCGGCCAGCACGTTCAGGATGGTGGTCTTGCCGCAGCCGGAGTGTCCGATCACACACACGAACTCGCCACGCTCCAGCGTGAAGGACACATCGGCAAACACCGGCTTGTCGGCGACATAGGCCTTGCCCAGGCGTTCAATCTGCAACAGTGGCGTGGTCACAGGGGCCTTTCTGAGAAGGGGTTCGGTTTGCGGGGTGGCGGGCGAAGTCTTGAGGCCACCGAGGGCCGAGGTGTCAATCCACATAGGTCACCGCCTTTTGCAGTCGGCCAAAGGCCAGGTCCAGCAACATGCCCACCACGCCGATCACCAGCACGGCAAAGATCACATTGCTCAGCGACAGGTTGTTCCACTCGTTCCACACGAAGTAGCCGATGCCGGTGCCACCAACCAGCATCTCGGCCGCCACGATCACCAGCCAGGCAATGCCCATGCTGATGCGCATGCCCGTCAGGATGGTGGGCGCCGCGGCCGGCAGGATCACCTGCAGGGCCTTGCGCAAGGGGCTGACCTCCAGCGTGGCGGCCACGTTGAGCCACTCCTTCTTGACCGAGGCCACGCCAAAGGCCGTGTTCACCAACATGGGCCAGATCGAGCAGATGAAGATCACGAAGATGCCGCTGGTGGTCGAGTCCTTGATCGTGTAGAGCGCCAGGGGCATCCAGGCCAAGGGACTGATGGGCTTGAGCACCTGGATGAAAGGATCAAGTGCGCGGTGGAGCAAGGGCGACATGCCGATCACAAAGCCAAGGGGGATGGCCACCAGACAGGCCAGCCCGAAGCCCAGGGCGACGCGCCCCAGCGAGTGCGCCAGCTGGATACCCACGCCCTTGTCGTTCGGGCCGTTGTCGTAGAAAGGTTGCGACAGGTGCGACCACACGGTCTGGCCCATTTGCGCCAAGGTGGGGAAGCCATCGGTCTTGGCGGCCGACGGGTCCTGCCCCATCATCTGGGCGTACTCGATCTGCTCGGGGGTCAGCCCGGCACCGGAAGCCGCCGCCCCCGAGGGCGCGGTCGCCACGTACCAGATGCCCAGGATCACCACCAGGATCAAAGCAGACAAGAGGCCTGCTCTCAGCTTGAGATTCTTGGCGACACTCATCTCACACCGCCTTTCGGATGGCAAAGCTCTTCATGTAGGCATCGGCCTTGGCCATGTCGAATTCCTTGCCCATGACCTTGAACTTCGGCGATGCACCACTTGGCACGGGCTGGCCCAGCTCCTTCATGCGCTTTTTCGCGTCGGTCATCAGGAACACCTTCTCGGCAATCTGGCGGTAGTTCACATCCCCCTTGAGGTAGCCCCAGCGCTGCATCTGCGTGAGCATCCACACGGCCATGCTGTCCCAGGGCATCGGGTCAAAGTCGGCACGCGAGGGGATGTTCTGCACATTGCCCAGGCCATCGGCAAAGCGGCCGGTCAGCACCTGCTTGACCACCACTTCCGGCTGGTTGAGGTACTGCGGCTTGGAGATGACGCCGGCGATCAGCTCGCGGTTCTTGGGACCACGCGCCATGGCGGCGGCGGTCAAGACGGCGCGGTACAAGGCCGCAAAAGTGTTGGGGTTCTTCTGCACGAACTCGACGCTGGTGCCAAAGGCGCAGCAGGGATGGCCATCCCAGATGTCCTTGGTCAGCAGGTGGATGAAGCCGACCTCCTCGTACACCGCACGCTGGTTGAACGGATCGGGGCCCAAGAAGCCATCGATGTTGCCGGCGCGCAGGTTGGCCACCATCTCGGCGGGCGGCACCACACGCAGCTGCACGTCGGTGTCGGGGTTCAGACCGGCTTCGGCCAGGTAGTAGCGCAACAGGAAGTTGTGCATGCTGAACTCGAAGGGGATGGCGAACTTGAAGCCCTTCCAGTTCTTGGGGTCCCGGTTGTTCTTGTGCTTGAGCGCCAGCGTGATGGCCTGGCCATTGACGTTCTGGATCGTGGCCACCTGCATGGGCTTGGCATTCGAGCCCAGGCCCAGCGAAATGGCCAGGGGCATGGGGCTGAGGAAGTGCGAGGCGTCGTACTCGTTGTTGAGCATCTTGTCGCGCACCAGGGCCCAGCCCGCGGTCTTGCTGAGCTCGACGTTCAGCCCCTGCTGGCGGTAAAAGCCCAAGGGGTGCGCCATGATCAGCGGCGTCGCACAGGTGATGGGGATGAAGCCGATCTTCAGATCGGTCTTCTCCAGGGCCCCCTTCTCTTGCGCCATCGCCTGCAAGCTAGTCAGGGGCAAGACGCTGGCGATGGCCGCCATGGCGGTCCGCTGGCCGACGGCATTGAGGAAGGCGCGGCGCGTGGCCTCTACCGGGAACAGCGCCTTCACCGCCGCGGCCTCGATGAAGTCACGCGACAGCGTCTCCACATCGGCGGCGCGGGCCTCGGTCGCTGCCTGCAGGGCGGCGTCATGCTCGGCCCCGCTGGCATGTTGGCCGCATGGGCAGCCGCCCAGTCGCGATACCGGCGAATACGGGCGATAGATGTTGTCGTCAGAGTTCGTCATGGCGTGGCCTCGGTCAAAAGTGAAAGAAAGGGATCAGCGGCGTCCGACTCAATGCAGGGTCAAAGGCATCGATGTCGTCTTGACTCGCACCACCATGGGGCGGACCTGATAAGGCTCAGGCTCGCCGCCACAGATCTGCGAAGCGATGGTGCGTGCCTGCCGGGCAATCGGTTCGATGTAGCGGCTGGCCCGGCCATCAACGGTGATGCAGTCACCCAATGCGTAGATGCCTGGTCGGTTGGTACGCAAGGTTCGTGCCTCCACAGCGATGCCATCGCACCAGTTCAAGCCGGCGGACTGCGCGAGGCGCGAAGGCGTGCGCAAGCCCGTGGCCGCGATCAGCTGATCGGCCTCGAACACCCGATGGCATCGGGTGGTCACGCGAATGCGCTTACCCACCTTCTCGACCGAGGCCACCTCGACGCCCCCCACAAACTGGATGGGCAGATCACGCCAGGCTTGCAGCACCTTCTGCCCCGCCTGCTCGGCCTGCCAACGCGACAAAGGCTCAGGCTGCGTGTCCAGCAAGGTGATGCGGTGGCCGCCCAAGGCCAGGTCATTCGCCAGCTCAGAACCAATGAGGCCTGCCCCGACGATCACCAGCTCATGCGATGAGCCTTCAATGGTTTGACGCAGTTTTTGATATACCGACAGATGGTTCACACGCCAGCACAAGGACGCTGGCAACACCGGGGGCAAGCCGGCTTGTGCACCATGCGCCAGGACGAGGTAACGATAAGGCAGGGTCCCTCGCGTGGTGCGCAGCTGGCGCGTGACCTCGCACACACGCACAGCATGGGTGTGTGCCATCAGTGTCACGCCCAGGCGACGGGCGGCCTGCACGCCCGACTCCTTGACCAGTTGCGTGGCGCTCAAGCCGCGCGCCACCGCCACGGACAGCAAGGGCTTGTCGTACACATCGCCGGCACAGGCGCTCACCAGGGTGATGGGGATGGCGGCATCCCGCGCCCGCAGCGCCTCGGCCATCTGCCAGCCGGCACGCCCCGCCCCCACGATGACCACGCCTGGCTCGGACGCCGCACGTGAGCGGGGCCGCACCGCGCTGCAGGCCTGAGCGCGCAGCTGCCCCAGGTCGGGCGCCACGTAGGGCACGAAGTCGTGCTTGCTGACACCGCACAGCGGGCAGGCCCAGTCCTCGGGAATGTCGGCCAGACGGGTGCCGGGTGGCAGCCCCCCATCGGGGTCCCCCAGGGCCTCGTCGTACACGTAGCCACAGGCTTCACAGATGTACTGCGCAAAGGGCAGGTCGATGCTCATGCCGGCATCTCCTCTTCGCTCAGGCGCGCGATCTCCTTGCGCAGGTGCTTGATAGCCGGGGTCACGATGGCGACGAAATGTGACTCACGCACCCGCCTCTGGACCTCCGAGCTCAAGAGATAGCCGCGCGCGCCCTGGTGCATCAGAGCCGACTGCGCCGCCCGCAGGCACAACTCCGCGCCGTGGGCACGTGCGTCCAGCACATCGATGAAAAACTCCTTGCGCGCATCGAAGGGCGTTTCGGCCAGCTTCATCACCCGCGCCGTGAGCTCGTCCAACTCGGCCTGCAAGGCATCGGGGCGGTCTTCCAGAAACTGGTTCACATGGCCCAGCTGCCCTTCCACCGCCCACATGGAGTCGATGGCGCCTTGGGTGACGCCCACCGCCATGCCGCACTGCAGCATCACGAACGCCGCACGGATGCTGGCAATGAAGGGCCGCGTCGGGTCCGCGATGATCTGCTCGGCGCCGACAAAGTGATCGGTCAGGCGCAAGGCATAGGTCCCCGTGCCCTCCATGCCCGAGAAGCTCGGGCACTCGCGCATCTCCACGCCCGGTGCGTCACAGCGCAGCAGGAACATAACCTCATGAGGCTCATTGGATGAGCCCACATCGACCGAGGCGATCGCGCCGCAGTACTGATGGGGACCGAGATTGCTCACCCAAGGCAAGGTGCCGCTGACCAGATAGCCACCGTCCACCGCGCGGGCGCGCAGCAGCATGTGCTCGATCTGGGCATAGCTCTTCATCGGGTTGGACAGGGCCGTCCCGCCCAGGCCCTCGCCACGCAGGTGCGCCTGCAGCACCTCGCCGGTGAGCGCCGGGTTGCCACTGTGCTGCAGGTACAGCCCACACACGGCCTGGCACCACATCATGAAGCCGGTGGCGCCGCACACGCGGGAGACCTCGGCCATCGCCCGGATGGCCAGGCCGTAGTCGCCGGGCCGCCCCGCGGCATCCAGATGGGCACTCATGGCGCCCACTTGGGCCAGGTCCCGCAAGATCGACGCCGGGTACAGCCCGCGGTCGATGGCCTCGGCCTGCTGCTTCAAGGGGCCTTGCGCAACGGCCTGGACGGCGGCCAACAGCGTGTCAGCCGGGCTGGCCGGTTCGCACGTCAGGGCCGAAGGGATGTCAGCGGGGTTCATGGAGGACTCCTTCGTGCAGCAAGCGGTCGAACCTCAGTCAGCCAGGCTGATCGTGAAGGGGATGGGGTTGCGCATCGTGTTGGCCACCGGCGAGTAGAAGTTGGCGTGCTGCACGATCTCGTCCAGCACCTCGCGTGGGGCATCGCCCTCGACAACCACTTTCACGCGGATGGCCTGGAAGCCCATTTCCGGCGGGGTCTTCTCCAGGGCACCGCCAGCACCCCAGGCGGCGGGGTTGCCGATGTCGCCCTCCATGAAGACCTCCAGGCGGGTCAGCTTGACCTGCTTCCAGGTGGCCACGGCCGTGATGCCCACCGCCAGACAGCCACCCAGCCCTGACAACACGATCTCGCCGGGAGCGGGCGCCGTGTCCTGACCGAACAGGTGCAGAGGCTCGTCCACCACCACCGGGGTGTGGTTGCCCACGTAGCTCAGCGAGCGGTACTGGCCCTCCATCACGGTGTGCACTTTGTTGGTACCGCGGGAGGCGGGGTTGTTGCGGCCCTTCTCGGCAAAGGCCATCAGGCCATCACGGTCGATGGGGCGCAGATAGGCCTTGACGGTCGTGGGGGCGGTGGCAGGGGTGGCGGCAGTGGCGATGGACATGAAAGCTCCTGAACAAGGGGAAGAAAAATGTCGACTTGGCAATGTCGACATCGCAAGGGGTGTGCCAACCGTCCGAGGCACAACCGCCACAACCCTCAAGTCATTGATTCAAAAGAGGTTTCCCCCTTTCCCGCCGGGGATCGAGATCGTCATCCACCGTCGCCCCGCAGCCTGCCACCCGGACAATGTGAACAATGTGTTCACACAATGCTCGGCGTCGTCAGTGGCATGGCTCGGCCGTCACACAGCCTGTCCCTCAAGTGAACGGATCCACAAGCCCCCACCGAGCACCAAGGGGGTGCAATATGCGGTAGGCTGTACCGCATCGTGTTGCGCGTCGCTCGACCTTCCCAGGCGCGGCTTGGCGCACTTTTCATCACAGCGTCACACCCCATGTTCAGCCATCTGCTCGCTCACTGGCGCATCGCTGCGCTGTCCCTGGCGACCACCTTGCTGCCGATCACGGCCGCCCAAGCAGCGCTCGGTCGCGCACCACAGGCCGTTGCCAGCGCCGCCGCGGAAGGCGCCCCTGCTGCTCGCCAGTTGCGCACCGCATCGCCTTCATCGACCTACACGGTCTCGACCGCCGTCGCCCCCAACGGCACCGTCGTCCAGGAATTCGTCAATGGCGAGCAACGGGTGTTCGCCGTGGTCTGGCGGGGGCCGGTCCTGCCCAACCTGTCCAGCTATTTCGGAGAACACTACAGCGCGTTTCAGCAAGCGGTGCAGCAAAAGCGCGCTGCAGGCCAGCGCGGTGGCGCGGTGATGACGCAGCAGCCGGACCTCGTCATGCTCTCTCGCGGTCGCATGGGTCGCTTCGAGGGCCACGCCTACATCCCCTCCCTGGTGCCCGCCGGGCTTGACATCCAGACCTTGCTGCCATGAGTTCTTTCCTGCACTCCATCTGGTGGAAACGCTGCCTCGGCATGACCTTGGCAAGCCTGCTGGCAGGCTGTGGCGGGGGGGGCTCCTCCGGCTCGCGCAACGACCCGCCCGTCTCAACGCCCACACTGTCGGGACCGAACGTACAAGCCGTTCGGGTGAGCAGTGGACCGGCCGGCTTGTCCGTGCGCGTGGCCAACCTCCTCTACACCAGCGTCAAGGTGTGCGAGCCAGGCACCAGCAACTGTCAGGTCATCGATCATGTGCTGGTCGACACCGGCTCGACCGGTCTGCGGCTCTTGCGCTCGGCCGTGAACCTGTCCCTGCCCCAGGTCCAGGCCGAGGGCAAGCCGCTGTACAACTGCGTGCAGTTCATTGACCAGAGCTACATGTGGGGCCCGGTCGTCAGTGCCGACGTGTCCATGGGGGGCTCGCAACTGGATGGGCAGCAGGCCACCCAGTTGCGCATCCAGCTGGCGGGTGCCACAGGCAGCCCAGCCGCCCCCTCGGACTGCGCGCAAGACAGCCTCACGGCCAACAACAGCATCAACGATCTGGGGGCCAACGGCATCCTCGGCGTGGGCACCGACCGCCAGGATTGCGGCACGCTGTGTGAAGACGTCACCAACAACGGTTACTACCATGCCGACCACGGTGGCGGCGCGCTCATGGGCATCGCCGTGCCGCGCACCGACCAGATCCAGCAGCCGGTCAGCCAGTTCAGCCCCCACAACAACGGTGTCATCATCCAATTGCCGACGGTGGCGTCCAGCGGATCGCCGAGCGCCACGGGCAACATGATTTTCGGCATCGGCACCGCGGACAACAACCAACCGACCAGCACCAGTGTCATGGCCCCCAACCTCTGGGGCTACTTCACCACCGAGTTTGACGGCCGGGTGCTGACCAAAGGCTTTGTGGACTCGGGGTCGAACGGCTGGTTTTTCGGCACAACCGCCTCCCCCGCCTACAGGCTGTGCACCAACGCACCCCAGTGGTACTGCCCGACCAGCACGCAAACGGCGCAAGCCACCAACAGCAGCGTGAATGGCCAGACCAGTTCGGTCAACGTGACGGTGGCCAACGCCCGCGACCTGTTCAACAACAGCGCAGCGTACGCCTACAGCAACCTGGCCGGCCCCGTGGGCGATCCCGCCGCCTTCGACTTTGGCTTGCCCTTCTTCTTCGGGCGCAGTGTGGTCACGGCGCTGGACGAGGCGAACACCCCCTTGGGACAAGGCCCCTACGTGGCGTACTGATACCCCGTCTGGGCGAAAATATCGCCCATGAGCACCCCGCCCCCCGCTTCGCCCGAATCAGATCCCAAGCCTCAGCCACCCGTGCAGCCAGATCTGGATGCCTGCTGCGGCAACGGTTGCGACCCGTGCATTTTTGATCAATACGATCTGGACATGGACGCCTACCGCCAGGCCTTGCGCGCCTGGCAGGCCCGCCATCCGGCGGACACCTCCGCCACCTGATCTCTCAGTGTGCCAGCTTGAGCGTGACCACCCCGGCCACGATGAGCAACACCCCCATGTAGCGCATCAGGGACGAAGGGTCACCAAAGCACATCACCCCGACCAGGAAGGTCCCGGCCGCGCCGATACCGGTCCACACCGCGTAAGCCGTGCCCATGGGAATATGGCGCTGCGCGAGCCACAGGAAAAAGCCGCTGCTGGCCATGAAGCCCACCGCAGCCGCGATGCCCCACCAACGGGTCGCGGGCTCTTGCGCCATCTTCAAGCCCACTGGCCAACCGATCTCCAACAGCCCGGCCACCACCAGGTACAACCAACTCATTGCGCTTCTCCCAAGCATGCGCCGCGCGCCCGTCGGTGTCCGCAAAGTGACCCCGGGGCTGCCGCCATATCACGTACCAAGTATTGGAACACGCGCATGCCCCGTGGCCAGCATCGCCCGCACCCCTTCCGTGGCTGCGTCGACCGCCCCTGCCAGGTACCCCGAAAACTCCCGCGACCACTCGCTGCCGATGCCGGTCAGACACCCCTGCCATGGCCCAGCCTCCGGGCTCCGAGGCGGCGCCTCGACGTGGTGACCCAGGGGATGCTGGTCATCGTCCGTGGCCGTCATCGGGTCCGCTGCCCAGTCTTTCAAGGCGTCGGCCACCGGCGCCGCGGCACGCGCGCCCCACAAGCGCCCCAACTGGGCACGACAGTGCGCGCGCAAGTCGGCCTCGGAGACCTGGCTGCGCACCTGCGCGGGCACGCCGAGGAAGCCGAACAAGGCGGCATGGCCACCCGGCATGGACACATCATGGATCTCGGTCATCGGCCCCACGGCACTGCGCGCTGAGCCCGACAGACCCTGTTCGCGCCAGAACGGCGCCTCATAGATCGCCACGTACTTGGCATGCGGTGCCATCCAGGTGGGCGTCTGCCACCAACGATGCAGCAACTCGGATGGCAGCGGCGGCTCGAAGGAGATGCGGCGGGCTGCCAAGCGCGGCGGCATCGCCAGCAAGACCTGGTCAACACGCCAGGTGGCTCGGCCCCCCTCCGCCTTTTCGACGTCGACGTCCACATGCGCCCCAGCGCGCCGCACACTGCACACGGTGTGCCCGGTGCGCAAGCTGGCCGGATCCAGCCGCTGGTGGAGCGCCGCAATCAACGCCCCCGTGCCCCCCCTGCCAACGCATCGATGCCGGCGCACTGGGGTATCCCTGCACGCGCAAAGGCGCCTGATGCGGGGTGCGCTCGACCAGCACATCGCCCTCATCGAACTGAGGAAAGCGTGCCAGACCCAACTCCGCCACAAAGTGATCGAGTTGCGGCTGAGGCGCCGGCCAGAACCAGGTCGGGCCGAGGTCGAAGCGATCGATGGCAGGGACCGTGGCATCCACCGCCGCGCCATGGGCATCGACCGACAGGATGCGCCCACCCAGCCCCGAGCGAGACTCCAGCAGCACCACATCGTCGATGCCCTGCTGCGCCAGCAACCAGGCCGCCGTCAGTCCGCTGAGACCACCGCCGACGATCGCCACACGTGCACGCTGGAGGCTCATACGGTGAGCGCGCTCAAGTGCCCGGTCTTGAGGTAGATCGTCACCCCGCCCTCACCCGCAGACAACTCGCAAGGCACGTTCGGTGGCCAGCGCAGCCATCCGCCTCGCAACAAGCGCTCTCCAGCAGCCCACAACGTGCCCTGTGTCACCAACAGTTCGGCGCCGCCTCGCATGTCCAGCTTGACGGCAGCACCGTCCGGGTAACGCCTCAGACTGACCTGCTCGGCCTCGCTGTCGAACAGGGGGCAGACCGCCCCCCACTCATCATGGCGCCACGCCGCGGGATCGCGGGTGTCGATCCGCACAGTGTGTTGGTCATCGGGCGCCATCTGCCAGAGCTTCACGAAGATGAGCGCCCCCTCGGCGCTCGAAGGCTGGTGCGAAGAGCCAGGGGGGTTGCGCAGATACCAGCCGGCGCCATGATCCCCGCTGTGATCCGTGAAGGTCCCTGACAGCACCAGGATCTCTTCGCCTCCGGGGTGGCCATGAGCCGGGAAAACCGAACCCGGTGCATAGCGCACCAGGCTGGTGGCACGCGCCTTTTCTTCGCCCAGCCGATCCAGCATGACCCGCTCCACGCCAGGCTGCGGTGACGACACCCACTGGTGATCTTCCGCCCTCACAAGGGCGGGACGCGAGAAATCGGGATGAATGAGCATGGACGGCCGTGGCGAACAAGTGAGTCAGACCTTGAGCGAGCGCTCGATGTCGGTCAGCTTGTATCGTGCCAGAGCCAGATTGCCCTTGGCCTTGTCGAGGACAAGGTAGAGGAAGAGCCCTTGGTTGTTGGGCACCAGACGGATCAGATGGTATTGGTCCGACAGGGTGATGAGGATGTCTTCGATGCCGCGGCGCAGCCCCAGCGACTCCATCGTCTTGAGCTTCGCGTTCACGACCTGGGTGTTGCCCGCGGCAGCCAGATCCAGATTGAGCCCACCGCCGGCTTGGGCCAGGCACATGCCACTGCGATAGTCCACCAGGGCGGCCGCCAAAGCGCCGTCGATGGTCATCGCGGCATCCATGCATTGCTTCAGATTCGAACTCATGTCGTTGGGAAGTGAGGAGTGAAGGGACGGCTCGTCCACGACGGGCAACTTGTCCAGTTGCGCCATCAAGATGAACCAGAGGGTTTGCGGACTGCTGTCCGGCAGTTGATAGGCCAAGGTGCAAGCGGCCTGTGCCGCAGGCAGCCCCTTGAACAGCGCGGACTCCATCAGGGCGTTGGGCATCAGGAAGGCCCAAACTGGCGCCTGGGTGACAGGCGCCAACCACGCGAGCGCCAGGCGCAACAGGCTGGCAGAGCCCGGGCCCACAAGCACGATCGTGGCCGCAGCGTCCGATGGCGGCTGCGCAAAGGCATCGCCCCCGGCAGGTCGCCACCAGTCGAGTCGAGGTGCCATGCCCCCCTGCCCCAACGCAATCTGCGGCCAATGCCCCCGCTCGGAGGCTGTGGTGATCCCCAGATCCGCCAAGGCGTGCAAGCCCAGGCGGGCGGTGAGGTCGATCACGCGAACGGTTGGAGGAGGACGGGCCATGCGAATCCTGATGCAACAAGCGGACATTCCGAAACGGAGTCGCAAGTGTCTTCACCTTGGCGCCTGTTTGGCGCACCTTGACCCGCCCAATTCGATTCAATGGTGAGTCAAACGTCGGTGCCGATGCGCCATCGCCCCCCCGATCGACAGCACCCTCATTGCAATGATTGCTGCAGCCGCATGCCGCAGACAGAGTCCATCCGTCCTCACGGCCACGACATCCAACACTGCCGAGCCCCCGGCAAATTCTGTCCAGTGGTTTGACTGGGGGGGCAGGTCGGCTCAGCGGTAAACAGGGAATTCAGCCGTCAAGGCCTGAACCTGTTCACGCACACGGACGATGGTGGCCTCATCGCGCGGGTTGTCCAATACCTGTGCGATCAGGTTCCCCACCTGCACGGCCTGCTCGGTCTTGAAACCTCGCGTGGTCATGGCAGGTGTGCCCAGGCGGATGCCACTGGTCACGAAAGGCTTTTGCGGGTCGTTGGGGATGCCGTTCTTGTTGCAGGTGATGTGAGCGCGTCCGAGGACGGCCTCAGCCTCCTTGCCCGTCAGCCCCTTGGGACGCATGTCCACCAGCATCACATGGCTTTCGGTGCGACCACTCACGATGCGCAGCCCGCGCTGGATCAGCGTGTCAGCCAGTGCGGCAGCGTTGCGCACCACCTGCTGCTGGTAAGCCTTGAACTCGGGCGTGGCTGCCTCCTTGAAGGCCACGGCCTTGCCCGCAATGATGTGCATCAGCGGTCCACCTTGCAGGCCGGGGAAGATGGCCGAGTTGATCTTCTTGGCGATCTCTTCGTTGTTGGTCAGGACGATGCCGCCACGGGGGCCGCGCAGGCTCTTGTGCGTGGTCGATGTCGTGATGTCAGCATATGGCACTGGGTTGGGGTACACACCCGCCGCAATCAGACCGGCGTAATGGGCCATGTCCACCATGAGGTAGGCGCCGATCTCCTTGGCGATCCTGGCAAAGCGCTCAAAGTCGATGCGCAGCGCAAACGCCGACGCGCCGGCGATGATGAGCTTGGGGTGGTGCTCACGCGCCAGAGCCTCCATCTTGTCGTAGTCGATGTCTTCCTGCGCGTTCAGGCCATACGACACCACCTTGAACCATTTGCCCGACATGTTCAGCGCCATGCCATGCGTCAGGTGACCGCCTTCGGCCAGGCTCATGCCCATGATGGTGTCGCCCGGCTGCAGCAACGCGAAGAACACGGCCTGATTGGCCTGCGAGCCCGAGTTGGGCTGCACGTTGGCGAATTGCGCACCAAACAAGTCCTTCAGACGGTCGATGGCAAGTTGCTCGACCACGTCCACATGCTCACAACCACCGTAGTAACGCTTGCCTGGGTAGCCTTCGGCGTACTTGTTCGTCAGCTGGGAGCCCTGCGCTTCCATGACCGCAGGAGAGGTGTAGTTTTCGGAGGCGATCAGCTCGATGTGGTCTTCCTGGCGGCGGCTCTCGGCCTGGATGGCGGCAAACAGTTCGGGATCGATCTGGGCGATCGTGGATTGGGTGCGGTCAAACATGATGGTCTCAAACAATGAGTCCCGGACAAAGCCGGGACCGATGAGGGGGATGGCCTGCACCATCGGTGCGCTGGCCACGCCCGCGAGGTGGACTGGTCAGGCGGCTTGGCGCAAGGCCTTGGCCGCGGCAACCATGTTGGTCAGTGCCGGGATCACCTCGGGCCACTGACGGGTCTTGAGACCGCAGTCCGGGTTCACCCACAGGCGCTCAGCCGGCACGCGCTCAGCGGCCTTCTTCATCAGCTGCACGATGTGCTCTTGCGTCGGGATGTTGGGCGAGTGGATGTCGTACACACCCGGGCCGATCTCGTTGGGGTAGTGGAAGTTCTCGAAAGCGTCGAGCAGCTCCATGTCCGAGCGCGAGGTCTCGATGGTGATCACGTCGGCATCCATGTCGGCAATCGCCTTGATGATGTCGTTGAACTCCGAATAGCACATGTGGGTATGGATCTGGGTCTCGTCGTCGACCCCGTTGGCGGTAATGCGGAACGACTCCACGGCCCAATCCAGGTAGGTCTGCCATTGGGCCTTGCGCAGCGGCAGGCCTTCGCGCAGGGCAGCTTCGTCGATCTGGATGATGCGCACCCCGGCCCTCTCCAGGTCCAGCACTTCTTCGCGGATGGCCAGCGCCAGCTGGTAGCACGACACCGAGCGGGGCTGGTCGTCACGCACAAAGGACCAGTTCAGGATGGTAACCGGGCCGGTCAGCATGCCCTTCATGGGGCGCTGGGTCAGCGATTGGGCGTACTTGATCCACTCCACCGTCATAGCCTGGGGGCGGCTGATGTCACCGAACAGGATGGGCGGTTTCACACAGCGCGAGCCATAGGACTGCACCCAGCCGAACTGGCTGAAGGCGTAGCCTTCGAGCTGCTCGCCAAAGTACTCGACCATGTCGTTGCGCTCGGCTTCGCCGTGTACCAGCACGTCCAGATCCAGCGCCTCCTGCTCACGCACCGCGCGCTCAATCTCCTTGCGCATCGCAGCCTGGTAGCCAGCTTCATCAAGGCGCCCGGCCTTGAATTCGCTGCGGGCATGGCGAATGTCGGCCGTCTGCGGGAACGAACCGATGGTGGTGGTCGGATAGGCCGGCAACTTCAGCAACGCGGCTTGTTTGGTCGCACGCTGGGCATACGGGCTCTGTCGCTTGCCCAGCTCGTGCGTGATCTTGAGCAGCGCAGCCTTGACAGCCGGGTCGTTCACGCGCGGGGAGGCACGGCGGGCATCGATGGCCGCCTTGTTGACGTCCAGCACCGCCTTGACTGCCGCTCGGCCGTTGTTCAATGCACTGGCCAGTACGCGCAGCTCATCGAGCTTCTGCAGTGCGAAGGCCAGCCATGACTTCACTTCGGCGTCCAGCTTTTGCTCGCTGTCCAGATCCACCGGCACATGCAGCAGCGAACACGACGGGGCAATCCACAGGCGCTCACCCAGGCGTTCTGAGATGGGCTCGATCCAGTCCAGTACGGCATTCAGGTCGGTCTTCCAGATGTTGCGGCCGTTGATGACGCCCAGCGACAGCACCTTGTAGGCGGGGAGCAGGTTCAGCAAGGGCTGAACATCCTCGCGGCCATTGATGGCGTCGATGTGCAAGCCGGCCACGGGCAGGTTGGCTGCCAGGTGCAGGTTCTCGGCCAGTTGGCCGAAGTAGGTGGCCAGCAGCAGCTTGACCTTGGTGGCCTTGAGCTGGTGGTAGGCGGTGTTGAACGCGTGCTTCCAGTCGGCATCGAGTTCCGTCACGAGCATGGGTTCGTCGATCTGCACCCACTCCACACCTTGCGCCGCCAGCGTGTCCAGCAACTCGGCGTACACAGGCAGGATGCGATCGAGCAGTGCCAGCTTGTTCGAGTCATCCTTGGCCTTGCCTTGCGCCAGGTAGGTCACGGGACCGATGATCACCGGCTTGGGGTTCAGGCCCAACTGGCGGGCTTCAGCCAGTTGCGTCAGAAGGCGCGAGGCGTCCAGCTGGAAAGTGGTGGCCGAGGTGAACTCCGGCACGATGTAGTGGTAATTGGTGTCAAACCACTTGGTCATCTCGCCAGCGGCCACGCCACCGCCGCAGCATGCGGCATGTTCAGCGCTCTGCGCAGAACGGCCACGGGCCACGCGGAAGTAGTTGTCCAGCACATCGCCCTGAAAGCCCTGCACACGCTCGGGCAGATTGCCCAGCGTGAAGCTCATGTCCAGCATCTGGTCGTAGAACGCGAAGTCGCCCACCGGCACGAAGTCCAGCTCGGACTGGTTGCCCCAGTGGCGGCGGCGTAGTTGAGCGCCGAGGGCCTTGAGGGCGTCGCGCGACGATTCGCCCTTCCAGTAGGACTCCAGGGCGAACTTCAGTTCGCGCTTGGCGCCGATGCGGGGAAAGCCCAGGTTGTGTGTGATGGCCATGATCAGTTGCTCTGGATGTTCAAGAATGGCCGCAAGGTTAAGAATCCAAGGTCATGAAGTAAAATGGTATTAATTCAACAATCCATGAGATCTACTCATTCATCATGTTGGAGCGCATGCACCTGGCCATCGTCCAGGAGGTTGAAAAGCAAGGATCACTGACCGCCGCAGCCGATGTGCTGTGCGTCACCCAGTCGGCGCTCAGCCACTCGATGAAGAAGCTGGAGCAGCAACTGGGCACTGACATCTGGCTGCGCGAGGGCCGCAGCTTGCGCCTGACACAGGCGGGTCAGTACGTGCTGGCCGTGGCCAACCGGGTGTTGCCGCAACTGACACTGGCCGAGGAGCGGTTACGCCAGTTTGCCCAGGGCGAGCGGGGCACCCTGCGCATCGGCATGGAGTGCCACCCGTGCTACCAGTGGCTGCTCAAGATCGTCTCGCCCTACCTGGCCGCCTGGCCGGATGTCGACGTGGACGTGAAACAGAAATTCCAGTTCGGCGGCATCGGCGCCTTGTTTGGCTACGAAATCGACATGCTGGTCACACCCGATCCGCTCTACAAGCCAGGCTTGCATTTTGAGCCGGTGTTCGACTACGAGCAGGTGCTGGTGGTCAGCACCGACCACCCGCTTGCGGGTGCCAGCCATGTCAAGCCCAGGCAACTGACAGACGAGGTCTTGATCACCTATCCTGTCCCCACGGATCGGCTGGACATCTACACGCAGTTCCTCATGCCCGCTGGCATTGCCCCCAAACGCCACAAAGCCATCGAGACCACGGACATCATGCTGCAGATGGTGGCCAGCAACCGGGGCGTGGCGGCCTTGCCGCGCTGGCTGGTGCAGGAATACGCCCAGCGCATGGAGGTCGTGCCGGTGCGTTTAGGTGCCAAGGGCATTGCCAAGCAGATTCACCTGGGTGTGCGCGAGGCTGACACCGACATCGACTACGTGCACGCGTTCATTGAGCTGGCACGTCACTCGGCCGATATGGCTTGAGCCACGGTTGCTGGCAGTCAGTCAGCTGATAGGCGCACAGGCATGATTGCCAACCCATATTGGCAATGGTTCATTGCCTGTCACTCAACGGCTGGTTCGGGATGGACACCTGCCACACATTGCCTGCGGTGGCCACGGCCCGCGTTGGGGGATGTGCGCCCAGTTGCGCAAACTGCTCACGCCTCGTTCGGTTGGAGGCATGGTTCACGCTCAAAGACTGTGCGCAATGAAGGAGCGGATCCCCGGCCGCCGAGTTCCATCAGCGATAGCCCTCCCATGCACGCCCCCAGGCCCAAAGATGCTACGCTCCCCAAAGTTGTTTCAAATCAACACGTTTTGAGACTTTGTTGTCCACATCCTCTTGCCCCATGTTCCAGCGCCTCACCATCCCAGTCACCCCGTTCGAACAGAACTGCTCGCTCGTCTGGTGCGATGCCACGCACGAGGCGGCCCTGATCGACCCAGGCGGTGACCTGGGCAAGCTGCTCGAGGCCGTGGAAGAGCGCGGCCTGGTCCTCAAGGCCCTGTGGCTCACCCACGCGCACATCGACCACGCAGGCGGCACCGGCACGCTGGCGCGCGAACTCGACCTGCCGATCATCGGCCCCCACACCGGGGACCAGTTCTGGATCGACGGCCTGCCCAAGCAGAGCCAGATGTTCGGCTTCCCACAGGCTGAACACTTCACGCCCACACGCTGGCTGCACGACGGCGACGAGGTCAGCATCGGCGAGCACACGCTCAAGGTGCTGCACTGCCCCGGCCACACGCCCGGCCATGTGGTGTTCTTCCACGAAGGCACCCGCCACGCCTTCGTGGGCGATGTGCTGTTTGCCGGCAGCATCGGCCGCACCGACTTCCCGCAAGGCAACCACGCCGACCTGATCCATGCGATCAAGTCCAAGCTGCTGCCGCTGGGCGATGACGTGACCTTCACCCCCGGTCACGGTCCGGAAAGCACCTTCGGCGAAGAGCGTCGCTACAACCCCTTCCTGCAAGGCCGCTGAGCCGGAGCAGCCCACGCCGCGAACCGGAACCGACGAGCGGGCGAGCCTCAAGCCAGCGGCGAAGGCCCCACCCAGCAGCCACTCATCAGGCCCTCGGGCTTGCGCGCGGCCATGACCTGGGCACTGGCCGCCCAGGTGTCCACCTGAACGCTCAGGCCTGCGTACACGCCGTAGCCGCCTCCGGCACTGATCTCGCCGTGCGCGCACAGGCTCTCACCCGCCTTCACGGCACCCTGCGCCTGGATCGACCCGCCCGACTTCACGCCCCACCCCGCCTCCAGGTGCATGCCGCAGGCGATGTCGTCGCCGGTCCAGATGCCCTGGCCCGCACGCAGGCTGTCGGCCACCTGCAGACGCCCGCCGACGCGCACGCTCTTGCCGCATTGCACCGCCGCCTGTGTGATCAGGTCCTGGCCCACCACGATGTGGCCGTCCACCTGGAGCTTGTCACCGCAGATCAGGTCCCAGCCGGCGCGCACGTCGTCGGCGCACGTCAGGGCCCGCTGCACCTCGATGCCCCAGTCGGCCCGCACGTCGCCGCCCGAGCTCAAGCGGCCTTCGCAACGGATGCCGCCGCCCACCCGGACGCCTTCCCCGGCAACGATCTCCTCGCCCGCGCGGATGCCGCCGCCGGCGCGGATCATGCGGCCCACCCGCAGCACCGTGCTCACCTCGATGTGACCGCGCACCTCCAGCGTCCCCGAGAACACGATGGCCTCGGCCTCGATGGCGTCCACCGTCAGCACGGCATCGGTGGGGCCGAACTGGTCGAGCAGCCAGCAGGCGTCGCCCACGCGCCCCGCCTGCACCAGGGTGTCCAGGGCCTCCTGGTAGCTGGTGCCGTCTTCAATGTGGCGCACAAACCAGCGAAAGCCGTTGGCGCAGGGATTCTTGGCGCGCAGAAAGCGCTTGGTGAACTCCATCGCCGCAGCGGGGTTCGGGGCGGGCAGCGTGGCCTGCTTCGTCGACATGACGCATCTCCATCAGGGCGGCCTCCCGCATCCGCGTGACACGGCAAGGCACGATCGCGCTGAGCAGGGGCCCGGCGATGATGGTGTGCGCAAAAAGAAGGGGGTGGGGTTATCGCCGGGCCGGGGAATGTGCAACCGGCTTGTGTGGCCAGCGTCGTCCCGCCGACAGGCCTGTGCCCCCCTGCACGCGCACGCCAGCCGCCACCCCAGGGTGGGCAGCGCTCAGCAGGCAGCAAGAGGTCAGGTCCGTGCGATGAAGCATAGGCTCATGTTAACAAACCCCGGCCAGGCTGTCCTGGTGCGGGGTTTGGAGCGCAGTGCCGGGGTCGTCGCTCGGGCGTCAGTCGCGCGTCAGCAGCGGCGAGGTGCCTCGGCCCCAGTAAGCCAGTGGCTCTTGGCTCAGGTAGTACGAACCGGTGCGCGCGGGCGCATCGTAGCGACGCGGCGGCTTGGCCGCTCGCTCATACAGCGGCATCACCTGCGGCATGGCCGCTTCCATCTCCTGGATGCGTGTCCCGCTGGCCGGGTGGGTCGACAGCCATTGCGGCGGCGCGCCCTTCGAGGCTGCAGCCATCTTCTTCCACAGGCTGATGCCAGCCCGCGGGTCATAACCGGCGCGGGCGGCAAGCTCCATGCCCACCAGGTCGGCTTCGGACTCGTTTTCGCGGCTGAATTTCAGCGTCAGCAACTGCCCGCCCATGTTCAGCAGGGTGTCGCCCGCACTGCCCAAGCCGAGCAGGCTGGAGATCAGGCTGGCGCCGATCTGCGTGGCCGAACTCTTGCCCATGCGCTCGCGGGCGTGCTCACGCAGGGCATGCGCCATCTCGTGGCCCATGATCATCGCGGTCTCGTCATCGGTGAGCTTGAGCGTCTCCAGGATGCCGGTGTAGAAAGCAATTTTGCCGCCGGGCATGCAAAACGCGTTGAGCTCCTTCGAGTTCAGGGCCATGACCTGCCACTGCCACTGACGGGCGCGGCTGTTCCACTCCAGGGTGTAGGGCACGATGCGCTGGGCAATCGCCTTCAGCCGCACCACCTGAGGGTGGTTGTCGGGCAGCAGCGCGTTCTGCGCCTTGGCCTGGGAGGCCATCTGGTTGTATTGCTGCTGCGCAGCGGCTTCCACCTGGTCGGCGGGCACCAGGCGCGCAAAGCCCGAGTGCTGCTTGCTCACATCCACCCCCTCGCGGGCCAGGGCCCAGGGACTGGCCAGCGCCAGCGACACCACGCCCAGCGACAGCAGGCGACGAGGGAGTTCACGCACGGCAGAGAAGGAGGGGTTCATGGCAGACAGGGGTTTCGGGTCAACAGTGGAGATCAGATGGGCGCGACGTGCCGCCCTTCAAGTCCTTAACGCGTCTCGTCGCGGTTGAGCATACGCCGGACGGCCGGCAGCAACAAATACGCCGGGAAAGACAGCCAGAAGGTGAGGAAAAAGAAGGCGGCGTAGCCCATCTGCTCCACGCCCAGGCCGCCCGCCCAGCCCGCCACCGCCCGCGAAAACGCAAAGATGGACGACAAGATGGCGTACTCGGTGGTCGCGCGCGCCTTGCTGGTGATGCCCATCAAAAACGCCAGGAAGGCCCCGGTGCCCAGGCCGCCGGTGAAGCTCTCCAGACCACTGGCCGCGTACACCACGGCTTGATAGTGAACGCTCACTTGCATGCCAGGCTCGGTGGGAGGGACATACCAGGCCGCCAGCGCATAGCCCAGGTTGGACAAGGCCTGCCACAGGCCCAGCACCCACAGGCCCTTGAAGATGCCCACGCGGTCCACGTAGGCCCCGCCAATCAGCCCCCCCAGAATCGACAGGCCCAGGCCCACATTGACGCTGACCAAGCCGATCTGGGCCGGGGTGAAACCGGCGTCCACCCAGAAGGGTTTGACCATGAAGCCCATGGCCGCGTCCCCCAGCTTGAAGGTGAGGATGAAGACCAGCACGGCGAGCATGCCGGGGCGGGCTAGCAGGTCCACCCAGGCGCCGAACACCGGGCCTTCGGACATCACGTGCGCCTGCGCCCCCCGCGCCGCGCGCACCATCAGGATGGCGCCGACGAACATCAGCCCAACCGGCACCGCGCCCTTGAACCACCAGGTACCGCTGATGGCCTGCACCCAGGCCCATTCGAAGGTTTTGCCCACCGGTCCCAGCACCGGCCACAGCAGACCGGCCAGCAACAAGCCCAGCGCCACCAGCCACAGCGGCTGCGCACGCACGGCCGCCCATTCGCGCGACGAGGCGCCCTCGACGCGGGCGGCGCGCGGCGGTTGCGGCGGCGCCGTCAAGATCACCATGGCGTTGAAGAGCATCAGCACGGCGCCCATGCCGTAGGCCGCCGCCCAGTTGGGCTGCCCCGGCGTGCCCGACCAGCCCGCCACCACCAGCAGCGCCCCGGCCGCCAGCATGCCCACCCGGTAAAAGCCGATGCGCAGGCCATTGGCCACGCCGTACTGTCCCTTGGACAGCAGCTCGATCGTGTAGCCATCGGTGGCGATGTCGTTGGTGGCCGACAGGAAGGTGAAGGCCGCCAGCAGCACCCAGGGCCAGGTCGCCCCCTGCCCCAGCGCCTGCGGATTCAGCGCCAGCGTCGCCAGCACCAGCGCCATGCCGGCATTGGCCCCCGCGATCCACAGACGGTGCCCGCGCCAGGCATCCACCAGCGGTGCCCACAGAAACTTCACGGTCCAGGCCAGGCCCAGCAAACTCAACAGACCGATCTCGGCGGGCCCCACGCCTGACTGGCGCATGTGCACCGGAAACAGATCGTAAAAAACGCCCAGCGGCAGCCCCTCCGAAAAGTACAGGAGGGCCACCCAGAACATCAGACGGCGGGTCACAGGCACGCGCGCCTGGTCGGGGGAAGGTGAGGACATGCGTCGATTGTAGGAAACCCCCGTGACCGTCCGTGCCCATCACCTGCGGACGCGGGGCGTTCTCGGCTACGCTTCGGTGCCATGTCTGCCCTGAAATTCGCCGCCAACCTGTCCTGGTTGTACCCCGAACTGCCCTTTCTCGACCGCTTCGCCGCCGCGGCACGCGATGGCTTCACCGGCGTCGAGTGCCTGCTGCTGCACGAACACCCGCTGGCCGAGATCCAGGCACGCCTGCACGACCTGAATCTGCAACTGGTGCTGTTCAACGCCGAGCCCGGGGATTGGGCACGCGGCGAGCGCGGGCTGGCCAGCCTGCCGGGGCGCCAGGCCGACTTCCAGCGCGTGGTGCGTGAAGCCCTGGCGCGCGCCGTGGCGCTCGATTGCCCCCGTATCCACATCATGGCTGGCCTGCCCCCTGTGAGCACCCCGGAAGAGCGCGCCGACGCCTGGGTACGCTTCGAGCTGAACCTGCGCTGGGCGACCGAACAGGCCAAGGCCTATGGCCGCATCCTGGTGATCGAGCCCATCAACCCCCGCGACATGCCTGGCTACCTGCTGACCCACCAGGCCGCGGCGCACGCCCTGGTGCAGCGCATCGGCTCCCCGCACCTGCAGGTGCAGATGGACCTGTACCACTGCCAGATCGTGGAGGGCGATGTGACCATGCGCCTGCGCCAGTGGCTGCCCACCGGCCAGGTCGGCCACCTGCAGATCGCCGCCGTACCCGACCGGGGTGAGCCCGACGACGGCGAGCTGGCCTGGCCCTGGGTGTTCGACGAACTGCGGCGCCTGAACTGGGACGGCTGGATCGGCTGCGAATACCGCCCCCGCACCACCACCTCTGTGGGCCTGAGCTGGCTGCGCCGGCTGCGCGGAGCCGGCCACGCTCTCTGAGCCGCCCGCCTGGTCTCCCGCCCCTCTTTCCTCGCCCCCCTTAACGAAAGCCCCGCCATGCCGCAACGCCTGCCCACCACCGTCCGCACTCGCGATGGCCTGGACCTGCACCTGCACCACTGGCCCCTTCCGGCCGAGGTGCGCGGCCGCGGCGTGGCCCTGATCGTGCACGGCCTGGGTGAACACGGTGCCCGTTACGCCCATGTGGCCGCTCACCTCAACCGCCTGGGCTGGAGCGTGGTCAGCTACGACCACCGCGGCCATGGCCGCTCACCCGGCGCCCGTGGCGTACTGCAGCACGATGACGATCTGCTGCACGACCTGGCCAGCGCCATCGATCTGGTGCGCCTGGGCTACCCCGGCCAGCGCCTGCTGCTGATCGGACACAGCCTGGGCGGTGCGATCGCCGCGCGCTTTGTCGCTGCGCAGCAGACCCAGCCCGCCGAAGCCGCGCCCTGGGCCCGCCCGGTGGAAGCGCTGGTGCTGTCCTCCCCCGCGCTGGCCATCCCTCTGAGCGCGGTGCAGAAAGCACTGCTCCACACCGTGGCCCGGCTCACGCCCAATGTGGCGGTGGGCAATGGCCTGAAGCCCGAGTGGGTCTGCCACAACCCCGCCACCGTGGCCGCCTACATCGCCGACCCGCTGGTGCACGACCGCATCAGCGGCCGCCTCAGCCACTTCCTGCTCGATGCCGGCGCCGTGGTCCGCCAGCGCACCCCGGCCTGGCACACCCCCACCCTCATCAGGTGGGGTGAAGACGACCGCTGCGTGGATCCGGCCGGCTCCGCCGCCTTTGCCGCCGCGGCGCCCGCGACCTGCGTCAGCGCCCACCCCTGGCCTGGGCTGAGCCACGAAATCTTCAACGAAGTGGCACAAGATCAGGTGCTGCAGGCCTTGAGCGACTGGCTGGCGCGTGTTTTTGCGGGATGATCGCGGTTTGGGCCGCTGTGCGGCCCGTTTTCCGCTCCTGACAGGTTCTCCCCATGGCCATCAAAGCCACGATCTACAAAGCCCAGCTCAACCTGGCCGACATGGACCGCAACGTCTACGTCGACACCAACATCACCATCGCCCGCCACCCCTCTGAGGCCGACGAGCGCATGATGATCCGCGTGCTGGCCCTGGCCCTGGGCTGGCCGGCTGACACCTCCGAAGGGACGATCGAGCTGGCCAAAGACATGTGGGAGCCCGACGAGCCCGCGCTGTGGCAAAAGAATTACTCCGACGAGATCCTGCACTGGGTCGAAGTGGGCCAACCCGATGACAAGCGCCTGATGAAAGCCGCCGGCCGCGCCCGCAAGGTCAGCCTCTACGCCTTCCAGAGCAGCACGAACGTCTGGTGGAGCAACATCGCCACCAAACTCACCCGCGCGCAAAACCTGACCGTCTGGCAGATCCCGACCGAGCAAAGCCAGGCCCTGGCGCAACTGGCCCAGCGCAGCATGCAGTTGCAGATCACGGTGCAGGACGGCACCCTGTGGGTCAACGACGGCGCGCACGACAGCGTCGAGATCACCCCGATCAAGCTGATGGGGCCGGACACCTGAGGTGTTCGCGGCGGGAATATTGTGCGACATCGCACACCCCCGCCCCTGCTGAGCCTCCGATTGCGGGTATCTGCCTTTGACGGCGGCGGCTTTCGTGGCAGAGACTGAGGAAATCCCGGATTCCTCCCTCGGACATCATGGCCTCCTGGTTCCACACCGCCTCGCTGGCGGCCAAACTCCGCGCCACCACCATCGGCACCGTGCTGGTGGTGATCGGCATTGCCAGCTTCCTGCTCTACAACCAGTACCAGTTGAGCCTGGAGGACCGACGGCAGGCCATGCGCGACCAGGTCAACAGCGCTGTGGCGGTGCTCACCTGGCTGCAAAAAGAGGTGGATCAGCAGCACCTGCACCCCGAGCAAGCTCGCACCCAGGCCGCCAACGTCTTGCGACAGCTGCGAAACGGCGAAGACGGCTACCTCTTCGTGCTGAGCCAGGATGTGCGCATGGTCATGCACGCCGACCAGCCCAAGCTGGACGGGCAGGACATGACCCAGGTGAAGGACGCCGACGGCAAGCCGCTGTTCAACGACCTGGTGCGTGTCGGCTCTCAGCCGGGCGGCGGCGTACACCACTACAGCTGGAAGCGCCCCAGCACCGGCAAGCCGGCCGTCAAGGAAACCTATCTGGCCCCCTTCGCCCCCTGGGGCTGGGTGATCGGCTCAGGCGTGTACCTGGAGGACCTGCAGACCCTCTACGCCCAGCGTGCCCTGCTCTACCTGCCCATCTGCTTGGCTGCGGCGGCCTTGCTGTGGTTCGTCATGCGCAGCATGAGCATCTCCATCACCACCCGCCTGGGCCGCGCGCGCGACCTCACCAACGCCATCGCCCAGGGCGACATCAGCCAGTCCATCCAGTGGCGCGTGAAGGATGAAATCGGCGAGGTGATGGCGGCGCTGCAGGCCATGGCCGATGGGCTCAACCGCACGGTGGGCCAGGTGCGCGGCAGCGTGGACAACATGGTCACCGCCAGCCAGGAAATTGCCCTGGGCAGCCAGGACCTGAGCCAGCGCACCGAGCAGACCGCGGCGCGCCTGCAAGAAACCCACTCCTCGGTGGGCATGCTGCACCAGGCGGTGCAGGAGAACACCGAGGCCTCGCGTGCGGCCAACCAGATGGCGTCCTCGGCCCGTGACAACGCGGTGCGCGGTCACGAGGTGGTCAGCCAGGTCGTGAGCACCATGGACGACATCCAGACCAGCTCGCGCAAGATCGGCGACATCATCGGCGTGATCGACGGCATCGCCTTCCAGACCAACATCCTGGCCTTGAACGCAGCGGTGGAGGCCGCCCGGGCGGGTGAGCAGGGCCGCGGTTTTGCCGTCGTGGCCAGCGAGGTGCGCACCCTGGCCGGGCGCAGTGCCGAAGCTGCGCGTGAGATCAAGAGCCTGATCGCCGCCTCCACCGAGCGGGTCGAGTCCGGCTCACGCCTGGTGCAGGAGGCGGGCACGGCCATGCAGGCCATCCTGGCCAGCGTCGAACAGGTGGACCAGACCATTGCCCGCATCGCCGAGAACGCTGGCGAGCAAGCCCAAGACATTGGCCTGGTCAACGAAGCCGTCTCTCACCTGGATGCCATGACACAGCAGAACGCCGCGCTGGTGGAGCAGTCCGCCGCAGCCGCGGCCAGCATGCAGGAGCAGACGGCCAAGCTCACCGAGGCCGTGGGCTGGTTCAAGCTGCGCTGAGCTTCAGCGCCAGCCTGCCCGTTCGCCACCGCACCGGGGCCGCTCACGCGGCCCCTTTTCATGGAACGGCTCAGCCCTTGGCCAGCACGGCCGCAAAGGCCTCGGCCACACGGTCCACGTTGTTGGCGTTCAAGCCGGCGGCACACATGCGCCCCGAGCGCAGCACGTACACGCCGTGCTCGGTGCGCAGGGCCTCGGCCTGTTCGGGGCTCACGCCGGTGTAGCTGAACATGCCGCGCTGGTCGATGAAATAGCGCACATCACGGCCTGGCAATTGGGCGACCACACCGTCGTACAGGCGCTGGCGCATCACCTTGATGCGTTCGCGCATGGCGGTCAGCTCGTCGGCCCATTGCTGACGCAGCGCGGGCGTCTGCAGCACGGTGGCCACCAGCACGCTGCCGTGGGTGGGCGGGCTGGAGTAGTTGCGGCGCACGGCCGACATCAGCTGGCCGATCACCAGATTGGCCTGGGCCTTGTCCGGGCAGACCACGCTCAGGCCGCCCACACGCTCGCCGTACAGCGAGAAACTCTTGGAGAAGGAGTTGGCCACGAAGAAGCTCACGCCCGCGTCCGCCAGCGCACGCAGCGCGAACGCGTCCTCGTCGATGCCGTCGCCAAAGCCCTGGTAGGCGATGTCCAGGTAGGGCAGCAGCTTGCGGACTTTGATGACCTCGATCAGCTGCGTCCATTGCGCCGGGTTCAGGTCCACGCCGGTGGGGTTGTGGCAGCAGGCGTGCAGCAGCACGATGCTCTGCGCGGGCAGCGCCTCGATGGCGGCCAGCATGGCGTCGAACTTCAGGCCCTTGGTGACGGGGTCGTAGTAGGGATAGGTGTTGACCTGGAAGCCCGCGCCTTCGAAGATGGCCTTGTGGTTGTCCCAGGTCGGATCACTCACCCACACCTGCGAACCGGGGAAGTAGCGCTTCAGGAAGTCCGCGCCCACTTTCAGACCACCCGAGCCACCCAGGGTCTGGATGGTGGCGATGCGCCCGCTGGTCACGGCTTCGTGCTGGGCGCCGAACAGCAACTCCTGCACGGCCTGGCGGTAGGCCGGGTTGCCGGTCATCGGCAGATAAGGCTTGGGGCCGATGTGGCTCAGCAGCTCGGTCTCGGCGGCGCGCACGGCGTTCATCACCGGCAGGCGGCCTTCCTCGTCGAAGTAGATGCCAATGCTGAGGTTGATCTTGCCCTGACGCGGGTCTTTCTGGAAGTCCTCGTTGAGGGTGAGGATGGGGTCGCCAGGGTAGGCGTCAACGTGACGGAACATGGGTGGGTCTCCTATGGGATGCCCTCAATTATCGGCTGCCCGGACAACCCGAAAACGTGCCAGGTTTCCCAGCTTGTGGGATAGTGAGCGCCATCCCCAAAACAAGATCCCACCAAGGAACACACCATGAAGACACGTGCCGCCGTGGCCTGGAAAGCAGGCGCTCCGCTGACCATTGAAACGCTCGACCTCGAAGGCCCGCGCGAAGGCGAGGTGCTGGTCGAAATCAAGGCCACCGGCATCTGCCACACCGACTACTACACCCTCTCGGGCGCCGACCCGGAAGGCCTGTTCCCCGCCATCCTGGGCCACGAAGGCGCTGGCGTGGTGGTGGACGTGGGCCCGGGCGTCAAGTCGCTGCGCAAGAACGACCACGTCATCCCGCTCTACACGCCCGAGTGTCGCGAGTGCAAGTTCTGCCTGAGCCGCAAGACCAACCTGTGCCAGAAGATCCGCAGCACGCAGGGCAAGGGCCTGATGCCCGATGGCAGCTCGCGCTTCTCGCTCAACGGCCAGCCCATCCTGCACTACATGGGCACGTCCACCTTCTCGAACTACATCGTGGTGCCCGAGATCGCACTGGCCAAGGTGCGTGAAGACGCGCCCTTCGAGACCATCTGCTACATCGGCTGCGGCGTGACCACCGGCGTGGGAGCCGTCCTGTTCACGGCCAAGGTGGAAGCCGGGGCCAACGTGGTCGTCTTCGGCCTGGGTGGCATCGGCCTGAACGTGATCCAGGGCGCCAAGATGGTGGGCGCCGACAAGATCATTGGCGTGGACCTCAACCCCGAGCGCGAGGCCATGGGCCGTGCGTTTGGCATGACCCACTTCCTGAACCCGAAGGACATCGCGGCCGCGGGCGGCAACATCGTCGATGCCATCGTGCAGCTGACCGATGGCGGTGCCGACTACAGCTTCGAGTGCATCGGCAACACCACCACGATGCGCCAGGCGCTGGAGTGCACGCACAAGGGCTGGGGCCGCTCCATCATCATCGGCGTGGCCGAAGCCGGTGCCGAAATCTCCACCCGCCCCTTCCAGCTGGTGACCGGCCGCAAATGGGAAGGCTCGGCCTTCGGTGGCGCGCGCGGCCGCACCGACGTCCCGAAGATCGTGGACTGGTACATGGACGGCAAGCTCAAGATCGACGAACTGATCACGCACAAGCTCAAGCTGGAGCAGATCAACGAAGGGTTCGATTTGATGAAGCGCGGCGAGTCGATTCGCTCCATCGTCGTGTACTGATCGGGAAGGACCAGGCATGAGCACGCTGGAGTTGCTGTCCGAACACGCCTGCTTTGGTGGGGTGCAACGCTTTTACCGCCACGCCTCGGGCGCCATCGGCCTGCCGATGCAGTTTGGCGTGTTCCTGCCGCCGCAGGCGCTGCAAGGTGGGGCCAAGGTGCCGGTGCTGTTCTACCTGGCAGGCCTGACCTGCACGGAAGAAACCTTTGCGATCAAGGCCGGCGCGCAGCAACATGCGGCGCGCCTGGGCCTGGCCATCGTCACGCCCGACACCAGCCCGCGCGGCACCGAGGTGCCGGGACAGTCGGACAGCTGGGACTTTGGCGTGGGCGCCGGCTTCTACCTGGACGCCACCCAGCGCCCCTGGTCCGCGGCCTGGCAGATGGAGACCTACATCACCGAGGAGCTGCACACCCTGGTGGGCAAGCACCTGCCGGTGGACCTGAGCCGCGCCGGCATCTTCGGCCATTCGATGGGCGGGCACGGCGCCCTGACCTTGGCGCTGCGCCATCCGGGCCAGTACCGCACCGTATCGGCCTTTGCGCCCATTGCGCACCCCACCCGTTGCCCCTGGGGCGAAAAGGCCTTCAGTGGCTACCTGGGAGACGATCGGGATGTGTGGGCCGAGCATGACGCCACCGCGCTGATGAGCCGCGCCACCTCAGCGCCTTACCCGCAAGGCATCCTGATCGACCAGGGCCTGGCCGACAAATTCCTGCCCACCCAACTGCACCCGCAGGCCTTTGAAGAGGCCTGCGCGCAGGTGGGCCAGCCGGTGGCGGTGCGTCGCCACGAAGGCTACGACCACGGCTACTACTTCATCCAGAGTTTTGTGGCCGACCACCTGGCGCATCACGCGCAGGGTCTGGTCGACTGAGCAAAAGCGGGCAGCCTCGCTGCCCGCATGCCCGATGACCCCGTGCTGCCGAGGCCTGCAGACGTCAGGCGACGGGGCCGGACTCCGGTACCACCGGGGCCAGTGACGGCGCTGCGTCTGCCTCGACCACCGCGTCAGCGTGACCGCCGCCTTCGGCCTTGCGTTGGGCCTTTTCGGCCTTCTTTTTCTTCTTTTCCAGCTCGCGCTGACGTTTTTCGAACGAATAGTTGGGTTTAGGTGGCACGCAGTGCTTTCAAAAGGTGAGTCTGCACACCATATCCCACTTGGGCCGAATCACCAACCTGATCAGCCCCGATCGACACCCCGAATCGGCTCAGGGGTCCACGGTGGCGGTCGCCGCCACCGTCTGCGAGGGGGCGACACGCCACGAACAGTCTTTGGTGATCGCCACTCCCTTCAGGAAAGCGCGCCGCACGGTGCCTGCGGCAATGGCGGCCTCGACCTTGCGCGAGTGACGCTCGGCGCCGCTGAGCTTGCGCACCCAGCCTCGGAACGGGATCAGGCCATCGGCCGTGCGCGCCAGCGCCCCAATGGCCGCATCACCGGCCGCATCAGAGCCGCGCTCGATCAAGCCCGGGTTCTCCTTGGTCGGCGGCGTGTCCAGGTCCGCCCCCAGCACATGGTCGAGTTCGTGGACCCGCTGCACCAGCGAGGCACAGTCCACCTCGGCCGGCAGTTGATAGGGTTTGGCCTGCGCCTGGCGCAGCACATCGGGGATCTCCTCGCGCACCAGGTTCAGGTCTCCCAGCGGGCGCGTGGCCGCGTCCGTGACCCGATCCGCTCCCTTGCTGGCGCAAGCCGCCAAGGCGCATGCCATGCCCAACACCAGCCAAGTCTTGATTGTCCGCATCACGATCGCTTTCCTGGCCACCGGCCATCCACGCTGAAGATCCGGCGATTCTCGCGCTGGCAACGCCCCCGGACAGCCCCCTCAAGAGGGGGGCAAGCTCACCCGCTGCACCACCCCGTGCGCCGGGTGCCAGACCCGCCGCATGAGCAAGTGGGCCAGGCCCAGGTAGGCCAGCAAGATGCCTCCCAAGATGGGCCAGTACGACCACGGCAAGGCCACCAGCCCCAAGGCCCCCGCCAGCGGCGAATACGGCAGGCTCACGCCCACCGCGCACACGCCCAGCGTCGTGGCGATCAAGGGCACGCTGGCGCGGCTCTGTACAAAGGGCACGCGCCCGGTGCGAATGATGTGGATCACCAAGGTCTGCGATAACAAAGACTCGACGAACCAGCCGGTGTGAAACAAGGCGGCCTGCGCGGCGGTCTGCGCACCGAAGCCGTAGAACATCACCGCAAAGACCACATAGTCGAACACCGAACTGAGCGGCCCCATCCACAGCATGAAGCGGGCGATCTGCCCCATCTCCCAGCGCCGGGGTTGGCGCAGCTCCTCGGTGTCGACCCGATCGGTTGGGATGGCCGACTGCGACAGGTCGTAGAGCAGGTTGTTGGTCAGCACCTGGATGGGCGCCATCGGCAGAAACGGCAGCCAGGCGCTCGCCCCCAGCACGCTGAACATGTTGCCGAAGTTGGAGCTGGCCCCCATGCGGATGTACTTGAGCAGGTTGGCGAACACCCGCCGCCCCTCGCGCACCCCGGCGTCCAGCACCATCAGGCTCTTTTCCAGCAAGATCAGGTCGGCCGACTCTTTGGCAATGTCCACCGCTGTGTCCACCGAGATGCCCACGTCGGCCGCCTTCAGCGCCGGGCCATCGTTGATCCCGTCGCCCATGTAGCCCACCACATGGCCACGGGCACGCAGCGCCGTGATCACCCTGGCCTTTTGCGTGGGCGAAAGCTTGGCGAACACCTGCGTGCCCCCCACGGCCTCCTGCAAGGCCAGGTCGGACAAGGGCTCCACCTGATGCCCCAGCATCACCCGCTCGACCGGCAGCCCCACCTCCTGACACACCTTGCGCGTGACCACCTCGTTGTCACCGGTCAGGATCTTGACGGCCACACCATGGCGCCGCAACGCCGCCAGCGCTGGCTGCGCCGACTCCTTGGGCGGATCCAGAAAGGCGACATAACCCAGCAGGACCAGGTCGGACTCGTCGGCCACCGACATCGTGTGTGTCTCGGCCGTGAGCGGCCGGTAGGCAATGGCGATCACCCGAAAGCCGTCTTCGTTCAAGGCCCGCGCGGCGGCCTGGATGGCCGGCAGGTGGCTGTCATCGAGTTGCACGCGCTGCCCGCCGAAGTCGCCCTCGCGGCACACGCTGAACACCTCTTCGACCGCGCCCTTGCAGATCAGCAGGCGCTCCTCGCCGCGCTGCACCACCACCGACATGCGCCGACGCTGGAAGTCAAACGGGATCTCGTCGATCTTCTGGTAAAGCCCCTCTTCGTGCAGCTTGGCGTGCACCTCGGCGTACTTCAGCACCGCCACGTCGAGCTGGTTCTTGAGGCCCGACTGGTAATAGCTGTTGAGGTAGGCAAAGTCCAGCACGCGGTCGCTGGGCTCGCCGTTCAGGTCCACGTACTTTTCCAGGATGATGCGGTCCTGGGTCAGCGTGCCGGTCTTGTCGGTGCACAGCACGTCCATCGCGCCAAAGTTCTGGATCGCGTCCAACCGTTTGACGATCACCTGCTTGCGCGACAGCGCCAGCGCGCCCTTGGCCAGGTTCATCGTCACCAGCATGGGCAGCATCTCGGGCGTCAGGCCCACGGCCACCGCGCTGGCAAACAGCAGCGCCTCCAGCCAGTCGCCCTTGGTCAGGCCGTTGATGACGAAGACCAGCGGCACCATCACCGCCATGAAGCGCAGCATCAGCCACGTGAAGCGGTTCAGCCCCAAGGCAAAGCTGCTGGGGCCCTCCGCATCCGTCATCGACTGCGCGATGCCACCGAACACGGCCTGCGCGCCCGTGTGCACCACCACCGCCGTGGCCGTGCCGCTGGCCACATGCGTGCCCATGAAAGCGATGTTGCGCAAGGCCAGCGTGTCGGTGCCCGAGGCTTCGACCAGCGGGTACTTCTCCACCGGCAGGGACTCGCCCGTCAGGGCCGACTCGTTGACGAAGAAGTCCCGCGCCGACAGCACGCGCACATCGGCCGGGACCAGATCACCCGCCGACAGGTGCACGACGTCACCGGGCACCAGCTGCGCAATCGGCACCTCCAGGGTGTCCGACCCCGTGTGGCCGCCACGCTCGGCTGCGCTGGCGACCGGCGCACCGCCACGGCGCAAGACGGTCGCCGTGGTGTGCACCATCGCGCGCAAGGCCTGAGCCGCCCGGCCCGAGCGATGCTCCTGCACCCAGCCCAAGGTGATGCTCAGCAGCACCATCAGGGCAATGATGACCGCCGATTGCACATTGCCGGTGAACACCGACACCAGCGCCAGCACCAGCAGCAACAGGTTGAGCGGGTTGGCCACGCGGGCCAGCAACTGACGCCAAATGCCGACCGCCGAGGCCGTGACCACCTCGTTGGGACCGAAGCGCACCAGCCGCTCGGCAGCTTCCTCCGCGTTCAGACCGTGCTCGGCACTGCCCAGGGTACGCAGGCCGTCCTCGACCGATTGCGCGGCCAAGGTCGACAGCGCCTGGCGTGCCGTCGCCTGTGGTTCGTGTGGTGCGCTCATGGCGTCCAGCATGACACAGTGCCATGACCGAATGCCATCCCCGAGCCCTCACCGAACCGAGGGGGCTCGGCGCACACTCAGCTGATCGTCAGACGCTTGCCACCGGACACGGTCTTCTTGGGCAGGGTCAGCTCCAGCACGCCGTCCTTGAAGCTGGCGGTGGCCGCGGCCTCGTCGATGTCATGCGCCAGCTGGAAACTGCGCGAGACCTGACCGAAGTAGCGCTCCGAGCGCAGCACGCGCTCACCGTCCTTCACTTCCTTCTCCTGCTTGACCTCGGCGCTGATCGACACCTGGTTGCCGTCGATCTCGACGTGGATGTCTTCCTTCTTCACGCCGGGAATCTCGGCATGCACCTCGTAGGCCTTGTCCTGTTCCTTGACGTCCATCTTGATCTGCTGCGGAGCCAGGTCCGAAGGCAGGTCCATGGGTTTGACGAAGAAGCCGCGAAACAGTTCGTCCACAGGGTTGGTGTAACGGGTCAGTTTGCTCATGGTGTCCTCCAGTCGTAGTCGGTTTGAACACGCCACAGATGTGTGGGGCGGCCACCATTTTCAAGAGCCCATGCCGACCGTCAAGCCCCTGGAGGGCCTGTGGGTCTGACATGGATCAAACCCGCTCAGGCCGCAGCGGCCAGCGCCTTCTCAATGTCATCGATGAGGGATTTGGGCGCGTCAGTCGGGGCGTAGCGGCCCAGCACCTGACCATCGCGGCCGATGAGGAACTTGGTGAAGTTCCACTTGATCGACTTGGTGCCCAAAATGCCTGGCGCCTCCTTGACCAGCCACTGGTACAGCGGATGCGCCTGCGGCCCATTCACGTCGACCTTGGCCATCATCGGGAAGCTCACGCCATAGTTGAGCTGACAGAACGAGGCGATCTCGTCATTGGCACCCGGGTCCTGCCCGCCAAACTGGTTGCACGGAAAGCCCAGAACCGCCAAACCCTTCGGACCGAAGCGCTGCCACAGCTTCTCCAACCCTTCGAACTGCGGCGTGAAGCCGCATTTGCTGGCCGTGTTGACAATGAGCAGCACCTGGCCGCGGTATTGATCCAGCTTGACGGTCTGACCCGTGATGGTCTGCGCCTCGAAGTCGTAAACGGTACTCATGTGTCGTGATCCAACATGTTTTGACAAGGATCGTCAGGTTCACAGAAAGCCCAAATCCGACCGCGGCGCAGGGGCTTCAGACCCGCATCAAGGGGGGCAGGGTGGACCAGCGTGTTCAAGCACGGTCGAAGCGCCTAGACTGCCCCTTGTGGTGATGCCGGCACACGAACTGGCCACCGAAAACAGCATCAGGAAGACCGAGGAGACCCCCATGCCGGCTGCCGACACCCGCCCCTCTGGCCCTCACGCGGACGCGGATTCCCACACGTCCACCCGACGCTCGCCCGGCGAGGCGCGCCAGCTGCCCGCCGGCATTTCCGAGCGACTCAGCGACGATGCACCCCGCCTGCTCGACGAGTTGCACCTGCGCGATGCCAGCCTCGCCCAGCAAGCCCAGCTGATCCACCAACTGCAGACGGCCCTGCAGCGCGCGCACAGCACCAACCAGGAACTGGCCCTGATCGCCGACCGCGTCAGCGACGCCATCCTGATCTGCGACACCCAGCGTTGCATCACCTGGGTCAACCCCGCCTTCACGCGGCTGACGGGCTTCACGCTCACCGAGAGCCACGGTCAGCAGCCGGAAGAGCTGCTCAGCGGCCCCCACACCGACTCGGCCACCATCACCCACATCAACCAGGCCCTGGCCCAGGGTGACAGCATCGAACGCCTGGAGATCTGCCACCACCGCAAGGACGGCGAGCCCTTCTGGGTGGCGCGCTCGGTGCAAAGGGTGATCGGCAACGAAGGTCAGGTCAGCCACCACATCGAGGTGCTCAGTGACCTGAGCGACCGGCGCCGCGCCGAGACCGAGCACGCCCGGCGCCTCGAAGCGGAGGTGGCGCTGGCCAACAAGGCCGAGTTCCTCTCACGCATGAGCCACAGCATGCGCTCCTCGCTCAATGCCATCCTGGGCTTCACCCAGTTGCTGGACATGAGCGTCGATGGCTTGTTGCCCGAGACCCAGCGCCGCCAGGTGGGCCACATCCACACCGCCGGCCAGCAGCTGCTGAGTCTGCTCGACCAGTCTCTGGAGTATGCGCGGCTGGAGAGTCGGCCGCTGAACCTGCGCCCTCAGCGCATCGAGCTGTCGGTGCTGTTGCGCGATGTGCGCAACGAACTGGAAGGCGAGGCCCTGGCCCACGACATCCACGTGCTGATCGACGGTCCGGCTCTGACCCTGTGGGCCGACCCCCAGCACACCCGCGCCATCTTGCTCAACCTGCTGCGCAACGCCATCAAGTTCAGCCCCGGTGGGGCCACGGTGTGGCTGCAATCTCGCCCCGCCCCCAACGAACGGGTCGCCCTCATCGAGGTGCGTGACCAAGGCTTCGGCATCGAGCCAGGCGATCAGGAACGCATCTTCCAGCCCTTCGTCCAGCTCGAGAGCGCCACCGGACGCAGCCACGGCAACGGCCTGGGTCTGGCGGTCTCGCAGCGTCTGGCAGAACTGATGCACGGGCGCATCGACGTCACCAGCACCCTGGGGCACGGCAGCACTTTCACCCTGCGCTTGCCCCTGGCCGAGCACGCCCCTGGTGCCCAGGCTCCCGGCACGCACCATCCGGAGCCGGCCGTGATGCTGCCGCCGCTGCGCGTGGTGCACATCGAAGACAACGCGCTGAACCGCAGCCTGGTCGAGGCGCTGTTCGCGGCCTACCCGCAAGTTCGCCTGCATTCGGCCGAAACCGCGGCCGAGGGACTGGCCAGCATCGAGCAGCTGCGCCCCGATGTGGCCCTGGTCGACATCAACCTGCCCGATGGCAGCGGCCTGGACCTGTGCCGACGCGTGCGCGCCAACCCCACGCTCAAGCAAATGCCCCTGATCGCACTGAGCGCCGATGCCCTGCCCGAGCACATCGCCCGCGCGCTGCAGACCGGCTTCAACCACTACCTGGTCAAGCCGCTGCAGATCCAGCGTCTGCTGTCGATCCTGGCCACCCTGCCCAGCACCCAGGCCGCACCGCCCCAAACCTGAGCGCGTCCAGGCCTGACAGCCGAGCGTCAGCTGGTGGGCGGGCGCAGGCGCAGGTGGGTCCAGCGCAGCAGGTCCTGCCACATCTTGCGCATCTCGGCCTCCTGCGGGGTGCGCAGGGCGCTGGGCAACTCGATGGTCACCACGGGCACCTTCTTGTGCACGCCACCATAGTTGCCCAGGCTGCCGGGGAAGATGCCGACCTGGTCCAGCACCAGACTGCCCAGCTTTTTGGGCGCGGTCACCGGACCGTCGTAATCGAGCACGCCATAAGGGGCATGCACCGCGACGATCAGGTGTGGTTGCCAGCGCTCCATCTCGTCGTGCAGCCAGCGGGTCTCCGGCTCGGACAAGGCCTGGTGCCCGGGAAAGCGACGCGGGTCCTTGCTGGTGCGGTGCTGCCAGTAGCGCGGGGCTTCCTTGTCCCAATGGGGCGTGGGAAAGTTGCGGTTCAGGTCCACGCCGTTCGCATTGGTGCGCGTGGGGCGAGCCTTGAGCATGCCATCGGGATTCATCAGCGGCACGAAGCGCCAGTGGATGTTGGCGGGCGCATCCTGCGCGGCGCCAATCCAGTGCAGCACCAGCGAGGTCGAGGACAGCTCGTCACCATGCACGCCCCCCACCACCAGCACGCGCAAGGTGGCCTTGGGGGCCACCACATCACGCGTCAGCAGGTTGTGCCCCTTCACCGAACGGGCGGGGCCGGGCTGCAGCTGCGCCAGATCGCACAGGGCTGGCGTCACATTGGGCAGCTTGCGCACCATGAGCTCGCAAAAGCGTGCGTGAGACTGAATCGGGGCGCCAGCGCGCGCCGCCTCACGAGCAGGAGCGGCGGTCGCGGTGGCGGCCGACATCAGCGCACCGACGCTGAGCAGCCAGGCAAATGAACGGAAAAAACGCATGATGGCCGATGATACCGGCACCAGGCGTCACGCACCACGCTGTTCGTTCAACGCGCCAGGGCCTTGAGCGCCTGCTTGATGCCGTCGCTGACCGACACATCGGCCGGCAGCGCCTTGAGGGCGACCTGCGCCTCCTTGTCGGAGTAACCCAGCGCCACCAGGGCTTGCAAGATGTCGGTCTGCGCATCGCTGACCGCACTCCAGTCGGGCGCCGCCAGCACCGGGGCCATCTTGCCCTTGAGCTCCAGCAACAGGCGCTCGGCGGTCTTCTTGCCGATGCCCGGCACCTTGACCAGACGGCTGGCGTCCTGCGCCGACACGGCCTGGGCCAACTCGTCGGTGTTCAGGCCGGAGAGCAGCGCCAGCGCGATGCGCGGCCCCACGCCGCTGATCTTGATCAGCTCACGGAACGACGCCCGCTCGGTGGGCGTGAGGAAGCCGTAGAGCAGCTGGGCGTCCTCACGCACGATGAACTGGGTCAGCAGCGTAACCTTGGCACCGAGCTCGGGCAGGTTGTAGAAGGTGCTCATGGGCACCTGGACTTCATAGCCGACGCCGTTGACGTCCACCAGCACAAAGGGGGGTGCTTTTTCAGCCAGCACCCCGGTCAGTCGAGAGATCATGAGCCCAGTTTAGCGGCGGAACAGGCCCAGGCGCTGCGCCTCGAGCGCGGCTTCGGCCCGCGACGACACATTGAGCTTGCGGTAGATCTGCTTGACGTAGTCGGCGATGGTGTGACGCGACAGGTTGAGCTGCACGCCGATTTCCGGCAGCGTGAAGCCCTTGGCCACGCGCAGCAGCACCTCGTTCTCGCGCTCGGTCAACTGCACGTGCGGCGTGACGTTGTCGGGCTCGCGCATGGGTTGCTGGCGGGCCTGCGCCGTGAAGTACTGGATCACGCGGCGGGCGATGGACGGCGACAGCGGCGGCTCACCCTGGCTGATGCGCTGCAGCTGCTCGGAGAGCTGCTCGCGCGACTGCTCCTTGAGCAGGTAGCCGAAAGCGCCGGCCTGCAACGCCGGGAAGAGGTGATCGTCGTCCTCGTGGATGGTCACCACCACCGACTGGGCCTCGGGCTGCTTCTCGCGCAGCGCCTGCACCACCTCCACACCCGAGCCGTCGGGCAGCCCCAGGTCCAGCAGGGCCACATCGAAGCGCACGGCGTTGACCAGCTCCAGGGCATCGTGGATGCGGGAGGCTTCGCTGATCTGGGCGTCCGGGAACACCTGCATGACCAGGGCCTTGAGCCAGGCGCGGATTTCGGGCAGATCTTCCAGGAGAAGAATTTGCTTCATAGGGGTGTGACCTCTCTCTCTACGGATGGGATGGATGCGCTCACTGGCCGCGCACCTGATCCACCATGCGTGGGACCACGTGGGCCCCCGGCTGCTGCATGGTGGCGACTTCAAGAGGCAGCGTCAAGCGAATGACGGTGCCAAAACCGGGACCAGACTCGACCAGACATTGCCCACTCAGCTGCTTGGCACGGTGCTTCATGCTCGTCATGCCGTGACCGCGGTCCGTGCGGTCGTCGAGCTCCAGCGCAATGCCCTTGCCGTTGTCCTGGATGACCAGCACGAAGTCGTGCAGATCCAGATGCACCTCGGCGGACACGACCACGTGCGAGGCACCGCTGTGCTTGATGACGTTGCTGACCGCCTCGCGCAAGATGCGCGTGGTCTGCACGTAGGTGCGCGAAGACAGCGGCTCTTCGATGATGTCATTGGGGTTGCGCCATTCACACTCGATGCCGGCCTGGCGCAGGCGCGAGACCACCTCGGCGCGCCAGTCGGCCAGCGCGTCAGACAGCACCATGGGTCGCCCAGTCAGGCCGCGCACCGACAGCCGCATTTCTTCCAGCGCCTCACGCGCCAGCGTCGAGATGCGGTCGTTGTTGCTGGTGTGGACGATGGTGAGCAGCTTGGCGCCCAGGTCGTCGTGCAGGTCAGAGGCAATGCGCTTGCGCTCCTTTTCGGCCACCTGTTCGGCGCGCAACTCGGCGATCTGGTTGAAGTTGCGCTCCAGGTCGGCCGTGACCTCCTTGACGCGCTGCTCCAGCTTGGTCTTGGCCCCCTGCGCGGCCTGCAAGGCCTTGGCATACACCTGCATCAGGCGGATGGCCACCGCGGCATACAGCAGCGGCATCACGAAGTGGGTCACGTGCACACCCCACAGCTTGATCCAGCCCGCCTGGTAAGACAGCTCAATGCCCAGCACCGCCACCACCACGCCCATGACGGCCGACATCAGCCAGAACTCGGGACGACGCTTCTTGCCCGCCGCCCACAGGAAGTAGGCGATGCCCGCACAGATCTCGATGGCGAACACCGGGTACCAAAGGCCCACGCCGTCGAAGATGCGATCAAACCCCAGCCACACCAGCGTCAAAGGCACCAGCACGCACTGCGCCCACAACCACGCTCGCACGCGCCACATCCAGATCTCGCTGATCATGGGATGCAGACGGGCCCCGGCATAGCAGAGCACGAACTGAACAGCGCAGCCCACCAACGGGGCAAACATCATCGCGATCAGCACCTCGACGGTGGCATTGGGGGCCGGCAACTCGGTCAGCCAGAAGCGGGCGGTGGCCAGGGCCCAGCCCGTGGTCAACAGGCCGAAGTACGCCAGGTAATCGAGACGACGGATCCAGGCCAGCCCCAGGGCGAACAGGCCCATCACGGCCAAGATGCCCCCCAGCACGCGCGACAGAGTCGAGGTCCAGAACTCTTGCTCGTCGTACAACTCGCGGATGTCGGCCAAAGAGCCGATGCGCACCGATGCCAAGCCACCGGCGCGCTGCCGCGCCGCCACCTGCTCCAGGGGATAGCCCACCACCTTGAGGTCCAGCACATTGCCCTGCGCCTTCAACAGCGCCAGAGGCAGGGAAACCACGTGTGACCGGTAGCAGTGCCGGGCATACGGTTCGGTCATGCGCCCGCCACGGTACAGCACCTGACCATTGAGCCGCACTTCCACATTGGAGCAGGCCCGCTCGATGTAGATGGCCCGCAAATCCTCTCCGCCTGGACGCGCAATGGCCTCGTCGATCTGGAAGCGATACCAGATCCCGCCCTTGTAGCCAGGGTGATTGAGGGCCCATTCGTCGGGCAAGGCCAACCAACGCCCGGGCGCACCTTCTGGGAAGCGCGCCGCCTCGCTGGGCACCACCCAGGCACGGCTCAAGGTCTGGATGCCCGCCCCCTCCGGGTTGCCCGCAGCCGGGTGGCTCAGGCGCACGGCCTCGCGGTTGAGCAGCAACAAGCCCCAACCGACCGCGCCGGCCAGCAGCAAACCCATGAGCAGCGCCATCCAGAACAGGCGCCGCGAAACCCCGCCACCGGTACGGTCGGCCGCAGCGTCGCTCACCCCCTCCTCGGCGGTGCTCCACTCCTGACGGAAACGGCGGGCCCACGATTGCCACCCGCGATACGACATGCTCAAAACGGCTCCTGCTGCGGCACGCAATCCGTGCACGACAAAGTTCGATTGATTTTCGCAAGAGATGTCATGCGCTGACGCGCACGGCAGGCGACAATTTGCATGCTTTCGCTCAATACAGGCCGCTATGCAACTGCGACACAGCTTTTCGCCTCCGGATAACTCCCGACTTGCACATCTGTGCGGTTCGTTGGATGAACATCTGCGCACCATCGAAGCGGCCTTCAATGTGACGCTGAGCCGGCGCGGTGAACACTTCCGTATCGAGGGTGCGCGTGGCGTGCCGCAGCAGGTCGTCGAGCTGCTCGAATCGCTGTATGCGCAAAGCGCGCGGCCCATCAGTGCCGAGATGGTGCAGCTCGCCATCACCTCCGTGTTGGCGGCCAAGCAGCGCGCACTGCAACCCAAGCGCGGCCGCAGCAGCGACGAGGCCCCGCCCCTGCCAGACGAAGCCCCGGACGGCCCCACCCTGCACACGCGCCGCGCAGACCTGCAGGGCCGCACGCCCAACCAGGTCACCTACCTGCGCCAGGTGCTGAGCAACGACCTGACCTTCGGCATCGGCCCGGCCGGCACCGGCAAGACCTTCCTGGCCGTGGCCTGCGCGGTGGATGCGCTCGAGCGCAGCAGCGTGCAACGCATCATCCTGACGCGCCCGGCGGTGGAAGCCGGGGAACGCCTGGGCTTCCTGCCCGGCGACCTCACGCAAAAGGTCGACCCCTATCTGCGCCCGCTGTACGACGCGCTGTATGACCTGATGGGCTTTGACCGCGTCACGAAAGCGTTTGAAAAGGGCCTGATCGAGATCGCCCCGCTGGCCTTCATGCGCGGCCGCACCCTCAACCACGCCTTCATCATCCTCGACGAAGCGCAGAACACCACGCCCGAGCAGATGAAGATGTTCCTCACCCGCATCGGCTTTGGCTCGCGCGCGGTGGTGACCGGCGACATCAGCCAGATCGACCTGCCGCGTGGCGCACGCAGCGGTCTGATCGAGGCCGAACGCATCCTCAAGCGCGTCAAGGGCGTGGCCTTCACCCGCTTCACCTCGGCCGACGTGGTGCGCCACCCGCTGGTGCAGCGCATCGTCGAGGCTTACGATGCCGCCCAGGCCAACGAGCCCGAAGCCCCGCGCGGCAACCGTCCCGGCCGCACCACGGAGCGCCTGCGCGACACCGATCACCCCGCGGCCGATGATGGCCCCGACGCCGACCTTCCCACCCAATGAAACCGACCCTGAGCCTGAGCCTGCAATTCGCTGACAAGCGCCACCGCGACCAACTGCCGCGCCACAAAGTGGCCCGCTGGCTGAAAGCCGCGCTGGAAAGCGACGCCGAACTGACCGTGCGCATCGTGGACGCCGAAGAGGGCCAGGCCCTCAACCGCGACTACCGCCAGAAGGACTACGCCACCAATGTGCTGACCTTCGACTACACGCAAGAACCGGTGGTCATGGCCGACCTGATCCTGTGCGCGCCCGTGGTCGAGCGCGAAGCGCAGGAGCAGAACAAGGATCTGGTGGCGCACTACGCCCACATGCTGGTGCACGGTGCCCTGCACGCGCAGGGCTGGGATCACCTGGAAGACGACGAAGCCCATGCCATGGAGCAGCGCGAACGCGAGATCATGGCCGCGCTAGGCTTTGACGATCCTTACGCGACGAACTGAGCAGGCGGCCCCCCCATGGGGCCACAACCCGAGGGCAGACCGCCGTTCGCCGACGCTCAGGCGGCTTTCAAGCCGCTGAGAAAGCCCGTGGTGCCGCCCTCGTGCAGGCAACGCGGCTTCCAAGCACCCACGCGCTTGGCGATCTCGGCAATGTGATCCGGCGTGGTGCCGCAGCAGCCCCCGGCAATGTTCAAAAAGCCCGCCTTGGCGAACTCTTCGACCAGGCCGCCCGTGATCTCGGGCGTTTCGTCGAAGCCGGTGTCGCTCATCGGGTTGGGCAGGCCGGCGTTGGGGTAGCAGCTGATGTAGGTGTCCCCGGCGATCTTGGCCAGCTCTTCGATGTAGGGGCGCATCAAGGTGGCGCCCAGTGCACAGTTCAAGCCGATGGCAATCGGGTGCGCGTGGCGCACCGAGTGCCAGAAGGCGCTCACGGTCTGACCCGAGAGGATGCGGCCAGAGGCATCGGTCACGGTGCCCGAGATGATGATGGGCAGGCGCTCACCGGTGTCCTCGAACAGCTCGTCGATCGCGAAGATGGCCGCCTTGGCGTTGAGCGTGTCGAAAATCGTTTCGACCAGGAAGACGTCACAGCCGCCTTCCATCAGGGCCTTGGCCTGCTCGTAATAGGCCTGGCGCAGGGTGTCGAAATCGACGTTGCGGGCACCCGCGTCGTTCACGTCCGGGCTGATGCTGGCGGTCTTGGGGGTCGGGCCAATGGCGCCGGCCACAAAGCGGGGCTTGTCGGGCGTGCTGTACTTGTCACAGCACTCGCGCGCCAGCTTGGCAGCGGTGAGGTTCATCTCGTAGGCCAGCTCGGGCAGGTCGTAATCTTCCTGGGCCACGGTGGTGGCGCCAAAGGTGTTGGTCTCGATCAGGTCAGCCCCGGCAGCGAGGTACTGCTCATGGATCTCGCGGATCACCTCTGGCTTGGTGAGCTGCAGCAGCTCGTTGTTGCCCTTGAGGTCCTTGGGATGGTCGGCAAAACGGGTGCCTCGATAGTCGGCTTCCGTCAGCTTGTAGCGCTGGATCATGGTGCCCATGGCGCCGTCGAGCACGACGATGCGCTCGCGCATGATCTGAGGCAGCTGGGCCGCACGGGTGTAGGGCCGACGCTCGACCGGAGGCAAAACAGAGGCGGCGTCAGCGCGGGCAGCGGAGGAAGCAGGGGTGTTCATGTCGCCATTTTAGAGAGTCGGGCGCACGGTGCAGGCCAACCACACCATGCCCCTTGCCGAAAAGCTTATAAATGGCGGATGCACACCGATCTGGACAAACCCGCGCAAGGCTGGCGCCGCACCCTCTACACCGTCATTTACGAGTCGGACACGCCTGCCGGGCGGCGCTTCGACCAGATCCTGATCTGGACCATCCTGATCAGCGTGCTGGCCGTGATCCTGGACAGTGTGGCCAGCATCGCCGACACCCATGGGCCGCTGCTGCACGTGCTGGAGTGGGGCTTCACCCTGGTCTTCACGGTCGAGTATGTGCTGCGCCTGGCCTGTACCGAGCGCCCCCGCAAGTACGCCCTGAGCTTTTTCGGCATCATCGACCTGCTCTCCATCCTGCCGTCCTACCTGGCCCTGATCGAGCCGGGTGCCCTGTTCTTCCTGGACGTGCGCATCCTGCGCCTGATGCGGGTGTTCCGGGTGTTCAAGCTCACGGGCTTTGTCTCGGAGTACACGATCCTGGGCCTGGCGCTGCTGGCCAGCCGGCGCAAGATCATGGTGTTCATGTCCTTCGTGCTGATGATCTCGCTGCTGATGGCCACCGCCATGTATGTGTTCGAAGGGCCCGAGCATGGCTTCACCAGCATCCCCACAGCCATGTACTGGGCCATCACCACGATGACGACCGTGGGCTTTGGCGACATCACGCCCAAGACCGACATTGGCCGGCTGATTTCCTCGTTCGTGATGCTGATGGGCTGGAGCGTGCTGGCCGTGCCCACGGGCATCGTGACCGCCGAGCTGACGGCCAAGCGCCGCCAGGCTGCCGCAGGTGCGCCGCTGGACAGCCCCAGCCAGTTCACCGACGTGAGCTGCCCACGCTGCGACGCGATCGACCAACACCCGCAAGGCCGTTACTGCTGGCGTTGCGGCGCAGACCTGCGCCCGCCCACCTCGCCCTGAACTCGCCCCGGCTCAGCGACCGACTTGACGCAGCAAGGGCGCGTAGTCCAGTTCGGACCATGCCGTGATGGGGCGAGCCGTTCCTTTCGCAGCCTGCTTGCCCTCCGCCGCCGGACGCGACGGTCCTTCCGGCACCACGCCCATCACCGCCATGTCCTGCCGCAGCACCCACACCAGCAGGTCACGCTCAGGCATCGGACGGGCGTACAGATAGCCCTGTAGCTCATCGCACTGCAAGCGGGTGAGGATGGCCGCCTGCTCGGGCGTCTCCACCCCTTCGGCGACCACCTTCAGACCCAGCGCATGGGCCAAGTGCACGACCGCCTCGACAATGGCCTGCGCGTCCGGGCTGGAGTCTAGGTCTCGGATGAAACTGCGATCGATCTTGAGTTGACGGGCGGGCAATCGGCGCAGGTAGCTCAGGCTGGAGTAGCCCGTTCCAAAGTCGTCGATCGAGAGCTGCACCCCAATGTCGTCGAGCAGGTCAAACACCCGCAAGGACGCCTCGATGTCGTCCATGGCCACCGACTCGGTGATCTCCAGGATCAACATGGCAGGCGGCACGCGGTGACGCACCAGGGCTTCGCGCACACGTCGCTCCAGATCGGGCTGACGCAACTGGTGGGCGGAGAGGTTCACCGCCACCGGCACGTCGACCCCGGCTTCGTGCCACAGCCGCACCTGACGGCAGGCGGCATCCAGCACCCACAGGCCCAGCTCGCCAATCAGGCCGAAGCGTTCGGCCACCGGGATGAAGGTGGCAGGGCTCACCAGACCGCGCACCGGATGCTGCCAACGCAGCAAGGCTTCCACGCCCGCCAAGGCCCCGCTGCCGGCATGCAGCTTGGGCTGGAAGTGCAGCATCAGTTCGTCTCGTGCGATGGCGTGCCGCAGGTCACGCTGCAAGGCCACCTGGTCGACCCCCACCTGGTCTTCGCCACTGCGATGAAAGCAGTAAACCCCACCACCCGCCTTGCGGGCCGTGAGCATGGCATCGCTGGCGTGGGTCAACAGCAAACGGGCATTGAAGCTCTCGGGAGAGCGCGCGATGCCAATGGAGGCGCTCACCGACAGCTCATGCCCATCGACCAGACAAGGTTCATGCACCGCGGTCAAGAAGCGCTGCGCCAACTGGGCCATGTCATGCTCGTCCACCAGGCCGTGTGCCAGCACGAGGAATTCGTCAAACTCTGCGTGGGCGAGCACATCGCCTTCGCGCAGGGCCACCTGCAGCCGCAGTGCCAAATGGCGCATCAGCTGATCACCGTGGGCGTGACCATAGGTTTCGATGAGGGTGCGCACGCCATCGACGTGCAGACGCATCAGGCACAGCCGTCTCGCGGGCGATGCCCCCGCGTCTTCAAACACCTGGTGCAACATGCGCTCGAACCCCTGGCGGTTCAGCAGCCCGGTCAAAGGGTCATGCTGCGCGGCCTCCTCCAGAGCGGCCTGCGCCTCTTTGAGCGAATTGACCAGCACCTGCTGTCGCCGCTGCGCGCGGGCATCGAGTCGCATGCTGAGATGGCCCATGACCAGCAACATCAGCACGGCACCAGAGAGCACCAGCACCAGGCCATCACCCGACAGGTGATCCACGCTCAGGCACTCGGCGCCCGCGGGCACCTGCATGGCCCACACCATGCACACCTGACCCGCGTTGAACAACCCACTGATGCCCAGCACCTTCAAGGACCGCACCCACAGCGGCGGCTCGGCCGCCAGACTCTGCCGCAAGGCCAGCGAGCCCAGCAGGCAGCCCCCCAAGGTCAGGAGCGCGGACGCCATCAAGCGCCAGACATCCCAGGACACACTCGGCTGGAACATGATGGCCGACGCGTGAATGAAGGTGAGCAGGCAGAACCCGAACGCGATCAGGACCCCACCGATGACGCGCAGGCGCACAGGAAAATGCAGACGGGTCTGCATCCAGATGGCCGCCGCACTGATGACGACGGCCGGCATCCAGGCAGCCAGCACCACCTGCGCCACGAAACCCACCCGGATGGGCAGCTGCAGGGCCACCAGATTCAGCAGAGATTGCGCCCAGAAACCGGTACCGACGCACAGCGCGCCGCCCAGCCACCAACCCAGGCCGGCATCTCGGTCGTTGGCGCGCACACAGCGCACGACCGTGCCTTGCAGGAACAGGGCGTACAAGCCGAGGGCCCACGCGATGAGCTGGGTCGACGGCTGAAATTGGGCGTCCATGAAGGGCGAAGACATGCGAATCGATACAAAACGGTGTCGCAGTCTAGGCAGGGGGGATGGCACCAGTCATGGGCACTCACCCCAGCTACGGGGGCGCAAACGGCTCCCCGCGCGCATTTTCGTTAATGCATCACGACTGGCTGCTGCGCCATCCCGGCGAAGCGTTCCAGATACGCATCAAAGTCTTCCACGCTGTGGGCTGATTCGATCAAGGCCTCGACGCCTTGCTTGAAGGACTCGGCCAAAGCGCCTTCGAGGAAGAGCTCCTTGCGTGCGTGCTTGTCCACGATCTCGTAGCCACCGCGCGTCAAAGCCGGACTGGCCCCCTCGGTCGTGGTGACCCCCAGCTCGGGCAGCATCTCGATCTGCACCACGGCATAGCTGTCTGAGTTGTAGAGCATGTGCATGGACGTGACTCCTTGTGTGATCCATCTGTCAGGTCATCAGATAGGGACGGGGCCGCTGTCTGCAAGACCATCATGGGTCTTTCTTCGACCTGCGCACACCCCGACTTGACGGCTGTGGCACACGAAAATGACCAAGTTGTGTCCAAGTGCACATTCCCCTCGGATTGGGGCCCGGATGGCACATCACCCCCCTGAGAGGGATGCGGGTCGCGCGCAGACGCTCTACAGTCTCAACCAGTGCTGTCACACGGTTCTGCTGAGCAGGACAACAGGGAAGACAAGAAAAAGAAGACATCACGCCAAGTGGCCCCGTCGGTTACCGTCGGGGCCATTTTCTTGGGTGTGCAGCGCATGCGCCGCCCTGGTCAAGGTTGGGCCGCCAGGGCCTGCTCGATGTCGGCCACCAGGCTGCGACTGTCAGGGGCGGTGAGGCTGTTGTAGGCCTCGACCGTGCGCCCATCCCGGGCGATCAGGTACTTGTAGAAGTTCCATTTGGGGGTGGTCCCCGACAGCTTGGCCAACTCGGCAAACAGCGGGTTGGCCTGCGCGCCCTTGACGCTGCTCTTGGCGAACATCGGGAACTTCACGCCAAAGGTGTTGGCGCAGAACTCAGCTATCTGCTTGCCCGAGTCGGGCTCCTGCTGTCCGAAATCATTGGACGGAAAGCCCAGCACCACCAAACCCCGGCCTTTGTACTTGGCGTACAAATCCTCCAACCCCTTGTACTGGGAAGTGAAGCCGCAGTAACTGGCTGTGTTGACCACCAGGATCACCTGCCCGCTGTACTGGCACAGCGACTGGGGCTTCTCGTCTTGCAGGCGAGGAAAAGTCTTGTTGAGCAGGGCCGGACACGTGCTGGACACCGGCGCGGCCGTGCCAGCTGGCGCCGCCTGGGCCACGCCCCCTGCCGCAGCGAAGCCCAACAGGGTGAGAGACAGCATCCAGGGACGCAAGAACAAGGCGGTGGTGAGCATGGCGGGCACGTGGTGAGACGGAAGATCACAGCTTACCGCGCGCGCAAGGCCCCACACCGAAGTCGGGCTTGCCTGCACCGATGCGAGGCGTCGTCAGGCGAGGCCGCCTGCGCTTGGTGCACCCCCAGCGAAGAGCGCCCTCGCGACGCCGTCGGTCGCGGCGCGACTTGTGCATGCTGCACAAAACCACTTGTGACAGGTGAACGGTGACACGCTCAGCGCCGCCGACGCGGGCCATGGCACAGGGTTTGCACTGTGAGCGGGGTCTCACCCAACCGGAGTCACCCCATGGCCCAAGCCCCCGACCTCGATCACGACTACCCCCTCAGTGAAGTCCCACCCGGCGCCCGCAAGGGGCTGCTGTCCACCTCCATCTTGCTGTTCGGCTTCACCTTCTTCACGGCCACCATGTTTGCCGGCGGCAAGATGGGCATGGCCTTCGACTTCAAGACGCTCATCTGGGCAGCCATCGCGGGCAACCTGCTGCTGGGCCTCTATGCCGCCGTGCTCAGCCTGATCGCCTGCCGCAGCGGCCTGAACTCTGTGCTGATGGGCCGCTTCTGCTTTGGCGAAACCGGCAGCAAGCTGTCGGACTTCCTGCTGGGCTTCACCCAGATCGGCTGGTACGCCTGGGGCACCGCCACCATCGCGCTGGTGCTGGTCAAGATGCTGTCCCTGCCCAGCAGTTGGACCATCCCGCTGATGGTGCTGTTCGGCTTTGGCTTCAGCCTCACGGCCTTCATCGGCTACAAGGGCCTGGACCTGCTGTCGCGCGTGGCCGTGCCCGCCATGCTCGCGCTGCTGGCCTGGTCGCTGTGGATCGCCACGCGGGATGCCGGCGGCCTCCAAGGCCTGCTCGCCATCCAGCCCAAGGAAAGCATGAGCTGGCACATGGCCATCACCCTGGTGTTTGGCACCTTCGTCAGCGGCGCCACCCAGGCCACCAACTGGACGCGCTTCGCCCGTGATGGCAAGACCGCCGTGCTCTCCAGCCTGGTGGGCTTCTTCATCGGCAATGGCCTGATGATCGTCGTCGGGGCCTATGGCGCCATGGTCTACCAGCAACCCGACATCGTCGAAGTGATGGTGCTGCAAGGCCTGTCGATCGCGGCCGTGGTGATGCTGTTCCTGAACCTGTGGACCACCCAGGACAACACCATCTACAACTTCGCCGCGGCCGGCTGCAACCTGCTGCGTCAGGATCGCCGTGGCACCATCACCCTGGTCGGGGCCGGTATCGGGACGCTGCTGGCGATCGCCGGGATGTCGGACATGCTGATCCCCTTCCTGATCCTGCTGGGCTCGATCATCCCGCCCATCGGCGGCGTGATCATGGCCGACTTCTTCCATGGCCACAAAGGCCGCTACCCGCAGCTCAGCACCACCACCCTGCCCCGCTTCAACGGCGTCGGCCTGGGCGCCTATGCCATCGGTGCCGTGTGTGCCTATGTCTCGCCCTGGGTGGCGCCGCTGGTCGGCATCGGCGTGGCCGCGCTCAGCTATGTCGTGCTGTTCGAAATCCAGCGCGTGCGCATCGCCCGTCAGCAGCTGGGCAGTGTCAGCGCATGAGCCTGAGCATCCGTGATGTGCTGCTCCTGCCCCGGCTCCAGGCCATGCGCCTGCGAGCCGGGCAGGCGGGCGAGCACCACACCGTCCGCTGGCCCTATGTGGCCGAGAACGAATCGATCACCGAATGGGTGCTGGGCGGCGAGCTGGTCTTCGTGACCGGCATCAACCAGCACCGCAGCGAGGCCAACCTGTGCCAGCTGGTGCGCGAAGCCCACGGGCGGCGCTGCGCCGGCCTGGTGATCCTGACCGGCCCCGACTACATCCGCGAGATCCCCGCCAGCGTGCTGCACGAGGCCGATCGCCTGGGCCTGCCTCTGATCGAGCAGCCGTATGCGCTGCCCATGATTGTGGTCACCGAGGCCATCGGCTCGGCCCTGGTGCAAGCCCAATGGCTGGGCAGCTCGCGCCAGCAGTTCATCGAACACCTGCTGGAGGGCCACCTGGCCGACGACGCCGTGCGCGCGCACCGGGCCGCCAGCCTGGCCATCGACCTGCGTCAGCCCCGTCAGGTGCTGGTGCTGACCCTGGGCGGCAGCGCAGCCCTGTTCCGCTCGTATGCACCAGAAATGGCAGAGACGCTGCTCCAGGCCTTCCGCCAACAGGTGCTCTCGCGCCTGAACCGCGCCCTGACCGAACTGGGCGAGCCGTGGCCCGTGGTCAGCCAGGCCGAGCAGTGGCTGGCTTTGTTGCCGGTGTCCCAGCCCGAGTCGGCCGAGCAGGCGACGCGCAACCGCAGCGTCGTCGAGCAACTCTTGCACACGCTCAACGACGGCGACACGCCCTTGCGGGTGTTCGGCGGCCTGAGCGCCATCTGCCCCCAAGCCCGCGACCTGCCGCGCGGCCTGACCCAGGCCCGCCAGGCCCTGGTGGCGGCCCAGTCCTTTCCGGAACGGCTGGGCCTGTGTTGCTTTGACGAACTGGGCGTGCTGGAATTGCTGGTGGCGATCCGCGACCGCAGCCTGCTGGACCGCTTCGTGCAAACCACCCTGGGGCCATTGCTGCAGCACGATCACAACCACCATGCGGCCCTGACGCCGACACTGGAAGCCTGGACCCAGGCCAATGGCAACCTGGTGGCGGCCGCGCAGCGCCTGAACGTGCACCGCAACACCCTGAACTACCGCATGCAACAGATCCAGAACCTGACCCACCTGGACCTCAACGACGCCCAACACCGCCTGAACATCGCGATGGCCCTGATGATCTGGCGACTGTCGCCTCACCAATCTCACACACGTCCCCTGCCATGAACCACCTCTTCAACGCCCGCCTGCGTGGCCGCACCGGTCTGTTCACCTTGCGCTGGATCGACGGCCGCATCAGCGCCATCGAGGCACAAGCCGACACCCTGGCGCCGTCCGAGGCCGCCCCGGACGGTTTCGACGCCGCCGGCAAGCTGGTGATCCCGCCTCTGGTCGAGCCACACATCCACCTGGACGCCACCCTCACCGCGGGCGAGCCGAACTGGAACCTCAGCGGCACCCTGTTCGAAGGCATTGAACGCTGGGCCGAGCGCAAGGCCCTGGTCACGGCCGAGGACACCAAATCCCGCGCGCACCGCACCATCCGCATGCTGGCCGCCCACGGCATCCAGCACGTGCGCACCCACGTCGATGTGACCGAGCCCGGTCTGGGCACGCTCAAAGCCATGCTGGACGTGCGCGACGAGGCCCGCGATCTGGTCGATCTGCAGGTCGTCGCCTTCCCGCAAGAAGGCATCGAATCGTTCGCCAACGGCCGTGCGCTGATGTGCGAGGCCGTGGAGATGGGCGTGGACGTGGTGGGCGGCATCCCGCACTTCGAGAACACCCGCGACCAAGGCGTCTCATCCCTGCACTTTCTGATGGACCTGGCCGAGCGCCACGATCGCCTGGTGGACGTGCACTGCGACGAGACCGACGACCCGCACTCGCGCTTCCTGGAGGTGCTGGCGGAGGTGACGCGCGTGAAAGGCATGGGCGCGCGCGTGACGGCGAGCCACACCACAGCCATGGGCTCGTACGACAACGCTTACTGCTACAAGCTGTTCCGCCTGCTGAAGCAAGCGGGGCTGAGCTTCATTTCCTGCCCCACCGAGAGCATCCACCTGCAAGGCCGCTTTGACAGCTACCCCAAGCGCCGCGGCCTGACGCGTGTGCCCGAACTGGACCGCGCTGGGTTGAACGTGTGCTTTGCGCAGGACTCCATCGTGGACCCCTGGTATCCGCTGGGCAATGGCAACATCCTGCGCATCCTGGATGCGGGGCTGCACATCTGCCACATGCTGGGCTATGAGGACCTGCAACGTGCGCTGGACTTCGTGACCGACCACAGCGCGCGTGCGATGGCCTTGGGCGAGGGCTATGGACTGGAAGTGGGCCGCCCGGCCAACCTGGTGCTGCTGTCAGCGGAGAACGACTATGAGGTGCTGCGCACGCAAGGGCATGCGCTGCTGTCGGTGCGGCATGGGAAGGTGGTGGTGCGCAGGACGGTGGGGGAGGTGGTGTGGGGGTGACTCAATGCGCCGCCGAGACAGCCGAATGCAAACGCATGGAGCTGACCATCTTGCGAAACACCTCCTCCGCCTCCTTGAACTTCGGTGGCTGCTTGTTGCCAATGGCAGTACGGTATTTCCCAGGCAACACGCCTGCCATCGTCAGCTTGATATACGGCTTGTCACGCTGCCCAGGCACACCGTGGGCCATGAACTCGAACTCATAGGTGACATCCATCCCGCTGTCTTTGGCATAGCGTCTGCCGATGATGCGCCCCACCTGGCCCGCCACGTTCACATAGATCGGGCCGTAGCTGTGGCTGATGCCAGCCATGTTGATGATGCCGCTCAAGAACCCCACGCCGGATGAGCGACTGAGGTCTTCAGCGGTGAGAACGTTTGGGTCACCACCATCACGGATGTCAGGGCGAGGCTTGGATTCAGCGGGCAACATCCAGGTCTCCAGCTCAAACACGAGGTTGGGCTGCGCCTTGACGACGAAGGGGATGTCCAGACTGTAGTCGCCCTTCGTGGGGTCTTGCGGATCATCCGCAACGAAGCCAAAGGCTGTGCACACGCCTGCTTGCCGGGGCAACTCTTCAGGTCGGCGGCTGCTGAAGCGGCCATGAAAGGACTGCCACTCGTGAGCGGCTGCCTGCACTCCCAGCTCAGGGCGGCTGACAGCGCCCGTGATGATCCGAATGCGCTTGTCTTTGGGGTCTTGGAAACCTGCGGCGAAGTTATTGCCCCACCGATAGGCAAAGCCGGTGGGTGGAGCCGCTGGCGGAAGGGTGGCCGTGCCGGTTGCGGCAATCGAAGAACGTACTTCCGCAGCCCGTCGTCCCCACATCGCTAAATTACTCTGAACGTAGCCCGCCGCAGCAGGATTTTTTTTCTCTCGGTCTTGGAGAAACTTCACCGTGTCCTTGTAGTCGTGCTCCAACCATTCATAGTCCAGCGTTCGAGACCGTTGCACAAACTCCTCGCCTTCGGACTTGATCTCGGCGACAGACTGTTTGTGATTCGCCCCAAGCTCTTCCAGATTCCACACTGCAACGCGCGCGCCATGAGTCGAGAGCGGATAGCCAGGCAGCTGCGTACCCATCCTCTGAAAACCGGCCCCGCCAGGATTGGCGAGTACCTTTTTGGTGGACTCGCCCATGATCACGGCACCCGGCACTTGGATGGCCAGCAGGCCAAGACAAATGGAGGGCTGCACACCGCGCTCATTCTTGCCAGAGAAAATTTTGAGTTTGGTGGCGTGCGACTCGACGGGCATTACACCCAAGAGCACTGCGCTTGTGATGACAAAGGCCTTAAGCTGCATGGCTTACCCCCACTGAATGGGGATCCGAATGGATGTGTTGATTGGCGTCAGACAACGCCTTGATGATCATTCTCGCTGGCACCGATTCAAAATTGAGCACTGAAGTGACTCCGTGCGCAGGCGAGACGGGCGAATGTACATGCATGGAGCCAACCCGAAATACCTCCTCCGCCTCCTTGAGCTTCGGTGGCTGCTTGTTGCCAATGGCAGTGATGCACCTCACCTGCCGCCACGTTCATATAGATCAGACCGTAGCAATCACAAACTCAAAAGAGCGAATCCGAACGTGCGCCGGCCATCTTTTATAAAATAGCCCTTTGCTGCGAACTTGGTACCGTCTGCAGCAAAGGCCATCTCGGGCTCACTGCTTGTCGTATCAAGGCTGAGTTCAGCGATCACACGCTGTGAGTGCACCTCAAAAACGAGAAGTCGCACACCTTCCCGCCTGACGCCAAAAATTCCATTTGAGCTGACCAGCAAAGCCCCATTTGCCCTCCCTTCGCGGACTGAATCAACTGACTTCCATGTTTCAGTATGGAGGCTCACACCATCTATCGGCCCGCCGCCATTTACAAAGAGTACCCGCCCCTCTGCGTCAAAGCTGAGCGAGAAAATTCGGCGAGTCCCTCCGTAGATTTGATTTTGCCGCACCTTCCAAGAGCGATCTACCAAGCTCACAGTCTCAGACCCAGCCACACGCTTGTTGGCAACCACAGTTGCCCAGTAGGCATTGCTTGGATGTATTGCAATGGGCGGGGCGAAGTGAATACCCTTGCGCACAGAAATCACCTGCCCAGACACTGCGTTTATCTGCATAGATCGGGCCTGACCATTTTTGGCATTCAATTCGGTTGTCAACAAAAGAGAGCCGTCAGGACTAACCGTTGCCCAGCGTATTCCTGCAGGGTATCGGCAACCTTTGGGGAAATCGCGCAAAACAAGGTCGAATGGCTGGCAGCCGCCTACAAAAAGACCTCTCCCATCGGCAAGAAAGCCAATGCCGGTTTGGCTGGCATTGGTTGTTGCAACATACTGAACAGTCGAACTTTGCGGCGAAGCATGCGACTCGAGTCCTGCCAATCCATTTAGCACCAATAGCGCCAACGCTACCGCCCATTGATGCGATTTCTTAAGGGCCGAGTACTTCACAGCCATAGATTGCTCCGTCAAAATGTCGCTCGACGGATAGCGAATCCCGTCTCTCTTCAATCCCCAGCGCAGCGGGCAACGCCGCTGCCCCCAGGCTAGTGCGCTCTCATGGCCTATCAGGGGCACAGAAGCACACGGCCCTTAGTGCCGCCATGTTGGAGGTGGCCGCGAGGCCATTCGTGTGTCTTAGGTGTGCAGCCCACCCGCCACAATCACATCCACAGAGTCGACAACAGTCAGCACAAGAAGCAAGGTACCACGCTTGACCATAAAGCGTATTACTTGCTTTTGCTCACCGACCGCCCGGTCTTGGGATCGAGCCCCTTGGCACGAGCCATTTCTGCGATGCGCTTCTCTGAGGGCAGGGCGGGCGGCACGTTGGCGTTGAACTCCTCCAACCATTTGAACTTACCGTCCCAGGGGGGTAGCTTGGCTGGAGGCAAGGGCACGATCTCGTCGATCTCGGGGACTTTGGGGTCGAGGTAGTCGTAGTCGGAGAGGAACTCCCAAATGACCTTGTATCGCCTTGCGCGTTCAGGATCAGCTTGCGTTTGGCCCATGTAGAGACCAATGTCTGGATTGGTGATGGTGAATCCATCTGCCATACGACTCGCGGATTGACTATCCCCCGCCTTCGCCCCCCACTGGTATGCCTCCATGGCCTCCTTTGGCTTTTCTTCGTAAATGTAGACCCCGAGGCCCAAGGCTGCTTCCGTGTGACCTTGCTCTGCCGCGCAGCGCAGCATCTGCAGACCGATCACCACCACCTCGGGTGGGTGGTACCTTGTGTCAATGAGTTTGTCTCCAATCAGATACTGCGCATCCGGACTACCCATGTCTGCAGCCTTGCGGTAGTAGCGCTTGCCCAAATCAAAGTCGCCGACCACCCCATAGCCTTGCATGAGGTAGTTGCCCATGTCGTAATAGCCGCCAGGAATGCCGCGTCGAATCAGGTCTTCGACCAGATCCACGCTTTCTTTGATGGGGGTAGGGCTTTGCGCCTGGCCATTTTTGAGCATGCCACGCAAAGCCAAGTTGGCTTTGTCGTGCCCATGTGCGGTCGCAATCCGCACCAGGCGCTCGATGACAGGGTAGACGGCTGGGTCGTCCTTCAGCAAATTGTTGCGCCGTAGCCAGCGGGCGTGTTGGTAAAGCTGCTCGGCTTCAGGTTCCCGCGGGGGAATGCGGTCAGCTTCTTTGGCGCAGGTGAAGGCGGCATCGGGCCTCAGGCCGGCCATGTCGGGGGTGGCAGAGATGGTCATGCGGGTGTCTTTGGGAACGAAGTGACGTTGAACGCCAAATGCGCCAACCACCATGATCAGCAGCACGATGACGGTCAAGCCCAGGCGCCAGGCCTTGTGGAAACATGAGGGACGAAAACGGTTGGGCATGAGGCGGCGTCAGTCCCAGTCTTTACGGCTGGGGTCCTTACGCAGGAAGGCGTCCAGTGGTGCGACAGGCTGCATGCGCTTTTGACACCGCTGCCGGTTTTCGTTCATGATTTTTCCCCAAGCGTCGTACGCATATTTCAACGGTAAATCAGCGATCCGACCTGTCGGCCAGTTCCTCGTATGCAAATCCCACAACTTCTGCCTCGCCGGCTTTGATACCTCGGGCCTGTCATGAATGATGTTCATCTCGCTGTCGGTTTCCATGCTGCGGGTGTTAATGTTGGCGCTGCCTAGGGTCATGAAAGTGTCGTCGATGATCATGAGCTTGGCATGAATGTAGGTTTCCACCCAATCTTTGCCTGCTGGGGTGTCGGGAGCCACGATGCGGCAGACCAGCGTCTTCAGGCCGGGCGTGGCCACCTCCGCAGCTGAGATGGTTTGCTCCGTCCATTCGTCCAGATCTTGCTGAGCCTGGGACTTACGCCGCTCAGCGGCCTCAATGCGCGCATTGACAGCCTCATAGCGTTGAGTGATGCCCGTAGAAGACCCTGGCGTGCCAGCAAGCAACCGCACATCGCTGTCGATGGCGCGACGCTCTGCATAAGCACGGTCCACCTCGGACTCGGCCGCATCCAGGTTCGCCTGCTTCGTCTTGTATTGCTCGACTTGGGACGGTGGCAACTCGCCACGCTCGATCTTGGCATCACGCGTTGCCGCCGGCATGGCCGCACCGCGCCCCAAACTCTCCAGCATGCGCTGAGTATTGTTGGCGCCTGCCCCCATGCCATCTTCAGAGGTGTTAGTGATCACAAACAGGTAGAGGCTGCCATCCTGCTCGGGCCGACGCCCACTTTGCGCCAAGGTCTTGGCGTGCTGTTTGATGCGTTCGGCCAGCACCGGCCAGCGAAAATACTGGTTCTCGATATAAATGAGTTGCGTGGCGTTGCTCACTGCCTGCAAGTACATCTTCTGAATGTCTTTGACTCTTTGGCCAACTTGCGGTTGAGTGCGCAATATTTGCGCCGACAGAGCAACGTCTGCGGCTCTTGGCCGTTGCTGGTACTTGACCGAGGTGGTGGGTGCCAACAGCTTCTCTTTGGCGCGGCCTGGATTCGCCTTTAAGGCCTGATTCCAAGCCAACTGAAAGTTGTCATACAGATCGGCCAAGATAGGGCCAGTCACGCGAGAGGAAAAGTCTTGGCGTGGCAGCGGCGCATTGGCGCCCTTGTTCGGAGCTCGGGGGCGCCCCTTCATACTGTGGTCATTGGTGTCCCAGTACCAGTCGAGCATGTTGTGCCCCATGACAAAACCCACAGACAGATCGGCACTCTCGTGATCGACCAGCACCATCTTTTGATGATGTGAGGCAGTGGAGGCCAAGAAACTCCTGGTGGTACGCGACACGCCTTGATCCATGTAGCGATCGCTCTCGATGGCCGATCGATCCAAAGCGTCAAAGCCTCGGCTGATGAATGTCAAGTTGTCCATGGACGCATCGTTGGCTGCCCAACGGTATGCTCCCCTAAAGGATTGAGCAATACGACTGGCCGTCGGAGCTTGAACGTCATACACAGAGAACCAATGCTCGCTGTATTCGTGTTGCTCGTCTGTTGTACCAGCGAGTTGGTCCTTGTAGGCAACAATTCGCCTGCCGGGAGTATTGGGCTCGCCCACAAAGCCAGTGGATCCGACCTTAAGGAAGGCGGGGTCAAAGGTCCAACTCAACACACGCACCTTGATGCCCGCACGAGCCTTTTGCTCCAGCAATTCGCCAATGCAAGGGCTCTTGCCATCACGGATGAAATGCATGCTGGGCTGAAAGCCCCAGCAGATGATGCAAACGCTTTTCTGAGCTGCAGCGATGGCTTCGTGTACAGCACGAAAAGCCTCTTCACCATTGATCAGTAAACCAAAGGTTGCAGGCTTGCGTGAGTACTCTGTACCATTCAGAAACCAGGGGGGCGTGAACTGCAAGGCCATATTGCCTGAGCGCTGCACGGCCACAGTGCTCTTCGCGGGAGGGTTTTGAGACATTTGCCTTCAGTGACGTTTGATTGTGTCGCTCATACAGAGCCACGAATCGCGTTGACACTCGCTTTCAGCGCATCTTGATATTCGCTGCGAGAGGTACTACTGCCCTGCTTGGCGTCACCTTTAAAGACGCCGGAGGCAGCCAGCGGCCCCTCGGTCGGATTTCGATACGTATCGACAACCGGAATATCGTAGGTGACACCGTTGGCCATGACAACCTTGTATTGCTCAATGGCGGGCGCGTGCTGAAGTGGGATGGACCCTGTGTCGTCCAAGACACCTTCCTTGACCATCGCACCATTTGCAAATACCTTGAAAGGCATGCCCGCCCAGCCAGACTTCTGGCCAAACGGAGTATTGTCAAACGTCAACAAGAAAGGCGTTGTAAGAGTGCTCGTGGGGAACCCCGGCATATCCTGGTTCAGTCGCTGCGGTCCCACCATCGCCTTCTTGCTGGCCTTGACCGTGATCTTCCCCGGACACTGCGCGGTGAACTGCCCACCTTCAATGGTGATGCTCGCGCCACCTGACACCGCCAGCACGACCTTCTTGGCTGCGGCAAGGTTGACCACGCCACTGGCCGTCTTCAACTCCAGCGTCTGCTTGGCCGCCACTTGCGCAGGACCAGCTTGCGCCTGCAGGTCGATGGGGCCTTGCGCGGCGATCATCGTCAGACCTTTACCGGCCGACTCACTGCCTGGCTGGATGGCCCCGGCCAGCACGCCAATGGCCTGCCCGGTCTGAACCCGAGCCTGTCCACCCACGGCCCAATGCGTGTCTTGTCCGCTGGCGATCTGGGTGGTGTCCTGGCTGCTCAGGTGCAGATCCTGCCCTGCCGTGAGGCCGATGCCGGCTTTGCCAATCAGGGCAATGCCGGGGTCGGCCATGTGGGGCACCTTGTCGGCACCGCCTTGGGTGAGCTTGTCAGCGGCATCGGCTTGTGCGTTGGGCAGGCTGGTGGTGCTGACCATGCCGCTCAGGCTCTTGGTCAAGGCGGCCGCAGGGGCAGCCTGATCATCAAGGGCGCTCTGGCCGACCTGCTGGCTACCGACGGCGGTCGCCAAGCCCACGGTCTGGTGGGTGGTCGCCGCCTGATGGAAGGTCTGGCTCAGTTGCTGAGCCTGCTTGGCCAGTGCCATGCCGGGAGCATTGTCCCCTGCAGGCTCCGCAGTTTGCCCCTGTCCATCGCGCAGGCTGAAGGTGCTGATCATGATGCCGCGCGCAGCGCGCAAGCCGCCCCAACCGTCGGTGCGCAGCTCAAAGCCCAGGCCGCGGAAGCTGCCGCGGTGGTTATCGGCCTGGTGCAGCAGGTGGCCCATTTGCAGCCAGGTCTGGTGCTGGGTGCTGTGCAGTTGGGTGCGCAACTGGCCGGGGGTGTCGTCGAGCACAAGTTGGTTGTGGCCGCTGCCGCCAAATTCCTTGCTCTTGACGCCACTGAGCGCTGCGGCGTTGGCCTGGCCTTCACTGCCTTCGGTGGTGGCGCCCGGTGCGGCACCATGCCAGGCCGGACTGTGGCCGCCGCTGCCGCTGTTGACACGGTTCATCTGGCTGCTAGGGCGGTGGTCGGTGGACTCGGCGAGGGCCGCGGTGTCCGGCGCACCGGCTGCACCACCCGGCGTGGGCGCGATGCCGGACTCACCTCGGCCGTTGTAGAGGCTGGCGATCACCACCGGCCGATCGATGTCGTTGCCCAGGAAGCCGACCAGCACCTCCTGCCCGATGCGAGGGATGAACTGATGGCCACCGCCGGCCGTGGCGGCACGCTGCACGACGCGCACCCAGCAGCTGTGGTCGCTGTTGGCGCGCTGCCGTGCAAAGGGATTGGCCTGCCAGTGGAACTTGACCTTGATGCGACCCAGCGCATCGGTGTGGAGCTCGTCGGCACCTTGGGCACTGGTCTGGCCCTGAGGGCCGACGACGATGGCGGTTTGCGGCCCCAAGGCGGTGGGGCGCGGACGGGGGCGTGCGCCGGTGCCGTCCAGCAGCACCGGGCGCCAGGGCACCTTGCGGCGCAGGGCCTGGAACTGGCAGGCGTAGCCGGTGCGCTCGGCGCGTTCGCGCAGGGTTTGGGTGTCGGCCGTCGTGTCCGTCGCGGTGTGGGTGTCGAGTGCCGGCTCGGCGCCCTCCTCCATGCCCAGCGCAGCGGGCAACTCCGCCTCGCCCAGGCTGCGCGCAATCGCGTCGCTGAGGTCTTTGGGCAGGTTGTTGATGCCCAGCGCGTGCACGCGGGTGAAGAAGAAGTCCTTGTCGCCCTCGGCTTGGCCGAACTGGGCCAGCGGGTCGAGGGTGGACTGGGTGACGGCCGCCCAGGTGCCGGCCCGCAGGGTGCGCACCGTGCCACGGCCCAGCCAGCGCTTGTAGCGCGCCTCCAGCGCCTCCTGCAGGCGGGTGGCGGCGAACTGGGCTTCGGCGCTGCTGCCCCAGATGAAGTCGCCGCTGGGGTCATAGCTGCTCAGCCAGGTTTGCAGGCTGCTGGCTTCGGTGCCGCCCCATTGGTGCGCGGTGGGCACCTCGGCGCTGATGGCAGCGTGGGCCTTGTAGTCCCAGCCTTGCACCACCGTCGCGGTGGGGCCCAACTCGCGCAGTGCGGCCAATGCCTGGATGCTGTCTTGCGCCTCCTGGCTGCTGCTGCCGTGGAAGCGGATGCCGCGCCCGCCCAGGCTGCTCTGGCTGGTGGGGTCTTGCGGCTGGCGGCTGCTGTCCACGAAGAAGACCACGCGGTGGCCCCCGGGTGCGGCTTCGTCTTCTTCGACCCGCCAACCAATGCCCTCCTCGGCCAGCAGTCTCTGGACGAAGGCCAGGTCGGTTTCGCGGTACTGCACGCAGTAGCTTCGCTGGCCGCCGTTGCGGGCAAACAAGCCCTGGGCCACATAGGCGGGCACGTCTTCGTCCCAATGCCATGCAGCAATGCTGGCGTGGTCGGCGAACACGTCTTCCACGATCTCGATCACGCTCTTGTCCTGCCAGACGCGGCTTTGCAGGCTGTGGCCGAGCAAGGCGATCCAGGGGCGCAGCAGCAAGGCCTTGCGGGCCAGGCCGCCATCGCTTTGCAGAGACCAGGCCTCGGTGACGTAGCCACTGCGGCGCGCCTGGCTGCCGTCGGCCAGGGTGGTCAGCAGGGTGACGGGGCGGGCGTAGAGTTGTTTCAGCTCGACCTGGGCGTCGAGCACCAGGGTGTTGAGGTAGAGCGCAAAGGGCTCGGAGACCGCATCGTGCAGGACGAAGCTCTCGACCATAAGGTCGGCGGGCAGCGGACGCTCGCGGCTGGCCGAGGCCAGGTGATAGAGACGGGTGTCGGTGTGCCAAGCCGCCACCAGCGCCTGCCACAGCGGCACAGCGGAGGATGGCAATGGCGGCAGCTCCGGCATGCCGGTCAGTTGACCGGGTCGGCCCGACAGAATCATGGTGTCCCTGGGTGAAATTCGTTTGCCAGGGAGTCTAGGAGGGGGGGCTGCGCGGGGACGCCCCCCTGATGGGGTGAATGTGCAACGGCCGGTAACGCGGCCTCAGGCGCTGGGCACCATGTGCCAGGGCTGGACGCTGGCATCGCCAGCGAACAAGGGGTGGGCCTCGGCTTCGGCCAGGGTCAGCACAGGCGTCACGCAGGCATCTGCGTCTGCGAAACGTTCGGCCCAGACGGCCAGGGGCTGGGAAGCCACCAGTGCCGCCACCTCGTCACGCAAGGCCTGCGCATCCGGTGTGCCGGGGAAGGCACCGCGCTGCCAGTGGCGATCGATCCAGTCGGGGCGGCCAAACACCTCGCAGGCGGCTCGCCAGAACTTGTGTTCCAGCGCCCCCACGGCCAGGTGGCGGTCGTCGGCCGTGCGATACAGGCTGTAGCAGGGCAGTCCGCCGTTGAGCATGTCTTCCCCAGCGCCGGGGCGGTGTCCCAGCATGGGGGCCAGCAGGGCTGCCGTGGAACGGGGCATGACCAGGTGCGCGTGCAGGCCATGCGTCATGCTGACGTCGATGTGGCGGCCCTCGCCCGTCCGCTGGGCAGAGAACACGGCCGACAGGATGGCGATGGTGGCCATGGCGCTGCCGCCGGCCAGATCGCCCCACTGCACATTGGACTGCGCCAGGCTGCCATCGGGCGCACGCATCTGATCGAGGACGCCCGACAGGGCCATGAAGTTGAGGTCGTGGCCGGCCTTGTTGGCCCACGGGCCGGTCTGGCCGTAGCCGGTGATGGACACCATGACCAGACGCGGGTTGCGGGCGTGCAAGGTCGCCGCGTCCAGGCCCATGGCCGCCAGGACCCCGGGACGGAAGCTGTCGACCATGACATCGGCGGTGGCCAGCCAGTCGCGCAACTGCGCCAGATCGTCGGCCTGCCGAAAGTCGATGCGTTGGCAGTTCTTGCCGTGGTTCAGGCTCTCAAACAGCGAGCCCAGTGCACGGGCCGGGTCACCCTCCGGCGGCTCGACCTTGTGGATGTCGGCCCCCAGGTCGGCCAGCATGCGGGTGCTGAACGGGCCGGGCAGGTTGCGCGTGAGGTCGATCACGCGCAAGCCGCTCAACAGCCCGTTCAGGCCGGTGCCCACGGGCAGGCTGGGCGCATCGGTGCGGGCATTCGTCACGCCACGTCCTCGAAGCGGCCGCCTTCTTGCGCCATCTTCACCACGATGGCGGCGGGCTCGAAGCGGGCGCCATGGCGCTGTGCCAGTTCACGCGAACGGGCAACGAAGGCCTGCGCGCCCATCGCGTTGATGAACTGCAGTGCCCCGCCCTGGTGGGGGGCGAAGCCCCAGCCGAAGATCGAGCCGATGTTGGTGTCGGACACCGAACGCACGACCTTCTCTTCATAGCAACGTGCGGCTTCGTTGGCTTGGATGAACATCAGGCGGTCGATGATCTCCTGCTGGCTGGGCTGTTCGGCCTTGGGCGGATAGATCTCCAGCAGACCGGGCCACAGGGTCTTGTCCTTGCCCTGGTAGTCGTACAGGCCCTGGCCGCTCTTCTTGCCGACGCGGCCCCGCAAGCCACACACCTCTTGCAGCACGGCCTCACCGGGATGCGCCGGGTAGGCGATGCCTTCGGCGGCCAGGTCCTTGCGGGTCTGGGCCGAGATGTGCAGCGACAGGCTCAGCGACACCTCGTCTTGCAGGGCCAGCGGCGGCATGGGCATGCCGGCTTTCAGGCCTGCGACCTCGACGGAGCGCGGATGCACGCCCTCGGCCACCATGGCCAGGCCTTCCATCACATAGGTGGCGAACACGCGCGAGGTGTAGAAGCCGCGCTTGTCGTTGACCACGATGGGGGTCTTGCCGATCTGCAGCACGTAGTCGAAGCCACGCGCCAGGGTCTCGTCCGAGGTCTCGGCGCCGACGATGATCTCGACCAGCGGCATCTTGTCGACCGGCGAGAAGAAGTGCAGGCCGATGAAGTTGGCGGGACGCACACTGGCCTTGGCCAGGCCGGTGATGGGCAGCGTCGAGGTGTTGGACGCGAACACGGCGTCCGCGGCGATGACGGCTTCGGTCTTCTGTGTGCAGGCGGCCTTGATGTCGCGGTCTTCGAACACCGCTTCGATCACGAGGTCGCAGCCCTTGAGGTCATCGTACGAGGTGGTGGTCTGGATGCGGGCCAGCAGCGCATCGCGCTTCTCGGCCGTGCTGCGGCCGCGCGAGATCGCCTTGTCCAGGATGCCTTGCGAATAGGCCTTGCCTTTGTCGGCGTTCTCTTGCGTGGTGTCGAGCAGCACAACGTCGATGCCGGCCTTGGCCGACACGTAGGCGATGCCCGCGCCCATCATGCCGGCGCCCAGGATGCCCACCTTCTTCACCTTGGATTCAGGAATGCCTTTGGGACGCGACTGGCCTTTCTTGATGGCGTTGAGCTGGTGCCACAGCGTGCCGATCATGTTCTTCGAGACCTGCGAAACGACGCAGGCGGCGAAGTAGCGCGACTCGACCTGCGAGGCGGCATCGAAGTCGAGCAGGCAGCCCTCGAACAGGCAGCTCATGATGTGGGTGAGCGCCGGGTAGTTGCCGTGCGCCTTGGCGTTGGCCATGGACGGGGCAATGGCCAGCACCTGCACCACGGCCGGGCTCTTGCTGTCGCCACCTGGGATGCGGAAGCCCTTGGTGTCCCACGGTGCGGCGGCCTTGGGGTTGGCCAGGCACCAGGCCTTGGCCTTGGCAATGAGCTCATCGCGTGAGCCTGCGATGTCGGTGACCAGGCCCATGTCCTTGGCCTTGGCGGCGGTCAGCTCCTTGCCCTGGGTGATGAGCTCCAGGCTCTTCTGGATACCGATGAGGCGTGGCACGCGCTGAGTGCCGCCGCCACCGGGCAGCAGGCCCAGCTTGACTTCAGGCAGACCGAGCTTGAGCTTCGGATCATTGAGGGCGATGCGGGCGTGGCAGGCCAGGGCCAGCTCCAGGCCGCCGCCGAGGGCGGTGCCATTGAGGGCCGCGACGACCGGCTTGCCGCACTTTTCCATGCGGCGCAGCATGCCCTTGAGGCTTTCGCACAGTTCGTAGGCCTCGTCGGCCGAGGTGATCTGCGTGAGCTGGTCGATGTCGGCACCGACGATGAAGGTGGACTTGCCCGACGTGATGACGAGGCCCTTGAGGGCGGCGTCGGTTTCCAGGCGCTGGACGAGTTCGGCGAAGGGCGCAGTCAGCGTCGGGTTCAGCACGTTCATGGCCCGGCCGGGCATGTCGATGGTGACCAGGCCGATGCCGTCGGCATCGATGTCCAGGGTGAAGGCTTGTTGGCTCATATTAGGTGGCCTCCTGATCAGACGCGTTCGATGATGGTGGCGATGCCCATGCCGGCACCGATGCACAGCGAGGCCAGCGCGGTGGACTTGCCGGTGCGCTCCAGCTCGTCCAGGGCGGTGCCGAGGATGATGGCGCCGGTGGCACCGAGCGGGTGGCCCATGGCGATGGCGCCGCCGTTGACGTTGACGCGGTCGAGCGAGACGCCCAGGTCACGCGCGGTCTTCATCGGCACGGTGGCGAAGGCTTCGTTGATTTCCCACAGGTCGATGTCGCTGGCCTGCATGCGGGCCTTGCCCAGCGCCTTCAGGCAGGCGGGCGTGGGGCCGGTCAGCATGATGGTGGGTTCGGAGCCGATGACCGCACACATGCGCACCTTGGCGCGCGGCTTGAGGCCGGCCTTGAGGCCCGCTTCCTTGCTGCCCAACAGCACCAGGGCGGCACCATCGACGATGCCCGAGGAGTTGCCGGCGTGGTGCACGTGGTGGATTTTTTCGATGGTGGTGTAGCGGTCGAGCGCGGTCGCGTCGAAGCCCATGGTGCCCATCATCTCGAAGGAGGGATTCAGCTTGGAGAGCGACTCCACCGAGGTGCCGACGCGGATGGTTTCATCCTTGGCCAGCATCGTCATGCCATTGAGGTCGGTGACGGGCACGACCGAGCGGTCGAAGCGGCCATCGGCTTGCGCAGCCGCGGCGCGGCGGTGTGACTCGGCGGCGAAGGCATCCAGATCCGCCCGGCTGAAGCCTTCGAGCGTGGCGATCAGGTCGGCGCTGACGCCTTGCGGGATGAAGCCCAGACCGGTGTTGACGCGCGGGTCCATGGCCCAGGCGCCCCCGTCGCTGCCCATGGGCCAGCGGCTCATGGACTCGACGCCGCCAGCGACCACCATGTCTTCCATGCCGGACATGATCTTGGCCGCAGCCAGGTTGACGGCTTCCAGACCCGAGGCGCAAAAGCGCGACAGCGTGACGCCAGCGACCGACTCGGCCCAGCCGGCGTCGAGCACGGCAGTGCGGGCGATGTCGGCGCCCTGCTCGCCCACCGGCGTGACGCAGCCCAGCACCACGTCATCGACCAGCGAGGTGTCGAGGTGATGGCGTTGTTGCAGCGCCTGCAGCAGCGTGCGCAGCAGCCACACCGGCGTGGCCTGGTGCAGGCTGCCGTCTTTCTTGCCCTTGCCGCGCGGCGTGCGCACGGTGTCGTAGATATAGGCTTCGATCATGAACATTCCTTCGCAATGGGATTCGGACTCGGCTCGGTCTTTCGAACGGATGCAGCCGCGTCAGCGAGCGGGAGTGAGCCTGCGTTGAGAAGCGCAGCCGTACAAGCCGTACGGCGAGCATCGCCAACGCAGGATCGCCCCGCGCAGCTCGCGGATGCACCGTTCAGAGGAAGCGAGAGGCGAGTTCCTTCATGATTTCGTTGGTGCCGCCGTAGATGCGCTGCACGCGGGCGTCGGCGTACAGGCGGGCGATCACGTATTCCTTCATGTAGCCGTAGCCGCCAAAGAGCTGCAAGCATTCGTCGATCAGCTTGCACTGCTGGTCGGTGATCCAGTACTTGAGCAGCGCGGCACGCTCGACGCCCAGCTCCCCCTTGAGGTGAGACACCATGGCCGCGTCCACCATGGCGCGCGAGGCCATCAGGAGGGCCTGGCATTCGGCCAGCGTGAAGCGGGTGTTCTGGAAGTTGAAGATGGGCTTGCCGAAGGCCTGACGGTCCTTGGTGTAGGCCAGGGTTTCCTGCATGGCCAGCTCCATCGCGCCCACGCCGCCCACGGCGACGATCAGGCGCTCTTGCGGCAGCTCCTGCATCAGCTGGAAGAAGCCCATGCCTTCTTGCAGACCCAGCAGGTTCTCCTTGGGCACGACCACGTCATCGAAGAACAGCTCGGAGGTGTCCTGCGCGTCCATGCCGATCTTGTCGAGGTTGCGGCCGCGGCGGAAGCCGGTGACCTCGTCGGTCTCGACCACCAGCAGCGAGATGCCTTGCGCGCCCTTGGTCTTGTCGGTCTTGCAGACGACGACGATGAGGTTGGCGAGCTGGCCGTTGGTGATGAAGGTCTTGCTGCCGTTGATCTTGTAGGTGTCACCCTCCAGCACAGCCGAGGTGCGCACGCCCTGCAGGTCGGAGCCGGTGCCGGGCTCGGTCATGGCGATGGCGCCGATCAGCTCGCCGGTGGCCATCTTGGGCAGCCAGCGCTTTTTCTGCTCTTCGGTGCCGTAATGAAGGATGTAGGGGGCAACGATGCCCGAGTGCAGCGAGCCACCGAAGCCGGCCTGACCGGCTGCGGCCTGGGCCAGGATCAGGGCGGCTTCGTGGCCGAAGTCGCCACCGGCGCCGCCGTACTCTTCAGGCATGGAGGCGCACAGGAAGCCGTTGGCGCCGGCTTCGCGCCAGGCTTCGCGGTCCATCATGCCCTGGGCGCGCCAGGCTTCGTCCTTCGGACCCCACTGTTCTTTGAAGAAGCGTGTGGCCGACTCCAGCAGCATCTTGTGCTCGTCGGTCATCCAGGTGGATTCGAAGTTCTGAATGGGCATGAGGTCTCCTCAGGAAAAGCTGCGTGGACCGCTTGACGCGACGCCTTCCCTTCAGGCCCTTGACGGTAATTTGAATTACCGTTGGTGGAAACCCGTAGAACAGACATCCTGGACGACAGATTTTGTCGTCCTGTCGCATGGAATGCCTTTGTGCATCGCGTCTGCGGCAGATGATCCATGTTGATCAAGGCCGCGTCGCAAGGCAAGAGGATTGGGCCTGATTCGGCGAACGATCGTTCATTTGGTAAGATGAATTACCAACTTGGAAAGCCGGATTCCCATGCCCGCCAGCACCCCCAGCGCCCCGCCGCCGCGCACCCACGAGGAGCGCCGCGCCATGCTCGCCACCATGCGCACCGACACGCTGCAGCGCATCGAAAAGGCGGTGTTGAGCCTGTTCTCCCAGCGCGACTTCCATGAGGTCAGCCTGATCGACGTGGCGCGCACGGCCCATGTGTCCCTGCAGACGATCTACAAGTACTTCGGCAGCAAGGAGGTGCTGGTGTACGCGATGCTCGACGTGATGCTAGGCCGCCTGGCCGAGCGCATGCTCGACCACCTGCAGGGCATCGACAACGTGCGCGAGCGCCTGCGCAAGACCTGCTGGGTGACGCTGGACTACATGGACAAGCACCCGGCCGTGATCCTGCTGCTGTTCACGGCGGTGCCGGTGTCACGCCACAACCAGATCGGCATTTATGAAAGCCCGGAGCTGATGGGAGCGTTTCGCGGCGTGCTGAAAGACGGGCAGGCGCGCGGGGTGCTCAACAACACCGTGTCCTCCAAGGTACTGCTGGACGTGTTCATGGGCATCATCGGACGGGTCATCCTGATGCATGTGGTGCGTGGTGAGCAACGTCCGCTGGTGGACCAGTTCGACGCGCTGTTTCACATCGTCTGGCGGGCGATGTCGGACGACTGAACGCGCACCAGACGACGCGACACTCACAGCGCCACCGCCTTGCCTACCGCGAGGATGGGACCGGTCGGACGGCCGATGGGCGAGCCGTTGGCCGGCTCCATCGTGAGCTCGAACAGCTGTCGCTGTCCCAACGCAGGCAAGCGAGAGGCCGGGATCACATAGGTTTGCCCCGCCTGAACGAGGCCCAGCGAGGTGGGACCGGCAGCGCCTTCGGGCTTGGTCCAGAATTCCATCGCCTTGCCGGCCGGCACCACGGGCATCGCGCCCACGGGGATGAGGCGCACGTCGCCGCCCGCGGCCGCCTCCACCACCCAGGTTGTGGTGCGATCGGGCGCCTGCAGCACGGCCAGGTAACGGGCGCTGAGCACTATGCTGTCGGGCTGACGGATGGTGACCAGCACTGTGCCCATCACCACGCTGGCCGCCACGGCCAGGCCGCTGACGACTTGCCAAAAGCGGGTGCGGCGCCAGAACGGATCGTTCGCTGCCGGCGCCATCACCACCGGCGGACGCCCTGTTCCCAGGCGACGGGCGATGCGCGACCACAGGTCGGGACGCACCATCATGGGCGCCGTGTGGGCGTGAAAGTTCAGGAACCGATCCTGCCAGGCGTACACCTCGGCCTGCAACTCGCGGTCGATGCGCAACTGGGCTTCAAAGGTGTCGCGCTCGCTCGGGGTCAGGGTGCCGAGCACGTACTCGCCCGCCGAGGCGGTGCGTTCCAGTGCGTCTTGCAAATTCATGTCAGGCACTCCTTGAGGGCCAGCAGACCGCGGCGCACCCAGGATTTGATGGTGCCCACAGGCCGGTTGCGACGCTGGGCAATCTGCTCATGGGTGTAGCCTTCCAGATAGGCGTCCACCACGCATTGGCGCTTGTCATCGTCCAGTTGCGACAAGCAGTACTGGAGGGATGCATCGTCCAGATCAGGCGCGGTATCCGTGTGCGAGGCGGTGCTGTCGATGAGTTCGGTCAGCTCATCGCCCACGGGCGTTTCGCGCTCGGCGCGACGAGCCTCGTCCAAGGCCCGGTGGCGCACGATGGTGTAGATCCAGCCGCGGCCCGATCCGAGCGAGCGCTGGAAGGTCCCGGCACGCTGCCAGATTTGCACAAAAGCCTCTTGCAGCACATCGTGCGCCAGCTCGCGGTTTCGCACGATGCGCATGGCCACACTCAGCAGCCAGCGCGACTCGCGCTCGTAGATCGCCTGCAAGGCGAACTGCTCACCGCGGGCACAGGCCTCCAGGGCGGCGTCATGGTCAAAATCCAGGCTCATCGACGGGATCCGTGGGGAATCAGGCGAGACCGGAAATCCCAGCCTCGCCTCATTATGGCGTGCGCGTGAGGGCGCCCGTACTCAGTGCTGGCTCAGGGGCACGGCGATGTCGACCACGCTCAAGCCAGCGGCCAGCTTGCCGCGCGGCTGAGCCTTGCCGGTCAGCACGTCCACGCTGTAGAGCGCCACCGAGCCGTCGGCCGCGGGAATCGTGGCCAAGGCGCGGTTGGAGACGGTGATGCCGTCACGCAGCACACTGTAGATGTCGAAGCCGGTGGCGCTGGACGCGTCCACGGTGAGCTTGCCGGTGGCCATCAGCGAGCCGGCATTGGGCGGCGACTGCAGCACGACCTGGTCCTGGGTGGCGTCCAGCACGAACAGGGTGGTGCCGGTGGTCGCCGGCGTGGCCGGGCTCACGTCGTTGTTGGTGTAAGCCGCGGCGACGATGCCCTGGGCCGGGGTGCCAGCGGTGTAGTTCAGCGTGCCGTCGGCGAGGGTCACACCGTTGGCGTTGACGTTGTGGCGCAGGTTCTGACCGGCATCGCTGACGATGCGCAGGCGGTCGGCTGCGGGGTTGAAGTCCACACCAAAGGTGGTGCCGGACAGGGGCACGCTCAGGCGGTTGACCAAGGTAGCTGCCGCGTTGACAGTGCTGAGGGTATAGACCCCGCCCGCATCGCCCACGCCGTAGAGCAGACCGTCTTGCACGCGGAAGTCGATGCCGACCAGACGGGTGTCACCTTGCAGACCGTTGACCATACCGATCAGGCGGGCCTTGGCGGGCTTGTGCTCATTGAAGCAAACCAGACGGCTGTCGGCGGTCAGGGCCACGACGTCGAGCTTGTCGTCGGCAGAAGCTTTCTTGCCGGCCAGGGTGCCGGCGGTGCCGCTGGCACAGCTCAGCTGCGGGGTGTCGCGGTGCATGTCGGCCTGGGCGCCGAAGGACAAGGCCAAGAGGGTGGCGGCCAGCGAGAGGGAGAAACGGTGTTGCATGACTTTTTCCTTGCGTGAATGAACGTGGGCGATCCGGATGGCGACCTGGCCTCGATATGAGGCGATGCGGGCGCTCATCTGGGACTACGAACGGATGCAGGAAAAAGATGCAGTGCGGATGAAAAAAAGTTGAAAAAACTTCGGCCGACCTGTCAGCCCCCTCGGGCGGCTGCTTCGCGCAGCTTGTCCTTCTTGCTCTTGCGCTTGCCCTTGATGCCACCATTCGGGTCCAGCCCCTTGGGGCCGTCCACGACGCTGCCATCGGTCGGCGCCGGTGCCGCCGGCTCGAATCCAGCCAGGCGTTCGCGCGGCACGCGTTGACCCTGGCGCTTTTCGATCAGACGGAAATGCGACTCGGCGTCGGGCGTGATGAAGCTGATGGCCAGGCCGCTGGCGCCCGCCCGGCCGGTGCGGCCGATGCGGTGGATGTAGTCGTCGGGCGAGCGGGGCAGGTCGAAGTTGACCACCACCGGCAGGCCGGCAATGTCGATGCCGCGCGCGGCCACATCGGTCGCGACGACCACCTGCAGCTCGCTGGCCTTGAAGGCATCGAGCACGGCGCGGCGGGCGCCCTGGCTCAGGTCGCCATGGAAGGCGGCCGCGTGGATGCCCGCGCGGTGCAGCTTGTGCGCGACCAGCTCGGTGGCGTACTTGGTGGCGGCGAACACCAGCACGCGCGAGGTGGCGCCCCAGTCACTGGTCTGGATCAGGTGCTTGAGCAGCTGGGCGCGCTGGGGGGCATCGACCTCGATGGCGCGCTGAGTGATGTCCGGACGGGTCTCGGGCTCGGCCGGCACCTCGATGCGCAGCGGGTCGTGCAGCAAGGCCGAAGCCAGGGCCTGCACCTCGTCGGCAAAGGTGGCCGAGAAGAACAAGCTCTGGCGGCGCGCTGGCAGCATCGCCAGGATCTCGGCCAGCTCGTCGGCAAAACCCAGGTCCAGCAGACGGTCGGCCTCGTCGAGCACCAGGGCGGCCACGTCGTCGAGGTGCACGGCGTTGTGCTGAACCAGGTCGAGCAGGCGCCCCGGTGTGGCCACGACGATGTCGGCGCCACCGCGCAGGGCCATCATCTGCGGGTTGATGGACACGCCGCCGAAGGCGGTGACGACCTTGACGGGTGCGCCCAGGCCCTGGGCCAGCTCACGGGTCACGCCACCGACCTGATCGGCCAGTTCGCGCGTGGGCACCAGGATCAGCACCAGCAGGCGGCGTGGCGTGCTGCGACGCGTGGCCAGCACCTGTTGCAGCAGCGGCAAGACGAAGGCGGCGGTCTTGCCCGAACCCGTCTGCGCCAGACCGAGCACATCGCGCCCCTGCAAAATGGCCGGGATGGCGACCGACTGGATGGGCGTGGGGTGCACGAAGCCCTGATCGGCGGCAACGCGCACCAGGGGAGAGGTCAAACCAAGGGAAGCAAAGGGCATGGCGGCAGTGTAAAGGCGCGCCCCTGGGCATGTCCCTGCGACAATCGGGGTTTTGTCCCGTTCTGAGAAGGAAAATCCCATGTCCACCATCCCCGCCTGCCCCGTTTGCGCCATGGAGAACACCTACCAGGATGGGGACAACTACGTCTGCCCGGATTGCGGCCATGAATGGCCCGTGGCCGCCCAGGCGGAAGACGGCGAAGCCGACGCGGTCATCAAAGACGCGCACGGCACGCCGTTGGCCGATGGCGACAGCGTCATCCTGATCAAGGACCTCAAGGTCAAAGGCTCCTCGCTGGTGCTGAAAAAGGGCACCAAGGTCAAGAGCATCCGCCTGGTGGGCGGCGACCACGATGTGGACTGCAAAATCGACGGCATCGGCAGCATGTCGCTGAAGTCCGAGTTTCTGAAGAAGGCCTGAGCCCGGGCTGGCACCCCCTGCAATATAGGGCTTGGGTTGGCGCCCAAAGTGCCGATACAGACAGCAAGCCTTGTCGAACATCGCAGGGCGTCGCCCGAAAGCACCATGTCGAATCACCTCGCCCCTGAACACGAAGCCCAGCGTCTGGCCGCTGTGGCGGCCCTGGCCTGCACGGCCGACATGGCCGATCCGGCCCTGGATGCGCTGGTGCGGGTGGCCGCCCAGAGCTTTGGTGTGCCGGCGGCGGTGATCAGCCTGATGCAGGCCGACCACCAGGTGTTTGTGGCCCGGGTGGGCGTGGATGTGTCGGAGCTGGCGCGGACCGAATCGCTGTGTGAACCGGTGCTGACCTCGCCGCAGAGCCCGCTGGTGGTCGAAGACCTGAGCGCCGACCCGGCGCGTGCCCAGCATCCGCTGGTGCAAGGCGAGCCGCATGTGCGCCTGTACGCTGGCGCGGCCCTGTGCGACGACCAAGGCCTGGCTGTGGGCACCCTGGTCTTGCTCGACACCCAGCCTGCGGCGCCCTGGACCGATGCGCAGCGCCGCAGCTTGCAGGACCTGGCCCTGGTGGCCGCCCGCATCTTGCAAGACCGGCGCCGCCTGCGCGAGCAAGCAAGCGCTGCGCTCGTGCCACACGGGGCGCAGACCACCCTGGCGCCGGCGCTGCCCGGTTTGCGTCCAGCCGATCAGTTTCAGGAGCAGTTGGAAGCCGAGCTGGCCCACGCCATGCGCACGGGCGAGCCCTTTGCCTTGCTGGCCCTGGACATCGACGGGATCGACACCATTGAAGCCGGCTTCGGTGCTGCCGCCGCCGAGCTCGCCCTGCACGACACCGTGCAACGCCTGGCCCAGCAGGTGCGCCTGGGCGATGTGCTGGCCTGCCTGGGGCCGACGCGTTTCGGCGTGCTGATGCGCCATGGTGGCGACGACGAGGCCGAAGGCCTGCAACGACGCATCGCCCACGCCGTGGCTGCGCCGCTGGTGCTGCCCAGCGGCGACGAGGTGGGTGTGGGAATGGCCATGGGGGTGGCGGCGTATACCGATGCCACGGAATCCCTGCACCAGTTACAGGAAGCCGCGCTCACGGCACTGGAAGCCGACCGGGCCCTGCAAGCGCGACGCTGGCAGGCCTTCACGCTGACACGCTGAACTCAGCGCGCCTCGCCGTCTTCCTGCTGCTTCTCGGCCAAGGTCTGGCGGCTGCGCGCGTTGATGACGCGCAACTCGGCCAGCGCCGTGTCAATCTGGGCGCGCTTGGCTTCGAGTTCCGCAATGGCGGCATCGGTCTTCTCGATGACATAGGTGAGCTGCTGGATGCGGCCTTCGCCGCGCTGCCCATACATGTCCAGGTAGTGCTTGATCTCGGCCAACGGGGTGCCGAGCGACTTGGCCCGCAGGATGCGGGTCAGCCGGGCGCGATCCACTTTGTTGTAGACCCGGGTGCCATTGATGCGGCGCGGCGCCAGCAGGCCCTTGGTTTCGTAAAAACGCAGGGCACGGGGCGAGACCTTGTACAGCTCACACACCTCGGCGATGCCCATCAGGGCGTCGGCGCTGGTGTCGTCCTCGTCGTCAAAGGCCCAAGACGGTGGCAGGCCCGTCTCGCGCTGCGCGAGCTCGGACGTCGATGCATTTTCAGCTTTGGCTTTCACGGAACCCACCACGACAAGAACACCCCACTTCGTTTTCCGGACGCCATGTTAACGGGCCGGGACACTTCTCGCCCGTTCGACAGCCGAACCAGCGAGGTTTCCCAAGGGTAGCGACGCGGCGCCCAAGGCTGGCTAGGTAGTTTACCTAGTCAGCATTTGGTTGACGTTAACGTCAAGCAAATCTACAGTGAACCTGTCCTCTCCAGACTGGTTCACCAAGATGCCTGCCCTGCGATCTGCCCTTCACACCAAGTCCCCCGCCTTCCAGGCCAACGTCGACCGCATGACGGAGCGCCTGGATCAGGTCCGCGCCCTGGAAGCCCAGGTGCGTGACGGCTCGGCCGACAAGCGCGCCAAGTTCGACAAGCGTGGGCAGTTGCTGCCCCGTGAACGCGTGGCCCGCCTGCTCGACCGCGGCTCGCCCTTCCTCGAATTCAGCACCCTGGCCGGCCTGGGCATGCACGACGATGACGGCAAGAAGTCCGTCCTCGGCGGCGGCACCATCATCGGCGTGGGCATCGTGGCGGGCAAGCGCTGCCTGATCACCGCCAGCGATTCGGCCCTCAAAGGCGGCACCGTGTCGCCGATGGGCCTCAAGAAGGGCCTGCGCGCCCAGGAAATCGCCCGCGATAACAAGCTGCCCCTGATCTGCCTGGTCGAGAGCGGCGGCGCCAACCTGATGTACCAGGCCGAGATCTTCGTGGAAGGCGGGCGCAGCTTCGCCAACCAGGCCCGCCTGTCGGCCATGGGCATCCCGCAGATCGCGGTCGTGCACGGCTCGTCCACCGCCGGCGGCGCCTACCTGCCCGGCCTGTCCGACTACGTCGTGCTGGTCAAGGGCCGCTCCAGCATCTACCTGGCCGGCCCGCCGCTGGTCAAGGCCGCCATCGGCGAAGACGCCACCGACGAGGAACTGGGCGGCGCCGAAATGCACGCCAGCGTGACCGGCCTGGGCGAGTACCTGACCGACAACGACGCCCACGCCATCGCGCTGACCCGCGATCTGGTCGACAAGCTGAAATGGGATGCCGCCACCGCGCCACGCGCCGATGTCGTCGCCCCGCTGTACGACGAGCAGGAGCTGCTCGGCTGCATCCCCGCCGACGACCGCGAGCCCTTTGACACCCGAGAAGTCATCGCCCGCATCGTCGATGGCTCCGACTTCCTCGAATTCAAGGCCGAGTACGGGCACGAAACCCTGTGCGGCCACGCCCGCATCAACGGCCACCTGGTCGGCATCCTGGGCAACAACGGCCCGATCCAGCCCAGTGGCTCGACCAAGGCGGCGCAGTTCATCCAGCTGTGCGACCAGTCGGGCACTCCCCTGCTGTTCCTGCAGAACACCACCGGCTACATGGTCGGCAAGACGGCGGAGCACACCGGTGCCATCAAGCATGGCTCCAAGATGATCCAGGCCGTGGCCAATGCCCGCGTGCCGAAATTCACCGTGGTGCTCAACGGCTCGTTTGGCGCCGGCAACTACGGCATGTGCGGCCGCGGATTTGATCCGCGCTTCATCTTCAGCTGGCCTTCGGCCCGCACCGCCGTGATGGGCGGCGCCCAGGCGGCCAAGGTGATGGAGCTGGTCACGCGCGGCAAGATGGAACGCGCCGGCATGCCCGTCAACGACGCGATGCTCGAAGGCATGTCCGGCGAGATCCGCAAGCGCCTGGACGCCGAGGCCAGCGTGCTGTTCGGCACCGCCCGCCTGTGGGACGACGGCGTGATCGACCCGCGCGACACCCGCCGCGTGCTGTCGATGTGCCTGGACATGGCTGCCGAAGCCGAACAGCGCCAGCTGCGTCCCAACACCTTCGGCGTGGCCCGTTTGTAAGCCCTGCTGTTCAGCCTCGCCCTCCCCTCTGCACCGTCTGCCCCACCCGCCGTATCAAGGACCGCTCATGCAATTCACCGCCGAACACCTCGCCCTCAGCGACACCGTCAAGCGCTTCGTCGAAAACGAGATCAACCCCTATTCCGACGAATGGGAAAAGGCCGGGCACTTCCCCGCCCACGACGTCTTCAAGAAGCTGGGCAACCTGGGCCTGCTGGGCATCAAGTACGACACCGCCTACGGTGGCATGGGCCTGGACTTCTCGTACTCGATGGTGGCCTCGGAAGCGCTGGGCGTGGCCAACTGCGGCGGCGTGCCACTGGCCATCGGCGTGCAGACGGACATGTGCACCCCGGCCCTGCACCGTTTCGGCTCCGATGAACTCAAGCGCGAGTACCTGGCCCCGGCGATCGCTGGCGACATGATCGGCTGCATCGGTGTGAGCGAAGTGGGCGGTGGCTCGGACGTGGCGGCCTTGAAGACCACGGCCAAGTCCGACGGCGACGACTACGTCATCAACGGCTCCAAGATGTGGATCACCAACGGCATGCAGGCCGACTGGTGCTGCCTGCTGGCCAACACCTCCGAAGGCAAGGTCCACGAGAACAAGTCCCTGATCATCGTGCCGATGGACGCCAAGGGCATCGAGCGTCAGAAGATCGACAAGCTGGGGATGCGCTCGTCCGACACGGCGCAGCTCTTCTTCGACAACGTGCGGGTGCCCAAGCGCAACCTGATCGGCATCGAAGGCACGGGCTTCATGATGCAGATGCTGCAGTTCCAGGAAGAGCGCCTGTACGGTGCGGCCAACTCGCTGCTGATGATGGACCGCCTGATCGACCTGACCATCGAATACTGCAAGGAGCGCAGCACCTTCGGCACCCCGCTGATCCACAACCAGGTCATCCACTTCCGCCTGGCCGAGCTGCGCACCGAGGTCGAGCTGCTGCGCTCGCTGACCTACCGCGCCGTCGAAGACTATGTGGCCGGCAAGGACGTGACCCGCCTGGCCTCGATGGCCAAGCTCAAGTGCGGCCGCCTGACCCGCGAAGTGACCGACAGCTGCCTGCAGTACTGGGGAGGCATGGGCTTCACCTGGGACAACCCGCTGGCCCGCGCCTACCGCGACGGCCGCCTGGTCTCGATCGGCGGTGGCGCCGACGAAATCATGCTGGGCATCATCGCCAAGCTCGAAGGCACCCTGCCCAAGAAGGCCCGCTGAGGATCACACCATGAGCCACACCACCCTTCAGGTCCGGATGGACCAGGGCGTCTGCACCCTCACGCTGAACCGGCCCGAGGTGCGCAACGCGATGTCCATGACCATGGTGCAGGAGCTGCTCTCAGCCCTCACCGAGGCCGAGAGCAACCCGCAAGCCCGCGTGGTGGTGCTGCGCGGCGCCGGCGGCCACTTCTGCGCCGGCGGCGACATCGGCGACATGGCCCAGGCACGCATGAAGCTGGCGCAGCAACAGGCGGCACTCAGTGCCGGGCAGGCGGTCAACGAGCGCAACCCGATCGAAGCTGTCAACGCGGCCTTCGGGCGACTGTGCCTGGCTTTCTCGCGCTCCAGCCTGCCCATCGTCACCGTGGTGGAAGGCACCGTGATGGGCGGCGGCTTCGGCCTGGCCTGCGTGTCCGACGTCACCCTGGCGCGCGACAACGTGAGCTTCCGCCTGCCCGAGACCTCGCTGGGCATCGTGCCGGCGCAGATCGCACCTTTCCTGGTCGAGCGCCTGGGCTATGCCGAGGCCAAGCGCCTGTCGGTGACCGGCGCCAAGGTCGATGCACAAGAAGCCCTGACCATCCGCCTGGTGCACGAGGTGCATGCCGACGAGGCCAGCCTGAGCGACGCCCTGCAACGCACCCTGTCTCGCATCCTGGCCTGCGGCCCCAAGGCCATCACCGAAACCAAGCTGCTGCTGGCCCGGGCCCGCCACACCTCGGCCGAGTACCTGATCGACGACGCCGCGGCGGTGTTCGCCCGCGCCGTGCTCAGCGAAGAAGGCCAGGAAGGCACCAGCGCCTTCATGCAGAAACGCCAACCCAACTGGGTACCCCCTGCGGCCTGAGGTTCGAAGTCCATGATCCACAAAATCCTGATTGCCAACCGCGGCGAAATCGCCTGCCGTGTCATCCGCACCGCCCGCAAGCTGGGCTACCGCACGGTGGCCGTCTACAGCGAAGCCGATGCCCAGGCCCCTCACGTCAACCTGGCCGACGAGGCCGTCTGCATCGGCCCGGCCCCGGCGGCCGAGTCCTATCTGAAGGCCGACGTGCTGCTGGCGGCCTGCCGCCAGACCGGCGCCAACGCCATCCACCCCGGCTACGGCTTCCTGTCGGAAAACGCCGCCTTCGCCCAAGCCTGTCGTGATGCCGGCGTCATCTTCATCGGCCCCTCGCCCGAAGCCATCCGCGTGATGGGCGACAAGGCCGGCGCCAAGCAGGAAATGATCAAGGCCGGCGTGCCCACCGCCCCCGGCTACCTGGGCGCCGACCAGAACGACGAGACCCTGATCGCCGAAGGCCAGCGCCTGGGCTACCCGCTGCTGGTCAAAGCCGTCAGCGGTGGTGGCGGGCGCGGCATGCGCCTGGTGCACCAGGACAGCGAACTGGCCCAGGCCATCGTCAGCGCACGCCGCGAAGCGCAGAGCGCGTTCGGTGACGGCACGCTGATGCTCGAGCGCCTGATCCTCGACGGCCGCCACATCGAGATCCAGGTCTTCGCCGACAGCCACGGCAACGCCGTCTACATCGGCGAGCGCGACTGCACGGCCCAGCGCCGCCGCCAGAAGGTGATCGAAGAGTCCCCGTCGCCCGTGGTGAGCCCCGCCATGCGCGAGGCCATGGGCCGCGACGCGGTGCTGGCCGCCGAGGCCATCCACTACTGCGGCGCCGGCACCATCGAGTACATCGTCGACCAGGACCTGAACTACTACTTCCTGGAGATGAACACCCGCCTGCAGGTGGAACACCCGGTCACCGAGATGATCTCGGGCCTGGACCTGGTGGAGTGGCAACTGCGTGTGGCCTCGGGCCAGCCCCTGCCCCTCACGCAAGAGCAGATCACGCTGAGCGGCCACGCCATCGAGGCACGCCTCTACACCGAAGACCCCTACGCCAACTTCGCGCCGCAGACCGGCCGCATCGCGTGGTGGCGCCCCGAGCAGGCCCTGTTTGACGGCGTGCGCATCGACGACGGCATCCGCGAAGGCGGCGAGGTCAGCCCGCACTACGACCCGATGGTGGCCAAGCTCATCGTGCACGGCCGCGACCGCGACGACGCGATCCGCCGCCTGATCGCCACGCTGGACGACGCGCCGCTGCTGGGCCTCAATCACAACGCCCGCTTCCTGCGTGACCTGGTGGACCACCCGCGCTTCCGTGCCGGCACCATGACCACCACGCTGATCGACCAGTGGCAAACCGAGGGCGAGCCGCTGCTGCAGCGCCCTGCTGCCCCCGACACCGCCTGGCTGCTGGCTGCGGCCCTGCACGCCGTGCACCGTGAGGGCCACGCGACCGGCCTGCGTGCCGCCAGCGTGCTGGCCTACGACGTGCCGCTGGCCTGCGGCAGCGACAAGCGCGCCCTGCGCGTGCAGCACGGCACGGGCCACACCTACCTGGTCCACCCCACGCCCACGGCGCCCGCCACACCGCTGCGCCTGCTCTCGCACGACGAGGCTACGGGCTGGTGCCGCTACGAACTGGACGGCGTGCAAAAGCGCGTCCGCGCCGTGTGGGTTGGGGACGAACTGCACCTCGTGATCGAGGCCGCCACCCACGTGTTCACCGAGGTCTCGGCCTGGCCCAACCAGGGCAGCGGCCAAGACCCCAGCCGCGGCCTCTCGCCGGTGGCCGGCACGGTGGCCCAGGTGCTGGTCAAGCCCGGTGACACCGTCACCGAGGGCCAGCCACTGCTGAGCATCGAGGCCATGAAGATGGAAATGTGGCTTTCCGCGCAAGCCCCGGGCGTGATCAAGGCCGTGCATGCGGTCCCGGGCGAACAGGTGCAGGCCAAGGCCCTGCTGATCGACATCGAACTCACCAAGGATCAATGATGGACAAGGCCATTCTCACCTGCGCGCTCACCGGCGTGCTGACCGACCCCAAGCAACACCCGGTGCCTGTCACGGCCCAGGAAATGGCCGCCGCCGCGCGCGAGGCCTACAACGCAGGCGCGTCCATCATGCACGTGCACCTGCGCCAGCAGGCACCCGGCATGGGGCGCTTCCCCAGCTGGGACCCGGCTGTGGCCGCCGAAATCGACACCGCGATCCGCGAGGCCTGCCCCGACGTCATCATCAACCTGACGACCGGCGTGGTCGGCACCGACATCTCCGGTCCGGCGGCTTGCATCCGCGCGGTGCGCCCCGAGATCGCCGCCTGCAACGCCGGCAGCCTGAACTACCTCAAGATCAAGGACAACGGCGAGTGGGCCTGGCCCCCGATGCTGTTCGACAACCAGGTCGACAAGGTCAAGGCCATGCTCGACGTGATGAACGAGACCGGCACCCGCGCCGAGTTCGAATGCTTTGACGTGGGCATCGTGCGCTCAGTGGGCATGTACAAGAAGGCCGGCATGACCGACCACCTGGAATACAACTTCGTGATGGGCGTGGCCTCGGGCATGCCGGTGGACGCCGACCTGCTCAAGCTGCTGGTCAAGTACCGCGAACCCGACACGATCTGGCAGACCACCCTGATCGGCCGCGAAGAGATCTGGGCCGTGCACCAGGCCACCGCCGACCTCGGCGGCATGCTGCGCACCGGCGTGGAAGACACCTTCTACCTGCCCGGCGGCGCCCGCACCACCGGCAACGGTCAGCTGATTGAGGCCCTGGCCCAGTGCGCGCGCAACGCCGGTCGCGCCATCGCCAGCCCCGCCGAAGCCCGTGCCCTGCTCGGCCTCAAGCCGCGCAGTGCCCATGGCGTCTCATCGCCCCTCGTCTCCGCGTAAGGACATACCCCAGAACGGGTGGCCACCCTCACCGACGCCAGCCGAAACTGGCATCATCGACACGCGTGTCTGCGCTTTGTCGACCGGTTCATGGTGTCCACCCCCCTCCTCCCCTCCTCCCACAGCAAGACACCGGCGCCTCGGGAGCGGGTGTCGGCGACGGGCTGGCAGGGCACTGCCCGCCAGGGGCGGCATCGCCTGCAGATCACGGTGCTGCCCTACTGCATCGGGGTGGCGTCGGCCTACATCGGCGCGACCCTGCATGCGGTGCCCTTGTGGGCGGCCCATGCGCTGGCGGCCTGGTGTGCCACCGGTCTGCTCTTGTTCTGGGCCTTGCTGCGCAGTGACCTGACCGAACACTGGCACGACCCGGCCCTGATCTTTCCTCAGGTGCTGTTCGGCTGTGGCGCCGTGGTGTTGGCCTACACCCTGATCGACGCATCACGTGGCTTGGCCTTGCTGTGGCTGTGCCTGCTCATGCTGTTCGACATCCACCGGCTCGACACCCGGCAACTGGTGCTCGCCACCGTCGGCTCGCTCACGCTGATGGTCTGCGCCACCTTGCTGCACGACCAACTGCACGACACCCAAATCGACCTGATCTCCGAGTGGATCAGCCTGGGCACCGGCGCCATCGTCATGCCCGTGATGCGCCAGGTATCCCTCAAAAGCTACCAGATGCGCCATCAGATGCTGAGCCAGCGCGCCGAGCTCGCCCGCACCGTCGCCGACCTGGAGCGGGCCTCGGCCCATGACGCCCTGACCGGCCTCATCAACCGCCGCCACATGCAGACCCTGCTCGACGAGGAGGTGCGCCGCCTGCGCCGCACCGAGCAGGCCTTCTGCCTGGCCATCATTGACCTGGACCACTTCAAACAGATCAATGACCGCCACGGTCATGCCATCGGCGACGCGGTACTGCAGGCCTTCGCCCAAGTGGCCCAGACCGCCCTGGCCGCCACCGACCAGCTCGCTCGCTGGGGCGGCGAGGAGTTCCTGCTGCTGATGCCCGAGACCGGCCTGCCCACCGCCCAGCAACGTCTGGAGGACTTGCAGCAATGCATCCGCACGCACGACTGGTCGCGCTACGCTGACGGCCTGAGCGTGAGCTTCTCAGCCGGCCTGTGCGAGCCCGGAGGCCGCGTGCCTCTGCACCGCGATCTGGAACGGGCCGACCGCGCCCTCTACAAAGCCAAAGCCCAGGGCCGTGCCCGCACGGTGCTGGCCGACCGCACATGAGTGCACGCAGCTTGTCCTGGTCCGATCAGCTGCTGGGCACCGAGCCCCGCTTGCGTGACCGTACGCTCCTGAGCCTGCTCGGCAGCCTGGTCTACCTCGTGTGGTTTCTGGTGTTGGTGACCTTCGCCATCCCGCAGCAGCGCATCAGCCCTGGCTTGGGTCTGGTCTTCATGGTGCTGATGGTGCCAGGCTTGCTGCTGTTCTACCCCCTGGTTCGCAGCGGCTGGACACAGCGCTTCGCCGACCCCGGTCTCATGTCCGTTCAGATCCTCTGGGGCTGTCTGGTCGCGGTGGTGGCCTACGCCACCGCACCGACCGGACGGGCCGCCCTGCTGCAAACCATGGGGCTGGCCCTGGTGTTTGGTTTCATGGGCTTGACGCCCAAAGCGGCCGTGCGCACAGGCGCGATCCTGATCGGCATGCTCCTGATCCTGCTCGCCTGCGGCTTCGTCATGCCCCTGCCGGCGTTTCGGCCGGAGTCGCAGGCCATCAAGCTGCTGTCGGCGGCCTTCATCATGGGCCTGATCACGGTGCAGTCGCACAAGTTCGCGCGCTTGCGTGAGCGCGTGCACACCGAGCGGCGAGAACTGGCCAGCGCACAGCTCGCACTGGAGCGGGTCACCCGCCATGATGCCCTCACGGGACTGCTCAGCCGGCTCTACGGCCAGGAGCGTCTGGACCAGGAGCATCAGCGCGCCCTGCTCACCGGGCGGCCCTTTGGCGTGGTCCTGATGGACCTGGACCACTTCAAGCAGATCAACGACCTGCACGGTCACCAGGTGGGGGACGAGGTGCTGGTGGCCTTTGCCCAGGCCGCGCGCGATGTGCTGCGCGACACGGACCTTGTCGCCCGCTGGGGTGGGGAAGAGTTCCTCATCGTGCTGCCAGATACGCACGAGGCCAGCAAAGCCCGACAAGCGCTCGAGCGCCTGCAATCGCGCCTGCGCACGACGCTCGTCTCCGAGACCGTACCGACGCTGCGCATCAGCTTCTCGGCAGGCTATGCGCTGTGGCGCGCCCCTGAAGGGGTGGACGTGCTGCTGCAACGCGCCGACCGCGCCCTGTATGCGGCCAAGCACGCCGGGCGAGATCGTTGCGTGCAGGCCGACTAGCCGACCCTTGACTCATGCGGCCAGACCCAGGGCCAGCTGGGTCGACTGCGCCGCCCCCTCTCCCTTGGCACGCTGCACCTCGCTGATCAGCCGTTCCGCCACGTCGCGCAACTCGGTCAGGGAGCTGGCCTTTTCAACGTCCAGCGAGAACTGATACCCCTTGATCAGACCCAGATGGTTCTTGATCTGGACATGCAGCCGCTCGTACAACTGACGGTAGCTGAGCTCCCCCTCCGGCTCGGCGGTGGGGGGACTCACCACCGAAGCTGGCGTCGACGCGGCAGGCGCCGCAGACGACGCACTCAGGCCGGCTTGAGGCGCGATCAGCCCGGCCTCTTGCAGACCCTGCAAATCCTCGGCCGTGGCCCCCTGCACCATCGCCAGCCAATCGGCCGCCGGCCGCGCAGGGTCGATCACGAACAGCAGGTTGCGCGCCGTGCGCGACAAGGGCAAAGACCGGGCACGGAGCTCCTGGCGGCCCTGCTCGGTCTTGGTGAAACACGCTCCCATCGTTCCTCCACTCACTGCATTGACTTGTCCCTGACTGACTTCGGCCAGCCGCTCCTGACGAGCAAGCAGGAATGTTAGGCGACAGGTTGGCGGTGTGGGCTATGGTTAGCCCTGCGTACACAGGTCGCCAAATTCCGCCGCCGATTGACACAAGCCGACACCGTGGGTGAGCTTCTTGCTTGTGCCCACAGCGTCTTCACTTTCGCTGGCTCCCCCCATGTCCGATCCCGCTGTTTTCGCATCCGATTTGAACCTGAGCAACAGCCCCTTGCCCCGCCGCGCGCCCCGCGTGTTGCTGCCCGCCTGCAACCGCATGCGGGGCGAACACCCGTTCCACATGGTGGGCCGCAAGTATGTGGAGGCGGTGCGCCTGGCCGGGTGCCTGCCGGTGATCGTGCCTGCCTCACATCCCGAGGAGTTGCTGGACTGGCTGGAGATGGCCGATGGGGTGCTCCTCACCGGGTCGCCGTCGAATGTGGACCCCAAATATTTTGGTCAAGCCGTGCGAGACCCCAGCCTGCCGCTGGACCCTTTGCGCGACCAGTGGACCTTGCCTCTGATTCGCCTCGCGCTGGCCCGAGGGTTGCCGCTGCTGGCCATTTGCCGTGGCTTTCAGGAGGTCAACACGGCCATGGGCGGCAGCCTGCATCAGGCCGTGCATGAGCAGCCCGGCTTGGCCGACCATCGTGGCCCTTCAGAAGACCTGCCCCTGGCAGAGCAGTACGGGCCTTTTCACCCCGTCAGCCTGAGCAGCGGCAGGCTCTTGGCCGACATACTTCAGGCCGAGCAAGTGATGGTCAACAGCCTGCATGGTCAGGGTGTGGCCCAGTTGGCGCCGGGGGCCCGCGTGGAGGCCACGGCCCCCGATGGCCTGGTGGAGGCCTTCTCGTTCCCGGAGGCGCCGGGCTTCAACCTCGCCGTGCAGTGGCACCCGGAGTGGCAGGCCGCCGAGAACCCGGTGTCCATGGCGATCCTCCGCGCTTTTGGTACCGCCTGCCGCTTCTGGCGCACCCAGGGATGCGCACCAAGTCGGCGCACCGTGTGCACCGACTGAGCGCCCACACCGACCAGAAGGGATGGGCACACGGCACCGGATGGACGAGGGGGCCTGGCACCCGTCTTGCATGAGGTGAAGAGAGAGCAGTTCGGCCCCCATGGGGGGCTGGCTGAATGAGCGCTAGGGTTCCGTGTCAGGCGTGGTCACCCACCTGACGGTCTGGTCCGAGAGCGCTCGGCCACGGTGACGTGGCTCCACGGAGGGACAAAAGCCCGGGAGATTCTTGTGCCACGGCACGGGTGTCTCTCGCCTTTTGTGCCCCTCCACGGAGTTTGACCATGTCGCCTGTTTTGCCCAACCCGCCGGCCTCGGCCCCGGTCGATGCCATCGCCCACTGGCTGCGGTATCCGTCTGTTGCGCTGGCCGGTCTGCCGCCCGAAGCGATCCTCTGGTCCGAGACCTTGCCCGGTGGCGCCCACTGGTCGTGGCGTCTGCGTCGTGGCACCGCCTTGCGCTTTGTGGCGCTGGATGCCGGGGTCAATGCCAGCGTCGTGCTCTATGCGGCGCACCACCCGCTGGAGCGCTACAACATGCCGGATTCGCTCAAGGCCCAGCACACCGCGCACTACACCCGTGGCCATGTGCTGATGAGCGACATGGGCCGGGCCCTCGCCAGCGTCACGCAAGACAGCCTCGGCTGGCACGACCCGCTGGGGGCCTTGCTGGACACGCCACGCATGGAAGCCCGCTACGGCGCGCACCGCTTCGAGCAGGCCCGCAATGGCATGGACCGCTCGGGCAAGGACGGCCTGCTGATCGAGATCGGCAAGCATGGCCTGAGCCGCCGCGACCTGATCGCGCCGGTCAACCTGTTCAGCAAGGTGTCAGTGGATGCCGAGGGGCGCTTTCACTTTGCGCGCGGGCACAGCCAGGTGGGCGACTTCGTTGAACTGCGTTGCGACATGGACCTGATCCTGGCCGTGTCCACGGCCCCGCACCCGCTTGACCCGGCCGAGGCCTATGCCCCCGGCAAGGTGGGCGTGGTGGCCTGGCGCAGTGGCCCGGCGGCGGCCGATGACGTGTGCCGCACCTTCCGGCCCGAGAACGCCCGCGCCCACCACAACACCGATCAGTTCTACCTGTGACAGGAGGCCCCGCCATGACCGCCACCGCCATCCGCCTCCAGGAGAGTGCCCTGGACCCCGCTCGCGCCGTACTCAACCAGCGCCACCCGGCCGGCGAGCCCATCCTGTTCCCGGTGGACCAGGGCCAGACCCTGCGCATCGTTGACCTGGAAGGCAACCAGGCTGCCGACGTGATCTTCTACCGTCGCGACGACGTTGCCGAACACTACAGCGCCACCGACACCATGCTGGCGCAAGGCGGCATCTACCTGACCACGGACTCGGTGCTGATGAGCAACGAGGGCCGCCCGATGCTGACCATCGTGGCCGACACCTGCGGCCGCCACGACACGCTGGGCGGGGCCTGCGCCGCCGAGAGCAACACCGTGCGCTACGCGCTGCAGAAGAAGTTCATGCACAGCTGCCGTGACAACTACCTGCTGGCGCTGCAGCACGCCGACATCGGCCTGGGCAAGGCCGACCTGGTGCCCAACGTCAACTTCTTCATGAACGTGCCGGTGACGGCCGAGGGGGACCTGAAGTTCGACGACGGTGTCTCCGGCCCCGGCAAGTACGTCGAGCTGCGGGCCGAGATGGACCTGTGGGTGCGGATCTCCAACTGTCCGCAGCTCATCAACCCCTCTAACGCCTACAACCCGACGCCCATCCAGCTGCTGGTGTGGGACCCTGTCTGAGCCTTGATGCCTTTGGCCAGCAGGACGGCCTGCTGCGCGACACACCCACGCGGGACGGCCCGCACCAGGACCGCATGTTCGACAAGGTACTCATCGCCAACCGTGGCGCCATCGCCTGCCGCATTCTCCGCACGCTCAAGGCCCTGGGCATCCGCAGCGTGGCCGTCTACTCCGAGGCCGACGCCAGCGCCCGCCATGTGCGCGAAGCCGACGAGGCCTACTGCGCGGGCCCCGCGCCTGCCGCCGAGAGCTACCTGCGCGCGGACACCATCTTGCGCATTGCCCGCGAGTGCGGGGCTCAGGCCATCCATCCCGGCTATGGCTTCCTGTCGGAGAACCCCGGCTTTGCCGACGCCTGCGAGGCCGCGGGCATCGCTTTCATCGGCCCGACCGCCGCGCAGATGCGCGCCTTTGGCCTCAAGCACACCGCCCGCGAGCTGGCTTTGGCCCACAACGTGCCGCTGCTGCCCGGCTCGGGCCTGCTGCGCGACGTGGACCATGCGTTGAGCGAAGCTACCCGCATTGGCTACCCCGTGATGCTGAAAAGCACGGCCGGCGGGGGCGGCATCGGCATGCGCCTGTTGCGCAGCGAGGCCGATGTGGCCGAGGCCTTTGCCTCGGTGCAACGCCTGGCCTCGGCCAACTTCAAGGATGCGGGCCTGTTCCTGGAGAAGTTCGTCGAACGCGCCCGCCACATCGAGGTGCAGGTGTTCGGCGACGGGCGGGGCCAGGTGCTGGCGCTGGGTGAGCGCGACTGCTCGGTGCAGCGCCGCAACCAGAAGGTGATCGAAGAGACGCCTGCGCCCGGCCTGAGTGACGCGCAGCGCGCCGCCCTGCATGCCACCGCCGTGCGCCTGGCTCAGGCTGTGGCCTACCGCTCGGCCGGTACGGTCGAGTTCGTCTACGACGCGGACACTGGCGCGTTCTATTTCCTGGAGGTCAACACCCGCCTGCAGGTGGAGCACGGCGTGACCGAGCAGGTGTTTGGCGTGGACCTGGTCGCGTGGATGGTGCGCCTGGCCGCGGGCGACCTGCCCGATCTGGCCTCGCTGGCCACCCAGCCGCAGGGCGCGTCCATCCAGGTGCGCCTGTACGCCGAAGACCCGGCGCGCGCCTTCCAGCCCAGTGCCGGCCTGCTGACCGAGGTGGTCTTCCCCAGCGACGCGCGCGTGGACAGCTGGGTCGAGCGTGGCACCGAGGTACCCGCCTGGTACGACCCCATGCTGGCCAAGATCATCGTCACCGCTGAGGACCGCGATTCGGCGCTGTCGAAGCTCGATGCGGCCCTGGCCGACACCCGGGTGGCCGGCATCGAAACCAATCTGGCCTACCTGCGCCAGGTGGTGCGCCACCCGGTGTTCCGCGAGGGACGCCAGGTGACCCGCTTCTTGAGCGAGCTGGCCTACCAGCCTGACACCATCGAGGTGCTGGCCGCTGGCGTGCAGACCGCCGTACAGGACTGGCCCGGCCGCCAGGGCTACTGGGACGTTGGCGTGCCGCCTTCGGGGCCGATGGACGCGTATGCGCACCGCATGGCCAACCAGCTGGTGGGCAACGCCTTGGATGCCGCCACCCTGGAATGCACCCTGCAAGGCCCCACCCTGAAGTTCCACACCGCGGCCGTGATCGCCGTGACCGGCGCGCCGGTGAGCGTGACGCTCAATGGTGAGCCACTGGCGCAATGGATGAGCCATGCCGTGCCAGCGGGCAGCACCCTGGCCATGGGCCGCGCCGAGGTCGGATGCCGCATCTACCTGGCGGTGGGCGGCGGGCTGGACACCCCGCTGTATCTGGGCAGCCGCGCCACCTTCACGCTGGGTCAGTTCGGCGGCCACGGTGGGCGCAACCTGCGTGTGGGCGATGTGCTGCACCTGGCCCAGCCGGGGGCCGGCACGGCCGGTCAGCACGTCGCACCAGAAGCCGTTCCGACATTCGGGCGGCATTGGGATGTGGGCGTGCTCTACGGCCCGCATGGCGCGCCGGACTTCTTCCTGGACGAGGACATCGCCGTCTTCTTCGACACCGACTGGGAGATCCACTACAACTCCAGCCGCACCGGGGTGCGCCTGATCGGCCCGCGTCCGCAGTGGGCCCGCACCGATGGCGGCGAGGCTGGCCTACACCCCTCCAACATCCACGACAACGCCTACGCCATTGGCGCCATCGACTTCACCGGAGACATGCCGGTGATCCTGGGGCCGGACGGTCCCAGCCTGGGCGGCTTCGTCTGCCCGGCCGTGGTAGTGAGCGCCGAGCTGTGGAAGCTGGGCCAGCTGCGGCCGGGCGACACGGTGCGCTTCCATCGCCTCACTGCCGCGCAGGCGGCCGAGCGCGAGCAGGCCATGGAAGCCTGCCTGCGCACCCGGGCGGCGCCCTTGCCCGCGGCCCCGGTCGATGCGCGTGAGGCGGGCCTCAGCCCCATCCTCGCCGAGGTCGCGGCCGATGGCGAAAAGCCCCACGTGGTGGTGCGCCAGGCGGGGGACCGCTACATCCTGATGGAGTTCGGTGCCCTGGTGCTGGACCTGGAGCTGCGCTTCCGCGTCCACGCACTGATGGAGGCCTTGAAGACGCTGAACGACGGCCAGGGTCTCGACGGCATCGTGGACATGACCCCGGGCATCCGCTCGCTGCAGATCCACTTCGACCCCAGTCGCCTGCCGCGCGACACCCTGCTGCGCGTCCTGCTCGACACCGAAGACAAGCTGCCGCCCCTCGACGACATCACCGTGCCCACGCGCATCGTGCACCTGCCGCTGTCGTGGGACGACGCCCAGACCCGCCTGGCCATCGAGAAGTACATGCAGTCGGTGCGGCCCGACGCGCCCTGGTGTCCGAGCAACATCGAGTTCATCCGCCGCATCAACGGCCTCGACAGCATCGACGAGGTCTTCAAGATCGTGTTCGACGCCAGCTACCTGGTGCTCGGCCTGGGCGACGTCTACCTGGGCGCCCCCGTGGCCACCCCGGTGGACCCGCGTCACCGCCTGGTGACCACCAAGTACAACCCGGCCCGCACCTGGACGCCCGAGAACGCCGTGGGCATTGGCGGGGCCTACATGTGTGTTTACGGCATGGAAGGCCCGGGGGGCTACCAGTTCGTCGGCCGCACCTTGCAGATGTGGAACCGCTGGCGCCACGGGACCGACAGCGTGCGCGAGACCTTCAGCCAGCCCTGGCTGCTGCGCTTCTTCGACCAGATCCGCTTCTATCCGGTCGAGGCCGACGAGCTGCTGCGCATCCGCGCCACCTTCCCGCACGGCGGCTATCCGCTGCGCATCGAGCCCACCACCTTCAACCTCGGGGACTACCGACGCTTCCTGGCCGAGGAGGCCGACAGCATCGCCGCCTTCAAGGCGCGCCAGCAGGCGGCCTTCGAAGCCGAGCGCGAGCGCTGGGTCGCCAACGGCCAGGCCGATTACGCCAGCGATGCCGACGTGGCGGCCGCGGGCCCGGACAGCGAACTGGACCTGCCCCCAGGCGGCCGCGCCTTGGCCACCAGCGTGCCCGGCAACGTGTGGCAGGTGGCGGTGCGCGAGGGCCAGCAGGTGAAAGCCGGCGAGACCCTCATCGTGGTCGAGTCCATGAAGATGGAGTTCAGCATCACCGCCCCGCACGACGCCACCGTGCACAAGCTGCTGTGCCGCGAAGGCGCCCCGGTGGCGGCCGGCCAGGACGTGCTGGTGCTGGTCGAGCTCACCGCGTGAGCCCCATTGCAAAAAGATCAAGTGACGGAGTCTTCACCATGAGCATTCAGGACCTCAGTTTCGACCTCACCAGCCTGCGTGCGGCCTATGGGCAAGGGCTGGGCGTGCGCGCCCTCATCGGCGAGGCCATGCGCCGCGCCGCAGGTGACGCCCACCACGCCTTCATCCACCGCCTCACCGAGGCCGAGATCGAGCCCTATGTGGCCCACCTTGAAGGCCTGGATCCGGCCAGCCTGCCGCTGTATGGCGTGCCTTTTGCGATCAAGGACAACATCGACCTGGCCGGCATCCCGACCACGGCCGCCTGCCCCGAGTTCGCCTACACGCCCGAGGAGGATGCCTTTGTCGTGCGCCAGCTGATCGCCGCCGGTGCGGTGCCGATCGGCAAAACCAATCTGGACCAGTTCGCCACCGGCCTCAATGGCACGCGCTCACCGTATGGGGCGTGTCGGAATGGCTTCGATCCGGCCTTCATTTCGGGCGGCTCCAGCTCGGGCTCGTCGGTGGCGACGGCGGCGGGCTGGGTCAGCTTCGCGCTGGGTACCGACACGGCCGGTTCCGGTCGCGTGCCGGCGGCCTTCCACAACCTGATTGGCCTCAAGCCCACCTGTGGCCTGCTGTCGACGCGCGGCGTGGTGCCGGCCTGCCGTTCGCTGGACACGGTGACGGTGTTTGCGCTGACCGCGGCGGACGCCGATGCCGTGTTGCAGGTGGCCGCTGTCTTCGACCCGGCCGACCCCTACAGCCGTGCGGCCGAGCCTGCCGGCGTGGACTTCTCGGCTGGCCCCTTCCGCTTTGGGGTGCCGCGCGCACAGGACCTGGCCTTCTTCGGCAACGACGAAGCCGCGCGCCTGTTCCAGGTGTCGGTGCAACGTCTGCAGGCCCTGGGCGGCACGCCGGTGGAGATCGACCTGTCCCCCTTCCTGGAAACCGCACGCCTGCTCTACGAAGGCCCCTGGGTGGCCGAGCGTTATGTGGCCATCCAGGCCTTCATCGACGCGCAGCCCGAGGCCGTGTTCCCGCCTGTGCGCACCATCATCGAAGGCGGGCGCTCGCGCACCGCGGCCGAGGCCTTTGCCGCCCAGTACCGCCTCAAGGCCCTGCAGCGCACCTGTGATGCGGTCTGGGCACAGATCGACACCCTGCTCACGCCCACCGCCGGCACTATCTACCGCATCGCGGAGATGCAGGCGGACCCGATTCGCCTCAACTCCCACCTGGGCTACTACACGAACTTCATGAACCTGCTGGACTACAGCGCCGTGGCCGTGCCCGCGGGCTTTCAGCAGACGGGTGACGCGGCGGGTCTGCCCTGGGGCGTGACCTTGGCCGCCCCGGCCCACCGCGACCTCTGCCTGCTGCGTCTGGCCGATCGCTTGCATCGGCAGCTGGTCGTGGAAGACGCGGCCTATGCCCTGGGAGCCACCGCGCAGGGTTGGGCCGCGCTGGAGGACACGGTCTCCGCACTGCACGCGCCCGATGCGGCACGCAGTGGCACCGTGCAGGTGGCCGTGTGTGGCGCGCACCTCAGCGGGCTGCCGCTCAATCCCCAACTCACCTCGCGGGGCGCCCGTCTGGTCGCCAGTACGACCTCGGCGCCCCAGTACCGGCTCTATGCCTTGCCGGGTGGGCCGGTGGCGCGGCCCGGCATGGTCCGCGTGGCCGAGGGCGGCGCGGCCATTGCGCTGGAGGTGTGGGAGCTGCCCGCATCCGCCTTCGGCAGCTTCGTCGCCGGCATCCCTTCTCCGCTGGGCATCGGCAAGGTCACCCTGGCTGATGGCCGCGTGGTGCCGGGCTTCGTCTGTGAAGAGCTCGGCACCGAGGGCGCCATCGACATCACCGCGCATGGCGGCTGGAAGGCCTGGCTGGCCCAATAAAGACCGCTCCAGGTCGGCGTGATGCCTGGTGGACGAAGAAAAGGCCCCTCGATGAGGGGCCTTTCTGCTTCAGCGTGTGCCGGGATGCAACGGCGGCATCGTGGCCGCCATCAACTGAAGGCGCCCGCTCACCACGCCGCGCAAGGTGATCATCGCGTTGGCAATGGCCTGCAGCGTCGCCGCTGGCCCTTGCACCAGGATGACCTCCATCATCTGCTGACCCACCAGGTGCACATGCAGCGAGCTGATCACCTCGTCGATGTGGGCGCATTGCAGGTCGGCGAGCTGCTTTTGCAGCCCACGCACCGAGCGGTCATACAGCAGGGTGATGGTGCCGACCATCACCTCGTTGCCCAGCTGGCGCTTGTGCTCCAGCAACTGGGTGTGGATCATGGCCCCGATGGCCTGGGATCGGCTTTCATAGCCCTGCCCGGTCACCATGTGGTCGAGCTCCTGCAACAGCTCCTCCGGCATGGAGATGCTGATGCGGGTCACCAGACCCGTGCGGGTGTCAGCAGGCAGGGCCATGGTGGGGCTCAGAACATGTGGCTGTAGCGCTCGACTTCCCACTCGCTGACCGACAGGTGGTAGGTCTCCCATTCCTGGGTCTTGTACTTGATGAACTCGTCACGCAGGCCCTTGCCCAGCGTGCGCTCCACCAGCGGGTCGTCGGCAAACGCTTGCACCGCCTCCTGCAGCGTTTGCGGCAGGAACTCGATGCCGCGCTCACGGCGCTGTGCATCGCTCAGCTCGTACAGGTTGTCCTCGTTGGGCGCACCGGGGTTCAGGCCCTCGCGGATGCCCTCCAGGCCTGCGGCCAGCGCGAGCGCCGCCGCCAGGTAGGGGTTGACCGCGCCGTCGGCATTGCGCGACTCGCAGCGACCGCCCCCAGCGGGGATGCGCACCGAGTTGGTCCGGTTGTTCGAGCCATAGGAGTTGAACACCGGGGCCCACGAGAAGTAGTTCATCGCGCCGCGGCGCACCAGACGCTTGTAGCTGTTGACGGTGGGCGCAAAGGCCGCACACAGCGCGCGACCGTGCTTGAGAATGCCGCCCACGAACAGGTAGCCCAGCGGTGTCAGGCCGATGCCGCGCGGGTCGTCCTTGGGATCGCAGGCAAACAGGTTCTTGCCGGTCTTCAGGTCATAGAGCGACATGTTGAAGTGCGCGCCCGTGCCGGTCTTGTCCGCAAAGGGCTTGGGCATCATCGTCGCGATCAGGCCTTCTTCCTTGGCATAGTGCTTGGCCATCATGCGGAAGAAGGTCAGCCGGTCGCAGGTGGTCAGCGCGTCGCTGTAGTTGAAGTCGAACTCGAACTGGCCGTTGGCGTCCTCGTGGTCGAAGGAGTAGAGGTCCCAGCCCAGGTCGTTGATGCACGAGCCCACCTTGTCCAGCCAGCTGAAGCTGTCCATGAAGCCCTGCACGTCATAGCAGGCCTTGTTGAGCTTGTCGTCGGGGTTGGGCACGGAGAGCTTGCCGTCCGCGCCCTGCTTGAGCAGGTAGATCTCGCACTCGATGCCCAGGTTCATGCCAAAGCCCATTTCGGCGGCCTGCGCCAGCACGTTCTTGAGCGCCACACGGGTGCTCAGCGGGTAGGGCTGGCCCTGGAAATGGTTGTCGGCAGGCATCCAGGCCACCTTGGGCTCCCAGGGCAACTGCACGATGTGGTTGAGGTCGGGCACCGAGGTCAGCTCGTCCTCGTTGGGCGCCTGGCCCAGACCGTCGAGGGCGTAGCCGGTGTAGCGCTCCGAGCCCGCCGCCATCTGCGGCAGGTGGTCGATGGGCACGACCTTGGCTTTCTGGATGCCATGGATGTCAACGTAGGCACCGATGCAGTACTTCACGCCCTTGGCCTTGAGGGACTGCTGGATGGCCGCGATCTGTTCGGGGGAATGCATGAACGAACTCCGGGTGTGAGAACGGGGGAAAGAAGGCTCAGGCTTGTGGCCCGAGGGGGGAATCGAAACAGGAATCGAAATAGGAATGCGGCAGCGGCGGCGTCTGCGCCTGACCGCGTGCAATCAGGGCCGAGAGGTCTTCCACCATCCAGTCAAAGGCTTCACGCCCCTTCTCGGCGGTGGCGCGGCTCGGGAACCCCGTCACACCGTTGGCACTGGTGCGGTTGACCGGGTGGGCAAAGACCTGGCCCTCGGTGCGATCGGGGTCATCGGCCGCGTGCAGCAACTCGGGGCGCACGATCTCCGGCGAGACCGCCAGCATCAGCGAGGTCTCCGCATCGTTGGCATGCCAGTCGGTGGCATCGGCGAAGTGGAAGCGCCGCACCCGTTCGCTGATGTCGGGCGAGTTGATGACGGCCACCATCAGGTCGTCGTGCTCGGCACGCAGCATCTCCAGTGCACAGCGCAGCGGCGCGGCATTGGTCACATGCGTGTTGACGATGAACAGGCGACGCACCCCGCTGTGGTACGCCCCATCACCAATTTGCTTGACCAACTCGATCAGGGTGATGGGCTGCACGGCGATGGTGCCCGGCCAGCGCCGACTGTGGCCCAGCGAGCAGCCATAGGGCAGTGGCGGCAGCATGGGCACGCCCGTGCGCTGCGACACTGCGCGGCAGAGCTTGTCGGCGATCTCGGTGTCCATACCACAGCCCATGTGCGGGCCGTGCTGCTCGGTGGCGCCCACTGGCAGGATCGCCGAATGAGCCACCTGTTGCAATTGACCGGGCAACTCTGCCCAGGTGAGGTGTGACCAGAACATCGCAGGGCCTCTCATTCCACGTTGTCGTGCACATCCGTCATGCGGATGACCTGGGGCACCACGTCCTCGTCTTCGGCGGACGCGGTGGCTTCGGTGGGCGGATGGATCAGGGCTTCCAGGCGCGCCTTGGTCGCCAGGAACTCGGGGCTGCCGAACTGCTGCGGGCCGCGTGGCCGGGGCACCGGCACCTCGATGAGCTCCTGCACCTCGCCGGGGTGGGCCTTGAGCACCAGGATGCGGTCGGCCAGGTAGATGGCCTCGTCCAGGTCGTGCGTGATGAACAGGATGGTGATGTCGATGTTGCGCCATATCTCCAGCAGGTGCGCCTGCATCTTGGCGCGGGTCTGCGCATCCAGCGCCCCGAAGGGCTCGTCCATCAGCAAGATGCGCGGCTGGTTGGCCAGCGCGCGGGCAATGGCCACGCGCTGCTTCATGCCGCCTGACAACTGGTGCGGGTAGGCATCGGCAAACTTGGCCAACCCCACCAGCTCCAGCCACTGACGGGCCTGGGCTTCGGCTTCGTTCTTGCCCGTGTTGGCCATCTCCAGGCCGAACATCACGTTCTTCTTGACCGTCAACCAGGGAAACAGGGTGTAGCCCTGGAACACCATGCCGCGGTCCTTGCCCGGCCCATGGACCGGCTGGCCATCCAGCAGCACCTGCCCCGAGGTGTGCGCCTCCAGCCCCGCGAGGATGCGGATCAGCGTGGACTTGCCACAGCCCGAAGGCCCGATCACACAGACAAACTCGCGCCGGTGGGTCTTGAAGTTCACATCCTTGAGTGCGGTCACCGGCCCCTGATGGGAGTCATAGGTCTTGCCCAGCCCCTGGACTTCGAGGATGACCTCACGCTGCTGGAGGCGCGCGAAGCGCTCACGCACGGCCTCGGATTGATCGAGGTAAGACACGCTCATGATGGAGTCTCCGGATGCTCAGTGCTTGCCCTGGGCGCGATCCCAGGGAAAGAGGTGGCGGCCCAGCCAGGCCAGCAGCAGGTCGATGCCCAGCCCGATGATCCCGATCATCGCGATGGCGGCGTACACGTTGTCAAAGTGCTGGTAGCGCGCCTGCTGGGTGATGAAGAAGGTGATGCCCGAGCTGGTGCCGATCAGCTCGGCCACGATCAGGTAGGTCCAGGCCCAACCCAGCAGCACGCGCTGGTCGCGGTACAGGTCGGGCAAGATGCCAGGCACGACCACCCGGGTGATCAGGCGCAGGCGCTTGGTGCCCAGCGTCAGGGCCGCCTCCAGCAGACCGAAGTCCAGCTTGCGCGTGGTGTTGGCGATCACCAGCACCTGCTGGAAGAAGGTGCCGATGACGATGATCGCGATCTTGGGCCCGTCATGGATGCCCAGGATGGCCACCGCCAGGGCCCCGAAAGCGGGCGCCGGCAGGTAGCGGAAGAACTCGATGAAGGGCTCGTGGACCCGCGCGATCGCACTGTAGGTGCCGCAGACGATGCCCAGCGGCACCCCGATCAGCGACGACACCAGAAAGCCCCAGAAGATGATCGTCATCGAGTGCCACAGGCTTTCGTGCAGCCAAGGGGCGTCCTTCTGCTCCGGCTCGGTGGTGAAGGCCGTGTAGAAGGCGCGCGCCACCTCATGCGGGGCCGGCAGGTAGACCGGGTTGGCCGGCGTCCCCACCGGCGGGGTTTGTCCGGCGGCCTGCATCGTGGCCACCTCTTCGGCGAACACGCTGCGGTCCACGCGCATGCCCACCTCGAGGTAATCCACATCGCCCACCTGCGTCACCAGCACCTGGGGGTGCCATAGAAACGGCAGGTAACTCACTGCCGACCACAACAGCAGCGGCAGCAAGAACGAGGCGACGCCGAGGACGAGCTTGCGCCGCGGAGACAGCGGCGCCCGCACGGCAAACCAGCCGGTGGCACTCATGGTGAGATCCTTACTTCGTGGCGGCCTGGGTCAGGCTGGGATCGATGTAGCTGTCGATCGGCTGCGGCTTCTTGTAGACGTCGTTGGCCACGTTGAAGGCATCGGCGATCTTGCTGGAGCCATACAGCGACTTGAAGCCCTCACCCTTGGCCATGACGGCCTTGCCATCCTTGAGCGACAGCAGCTTGGTGCCCTTGAGGAACTTGGCGTAGGCGTCCGGGGGGATGCCCACCCGCGCTGCCATGATCTTGAGCGCATCGGGTTGGGTCTTGGGGTCTTCGATGTAGGTGACCACCTTGTCCCACACGCCCACCACCTTTTGCCAATCGGCCTTGCGGCTGGCCAGGCTGGTAGGGCTCACGGCCAGCACGTCGTAGATCAGGCCGGGCTCATCCGCTGAGCTATAGATGGGGCGCGAGCCGGGCAGGCCCTTGATCGCCTGGCCGGCGATGGGCTGCCAGGCCCCGACCGCCGCCACGTCACCGGAGGCCAGCACCTGCGGCATCTCGTTGGTTTTGGCATTGACCAGGGTGACATCCGACTCCTTCAGACCCGCCTTCTTCAGGCCGTTGAGCAGCAGCAAGTGCTCCACCAGCCCGGCTTCCACGGCCACCTTCTTGCCCTTGAGGTCCTTGAGCGACTTGATGCCGGGCTTGCCGATGATCATGTCGTTGCCGTTGGAGTAGTCGGTCAGCATGATCATCACGTTGCGACCACCACCGGCGCCGGTCACCAGGGCATCGCCATTGGTCATCGTGACGCCATCGATCTTGCCGGCGGCAAAGGCCTCCATCGAGGCCGAGTAGTCAAACCACTCGAACTTGACGTCCACACCGGCTTGCTTGAACCAGCCCTTATCGATGGCCACCTGCCAGGCCACCCAGCCCGGCCAATCGCTGTAGCCGATCTTCAGGGGTTGAGCGGCCCAGCTGGCCGAGGAGCCCGCGGTCAGCGCCGCGGCCACCGCCACGGCTTTGACACCCACCACCACACGCTTTGCAACTGACTTGTACGACATGTTGAGACCCATCCACGGTTATTACGGTTGGAGACGTTGGTAATACCGAAAGAGGATCTGCATGAAGCGTGCCACCCGCTTGGCGTCAGAACCGCGCCTGGCCACACCAATCCAGGGAAGGGGCGCACCGCTGACGTGCATGAACATCTGTCATGCCAACAGACAAGGTGCATCGAGCACGCCCATCGACTCGGCGCACGCGACTCACGCCGTGTATCGCGTGCGGGAGGAACCCAAAGTGCTCGTCACGAAGTGGCGTCACCCGACGCCGAACCGCCAACACAGCGCCACCACCAGGCACACGCAGGCCAATGCCCGCCCCGCCAGCCAGCGCAAGGCCGGGGCATGACGCGCCTGCCACAGGGCTCGCCACAAAGCGCCTTCGCTGTCGAAGACATGGTGCGCATGACCGTGCCGCTGCAGCGCCTCGGCCAACCCGTCACGCTCCCACATGGGCACACCAGGCCACAGGCTGAGGGACACCCTCACCCCATCGACCCACAAGGTGCTGCGACCCAGCCAGACCTGTTCATACGGGGCGGCCCGGGTCTGACCGTCCCACCAGGTGAGCAAAAGCAGACGCTCGTCCAGCACGATGGCGAGACTGGCCCAACGACGCCCCAGCCCCCAGCGCCAGGCCAGGTAGATCGCCACAGGCCACAGCAGGGCGAACGCGCCCACCAGGTACAGCAGGCGTTGACCCTGTGGATCGACGCCATAGGGCCACAACTGCCACGCCATCCAGGCCAGGATCGGTACGGGCAGGAGGCCATACACCACCATGGCCCCACGCAAGACGCGCCGTGCCTGCGGCCGAGGTTGCAGACGTGCCCCCTCGTTGATCGGCAAGGCAGCGGTGCCCACGGACCACGGCGCCGGTGCGGCCAAGGCCACCCGACCGGCACGGCGCTCTCGGTGCCAGGCCCACCCGAGCAGCGCCAGCGCGACCACACCCATGCCCACCGGCAAGCCCCGCGACAAGCGCGTCAAGGTCGCATTGCGGTCACGCTGCGCGGCATGAGCCTGTGACAATGCACCGTCGGCCAGATCACGCCAGCGCGCGCCCCCGTCGTCGCTCACCCGCACGCGCCAGTCCTGCCGACTGCTCAGCACCAGCTTGTCTCCCACCGCGATCAGGGCGCCGACATCGCCCGCCCCCGTGCGCACCCGCTCGCGCCGCCCCTCCCGGTAACGGAACAGGCCTCCGTCGTTGAGCGACAGCCCGGCCTCGACCGTCCAGATGCCATCGGGCCGCACCACAAAGCGATAGGGACGGCCTTCGGCCTGCAGAAACAGCTCTCGCCGCACGGGCAGCCCCTGTGCATCGGCCACCACCTTCACCAGTTGCCGCCGCTCGGTATCGGCCATCAACCAGCCGCCCGGCCAGACCCTGATCTGGTTGGGAAAGCGCCAGCCCGCGTCCAGGGGATGGGATTGCACCCGCCCCTGCGCATCGAGCGCCCACAGGCGGTGATGACGGTTGTCGCTGAGCAGCAACCCTTGTCCGGCCGGCCTTTCGACCAGGATCGCATTGGCACTGAAAGCGGTCTGCCCGGCATCGAAGGGCTGGCACGGCGCCGGCAGGTCGCAGGCCAGCACGCGCCGCGCCTCGCTGTCGTACACCCACAAGCGGCCCTCGGAACCCACCAGCAAGTCATCGAAACGGCCCACGCCCAAGGTGGCCGCCTCGTGCTGCGCCACAACCTGCTCACGGCGGTCCAGGCGGTACAGGCGCGTGCTGGTGGCCATGTAGAAGCCCCCATCGGGCGCGGCCGCCAGGGTGTGTGGCCCTTCCAGATCGATCTGCCGTGTGAGGTGCCGCTGCCCCGCCAGACCCAGCACCATCAACACCACGAGCAACACCACCGGCACAAAACGCATACGCCTCCCAGGCTGGCTGCCGTCCCAAAGCAGTCGATGGTAGCGACCACCGGTGTCCACGACATTCCCGCAAACGGGGTAGACGCCCATGAAAAAGGCCGGTCCACAGACCGGCCTTCAGAAGCATGCGCGTGAACGCGTGGCGGGCGCTTACTCGACCGCCTTGACCATGTCCTCGACCACCTTCTTGGCGTCGCCGAACACCATCATGGTCTTGTCCATGTAGAACAGCTCGTTGTCCAGACCGGCGTAGCCGCTGGCCATGGAGCGCTTGTTCACGATCACGGTCTTGGCCTTGTAGGCTTCGAGGATCGGCATGCCATAGATCGGGCTGCCCTTCACATGGGCGGCCGGGTTCACCACGTCGTTGGCGCCCAGGATGATCGCCACGTCGGCCTGGCCGAACTCGGCGTTGATGTCTTCCATCTCGTGCACCTGGTCGTAGGGCACTTCGGCCTCGGCCAGCAACACGTTCATGTGACCGGGCATGCGACCGGCCACCGGGTGAATGGCGTACTTGACGTTGACACCCTTCTCGGTGAGCTTCTGTGCCAGTTCCTTGACCGCGTGCTGGGCACGGGCCACGGCCAGACCGTAGCCGGGCACGATGATGACCGACTCGGCATTGCCCAGGATGAAGGCGGCATCGTCGGCCGAGCCGCTCTTGACGCTGCGCTGCTGCTGCGCGCCACCGGCGGCCGCGGCACCGGCGTCACCGCCGAAGCCACCCAGGATCACGTTGAAGAACGAGCGGTTCATCGCCTTGCACATGATGTACGAAAGGATGGCACCGGACGAACCCACCAGCGAACCGGCGATGATCAGCATGGAGTTGTTCAGCGAGAAACCGATGCCGGCCGCGGCCCAGCCCGAGTAGCTGTTGAGCATCGAGACCACGACGGGCATGTCGGCGCCGCCAATGGGGATGATGATCAACACGCCCAGGATGAAGCTCAGCGCCACCAGGGCCAGGAACACGTCCATGCGCTGCGTGGCCATGAAGATCCCGATCAAGGCGATGGCCAGCAGACCCAGCACCAGGTTCAGCATGTGCTGACCCTTGAAGATCACCGGCGCGCCCTGGAACAGACGGAACTTGTACTTGCCGCTCAGCTTGCCGAACGCGATGACCGAGCCCGAGAAGGTGATGGCCCCAATGGCCGCCCCCAGCGACAACTCCAGCAGGTTGCCCACCGGGATGGGCGCCACCGAACCGTCCACCGGCTTGGCGACGATCTGGAAGGCATAAGGCTCGGCCACCACGGCGATGGCGATGAACACCGCGGCCAGGCCGATCATGCTGTGCATGAAGGCGACCAGTTCGGGCATCTTCGTCATCTCGACGCGCTTGGCCATGATGGCGCCGGCACCGCCGCCGACCACCAGAGCGCCCAGCACATAGCCCAGGCCTTCACCGAAGTTCACGCCCAGTGCCGCCGCCTGACCATGGATCAGGCCCACCGTGGTCAACACGGCGATCGTCATGCCGACCATGCCGAACAGGTTGCCCCGGATCGACGTGGTGGGGTGGCTCAAGCCCTTGAGCGCCTGGATGAAACACACCGAGGCGATCAGGTACAGCAATGCAATCAGGTTCATGCTCATTTACTTGGCCCCCGCCTTCTTGTCCTTCTTCTTGAACATTTCCAGCATGCGGCGGGTCACGAGGAAGCCCCCGAACACGTTGACCGCTGCCAGCGCCACGGCCAGCACACCCATGGATTTACCCAGGGGCGTCACGGTCAAGGCCGCCGCCAGCATGGCGCCCACGATGACGATGGCCGACACCGCGTTGGTCACGGCCATCAAGGGGGTGTGCAGAGCGGGCGTCACCGTCCAGACCACGTGATAGCCCACATAAATGGCCAGCACGAAAATCGAGAGGTTGATGACAACGTGTGAAACAGCTTCCATCGCGTGGTCTCCAATTGAAGAGATGAGGATCAGGTGAACTTGCGAACTTCTTTGACCTTGTTGCCGGCGTCCAGCAACACGACCTTGGGCTTGTAGCTGGCCACTTCCTCCTCGTTCATCGGCGCATAGGTGCAGATGATGAGCAGGTCACCCACATGGGCGCGACGGGCGGCCGCGCCATTGAGGGAGATGGTGCCGGAGCCACGCGGCGCCTTGATGATGTAGGTGGCAAAGCGCTCGCCGTTGTTGACGTTGTAGAGCTCGATGTACTCGAACTCCTTCATGTCGGCCGCGTCCATCAGGTCTTCATCGATGCCACAGGAGCCTTCATAGTCCAGGATGGCTTCGGTGACGGTGGCGCGGTGCAGCTTGGCACGCAGCATGTTGCGTTGCATGGTATTTACTCCTCAGGGCACAAAAGCCACGTGCTCAGGCACGCAGCAACTGGCCATCACGACACATCAGGCAGGCCTTGACGATGTCGTCTTCCAGATCGACATGGAACTGGCCTTCCTTGTTGATGACCAGTTTCAAGAAATCGATCACGTTACGGGCATAGAGCGCGGAGGCGTCAGCGGCCACCAGCGCGGGCAAATTGGTTTCACCGACCAGGGTCACGCCGTGCTTGACGACGGTCTGGCCAGCTTCGGTCAGGGGGCAGTTGCCGCCTTGGGCCGCGGCCAAGTCCACGATGACCGAGCCGGGCTTCATGGACTTGACCATGTCCTCAGACACGAGCACCGGCGCAGCACGGCCCGGGATCAGGGCGGTGGTGATGACGATGTCGGCCTGGGCCACGCGCTTGGCGACTTCGGCCTTCTGGCGGTCCAGCCAGGACTGGGGCATCGGACGGGCGTAACCGCCCACGCCTTCGGCGGCTTCCTTCTCTTCGGCCGTTTCATACGGCACGTCGATGAACTTGGCCCCCAGCGACTCGACCTGCTCCTTCACCGAAGGACGCACGTCGGAGGCTTCGATGACCGCGCCCAGGCGCTTGGCCGTGGCGATGGCCTGCAGACCAGCCACACCCACGCCCAGGATCACCACGCGGGCGGCCTTGACGGTGCCGGCGGCGGTCATCAGCATCGGGAAGATGCGCTGGTACTTGTCGGCGGCGATCATGACGGCCTTGTAGCCCGCCAAGTTGGCCTGCGAAGACAGCACGTCCATGCTTTGCGCACGGGTGGTGCGGGGAGCAGCTTCGAGCGCGAAGGCGGTCAGCTTGCTGTCGGTCAATGCCTGCAGCCCGTCCTTGTCGAAGGGGTTGAGCATGCCCACCAGCACAGCACCCGGCTTCATCAGCGTGCGCTCGTCGGCATTCGGCGAGCGCACCTTCAGCACCATCTCGGCCCCGAAGGCACCAGCCGCATCGGTGATCTCGGCACCGGCGGCCACATAGGCCTCGTCGGTCACGCTGGCGGCCACGCCGGCTCCGGACTGCACACGAAGCGTGTGGCCTTGGGCCTTGAGCTTCTTGACGGTCTCCGGGGTCACGGCCACGCGGCTTTCGCCAGCGGTGGTCTCCATGGGTATGCCAATGAGCATACGGATCTCCTAGTGGGACAGATGAGGAACAAATGACAGGACGCCGGCCCGCAAGAACCGTCGCCGCAAGACATATGGAACCCGTCAGCATACACAATCTTGTTGACAAGATCGGGTTTCTGCGGGGGCAGACCATGCACCAACTGGGTGCATGGCGTGGATCCCACACCTAAGGTTGCGGGTTAACCCGCAACCCAGTCCCCCGTCGCGCGCGGCTCAGCCGGTTCGACGGAAAGCGTGGATCGCCTCCACCAGACGCCCCGTGCGCTGGTACAACTGCGTCGCGGCATTGGCCGACTGCTCCACCAGCGAGGCGTTTTGCTGGGTCATCTGGTCGAGTTGCGTGACCGCCTGGTTCATCTGACCGATCCCGGCAGACTGGTCGTTGGACGCGGAGTGAATCTCGCTGACCAGGGTGGTGACCTGCTGTACCTGGGTGACCAGGCTGGTCATGGTCTGCCCCGCCCCTGCAGTGAGGGATGCACCGGCCTCGATGCGCGCCACGCTGTCCCCGATCAAGGACTTGATCTCACGCGCCGCACCGGCGCTGCGCTGGGCCAAGGCACGCACCTCGCCAGCCACCACGGCAAAGCCACGACCCTGCTCACCGGCCCGGGCCGCCTCCACGGCCGCATTGAGCGCCAGGATGTTGGTCTGGAACGCGATCGAGTCGATGACCCCGATGATGTCGGCGATCTTGCTGGAGCTGCGCGAGATGTCGGCCATGGTGTCCACCACCTGCGCCACCACCTGCCCACCCGAATGGGCCAGCGCACTGACTTCGGCCGAGCGCTCGGCCGCCTGGCGGGCCGAATCGGCGTTGTTGGCCACGGTGGCACTGAGCTCGTCCATGGCAGCTGCGGTCTGCTCCAGGCTGGCGGCAGCCTCTTCGGTGCGACTGCTCAGATCGTTGTTGCCGTCCGCGATCTCTCCACTGGCCTGGCGCAGCCCTTCCACCTGAACATTCACGTCGTCCACCAGGGAGCGCAGGTTCAGGCCCGCCTGATTGATGGCGCGCATCAACAGAGCCAGTTCATCGGCCCGGTCAGGGCGGCGGTTCTTGCCAGGCTGCCCTGACGCCACGGCCAGAGCCTGACCCAAAATGATGTGGATCGGACGGGCAATCTGATACTCCAGCCAGGCGCTGGCGATGACGGCCGACAGCAGTGTGGCCGCCACCATGGCCCCGCAGGCCACGCTGTTGTCCACCATGTAGAGCGCGCAGGCAATCGCCGGCAGGGTCGTGACGGCGCAGGCCGAGCGGATGCGCCAGTTCACCGACATCACCTGAGGCAGCGAACGCCAGGCCTGCCAGCCGCTGCGCACGATGAGCCCGCGGTGGAAGCGCCAGCCCTTCATCTCGCCACGGCGAAACCGGGCATACAGCTCTTCGGTGGCGGCCACCTCCTCGCGCGAAGGCTTGGTGCGCACCGACATGTAGCCCACCACCTGCCGGCCATCGCGCACAGGGGTGGCGTTGGCACGCACCCAGTAGTGATCGCCATTCTTGCGGCGATTTTTCACCAGCCCGGACCACGACAAACCCGCCTTCAGCGTGGCCCACATGTCGGCAAAGGCCTCGGGGGGCATGTCCGGGTGACGCACGAGGTTGTGGAAACTGCCGATCAGCTCCTCGGGTTCAAAGCCGCTGACCTCGATGAAGGCGGCGTTGGCATAGGTCAGGCGACTGTCCAGATCGGTGGAGGACATCAGCGTGACGCCATCGGGCAGCATGTACTCACGCTGGGTGACAGGCAAATTGATTTTCATGCGAACTGCGCTTTGCTTTTCTCGGAGACCGGGCCTTGAGCCCCAGGGATGCCATCAAGAGGGACGGCCCGACGGTCGGAACCGACTGCGGCCAGGGCGCAGCTCTGGCGGAGGCCGTTCGGTGTGGTTCGCCAAGAGCGCCATCACGCCGGACGCGGGCATGGGACGCCCCAGGTGATAGCCCTGCATCAGGTCGCAGCCGTGGCCCACCAGGAAGCTGCGCTGGGCATCGGTTTCAACGCCCTCGGCCACGACCTCCAACCCCAAGGAATGCGCCATCTGGATGGCCGCCTTGCAGATGGCCTGGTCATCGGGGTTGAGCTCCATGTCCTTGACAAAGGTGCGATCGAGCTTGATGCGCTGGATGGGCAGGGTCTTGAGGTAGGCCAGCGAGGAGTAGCCGGTGCCAAAGTCGTCCACCGCCAGGGACACCTGCAGACCGCGCAGCTCCTTCATCATCTCGATGCTGGCGCCCGGATCGTGCATGGCCACGGCCTCGGTCAGTTCCAGCTCCAGCGCACCGGGGGGCATGTCGAAGCGCTCGGTGAGCTGGCGGATGCGCGCGAGCAAGCCCCGGTCACGCAACTGGCTGGCCGAAAGGTTCACCGCCACACGGATGTCACCCCCGTACTGCGCCCGCCACTGCTGCCAGTGCGCACAGGCCTCCTCCAGCACCCAGTTGCCAATCGGCTGGATCAGGCCGGACTCTTCGGCCACCGGGATGAACTGGTCGGGCGGAATCCAACGCCCGTCGGGTGTTTGCCAACGCAGCAGGGCCTCGAAGCCGATCAAGCGGGTGCCCTCGGCCTGGAACTGCGGCTGAAAGTGCAGGCTCAGTTCGCCGCGCGCCAGGGCCAGGCGCAGCTGGCTTTCGAGCTCGAAGCGCTCGCTGAGGCGGGCGTTCAACTCTTCGCTGAAGAAGCTGTGCGTGTTGCGGCCCTTGCCCTTGGCGTGGTACATCGCGGCATCGGCATGGCGCATCAGCTCGGAAGCGGTTTCGCCATCGCGGGGATACAGGCTGATGCCCAGGCTGGCGGTGACGTGCAGCTCGCGATCCTGGATCAGCATGGGCGCCGCAATGCGGCTCAGCAGCTTGCTCGCGATGCGGTCCACGGCGGCTTCGGCATCCACGCCTGCCAGCACCACGACGAATTCGTCGCCCCCCAGACGCCCCACCACATCGGTGCCGCGGACGGCATCCCGCAGGCGTTGCGCGCAGGTCTTGAGCAACTCGTCGCCCACCTGGTGCCCGAGTGAGTCGTTGATGGTCTTGAAGCGATCCAGGTCCACGAACAGCAGGGCCATGTGCTGGCCGGTGTCGCGCGCCACCTCCAGGCGTTGGTGCAACACCTCCTGCAGTTGCTCACGGTTGGCCAGGCCCGTCAGGGTGTCGTGCCAGGCGAGGTACTGGATGCGGTCATGCGCCTCCTTGGTCGCCGAGATGTCGAACACCAGGCCGCACATGCGACTGGGCAGCGCGCCTTCGGCGGGCAGGTAGTAGCCCCGCTCGCGGATCCAGCGCACCTTGCCCTCGCCAGACAGCAGGCGGTACTCGATCTCGTAGGGGCGCTGCTCGGACACCAGGGCCCAGTAGGCATCGTCCAGCGCCGCGCGGTCATCGTGATGGAGGAGACTGACGTGCCCCCGGAAGGAGCAAGGCAGCAGTGCCTCGGGCAAGCCCACGACCTGCTCGGCCCCGGGCGACCAGAACATCTCGTCGGTGTCGAAGTTGCATTCGAAACTGGCCATGCGCGCCAGGCGCTGCGCTTCTGCCAGGCGGCGCTCACTGGCCATCAGGGCTTCACGCGACTGACGGCGCTCGGTGACGTCGGTCTGGATGGCCACGAAGTGGGTGAGTCGCCCCGATTCGTCATGCACGGGGCGAATGTGCAGGCGCACCCAGTAGGGTTGACCATCGCGGCGGTAATTGACCAGCTCGACGCCATCGATCGACTCGCCCAGGCTCAGGGCACGCGAGATGCGTCGCACCGACTCCGAGTCGGTCAAGGGGCCGTGGAGCAAACGGCCGGGCTTGAGGCCACGCACCTCGGGCAGGGTCCAGCCCGTCACGCGCGTGTAAGACGGATTGACGTACTCGATGCGACGCTCGGCATCGGTGATGACCACCATGTTGCTGGAGTGCTCGACGATCAGCCGGAAGCGCTGCAACTCGTCGAACACCTTCATGTCCACCTCGGCGCCCCGCGCCGGTTGTAATGCATCCACCCTGACCACCTTTTTTGCCGGCACGCGCTGCGCGGTCGCGAGATGCCGCGATGCGCGCACGCCGCCGCGTGATGACATCACAAATGTCTCTGTACTGTACGCGTACAAGATGACAGCTTCAATGTATCGGGATCAGGCAATCGCCGTATTGCGCGGAATCAGTATTTCGGATAGCACCCGGATTCCGGAAGGTGTTCGCATCACGAACACCCCTCGAAAAATGCGGGGATTCACACCCCGAATTTGGCCCCTGTGCCATGCCCCATCTAAGATGAGGCCCGTGTTTTGAAGTGGGCCAATGTGGGTCACACACGCAGGTCCCTCATGCAGGCTGACGCACCGCCCTCCACCGCCCCCACCCCGAAACGGCGCCTCACCCCGGCCGCGCGTGAACAGTTCCGCCAAGAGCTGGTGGACATCGCGCGGCGCATCTTTCTGAGCGAAGGCTATGCAGCGGTCACGATCCGCCGCATCACCGCCGAGGCGGGTGTCACGCCCATGGCGTTCTACTGGTACTTCGATTGCAAGGAAGCCCTGCTGATCGTCATCTGGGACGAGATCATCGAAGAAGCGGCCCGGACCTGTCAGGCCCACATCCAGCCCTTTCCCATGGCGGAGCGCGCGGTCGCGTACTGCGAGGCCATGATCGACCACTGGCTGGCGCACCGAGACCACTTCCGCTTCATCTTCATTGGAGACAGCCCGAGCGTGGACATGGTGCAGCTGCGCCAACAACTGCAAAGCATGCCGGGCACCCAGATGCTGTACGAGGATCTGGACACCCTGCTGCGATGGCATGCCCCCGTGGGCACCCCCAAGGCCGAGTTCGACGCCGACTATCTCCGCATCCGTGCCTTGCTGACCTACCGCGTGTTCGGTTTCCTGCACAGCGTGATTGGCATGCGCCAGACCACGCCGGAATTGCTGGCCCTGCAAAAGAGCTGGGTGCTGGCTGACCTGAAAAGCACCCTGGAGCGCTGGCGCCTGAGCAGTGAATTCTGAGCGCGTCACAGAAACGTCAAACAGTTCAGAACGGATTGGCGGATAATGTCGGGCTCATGAACACCGCCGATTTGTTGAAGGCTGATTTGCCGTCCGACATCACGCCCCCCTCCAAGGTACGCTGGAAACCCAACGTCACCGTGGCTGCGCTCATCGAGCGTGACGGACGCTTTTTGCTGGTGGAAGAGGAAACCTCTGACGGCCTGCTGCTCAACAATCCGGCTGGCCACCTGGATCCGGGTGAATCGCCGCTGGAAGGCGTGATCCGCGAAACCCTGGAAGAAACCGCGCGGGCGTTCACGCCGGAAGGCTTTGTCGGCCTGTACATGTCACGCTTCCGTCGCACCCGCACGGGCGAAGACATCACTTATCTGCGCCTGGCCTTTTGCGGCTCGGTGGGCGAGGCCGATCCGAACCTGCAACTCGACGAAGGCATCGTGCGCACCGTGTGGATGACGCCGGACGAGATCCGCGCCTGCCCTGAGCGCCACCGCAGCCCGCTGCTGCTGGAATGCCTGGAAAGCTACCTGGCCGGCCAGCGTTATCCGCTTGAGATCCTGACCGTGCACGAGTCGGTGTTTTCGGCGCCGTCGTACCATCGGGCCTCCTGAGCTTTTTTCTGATCTGACATGCAACAGAGGCAACGCGTCGTCGTGGGCCTGAGTGGCGGCGTGGACTCGGCCGTCAGCGCCTGGCTGCTCAAGCAACAGGGCCACGAGGTCATCGGCATTTTCATGAAGAACTGGGAAGATGACGACGACAGCGAGTACTGCTCCAGCCGTCAGGATTTCCTGGATGCGGCCTCGGTAGCCGATGTGATCGGCATCGAGATCGAGCACGTGAACTTCGCGGCCGACTACAAGGACCGCGTGTTCGCCGAGTTCCTGCGCGAGTACCAGGCCGGGCGCACACCCAACCCGGATGTGCTGTGCAATGCCGAGATCAAGTTCAAGGCCTTCCTGGACCACGCGATGCGCCTGGGCGCCGAGAAGATCGCCACCGGTCACTACGCCCGGGTGCGCTCGGTGGCTGATGCGCGGTACGAAGGCGGCCAGCGCTTTGAGCTGCTCAAAGGGCTGGACCCGCTCAAGGACCAGAGCTACTTCCTGCACCGCCTGAACCAGGCGCAACTGAGCAAGACGATGTTCCCGGTGGGCGAGCTGCCCAAGACCGAGGTGCGCCGCATTGCCGACGAGATCCAGCTGCCCAACGCGAAGAAGAAGGACTCGACCGGGATCTGCTTCATCGGCGAGCGGCCGTTCCGCGAGTTCCTCAACCGCTATCTGTCCAACGAGCCCGGCCCGATCAAGGACGACCGCGGCCGCAAGCTGGGCGAGCACGTGGGCCTGAGCTTTTACACGCTGGGCCAGCGCAAGGGCATCGGCATTGGCGGCGTGAAGGAAAAAGGTGCGCCGCGCGGCGGTGGCGAGCATGAGCCCTGGTTTGTGGCCCGTAAGGACATGGCGACCAACACCCTGTATGTGGTGCAGGGCCATGACCACCCCTGGCTGTTGCAGCACACCCTGGTGGCCGACGACCTGAGCTGGGTCGATGGCCGTGGACCAGCGGTCGCACAGGCCGGCGTGGGCGCCAAGACCCGCTATCGTCAGGCCGATGCGCCCTGCGAGGTGACGGCGGTCAGCGCCAGCGAGATCGCGCTGCGCTTCCCCGAGGCGCAATGGGCGGTCACGCCGGGCCAGTCGGCCGTGCTGTACCAGGGCGAGGTCTGCCTGGGCGGTGGCGTGATCGCGCGCGCCGAATGAGCGAGGCCGACGCGGCGACGCCCGCCAGCGACGTCCCCATCGTCATCCTCGACACCAACGCCCTGCTGGACTGGCGGGTGTTCAAAGACCCGGCCGCCCACCCCATCGCCGAGGCCATCCTGGCCGGCCGCCTGCGCTGGCTGGCCTGCCCGTCGATGGAAAAGGAATGGCACCAGGTGTGGCCGCGCAGCTACCTCAAGCCCTGGCAGCCCGACCCGATGCTGACACTGACGGTGTTCCAGCACGCCACCTTCGTGGACGAGCCCCCACCCTGCGGGCTGCGCTGCAAGGACCCGGACGACCAGGTCTTCATCGACCTGGCCATGCAGGTGGGCGCGCGCTGGCTGTTCAGCAAGGATGCGGCGCTGCTCAAACTGAACAAGCGCGCGTTCCGGCTCAAGGGGGTGCAGGTGCTGCGCCTGACGGACTGGACAGGCCTCGCGCCAACGATGGCGACACCCGCGGCCGACTGACCGCGGTTTGTGGCAGGGGCAGCGTGAAGACCCTGCATGCCGAAGCGCCACAACGTGACCGATCTCACAGCGTCCTGTGAACGGGAGGGGGTATAACAACAAGCTTGTCCGATATTCCAAGACCAGCCTCTCACCCGGGACCTTTTCGTGACTCGCCTAGGCGGCACCTGAGCGCGGCACCCTGCCCCGCGCCGAGTAGTTCATTACATCGACAAGGCCATCGACATCGCAGGCCATGTGGACACCGAGCTGCTCGCCATTGAACAGTGGACGTTCCGCCTGATCGGCTTCGGTGCCGTGATCGATCTACCGCACAAGGACATCAGCGAACTCCGCCACATGCGCGACATCGTCCAATCGGGGAGCGGGCCGATCACACCGGAGCTGATCACCCAGTTGCGGCCCGACATGGCCGCCGTGATGGACAACTCCAACAAGTTGGGGGGCTGGTCAGCGAGGCCGTGGGCCTCATCAAGGTGACCGTGATCACCTTGAACCTCGTGGGTCTGTCGATGCAGTGCGTGACCTTCTTACTGATCCGCCATGCCACCATCTCGGCGAGCGACCTGGCCAGCCCGGTGCAGGTGCATTCGCGCGATGAGATAGGGCAACTGATGCAGGCCTTGTCCGACATGAAGGACAGTCTGGCCAAGGTGGTGTCGTCGGTGCAGCAGGTGTCGCAACTGATCTCGCAGGTCAACCTCTCGCTGAGCGAGCAGGCCACGGGCATTCGCCAGATCGATCAGGCGATGGGCCAACTGGATCAGACGACCCAGCAAAACGCCGCCCTGGCCGAGGAGTCTGCTGCAGCGGTGGACTCGGTTCGCCAGGAAACCACCGCCCTGGTCAGCACCGTGGGTCAGTTCCGACTGCGAGCGTGATCGCCGCCGCCAACTGTCAACTTGACGACGGTTGTCCGCAATGCCACATTGATCTCGGGATGCGCGGGTGACGTGGGCCGTGTGCACGGGCCGGCGCAGAGAGACAATCTCGCCTTTCTCGCATCCAGACGGGTTGTGACCATGAGCATCTTCAGCAGCGATTCCCGCACCAACTGGGCCCAGGCGTTCGTCTCGGGCATCCCGTATGCCGCCTTTTCGGGCATGCAGGTGGTGGACATCGGTCAGGGCTTTGTCACGCTGCTGCTGCCCGCCCGCGCCACCTGGACGGGCGACACCCAGCGCAACCTGATCCACGCCGGCTGCCTGAGCGTGCTGGCCGACACCGCCTGCGGCCTGGCCGTGGGCAGCGCCATGGAAGAGATGGAGCCCTTCGCCACACTGGACCTGCGCATGGACTACCTGCGCCCGCCGGTGGCCAACGTGAACGTGACCTGCCGCGCCGAGTGCCACCGCCTGTCGCGCAGCGTGGCCTTCGTGCGCGGCGAGCTGTTCCAGTTGGGGCAGGCCAAGCCCGTGGCCACGGTCAACGCGACCTTCATGCGCGGCACCGCCAGCACCCGCAAGGCCCCGCCAGCCCAGCAGCCCACGCCGGCCGAGGCCGCTTCACACCTGGTTTCGCCCACCAGCCTGGACACCAGCCATCACATCCGCAGCACCCCCGCCGCAACGCCGGAAACCCCGGCACGCACCGGTGGCCGCTCGCCCTATGTGGACTTCCTGCAGATCCACCAGCAAGCGCAGGTGGACGCCGGCCCGGTGTTCCGCCTGCCCTTCCAGCACGACCTGATCGGCAACCCCATGCTGCCGGCGCTGCATGGCGGTGTGCTGGCCGGTTTTGGGGAAACCGCCATGATCCTGCACCTGATGGACACGGTCCCCGGCATCCCCGATGCCCCGCGCAGCGTGGACTTCGCCATCGCCTACCTGCGCTCGGCCAAGCCGGTGGACACCTTTGCGCAGTGCACGACGGTGCGCCAAGGCAACCGCGTGGCGCTGGCCCAGGTCTCGATCTGGCAGGACGACCCGCAGCGACCGGTGGCCAATGCCCGGGGTCACTTCCTGATGCCGCGCGAAGAGGGCTGAGCGCGCTGTCCGTGTCTCAGTAGCCGGCCATGCGGGCCGTCACCAGCCGGTTCATGAAGCCCGGTGAGAGCTTGGAGAGCAGCGCAAACAGCTTCGTCTGCCAACCCACACAGGAGTGCACAGGCAGACTGCTGGCTGGTGCCGTGGCCAAGCGCCAGACGGTGGCCGCGACATCGTCTGGCCCCAGACGCACGCCCAGCGTCGCCACGGTTTTCATGCGGCTGACCTCGTCGGTGACCATGGCGGTGTTGACGAACAGCGGCAGCACATCGACGACGCGGATGCCGTGGCGGCGCCATTCGATGTCCAGCGCCTCGGTGAGGCTGCGCACCGCCGCCTTGCTGGCCGAGTAGGTGCCCAGCTCGGGCTGACCATACAGGGCCGAGGCCGAGCACATGTTGATGACGCGGCTGCCGGGTGTGCGCTGCAGCAAGGGGAAGGCCAGGTGGCAGCCGTTGACCAGGCCCTTGAGATTGATGTCGATCAGGCGGTGGTGGCGCGCCAGATCGGCCTCTTCAAAGGGCCGGGTGACGGCAATGCCCGCGTTGTTGAAGAGCACGTCCAGTCGGCCTCCGGTGGCTGCCGCGAAGCCGCTCAGCGCCGCCCGCCAGTCGTCGGCCGCACTCACATCCAGACGGGCGCTCACGCAGCGCTCCGGCCCCCAGCGTTGCTGCAGGGCCTGCAAGCCCGCCTCGTCAACGTCGTACAGGCCCACAAACCAGCCCGCGGCCAGGAAGCGTTCGGCCACCGCGCGACCAATGCCCGCCGCAGCGCCGGTCACGAACAAGGTGGGGGAAGGTGTTGGGGACATGCAGAACTCCGGAGGTGGGGTTGAGACGGGAGACACGACCTGGCACTCAGCCTGAACCCTGAGCGGCCAGCCAGTCGGCCACGGCCTGACGTTGGGCGGGGCTGTAGTGCAGGCCCAGCTTGCTGCGACGCCACAGCACATCGTCAGCCGTCTGTGCCCACTCGTGACGGCGCAGGTAGAACAGTTCGGCCTCGTACAGGTCGGGGGCCACCTCTGCGCCCAGGTCGGCACGGCTGCGCACACCGTCGAGCAGGAGGTCGATGCGGCTGCCGTAGGCCTGGCTCCAGCGGCGCGCCAGACCCAGGTCCATCCAGGGGTGACGCTGGCGCAGACGCGCCTGGAAGGCCCGCAACTGGGCGACCGGCGAGGCAGGGATCATGGCGGTGTCGCTGCCAGCCTGCAGCAGCCCGCCCGGCAGAAAGGCCTCCGTGGTCCAGCGGGCACGCGGATCGCCCAACAGGGTGCCAACGCGGTCCGCAGCCTGTTCGGCCAGCACCCGGAAGGTGGTGAGCTTGCCGCCCCACACGGTCAGCCACGGCGCGGGCTGGGTGTGCGTCTCCAGACGATAGTCGCGCGTGACCGCGGCGGCGGCACCCGTGGCATCGTCAAGCAAGGGGCGCACACCGGCGTAACGCCACACCACCTCGTCAGGCGAAACGGGCCGGCGCAGATAGCGTCCCACCGCAGCACACAGGTAGCGCACCTCCTCATCGCTCACGCTCACCACGCCGGGATCCCCAGGGTGGTCGACATCGGTGGTGCCGATGAGGGTGAACGCGCGCTCATAGGGAATGGCAAACACCACACGCCGGTCCTCCCCCTGGAAGAGATAGGCGTGGTCGTGTTCGAACAAGCGCGGCACGACGATGTGGCTGCCCTTGACCAGACGCAGATGAGCCCCCCGGCTGGCCGCACGCGCGCCGCCTGCGGCGCTGCCCACCACACCCATGGTGCCGCGCAACAGCTGCTCGGCCCACGGGCCCGCCGCGTTGACCACGGCCCGCGCCTGCACGGTGAGCGTGCGGGTGGGAAGGTGGGTGAAGGCATGGTGCCGCTCGAGGGTGGCACGCCAGCCGCCACCATAGGGTTGCAGTTGCGTGCAGCGGGTCCGCGGCAGGATGTGGGCGCCTTGCTCGGCGGCATCGAGCGCGCACAGCAACACGAGGCGGGCGTCGTCCACCCAACCGTCGGTGTAGACGAAGCCCTGGCGCCACTGACGGTGCAAGGGCTGTCCCCAGGGGCTCTGACTAAGGTCCACGGCCCGGCTGCCCGAAAGGAAGTCGCGCGGCGCCAGGTGGTCGTAGCACCACAGGCCCAGGCGGATCATCCAGGCCGGACGCGTGCGCGGATCGTGGGGCAGCACGAAGGACAAGGGGTGCATGATGTGCGGCGCCGAACGCAACAGGCGCTCCCGCTCCATCAAGGCCTTGCGCACCAGGCCAAAGGCGCCATGCTCCAGGTAGCGCAGCCCCCCATGGATCAGCTTGGTGGACGCCGACGAGGTGTGGCTGGCCAGGTCATCTTGCTCACACAGGAGCACGCGCCAGCCACGCCCAGCCAGATCGCGAGCGATACCCGCCCCGTTGATGCCACCGCCCACCACGAGCACATCACAGTGGTGATCGGCCTCGGGCAGCGGCGACAGGTCGCTCTGGCTCATCGAACGAGCTCAGCGCGGTGCATCGGTCCACCAGGCACGGGCCTGATCCTGCCGGCGCAGACGCAGGAGGAGGTAGGCGCTGAGCAGCAGCGATGCGCCCGCCACGGCCGAGACGGCCACCAACCAGGCCGGATGGCTGGCATCGGACAGACCCGCAGGTCGGCCCACACCCACCCCGGAGGCCGCGGCCTTGGCCTGCTCAGCCTCCTGGCGCAACTGGGTGATGAGCTTTTCCATCTCGTCGAGACGCTGACGGTCTTGGGCCAGTTGTGCCTGCAGGCGATCGAGGTCAGAGCCCGCTTGCGAAGTGACCAGATTGGGCTGCACCGCCGAAGCCACACTGCTGGCGCCAGCGCCGGGCATCGTGGCGGCCATGGGCACGACCGGGTCGAGTACCAGACGCGACACGGGGGCCGGCTTGGGGGCCGGTGCGGGCTTGCGCACAACGACCGAAGAGGCCTTGGGCGCCGCAGCCACCGCCGAGGCAGGCGGGTTGGCCGAAGCAGGGACCGCCGCCGGCGTGGGCGCCGGGGTGGGGGCGACCACGGGCTCCGGCACCGGTGCCGGGGCAGCCTGCGGGGGGGGCGCCGGCGGAGCCTTGGGACGGGGCGCGGGAGCTGGCGCGGCCACCTTGGCGGGTCGACGCACCGGCACGGGTCGAACGGCACGGGGCGCGGCCGGCTCTGCGCGCACCGCCGACGCCGTGGCCACGCGCGTGCCGCTGACCGATGCGGCGCCGCCCTCGCTCACGCGTGCGTCGGTTGCGGGCTCGGAGGTGGTGGCCGGGCGCAGCACCACGGTGGGCACGAACTCGGGAGGGCTGGCAAATATCGTGAACTTGCGCGAAAGGCGGGCGCCGCAACCGTAGCTGAGGCTCACCTCGATGAGCGGCTCATTGATGGGCTGGATGGCCCGCACCGTCAGCACGCGATGGCGCCCGCTTTGCGGCGACACACCCAGGATCACCTTGCCGGCATCGACGCGTCCGTCACCGTAATAGACCTCGGCTTGCGGACAACCGTCGTCGGTGTCTTCGCCAGTTTCCAGCTCCAGCGGCACCGAGATCCGCAAGGATTCCCCCAGGATGGCCCGACTGTTGGGTGTCCCCAGTCCCAGGGCCTGTGCGCCCCCTGAAACCAGGGCCATGGCCGCAGCGGCCACGGCGGAAACCTGCTTCCACTGCTTCATCGTGTCTTGGACCTTCCTGTAAGAAGATGTGCGTTTTGACTCTAGCACGAAGGGGGGAGCGGTAACAGTCGCGCATGTCCGGTGATCGCATGCTTGCGACAACTGGTGCGCTTGGGCGCTTTTATGTTGCAATCTCTTCGTTGCCACGGCATCACCGCGCCGTGCCACCCCTTGCCCCGGAGAGTCTCCCATGTCCCCTGCCAACCCCTGGAGTCCCAACCCACGTCAGCAGGCGCTGCTCGATGAAGTGCGGGCGCGGGGAGCCGTGTCCGTCGAGCGTCTGGCCCAGCGTCTGGACGTGACGATGCAGACGGTGCGCCGCGATGTGCAGCGCCTCGCCGATGCCGGGCTGCTGTTGCGCTTTCACGGCGGGGTGAGCCTGCCGCGCGAAGCCCCCAGCGTGGCCGCCTGGAAGGAGCGTCAGGCCGTGCAGGCCGATGCCAAGGCGCGCATCGCCCGCTCGGTGGCCGCCGCCATCCCCGACGGCAGCAGCCTGATGATGGGCGTGGGCACCACGGTCGAAGCCGTGGCGCGCGAGTTGTTGAAGAAGACCGGCCTGCAGGTCATCACCGACAACCTGCATGTGGCGGGCCTGCTCAGCGAGCACCCTGACTGCAAGGTGCACGTGGCCGGCGGCATGCTGCGGGGCCGTGACAGTGCGCTCGAAGGCGACAGCACCGTGGCCTACCTGCGCCAGTTCAAGGTGGACATTTGCATCGTGACCGCGCTGGGCATCGACCCCGATGGCACGATGCGCGACCGTGACCTGCGCGAGCTGCCCGCCGCCCAGGCCATGATGAGCCAGGCCCGCGAGACCTGGCTGGTGGCCGATGCCAGCAAGTTCCACCAGCCTGCGCTGGCCAAGGTGGGGCACCTGAAAGACATGAAGCGGGTGTTCACCGAAGCCCTGCCCCCGGCGCCCTTCCCTGCCTTGCTGCAGGAATGGGGCGTGGCCTTGACGATTGCCTCCTGACCATGGCCTTGATCCTCGCCCTGGACCAGGGCACCTCCAGTTCCCGCAGCATCGTCTTCGATGAGCACGGCCACATTCTGGCCAGTGCCCAATTGGAGACGCGCCAGCACTACCCACACCCCGGCTGGGTCGAGCACGACCCGCTGGAGTTGTGGACCTCGCAGCGCGACACGGCCCACGCCGCGCTGGCGCAGTTGCGCACCCTGGGCCATGACCTCAGCGAGGTCTACGCCCTGGGCATCACCAACCAGCGCGAGACCACGGTGCTGTGGCGCCGCGACACGGGGCAGCCCGTGGGCCCCGCCATCGTCTGGCAGGACCGTCGCACCGAGGCGCAATGCGCACGCTGGCGCGAGGAAGGGCTGGCCGAGATGATCCGGGCCAAGACCGGGCTGGTCATCGACCCCTACTTTTCCGGCAGCAAACTGCAATGGCTGCTGGACCACATCGACGGCGCGCGCGCGGCGGCCCAGCGCGGCGAGCTGGCCTTTGGCACCGTGGACAGCTGGCTGCTGTGGAACCTGACCGGCGGCACCGTGCACGCCACCGACGTGAGCAACGCCTCGCGCACCATGCTGTTCAACATCCACACGCAAGACTGGGATGAGGACTTGCTGCGCCTGATGGACATCCCCCGCGAGGTGCTGCCACAGGTGCGCCCTTCCAGCCATGTGTACGGCGAAGCGCAACCCGAGATCTGGGGCAGTGGCGACTTCCTGGCCGGACTGGGCGCCTTGCCCATTGGCGGCATGGCCGGCGACCAGCAGGCCGCGCTGTTTGGCCAGGCTGGGTTTCAGGCCGGCATGGCCAAGAACACCTATGGCACGGGCTGCTTCATGCTGATGCACACCGGTGCACAAACCCAGCCTTCGGCCAACGGCCTGCTGAGCACGGTGGCGGCGCAGTTGCCCGGCCAGCGCGCCTATGCGCTCGAAGGCAGCGTCTTCATTGGCGGGGCCGTGGTGCAGTGGTTGCGCGACGGTCTGCATGCGGTGCGCACCGCCAGCGAGGTGCAAGAGCTGGCCGCCAGCGTGCCCGACAGCGGCGGCGTGATGTTCGTGCCCGCCTTCACCGGCCTGGGCGCCCCGTACTGGGACAGCGAGGCGCGCGGTGCCATCGTGGGGCTGACGCGGGGCAGCACGGTGGCGCACATCGCACGGGCGGCGCTGGAGTCGATCGCGTTCCAGAGCGCCGCGCTGCTGCAGGCCATGAGCCGCGATGCCGTGGCCTCGGGCTGCTGCGCGCTGCGCGAGTTGCGGGTGGATGGGGGCGCCTGCGTCAACGACCTGCTGATGCAGTTCCAGGCCGACCTGCTGGGTATTCCGGTGGTGCGACCGAAGGTGGTGGAGACGACCGCGCTGGGCGCGTCCTACCTGGCCGGCCTGAGCACCGGGCTGTATGCCGACACGGCCGTGATCGGTCGCCAGTGGCGCGCCGAGCGCACCTTTGAGCCGCAGCTGTCGCGTGACGAAGCGGCGGCGCGCATGGCGCACTGGGAGCATGCGGTGCGGCAGGCGAGCGCGCGCTGACACACCCCACGCGCTCGGCCTCGTCCAGGCAAAAAAAGGGCAACCCGAAGGTTGCCCAAAGCGCTCTGAAACCTGAATTCAAAAGGAGGGGGCGCGCTCAACGCCCCCAGGCCATCACATCTTGCACAGCGGCGAGGCGGCCGGTGTGATCGAGGCGGGGAAGGTCTGCTCAATGACCGGGCGCAGCACGCCGTCGGCCATCTTCACGCGGGCCACGAAGTTCGGGATCACCATCTGGTTGTCGGCCGCGCGCACGGTGGCCTTGCCGTACAGCGTGTCCACGGTGGCACCACGCAGGGCCTTGGTCACGGCTTCGGGCTCGACGCTCTTGGCCAGCTTCACACCCTGGAACAGCACCAGCGCGCCGTTGTAGGCCTGGCCTTCCGTGTCGGTGGGCAGGCGGCCGTTCTTGGCCTTGAAGGCCGCGGCAAAGGCCTTGGAGGCAGGCGAGTTCACGTCAGGCGTGTAGCCCACGTTGCCGGGCGTGCCTTCGAGCAGCTTGCCGGTGGCGTTGATGATGAAGTTGGAGACCAGCGCGTGGCCGATCAGCGGGGTCTTCAGGCCAAAGTCATTGGCCTGCTTGACGAAGTTGACACCGCCCGAGACGTCGGCAAACCAGATGGCGTCCACACCGGCGGCCTTGAGTTGCTGGATGTAGGGCGCGTAGTCCTTGGTGCCCAGCGGGGCGAACAGCTTGAGGCTGACCTTCTTGCCTTGCGAGGTCACGGCGGCTTCGAAAGACTTGGCCGAGTCCTGGCCCCACACATAGTCGGCGGCCAGGATGGCGAAGTTGTTGCCCTTCAAGCCCTTGACCCACTGGTTGATCATCGCCAGGTCCATCGCGTCGGAATGGTTGGTGCGAATGAAACGGGGGTTGCAGGCGTCGGCGGTCAGCTTGTCGGCCTTGGCCATGGTGCCGATGAAGGCGGCGTCCCAGCGAGTCAGGTTCTGGCTGATGGCCAGCGAGATCGAGGAGGTGATCGGACCCAGGATGAACTTGTAGCCATCGCGGGTCAGCTTCTCCGCGGCGCGGCGACCGGCGTCGGGCGTGCTTTCGTCGTCGCCCTCGGCGAGTTCGATCTTGCGGCCATCGACACCGCCCTTGGCATTGGCTTCTTCCACGGCGAACTTGACGCCGTTGATCACGTCAGCCCCCATGGTGGAGAAGCCGCCCGACTTGGACGAGACCAGGGCGATCTTCAGGGGTTCCTTGGCTTGGGCCAGGGCGGCGGTCGGCAGGCTGGCGACCAGCACCACACCGGCCAGCAACTGGGTCATCTTCGTGTACTTGTTCATCATGGTCTCCTCGAATCAAACAATGTCTGCCGGATGCGGTCCGGCCGCCGATTCACCACATTCGAAAAAAGGCTCACACCATCACGTGTTCTTCCAGGTCCTTGAGGCACTCGCGCGTGTTCTCGACACGGCCTTCGGCCACCACGGATCCCTTGGCCATCGCCAGATAGCGGTGCGCCACGCGCACCACCAGGCTCATGTTCTGTTCGATCAACAACAGCGCGGTGCCCTGGTCGGCCACCTGGTTGAAGATGTCGGCCAGCTGGTCCACGATCACCGGGGCCAGACCCTCGGTCGGCTCGTCCAGCAGGATCAGATCGGGGTTGGCCATCAAGGCGCGGCCCACAGCCACCATCTGCTGCTGGCCGCCCGACAAGGCCGTGCCCGAGGTGTGGGCGCGCTCTTTCAGGATGGGGAAGAGCTTGTAGATCTCTGCCACGTTCCAGTGGCCCTTGCGGCCGGTGGCCGCGCCGAGCAGCAGGTTCTCTTCCACCGTCAGGTTGGCGATGATGCGGCGACCCTGCGGCACCACGACGATGCCGTTTTGCGCGGCCATGTAGGCGCGCGGCTTGGTGATGGGCTTGCTGCCAAAGTGGATGTGACCCGACTTCATCTGGGCCAGGCCCAGGATGGTGTTGACCACTGTGGTCTTGCCCACGCCGTTGCGGCCGATCAGGCCCACGCGCTCGCCCGCGTTCACGTGCAGGCTCAGGCTGTGGAGGATGTGCGCCGAGCCGTAGTAGGACTGGACGCCTTGCAGGTTCAACAGAGCGGTCATGCGGTGCTCCCGAGGTAGGCTTCACGGACGCGCGGGTTGGCGCGGACTTCGGCGGGGGCGCCCTGGGCGATCACGCGGCCGAGTTCGAACACGGTGATGACATCGGAGATGCCGAACACCACGTCCATGTCGTGCTCGACCAGCAGCACAGACACGTCCCACTTCGAGGTCAAGGCCTTGAGGTGCTTGGCCAGGTCGTGCGATTCCTTGACCGACAGGCCGGCCATCGGCTCGTCGAGCATCAGCACCTGCGGACGGCCCACCAGGGCCAGGGCCAGGTCCAGGCGGCGTTGCTCGCCGTAGCCCAGGTCCTCGGCCACGATGTTGCCCAGACGGTCGAGGTCGAGTTCCTTGAGCACGGCCTCGGCGTCTTCCGCCGAGTTCGCCATGCCCATCTTGTAGGACGCCAGCTCCACCTGCGCCCGCACGGTCATGCCGTGGAAAATGGAGGTGCGCTGGAAGCTGCGCGACAGACCGCGGGCGCGGCGCTCGACCGCCCCCAGGTGGCTCACATCCTGACCCATCAGGGTCACCTTGCCACGCGTCAGCGGACGGCGACCGGTGATGGCATCGATCACGGTGGACTTGCCGGCACCGTTCGGGCCGATCAGGCCACGGATCTGGCCCTTCTCCAGCGTCATGTCCACGCCGTCCAGCGCCTTGACGCCGCCGTAGTGGATGGCCACATCCTGGGCCTGCAGTACATATTGGCTCATGGGTGTCTCCTGTGGCGGTCAGTGGCTGATGGGCTGGTGGGCCGCACCGGCGGGCTTCTTGCCCTTGAAGGCCCGCTCGATGGCACCGATGATCCCGTCGGGCGAGAACACGATGACCGCGATCAGCGCCGCGCCAAAGATGGCGTTGCTGTGCGTGGCGTACTCACCCAGCAGATCCTTGAACAGGAAGTACACGATGGCGCCGATGATCGGGCCGACCGGGCGCTTGAAGCCGCCCACCACCACCATCAGCAGGGTGATGGCCGAGACGCTCCAGTGCAGGTTCTCGGGTGAGACGAAGCCGGTGTTGAACGAGGACAGCAGACCGGCAATGCCGGTGACCACGCCGGAGATGGCGAAGATGAGGGCACGCGGCACCGTGGTCGTGATGCCGATGAAGCGGGCGCGCTCTTCGTTGTCGCGGATGGCCTCGGTGATGGCACCGAAGCGCGTGCGGATGACCCACAGCAGGATGTAGGTGACAACCACCATCAGCACCCAGGCAATCATGAACAACACCGCGGGCTTGAGCAGCACCGATTGCGAGAAGCCGAACACCTCGTTGGGCCAGGCCACGCTCATGCCATCGGTGCCGCCGGTCATGCCGGTGGCGCGGGTGGCCAGCAGGTAAGCCATCTGGCCAATGGCCAGCGTCAACATGCCGAAGGCGATGCCGGGCACCCGCACAATCACCAGGCCCATCAGGAAACCCATCACGGCCAGGCCACCGAGCACCGCGAAGATGGCGGCTTCGGCCGACATCCATTCCAGTTGCAGGATGACGCCCATGCCGTAGCCGGCGGCGCCAAAGAACAGCGCGTGGCCAAAGCTGACCAGGCCGTTCTGGCGCAGCAAGAAGCCCACGCCCAGGGCCGAGATGGCATAGACCACGGCCTGCGTGAACATCGCCAGCAAGGAGCTGGAGGTCACGAAGGTCATGATGCCCACGCCCAGGATCAGGGTCAGCACCGACAGGATGCTGACGCGAGACATACTCATGTTCATGTGGTTCTCCCGGTCGATCAGGTGCGGCTGCCCATCAGGCCCGACGGCTTCCAGATCAGCACAGCGATCATGAAGAGGAAGGGCAACAGGACGGACACGCCGGGCAGGTAGACGGCGCCCAGGGCCTGCATCATCCCGAGCAGGATGGCGGCGATGAAGGCGCCAGCCAGTGAGCCCAGGCCACCGATCACGACGACGACGAAGGAGTCGATCAGCACGTCCGAGCTCATGTGCGGCGACAGCGACAGGAAAGGACCGGCGACCACACCCGCGAGACCGGCCAGCGCACTGCCCAGGCCCACCACACCGGCGCTCAGCACGTCGGTGTTGACGCCCTGCATCGAAGTGGTGACCGGCTCGGTGGAGGCGGCACGCACGAACAGGCCGATGCGCGAGAAGCGCAGCCACAGCGTCAGCCCCACGGCCACGGCGATGCCCATGAAGAGCACCGCGATGCAGTAGGCCGGCAGGTCATGGCCGAACAGGTTCACCGAAAAGTTGAGCAGCTCGGGCGTGAAGATGGAGTAGTTGCCCTTGCCCCAGATGGCGACCACCAGGTCTTCCAGGATCAGCAGCAAACCGAAGGTGACGAGCATCACGTTGAGGGGCTCGCGGTCTTGCAGCAGGCGAAAGCCATAGCGGTCCAGCAGCACGCCGACCACGGCCATGATGGCCGGTGCGGCCACCAGCGCGACCCAGAAATTGGTTTGCAGGGCCACGGTGTAGCCCAGGTAGGCCCCGAGCATGTAGAGCGCACCGTGCGCGAAGTTCACGACGCGGCGCAGGCCGTAGATCAAGGCGAGGCCCGAACTCATCACGATGAGCAGGGCGCCATAGACCAGCCCGTTGAACAGGTTGATGGTCAACATAGAGGGTGTCTCCTGTCAGGAGGTGTGGCTGGTGGCCACAGGGGAAGCGGGCCCCGCCAGGCTTGTTCCCTGTCTGGGCACCCGGAGGGACTCACTCGGAGCGGATCACAGCGATTGCGTCAGCTCCGGCACCGCGGCGAACAGATCGGCTTCCAGACCGAAGTCGGCCACCTGGAAGATCGGGGCTTCGGGATCCTTGTTGATCGCGACGATCACCTTGGAGTCCTTCATGCCAGCCAAGTGCTGGATGGCGCCCGAGATGCCGGCTGCGATGTAGAGCTGCGGCGCCACGATCTTGCCGGTCTGGCCGACCTGCAGGTCGTTGGCGGCATAGCCTGCGTCCACCGCGGCGCGCGAAGCACCGATGGCGGCACCCAGCTTGTCGGCCAGGGGCGTCAGCACCTCGTTGAACTTCTCGGCCGAACCCAGTGCACGGCCACCGGAGACGATGATCTTGGCGGCGGTCAGCTCGGGACGGTCGTTCTGGGCGATCTCGCTGCCCTGGAAGGTGCTCAGCCCCGAGTCGGCCACGGCGTCCACGGTGCGCACCGTGGCGCTGCCACCGGTGGCGGCCGCAGCGTCAAAGCCAGTGGTGCGCACGGTCAGCACCTTCACCGCGTCGGCGCTCTGCACGGTGGCGATGGCGTTGCCTGCGTAGATCGGGCGCTCGAAGGTGTCGGCCGAGACCACCTTGGTGACGTCGCTGATCTGGGCCACGTCGAGGCGGGCGGCCACACGGGGGGCCACGTTCTTGCCCGCGGCCGTGGCCGGGAACAGGATGTGGCTGTAGCCCGAGGCCAGGCTCACGACCTGCGCCTTCACGTTCTCGGCCAGGCCCTGCGCCAGGCTGGGGCCGTCGGCATGGATCACCTGCGTGACGCCAGCGATCTGGGCGGCGGCAGCGGCCGCTGCGCCGGCGTTGTGGCCTGCCACCAGCACGTGCACCTCCGCGCCGCAAGCGGCGGCCGCAGTGACGGTGTTGAGGGTCGCGCCCTTGAGCGTGGCGTTGTCGTGTTCGGCAATGACGAGTGCGGTCATGTGTGTGTCTCCTTGCAGCGGCCTCACAGGACCTTGGCGTCGTTCTTCAGCTTGCTCACCAGGGTGGCCACATCGGGCACCTTGATGCCGGCCGAGCGCGCAGGCGGTTCGCTGACCTTGAGCGTCTTCAGACGCGGGCTCACGTCCACACCCAGGTCAGCCGGCTTGAAGGTGTCCAGCGGCTTCTTCTTGGCCTTCATGATGTTGGGCAGGGTGACGTAGCGCGGCTCGTTGAGACGCAGGTCGGTCGTCACCACAGCCGGCAGGCTCAGCGCCAGGGTTTCGGCACCGCCGTCCACCTCGCGGGTCACCACCAGCTTGTCACCGTCCTTGGCCACTTTGGACGCGAAGGTGGCTTGCGGCAGGTTGGCCAGCTCGGCCAGCATCTGGCCGGTCTGGTTGCTGTCGTCATCGATGGCCTGTTTGCCGACGATGATCAGGCCGGGCTGTTCCTTGTCCACGAGGGCCTTGAGCAGCTTGGCCACGGCCAGGGGCTGCAACTCGGCATCGCTTTCGACCAGGATGGCACGGTCCGCGCCGATGGCCAGGGCGGTGCGCAGCACTTCCTGGCACTGGGCCACGCCGCACGATACGGCGACGACCTCGGTGACGATGCCCTGCTCTTTCAGGCGCACGGCCTCTTCGACGGCGATTTCGTCAAAGGGGTTCATGCTCATCTTGACGTTGGCGATGTCCACGCCGCTCTGGTCGGCTTTGACACGGACCTTCACGTTGTAGTCCACCACACGCTTGACGGCGACGAGTGCTTTCATCTTGTTGTGCTCCGAGGCGTGTGTGAAATCAGAAGGCGGCCGAGCCGGTGATCGCACGGCCCAGGATCAGGGCGTGGATGTCGTGCGTGCCTTCGTAGGTGTTGACCACTTCGAGGTTGACCAGGTGACGGGCCACGCCGAACTCGTCGGAGATGCCGTTGCCGCCCATCATGTCGCGCGCCATGCGGGCGATGTCCAGCGACTTGCCGCAGTTGTTGCGCTTCATGATCGAGGTCACTTCGACCGGAGCCTTGCCAGCGTCCTTGAGGCGACCCAGCGCCAGGCTGCCTTGCAGACCCAGCGTG
>JAJUGJ010000004.1 GCA_029268225.1 Burkholderiales bacterium | reverse complement strand
GACGTCGATGCCGGCACCCTGGTGAGCGAGGAATACCTGCACGCCCTGGAGCGCAAGCACTTCTGCACGCTGCTGGACAACCCCAAGACGCAAGAACGCATCATGGGCATGCTGTCGACCGGCAAGCCTGTCCGCAACTGATCGATCGGAGACACACACAATGTCCAAGCAACTTCGTGACGTTTACGTCGTCGCCGCCACCCGCACCCCGATCGGCAAGTCTGGCCGCGGCGTGTTCAAGAACACCCGTCCGGACGATCTGCTGGTTGCGACCATCAAGAACGCCCTCAAGCAGGTTCCGACCCTGGATCCGGCTGCCATCGAAGACGCCATCGTTGGCTGCGCGATGCCCGAAGGCGAACAAGGCATGAACGTGGCCAAGATCGCCACCCTGCTGTCGGGTCTGCCCAAGACCGTGGCCGGTGCCACCGTGAACCGCTTCTGCGCGGCCGGTATCACCGCCGTGTCGATGGCCGCCGACCGCATCCGCGTCGGTGAAGCCGAGGTCATGATCGCCGGTGGCGTGGAGTCGATGTCCATGGTTCCCATGGGCGGCGCCAAGCCTTCGTTCAACCCTGCCGTGGTGAACCTCGACGAAAACGTCGGCATCGCTTACGGCATGGGCATGACCGCCGAGAAGGTGGCCGAGCAGTGGGGTGTCACCCGCGAAGAGCAAGACGCCTTCGCCGTGGAATCGCACCGTCGCGCCATCGCCGCCCAACAGGCTGGCTGGTTCGATGCCGAAACCACCCCGATCGAAGTCGAAGTGCGCACGCCCAACCTCGAAACCGGTGAAGTGACCGTCTCCAAGAAGGTCATCACCCGTGACGAAGGCGCTCGTCCTGACACCTCGATGGAAGGTCTGGCCAAGCTGCGTCCCGTGTTCGCTGCCAAGGGTTCGGTCACGGCCGGTAACTCGTCGCAGACGTCTGACGGCGCTGGCTGCCTGATCCTGGCTTCGAAGGAAGCCTGCGAGAAGTACGGCCTGACCCCGCTGGCCAAGTTCGTGGCCTTCGCCGTCAAGGGCGTGCCGCCCGAAATCATGGGCATCGGCCCGATCGAAGCCATCCCCAAGGCCCTGGAATACGCTGGCCTGAAGGCCTCCGACATGGACTGGGTTGAGCTGAACGAAGCGTTCGCCGCGCAATCGCTGGCCGTGCTGAAGGATCTGGACAGCAAGGGCCACGTGCTGGACCGTGCCAAGGTCAACCCGATGGGCGGCGCGATCGCTCTGGGTCACCCCCTGGGCGCCACCGGTGCCATCCGTGCGGCCACCGTGGTGCACGGTCTGCGTCGCACCGGCGGCAAGTACGGCATGGTGACGATGTGCATCGGCACCGGCCAAGGCGCTGCTGGCATCTTCGAGCGCGTGGACAGCCTGTAATCGGCCTCCCTGCGTTCAACGCCTGAGAAAGCCCGCCCTCGTGCGGGCTTTTTCTTGAGAGCTGTATGGAACACCTGACGCTTCACACCGACGATGGCCACACGCTGGCCGCCCGCTGTTACCGCCCGGCCGACGCGTCGGTGGCCTTGCAGCGCGTGGTCATCATCGGGCCGGCGCTGGGCGTGCCGCAAAGTTTTTACGAACGCTATGCCCGTTGGCTCAGCACACATGGCTGCGTGGTTTACACGGTCGACTGGCGCGGCATGGGTGCCTCGGCTCCGGCCGATCTGCGCCGCTACCGTGCCAAGCTGATCGACTGGCCCTTGCACGATGCGCCGGCGATCATGCGGTGCGCCGTCAACCGCCATCCTGATCTGCCCATCAGCTGGTTCGGTCACAGCATGGGCGGCATCCTGTATGGCCTGATGCCGCAGTTGCCGCAGATCGACCATGTGGTGACGCTGGGCAGCGGCAGCGGGCACGTGTCGCAACTGGCGCGGCCGCTGCGATATGGCATGTTGCTGTTCTGGCATGTGATCGTGCCGCTGAGCGTGGCGCGCCACGGCTATTTCGCGGGCAAGCGCATCAAGGCGGTGGCCGATCTGCCGCGTGGCATCGTGGGGCAGTGGAAGCGCTGGTGCGCGTCACCGGACTTTTGCTGTGTCGAGGGCCCGCATGTGCGCGAGGCCTATGCGGCCGTGCGTCAGCACATCACGGCGGTGCTGTTCACCGACGACAAGATGGCGCACCGCCGTGGGGTGGAGGCCATCCACCGCCTCTACACTGGCACATCGGTGCGCTACCTGACCCTGCATCCCAGGGATGTGGGCGCGGCGACGGTGGGCCACTTTGATTTCTTTCACACGCGCACGGGCCCCAAGGGCTGGGCGCACAGCTTGGGCTGGCTGGGCGTGACGCCCATCGCTCAGGCTGATTCTTGACACCCCTTTCTGCTCCCGAGGAACCATCCATGAGCGACGCCATTTTGTCGAACCGCGAAGGCGGCATCCTGACCCTGACCTTCCACCGTCTGGACAAGAAGAACGCCATCACACGGGCGATGTACACCGCACTGGCCCAGGCGCTGGAAGAGGCCGCCACCGATGACACCGTGCGGGTGGCCGTGATCCAGGGGGATCCGACCTGCTTCACCGCTGGCAACGATCTGGCCGACTTCTTGAGCAATCTGCCCGACATGACGCCCGGGGCCGAGCCAGCGCCGGTGGTGCGCTTCCTCAACATCCTGCGCGACTTCCCCAAGCCGCTGATTGCCGCTGTGGCGGGGCCGGCTGTGGGCATCGGCACGACCTTGCTGCTGCACTGTGACCTGGTCTACGCAGGGGACAACGCGGGCTTCAGCCTGCCGTTCGTGAACCTGGGCCTGTGTCCGGAAGCGGGCTCCAGCCTGCTGCTGCCGCAGATCGTGGGTTACCAGCGCGCCGCGGAGAAGCTGCTGTTCGGAGAGCCCTTCTCGGCCGAAGATGCGCAGGAGATGGGCCTGGTCAACCGCGTGCTGCCGCCCACCGAGGTCAATGCCTACGCGCAGGCTCAGGCCGCCAAGCTGGCCGCCAAGCCCGCCACCTCGCTGCGCGTGAGCAAGGCCCTCATGCGTCAGAGCAACACCGAGGCCCTGCACGCGGTCATGTTGGCCGAACTGCAGCAATTTGGCGCCCTGTTGCGCGGCCCGGCGACCAAGGAAGCCATCAGCGCCGTGATGGAAAAGCGCAAGCCTGACTTCTCGAAATGCTGACCGTTTGATGATCAAGGTCAAATCCGGGGTTGGTTGGAGCAGGTCACCAGGGCCATAATCCTCGGACCGTGCGGCTTGCGCACGCCATGGATGGCGGCCTTTGTTCCTGTCTCAACTGTCCCCCGATGTGATCCAGCCCGTGCTGGACGCATTGCCGATGCCCGTTTTTTTCAAAGACCGGGCCGGTGTCTATCGCGGGTGCAACGAGGCCTTCACGGCTTTGCTCGGCCGCACGCCGGCCGAGGTGGTGGGCAAGTCGGTGTACGACCTGTCTCCCCTTGATCTCGCGCAGGTCTATTTCGAGGCCGATGAGGCCTTGATGAGCGCGGGCGAGAACCAGCGCTACGAGTCCCAGGTCCAGACGCCTTCCGGCGAGCGCTTGGATGTGATTTTTTACAAGACGGTGCTGCGAGACGCCCAGGGCCAAGTCAATGGCCTGGTGGGCACCATCTTGGACATCACCGATCGCAAGCGGATGGAGCGACAGTTGGCCGACATGGCCAGCCGTGATGCCCTCACTGGCTTGCTCAACCGGCGCGCCATCCTGTCGCATCTGGAGCGTCTGCACGATGACCGACGTCAGCAGCGCCAACCCTTGTGTCTGCTCATGTGCGACGTGGACCATTTCAAGTCCATCAACGACCGTCATGGTCATGCCGTGGGCGATGAGGTGCTGACCCAGGTGGCGCAACTCTTGCGCCAGCATCTGCGCGACGGAGATCGGGTCGGACGCATCGGTGGCGAGGAGTTTTTGGTGGTGCTCGACAGCACCGAGCCCGAACGCTTGAGCCAGGTCGGGGAGCGTTTGAGGCAGGTGGTGGCGACCCACCCGGTGCTACCGCTGGACACCACGTTCTCTGTGACCGTGAGCATTGGCGCTGCACGCAGTTTGCAGGCCGATGAGGATTGGGCCAGCGTGGTGTCTCGCGCCGATCAGGCGCTGTATGTGACCAAGCGCACCGGCCGGGATCGCGTGGTGATGGCCGACAGCGAGCCGCCCCGCCAGCTGTTGCACAAGGACTGGCACAAGCAGCTGTGAGGCGCAGTCCGAGGGGGCTCAGGTCTCGCTCTGGAAGCCGCCCTGGCGGAAGGTCAGCACCAGCGTGTCGCGCCAGCCATGGCCGTCGAGCGGCTGGATCGGTGAGGTTTCGTGGATCACCCGTTCGTCGTCCAGCAGCACGGTGCTCCAGGGGCGTTGCAGTGTGAAGCGCACACCGCGTGGCCCCTCCGCCTCGAAAACGCGGGTTTCGCCCCCCTTGATGGCATGGCGCTCCAGCATCAGCACAGCCACAAAGTCCACGCCATCGCGGTGCGCACCTTCCGGCGTGGGGCGGCCAATGCCGCCGGCCGTGTCGACGCGAAACTGGTGCGCCTCGATGAACCACATCGGCACCGGCTTGGCCTGGGCGATCAGCTGACCAATTTGGCGCAGCAGGGCTTGCCACAGCGGGTGTGCGCAGATGGCAGGGTCGACAGGCTCAAACCAACGCTCGAAGCCCCCATGCAAGGCGTTGTAGGTGACTGGCTGCCAGTGCGCGCGGTGCGGCGTCTGGGCCAGCTCGCCTGTGGCGGTGTCCAGCGTGAAGCAGCTGTGGCGGCGAAAGCGATAGGCCCCGCCATCGCGCAGGTGGGTGTCGGGGGGCAGGTCAGACCAGCTGGCGTGCACGGTGTCGGCGGCGGCCATGTCGGCATGCAGCCAATTCAGCAGGTCTTCCGGCTGGATGACGGCCCAGCCCTGTTCGCGCAAGGCGTTGGGGGCCAGGTGAGGGGGCGTGGAAATCAGGGCGTCCATGGCGGGATGCTCTCACAGACGCAGTGCCCGCACAGGCGCGCGGGCTTGCGCCGCATCAAGCTTGCTCAGGGTTGATGGGGCGAGGCTTGCCGTCCAGGTCGATGGCCACGTAGGTGATGTTGGCCTCGGTGACCTTGAAAAGCTGCGGCTGGCTGGGGTTGCGCTCGGCCCAGACTTCCATGTGCACGGTGATGGAGGTGCGGCCGATTTTCTCGACGCGGCCATAGAGCGAGACCACATCGCCGACCGAGACGGCCTGCTTGAAGGTGAACTGGTTGACCGCCACGGTGGCGATGCGCCCGCGCGAGACGATGCCCGGCAGGATGGAGCCGGCCAGGTCCACCTGGGCCATGATCCAGCCGCCAAAGATGTCGCCATTGCCATTGGCATCCGAGGGCATGGGCACCACGCGCATCAGCAACTCCATCTCGGGGTGCAGATCCGGGGGGCACATGAGGATATTGGGCTTGGGCGTGAGGGTCATGATCAATCAGGGTCGACAATCGACGTTTCGAACTTCAATCAGGCATTGTTCCAGAATGCGCCGCTACGCTTCGCCGCCCGCCGGTGAAAACCCGCACTCCGTCACAGATCAGCCCCGCTCCGAGCGCGACACGCTGGCCCGCTTGTGGCCCTATCTGTGGGCTTACAAGGGGCGTGTGTTGCTGGCGCTGGCCTTCATGGTGGGGGCTAAGCTGGCCAATGTGGGTGTGCCCCTGTTGCTGAAAGACCTGGTGGACACGCTGGCGCCGAAGGCCAGCAGCGCACAGGCCCTGTTGGTGGTGCCGGTGGGGCTGCTGGTGGCGTATGGCTTGCTGCGCCTGTCCACCTCGCTGTTCACCGAACTGCGCGAGTTGGTGTTCGCCAAGGCCACGGAGGGGGCGGCGCGGCGCATCTCGCTGCAGGTCTTCGGGCACCTGCACGCGCTGAGCCTGCGCTTTCACCTGGAGCGCCAGACCGGCGGCATGACGCGCGACATCGAGCGCGGCACGCGGGCCGTGCACTCGCTGATCTCGTACTCGCTCTACAGCATCATCCCCACGCTGATCGAGGTCACGCTGGTGCTGACCCTGTTGGGCACCAAGTTCGATGCGGCTTTTGCCTGGATCACCTTGACGGCGTTGATCGTGTACATCGTGTTCACCGTGACGGTCACGCAGTGGCGCACGCGCTTTCGCCGCGAGATGAACGAGCTGGACTCGAAGGCGCACACGCGGGCGGTGGACTCGCTGCTGAACTACGAGACGGTGAAGTACTTCAACAACGAGGCCTTCGAGACGCGGCGCTATGACGAGTCGCTGGAGCGATTGCGCCGTGCCGCCCTGAAGTCGCAGCGCTCGCTGTCGCTGTTGAACACGGGGCAGCAGACCATCATCGCCATCGGCCTGATCGCCATGCTGTGGCGCGCGACGGAAGGCGTCGTGGCCGGGCGCATGACGGTGGGCGATCTGGTGATGGTCAACGCCTTCATGATCCAGCTCTACATCCCGCTGAACTTCCTGGGCGTGATCTACCGCGAGATCAAGCAGTCGCTCACCGACCTGGACAAGATGTTCACGCTGATGACGCGCGAGCGCGAGGTGGCCGATGCCGCCGATGCGCGACCCTTATTGCTCAAGGGCCCGCCTTCGGTGCGCTTTGACCAGGTGCAGTTCGCCTACGACCCGAGCCGGCCCATCCTGCACGACCTGAGCTTCGAGATCCCGGCGGGGCAGACGGTGGCGGTGGTGGGGCCCTCGGGCTCGGGCAAGTCCACGCTGGCGCGGCTGCTGTACCGTTTTTATGACGTGCAGGGCGGGCGCATCACGGTCAATGGCCACGATGTGCGCAGCCTCACGCAAGACAGCCTGCGTCGCCACATCGGCATCGTGCCGCAGGACACGGTGCTGTTCAACGACACGGTGGCCTACAACATCGCCTATGGCCGGCCGGACGCGACCCACGACGAGGTGGTGGCCGCGGCCCAGGCGGCGCGCATCCACGATTTCATCAGCGGCACGCCCAAGGGCTATGACACCATGGTGGGCGAGCGGGGGCTGAAGCTGTCGGGCGGCGAGAAGCAGCGCGTGGCGATCGCGCGCACGCTGCTGAAGAACCCGCCGGTGCTGGTGTTCGACGAGGCGACCTCGGCGCTGGACTCGGCCAACGAGCGCGCCATCCAGGCCGAGCTGGCCGCGGTGGCGCAGGGCAAGACGGTGCTGGTGATCGCGCACCGGCTGTCCACCATCGTGCACGCGCACGAGATCCTGGTGATGGAGCACGGCCGCATCATCGAGCGCGGCACGCACCCACACCTGCTGGCCGCCAACGGGCGCTATGCGGAGATGTGGCGCTTGCAGCAAGCGGGGCAGGCGTGACACCGGGAGGCAGGGCGATGCAGGCAGCACAAGCGGATGCACTGAGGGCGCTGGCGCCCTCGGTGGTGGCTTTGGCCGAGGTGGCTGGTGACGACATCATGGCCATCTACAACGGGGGGCCGACGGCCGTGACGCACAAGGCCGATGCGAGCCCCTTGACCGCGGCCGACCTGGCGGCGCATGAGCGTATCGTGACGGGCTTGCAAGCCCTGACGCCGGACATCCCCATCGTGTCCGAGGAAGGCTGCGTGCCCGACGAGGGCGCGCGTTCGGCCGAACGTTTCTGGCTGGTGGACCCGCTCGATGGTACCAAGGAGTTCGTGGCGCGCAATGGCGAGTTCACGGTCAACATTGCCTTGGTCGAGCGAGGCCGCCCTGTGCTGGGGGTCGTCACGGTGCCCGCTCAAGGGGTGAGCTACTGGGGGGCGAAAGGTGTCGGCGCCTTCCGACGCGTGTCGGCCGAGTCGGCGGCTCAGCGCATCCAGGTGGCCGTGCCACGTGAGGGCGGGCTGGCGCTGCGGGTGATGGCCAGCAAGAGCCACCTGAACGAGGCCACGCGGGCCTTGATCGCCCGCATGGGGCACCATGAGCTGGTGCAGGCGGGCAGTTCCTTGAAGTTCTGCCGCATTGCCGAAGGCGCAGCCGATGTCTACCCGCGCCTGGGGCCGACCTGTGAGTGGGACACGGCCGCTGCGCAGGCGGTGGTCGAGGCCGCCGGTGGACATGTCTGCACGCTGCAAGGCGAGCCGCTGCGCTATGGCAAGGCCGAGGTGCTCAACCCGGACTTCGTCGTGTCGGCCGTGCCACTGGCAGACCTGTTGGTCGCCTGAGCGACCGGGATGCTTTCAGTGATGGGCGTCATGCGTGGCGCCCATCGCATGGGCCTGCTCAGTTCTTCCCATCCACGTTGATGAAGGGCACGGCCCCCGAAGTCACGTTGGGCAGCTTGCCATCCCACTTGCGGATCGCTTCGCGCTCGTTTTCGATGCGACGCAGGGCGAGCAGGTCGGGCGTGATCTGTTGACGCTGCAGTGCCAGGGCTTCGGCCTCGGCTCGGGCGCTGGCGACCTTCTGCTTGGCTTCGACTTCGATGCGTTGCAGGTCGCGCTCGGCCTTGAGCTTTTCCTGTTCGGCCTTGACCTTGGATTCGATCGCCTCCGAGAAGGAGCGTGAGAAGGCAAAGTTGACGATGGCGAACTCGTCGAGCACCAGGCCGTGGCGGGACATCTTGTCGCGCAGCAGCTTGCCGATGGCCTCGCGCACCTCGGTGCGGTGGCTGACCAGTTCTTCGGCGGTGAAGCGGGCGGTCACGGCCTTCACGGCTTCCTGGGCGGCGGGGATGATGATGCGGTCGGCCGCGATGTCGGTGCTAGGGCCGATGTTGCGGAACACGTTGACCGCCTGCTTCGGGTCCAGGTGGTAGTTGATGGCGATGCGGGTGTGCACCGACTGCAGGTCCTTCGACGCGGCATCGCCTTCGCCCTCACCCTTTTGCAGGCGCACGTCCATCGTGTGCATGGCCTGGGCCAGCGGGATCTTGAAGTGGATGCCGGGCTCGTACACCTGCTCGTCGGGCTTGCCGAAGGTGGTCTTGACGCCACGCTCGCCAGCCGAGATCACGACGACCGGGCTCAGGGTCCACAGGCCGAACAGCACGGCACCGCCGATGAGCAGGGTGCGGATGAGGGTCTGGCCCGTGGAGCGGGGATTCAGGTCAGCCATGCAGGGGTCCTCTCTGTGTGAAATAGGTGTGTGGTGAACATTGTGGCGCAGGCGTGCGGGCTGTCCGGTGCCGATCCGAGGGGGAGGGGGCTTGGTGCCGCCGTGCACGCGGAAGTGCGAAAATCCGGGTTTGTTTCAGCCTCCCTTCCCGCCGAGCGGCCTGCCATGACCACGAACACACCCCAGACCCTGACCCTCACCCGCCCTGACGACTGGCACCTGCACGTGCGGGACGGCGATGCGATGGCCGCGGTGGTGCCGGCCACGGCGCGTCAGTTCGGTCGCGCCATCGTCATGCCCAACCTGCGCCCGCCGGTGACGACGGCCGAGCAGGCCATCGCCTACCGCGACCGCATCCGTGCCGCCGTGCCAGCTGGCCTGTCGTTCGAGCCGCTGATGGTGCTCTACCTGACCGACAACACCCCCGCCGAGGAAGTGGCACGCGCCAAGGCCATGGGCGCCGTGGCCTTCAAGCTCTACCCGGCTGGCGCCACCACCAACAGCGACGCCGGCGTGACCGACCTGCGCAAGACCTACAAGGTGCTCGAAGCCATGCAGCGCGAGGGCCTGGTGTTCTGCGTACACGGTGAGGTGACCGACAGCGAGATCGACGTGTTCGACCGCGAAAAGGCCTTCATCGACGACAAGTTGATCCCGCTGCGCCGCGACTTCCCCGAGCTGAAGATCGTCTTCGAGCACATCACCACCAAGGAAGCCGCGCAGTACGTGAGCGAGGCCGACCGCTTCGTGGGCGCCACGGTCACGCCGCAGCACCTGCTCTACAACCGCAACGCCATCTTCATGGGCGGGATCCGGCCGCATTACTACTGCCTGCCCATCCTCAAGCGCGAAGAGCACCGCGTGGCTCTGGTGCAGGCCGCCACCAGCGGCAGCCCCAAGTTCTTCCTGGGCACCGACAGTGCGCCGCACGCCTCGCACCTGAAGGAGCATGCCTCGGGCTGCGCCGGTTGCTACACCGCACCATGCGCCATGGAGTTGTACGCCGAGGCTTTCGAGGCCGCGGGCGCGCTCGACAAGCTGGAAGCCTTCGCCAGCTTCTACGGGGCCGATTTCTACGGCCTGCCGCGCCACACCGACACCATCACCCTGGTGCGCGAAGACTGGGTGGTGCCCGAGTCGCTGCCCTTTGGCGAGGCCGCGATCAAGCCGCTGCGGGGCGGCGAGACGCTGCACTGGCGTCTGCGCTGAGCGCGTCGGCACGGTCCTGCGGCAGTGTGAGTCGGCCCTCGTTGAGGGCCTCGTACAGCGTCGCCAAACCGTGAAAGACCAGCATGCTGTGGCGCACCAGTTCTTCCAGCGGCAGGTTGAACTGGGCGGTGGCCCAGGCGCGTGCATGGCTGATCAGGGCGCCGGACAGGGCTGCGACCGTGAGCTCGGTCTGGATGCCGTGACGGCCCAGATCGGGGTGGAGCGTTTCGACGAGGCGCAACATGCGCGCGTGGAACTCCTGCGCCGCGGTGTTCGGGCGCACGGCATCCAGGTCATCGATGACGCTCGCATCGAACAGCATGATGCGCGCACGCCGGGGGTCGTCTTGCAGGAACCGGTACCACTGGCGCAGGCTGGCTTCCAGGTGGGCCAAGGCCATGTCCGTGGACGGCGCGCTGTCGGTGGGTGCGCTGGGGGCGGTGAGCTGCAGCAACTCGTTGCGCAACTGTTCGTGCACGGCATCGAACAGCAGACGCAGAGACTTGAAGGACTCGTAGAAGTAGCGCTCGGTCAGTCCCGCTTCGACGCAGATGTCGCGCACGGTCGTGTGGTGGTAGCCCTGGTTGCCGAACACGGTCAGGCCAGCGGCCAACAGGCGCAGGCGGCGTTCTTGGCGTCGTGCTTCCGCCTTCACGCCGCCATAAGGGCGTGTGACGGTGGCAGGGCGTTTGGGTGATGCGAGAGCCTGAGACATGCGGAGCGACGAAAGCGTGTCGCATTGTGGCTCAGGGACAGGGCGAAGCGCCCTGCGGGCATCCCTACTCGGTTGGGGGGGCAGGAGGGTTCGCGCGGCGGGCTTCCTCCAGGGCGGCGCGCAACTCGGCGATTTCCTGGCGAACGGCGCGCAACTGGTTGTGCATGTCGCGCAGGATTTCGCGTTCGACCTGGCGCTCCTGGGTGCCCACGAACATGGCGGCGATGCTCGCGGTCACCAGCGACAGCACCCCGTAGCCCAACAGCACCACGAACACCGAAAAGATGCGTGAGGCGGTGCTGCTCGGCACAGTGTCCCCATAACCCACGGTCGCTGCGGTGGAAAACGCCAGCCACAGCCCGGCGGGCACCGAGTGGATGGCCGGATCCAGCCAGTAAAAACCGATGCCGCACAGCACCAACACGGCGCTGGCCATCAGCAGCAGTCGGGCCAGGCCCGCCTGGTGCAGCAGAGGCAAGCTGATCCGGACCAGGCGGTACAGCATGAACAAGGCCAGCACGACGCGCCAGGCCAGTGCCGGCGGCGAGTCATGGCTCTCGGGCAGGGTGGCTGTCAGCAGCAGGGCGATGCCCAGCACCCAGTCCAGCCGCTCCTGTCGAGGGGTCATCCCCCAGGAGCGGGTGACCCGCTGGTGGGCCACGGCTCGCCGGGCATGGCGGCGCTCACGCCATGCCGAACCCAGCACGACCAGGCCACTCAACACATACATCCCGATCGCCCAGGTGACGGGCGTCGGCATCAGCGAGTCGTAAAAGGCCGGGATGCTCGCGATCAGCGCGATCAGCATGGGCCACGGTGACGGGCTGTTGGAGGCGGGGGGATGCAGCATCGTTGAGGGGACGGACGGTGGGTCTGGCTCAGGCGGGCAGGTAGCCTTCCACCGACAGGTAGCGCTCGCCGGTGTCGTAGCAGAAGCCCAGGACGCGGCTGCCCGCGGGCAGCTCGGGCAGCTTCTGCGCGATGGCCGTCAGGGTTGCGCCCGACGAGATGCCCACCAGCATGCCTTCTTCGCGCGCGGCGCGACGGCCGTACTCACGGGCGTCTTCGGCATCGACCAGGATGACGCCGTCAAGCAGGCTGGTGTCCAGGTTGCCGGGGATGAAGCCGGCGCCGATGCCCTGGATGGGATGGGGCGAGGGCTGGCCGCCCGAGATGACCGGGGAAGCCTTGGGTTCGACCGCATACACCTTCAGATTGGGCCAGGCGGCCTTGAGCACGCGGGCGCAGCCCGTGATGTGACCACCCGAGCCCACGCCGGTGATCAGGACGTCCAGGCCTTCGGGGAAGTCGGCCAGGATCTCCTGGGCGGTGGTGCGGGCGTGCACCTCGGTGTTGGCGGGGTTGTCGAACTGCTGCGGGATCCAGCTGCCGGGGGTGGCGTCACGCAGTTCCTGGGCGCGGGCGATGGCGCCCTTCATGCCCTTTTCGCGTGGCGTCAGGTCGAAGCTGGCGCCGTAGGCCAGCATCAGGCGGCGGCGTTCGATGGACATGCTGTCGGGCATGACCAGGATCAGCTTGTAGCCCTTGACCGCAGCCACCATGGCCAGGCCGATGCCGGTGTTGCCGGAGGTGGGCTCGATGATGGTGCCGCCGGGTCGCAGGGCGCCGCTGCGTTCGGCGTCTTCGACCATGGCCAGGGCGATGCGGTCCTTGATGGAGCCGCCCGGGTTGGCGCGTTCGGCCTTGATCCAGACTTCGTGGCCGCTGAACAGGCGGTTCATGCGCACATGCGGGGTCTGGCCAATCGTTTCGAGGATGTTCTGGGCTTTCATGAAGGGCCTTCCGTTGAAATTCCGTTGAAAGAGAGGAGTGCCGGGCCGGCAAAGACATACAACTTACACGATGTGCCGGCTCAGGTCAGAATAGGGCGCATGAATTATTTCAGTTTGGGCGCGGCGTGGCGCCGTCTGTGGTGGTGTGTGCTGTGCCTGGTTCCGCTGTGGGGCACATCGGCGGCGTTGGCGCAGACGTTTTTGCCGGTGGACGAGGCCTTCCGCCTGGAAGTGCGTGCGTCCGGTCCCCGGGCCGTGCAGGTGTCGTTCGAGCAGGCGCCCGGGGTGTATCTGTACCGCGAGCAGATGACGGCGACCTGGCGCGCAGCGGGAGGCGTCGAGCAGCCCTTGGGCTGGGACCTGCCGCCCGCCGAGTCGAAGTTCGACCCCAATTTCGAAAAGACGATGGAGGTGTACCACCAGAGCATCCGGGGCGGGCTGACCTTGCCAGCCGATGCGAAGGGAGAGGCCGTGCTGACCGTGGGCTACCAGGGGTGCGCCGACGCGGGGATCTGTTATCCGCCGCAAAAGCGTGCGTTCAAGGTGAGCCTGGATGCGCAAGGGGCGGTGACCTCGGTGCAGCCCTTCGCGGTGGACGCGGCGGGCGCTCGCCCTGGTGCCGGGCGCTTCGCGGGCGTGACCGGGGGGAGCGAGGCGAGCTCTGACGCGGCGGCCGATGGCGGCATCCGGCAAGCCCTGGCCAGTGGCAGCGTCTGGGTGATCGTGCCGGCTTTCCTGCTGGCGGGCGTGCTGTTGTCTCTGACGCCCTGCGTCTTGCCCATGGTGCCCATCCTGTCGTCCATCATCGTGGGCCAGAAAGACCGGGTGAGCCGGGGGCGTGGTTTTGCGCTGGCACTGGCCTATTCGCAGGGCATGGCGCTGGTCTACACCGCCTTGGGGGTGGCCGCGGGTTTGCTGGGCCAAGGCCTGGCCGCTTACCTGCAGCACCCCTGGGTGGTGCTGGCGTTTGCCGCCTTGATGGTCGTGCTGGCCCTGTCGATGTTCGGCCTGTATGAGTTGCGTCTGCCCGTGGCGGTGCAAAGTTGGCTGGGGGAGGGGACGCGCCACCTGCCCGGAGGCCGCTTTGTCAGCGTCTTTGCCATGGGCGTGGTCTCGGCCCTGATCGTGAGTCCCTGCGTGTCGGCGCCGTTGGCCGGCGCGCTGCTTTACATCAGCCAGACCCGTGATGTGGTGCTGGGCGGCACGGCGCTGTACGCCATGGCCTGGGGCATGAGCCTGCCCTTGCTGCTGGTGGGGCTGTCAGCCGGCAGTCTGCTGCCGCGCACCGGGCCGTGGATGACGGCGGTGAAGGCGCTGTTCGGGGTGCTGATGTTGGGCATGGCGCTGTGGGTGGCGCGTCCGGCCTGGCCTTATGTGCAGACGCAGTGGCTGGGGCAGCCTGCCGCCAGCACGGCGCACCAGAGCGTGTTGCCCTTCGAGCGCGTGCGCTCGGTGGCCGAGCTGGAGGCGGCCTTGGCGCGGGCGCAGGCCGACGGCCAACCGGTGATGCTGGACTTCTATGCCGACTGGTGCACCTCGTGCATCGAGATGGAGCGCGAGACCTTCGCCGACCCGCTGGTGCAGGACCGGCTGCGCGGGGTGGTGCTGTTGCAGGCCGATGTCACGCTCAACAGCGCGGAAGATCGGGCCTTGTTGCAGCGCTTCCAGTTGTTCGGCCCGCCGGGGCTGATCTTCTTCGACCCGCAAGGCCGTGAGCTGAGCGAGGCGCGGGTGATCGGATTCCAGGCGCCGCAGGCTTTCCTGCGCAGCCTCCAGAACGCAGGATTGTGAGCACCCCATGAACCCTGATGCACGCCAACTGTGGCGCGGCCCGATGTGGGCCTTGTCGGTGCTGTTGGCCACCCTGGGCATGCTGGGGCCGTTCACCATCGATACCTATCTGCCTGCTTTTGCAGGCATCGCCGCCGACTTGCAGGCCACGCCGCTGCAAATCCAGCAGACTTTGTCGGCCTACCTGTTTGCGTTCGCCTTCATGAGCCTGTTCCACGGCGCGCTGTCGGACAGTTTCGGGCGGCGGCCGGTGGTGCTGACCGGGGTGGCGGTGTTCACCCTGGCCTCGGTGGGCTGTGCGCTGTCCACCGACATCACGCACCTGATCTTTTTCCGTGCCTTGCAAGGCCTGGCCACCGGGGCGGGCATCGTGGTCTCGCGCGCCGTGATCCGCGACATGTTCCCACCGGCCGATGCGCAACGCGTCATGTCCCAGGTGACGCTGTTTTTCGGTGTGGCTCCCGCGATTGCGCCCATCATCGGCGGGTTCCTCTTCGTGCACGCGGGCTGGCACGCGGTGTTCTGGTTCCTCGCCGTCATCGGGGTGCTGCTGTGGGTCAGCAACTGGTTCTTGTTGCCGGAGACCCTGCACGTGTCGCAGCGCCAGGCCTTGTCGGTGAAGCATCTGATGCGCGGCTACTGGCAGCTGGGCACCAACCCGCGCTTTCTGCTGCTGGCGCTGGCGAGCGGCATCCCTTTCAACGGCATGTTCCTGTACGTGTTGTCGGCGCCGACCTTCCTGGGGCAGCACCTGCAACTGGCACCCACTCAGTTCTTCTGGTTCTTCGTGTGCACGATCAGCGGCATCATGGGCGGCGCCTGGCTCAGTGGTCGGTTGGCCGGGCGCATTGCGCCAGAGCGGCAGGTGCGCATCGGGCTGGTCATCATGCTCGCTGTGTCGGTGTTGAACCTGGGGGCCAACCTGCTGTTCAAGGCACACGTGAGCTGGTCCCTGTTTCCGATCGGCCTGTATTCGCTGGGCTGGGCCATGATGACCCCGGTGGTCACGTTGATGGTGCTGGACCTGTTTCCCGAGCGTCGCGGCATGGCGGCCTCCATGCAGGCGTTTGTGGGCAGCGCCTCCAACGGGGTGGTGGCCGGGGTGGTGGCCCCGCTGGTGATGCACAGCACGATCAGCCTGGCTTTCGCGGCTTTGTTGCTGATGATGGTGGGGTTGATCGCCTGGGGCGTGCTGCAGCGGCGATAATGCACGGGTGAAGTCAGCCAGACCGCCGCTGGTGCAAGGCCCGAAAGGGCGCACTGGAGGAAGGTCCGGACTGCACAGGGCAGCGTAGGAGGTAACACCTCTCCACCGCGAGGTGAGGATCAGAGCAACAGAGACGAGCCGATTCAGTTCGGGTGAAACGGGCAATCTCTACGCGCAGCAACACCAAATAGGCACACGTTGACCTGGCCCGGGGAGTGTGCGGGTAGGTGGCATCGAGCCGCTCTGGCGACAGGCGGCCCAGAGGAATGGCGGTCACGGTTCAGCGTCGCGAGACACGGAATCGCACAGAATCCGGCCTATCGGCTGACTTCACACTTATTTTCCCAACGTCAGGGTCAAGTTGGGCCTGTCATCTGCCGAAAACAAGGCGTATGCCGGAGACTTCGACCATGATGCCCACGTTCGCATTCCCGCGCTTGACCGTACTGGCCCTGGCCTGCGCGGCGGGCTGTGCTTTGTCCTTGACCTCCGGTTCGGTGCGTGCCGCCGAGGCGCCGGCCGAATCCGAGCCGGCCGCTTCCAAGAGCATCCGTCCGACCCTGTCGAAGCCGCCGCAGTTCTTTCAGCGCAAAGGTGAGCAGGCCAAAGAGCCTGGCAAGGACAGCGCCAAGGCGCCGGCCAAGTCAGAAGCCCAGGGCGTCTCGATGAGCGAGTTGGCCGACCTCATTGACCAGAAGATTTCCGAGGTGGCGGCCAAGCGCGCGGCGGCGCCGGTCGTGAAAGTCACGCCGCCGGCCAGTCGTGCCAAGCGCCCGGCCGCCGTGAAGGCCCCGGTCGATGTGGCCTTGGCCTCTCAGGACCCCTTGCAACAGCGTTTGTTGAACGGCCGAGATGTGGACTGGGCCTACAGCGGGGCCACCGGGCCCGATGCCTGGGGGCAGCTCAAGCCCGCTTACCGGCTGTGCATGTTGGGTAAACGCCAAAGTCCCATCGACATCCGCGACGGTCTGCCGGTTCACCTCGACCCGATCCAGTTCGACTACCGTCCGACGCGCTTCCGCGTGATCGACACCGGTCGCACGGTGGAGGTCAAGTTTGATCTGGGCAACAGCATCACGGTGATGGGCCAACGCTACGAACTGGTGGCCATGCACTTTCATCGCCCCAGCGAGGAGCGGGTGAACGGCCGTGCCTATCCGATGTCGGCGCATCTGCTGCACAAGAGTCCGGCCGGGCAGCATGCGGTGGTCGCCGTGTTGCTGGACCAGGGCGAGTCCCAGCCGCTGATCCAGCAGGTGTGGAACAACCTGCCGCTGGAGAAGCACCAGGAGCAACTGGCCCAGGCGCCGATGGACCCGAGCCAGATCCTGCCCGCCCAGCGCGCCCAGTACTACACCTACATGGGCTCGCTGACCACACCGCCCTGCACGGAGAACGTGCTGTGGATGGTGATGAAACAGCCGGTCACCGTGTCGATCGACCAGATCGACATTTTCCACCGCCTCTACCCGATGAATGCGCGCCCCGTGCAGCCGACTTCGGGCCGCCTGATCAAGGAAGGTCTGTGAGCCCCTGCGTACTCAGTACACCCGTCCGCCCTTGATCTGGGCGTGGGTGCGCCGGGTCAACTCGGTGGCTTTGGCCATTTGCGCCATGGCATGACCGGCGTGGGCGTGGCAAATGGCCAGGCCCAAAGCGTCGGAGGCGTCGTTGTTCGGTTCGCGCGGCAGGTTCAGCAGGCGCATCACCATGTGACGGATCTGGGCCTTGGCGGCGTGCCCGTGCCCAACCACGGCTTTTTTCATCTGCAAGGCGGTGTACTCCGAGACCTGGGGTGAGGTCGGACTGGCCAACAGCCCGGCGATCGCGGCGCCACGGGCCTGGCCCAGCAGCAGCGTCGACTGCGGGTTCACGTTCACGAACACGATCTCGACCGAGGCCTGTTCGGGCTCGTAGCGCGCCACGACCTCGCGTACCCCTTCGAAGATCAGTTTCAGCCGGGAGGGCAGATCGCCTTGGGCGGCTTCCTTGGTCTTGATGGTGCCGCTGGCCACGTAATGCAGGCGGGGGCCTTCGGTTTCAATCACCCCGAAACCGGTGGTCTGCAAGCCAGGGTCGATGCCGAGGATTCTCATGGGGCGTGTGGGGCGCGGTGTTCGTTCGGGATGGGTGAGGCGTCTTGCATGAGCAGTCGGATGCCCACCAGGGTGTAGCGGGTGCTGGCGGCATTCCAGTTGCGGTAGCTGCAGCGGGCATAGAACGCCCAGGTGTGCCATGAGCCTCCGCGGCGCACGCGCACCGAGCCGTCGGCTGGCCCCGGCGGATCGATCTCGGGCGAGTGGGCATAGTAGTCGTCTTCGTGCCAGTCGGCCGTCCATTCCCAGACATTGCCCAGCATGTCGTACAAGCCGAAGGCATTGGGCGCCAGGCTGCCAACCGGGGCGGTGAAGGCGAAGCCGTCGCTGGCTTTCACGGCGCGGTCGGCCCACAGCGGCCAGTGCGTTGCGGCGGCGGCATCGAAGACGTTGGCGGCCTGGGTCAGCTTGGCGGGATCGTCGCCATGGGGGTAGCGGGTGGTGGTGCCGGCGCGGCAGGCGTATTCCCACTCGGCTTCGGTGGGCAGGCGGTAGGTGCGTTGTTCGGTTTGGCTCAGCCAGCGTGCCAGGGCCTGCGCATCGTGCCAACTGACGTTGACCACTGGTTCGTCATCGCCCTGCATGAAGCCGGGGTTCTGCCAGGAGTACTTCGGATCGCGTCCCGCAAAGGCGTCCTGATTCGGTTGGCGCCGGGTCACGTGGTCGGCGCTGTAGCCAAACCCCCCGGTGCCGTCGGCCACCGATTGGGGGACGTAGCCGGATGCCGCCAGGAAGCGCCGGAACTGGCCGACGGTGACCTCGTGCTGACCCAGGTAGAAAGCGCGGGAGATGCGCACACGGTGCACGGGCGCTTCGTCTTGCAGTTGTGTGAAACGCTCGGGCTCGTAGCCCGGGAAGGCTTGCGCGAGAGCGCTGGGCGACTCGGCGCTGCCCATCATGAACTCGCCGGCCGGGATGCGCACGAACTTCATGCCCAGGCTGTTCTCCATGACGGTGGGCTCGGCCAAGGCTGAGCTGGCCAGCACCGCGCAGGCCGCGAACAGGGGGACGGGAAGACGCGCTGAATGACGCCTCGGCATGAGGGCGGCTCCTGATGGGTTCGAACCGCCGGGAGCTTACGCCAATTTGTCTTCAGTCCTGTCCACGCAGGGCGGCCGCGATCAGAGGCCACACCGCCTGGTGCGATTGGCGGAACCAGTCGATGTGTCCCAGGCTTTGGAGGCCGTGTTGTGCAGGTTGGATGCAGAGGGCCCGCTTCGGTGCGGCGGGGAAGGTGCGCAGCAGATCGGCCACGGTGGCCTCGGTGGCGATGTCATCGTCAGCGGCGTGCAGTACCGTGATCGGTGTGCGCACCTGAGCGTGGAAGTCGCGCTCGGGGTGGTGGCGAACGGCGTTGGTCGCGTAACCGCCTGCGGCGCACCACTGTCCCCACTGCAGGCCCACGCGGGCGGGCAGGTTCTCACCCAGGCCCACCGCGGCCGTGGGTGCATAGCCTTTGAGGAGCACGCCCAGAGGGATCACGCCACGCAAGCCGAACCAGGCTTTCATGCGGAAGCCGGGGCGCATGCCGCGCAGCCAACCCGTCGAGGCCGACACGCCCACCAGGCGCGCGACACGATGATGGTTGGGCAGCAGTCCGATCATCTGACCGCCTGCGCTGTGACCCAGCAGCAGGGCCTGCACGCTGCCGGTGCGCTGCAGCAGCCAGTCCAGGGCGGCCACCTGATCCTGCTGGCCCCATTCAGCCAGCGAGGCTCGACAGTGTTTCAGCGGGCCGTGCAGCGACAGGCCGATCCCTCGGTAGTCGAACACCAGCACGTCATGTCCTTGTTTGGCCAGCCAGTGCACGAAGCGCAGGTAGTAATGCTGCTTCACACCTGTGGCCGGGCTCAGCAGCACCGGCAGACCAGGCGGGGCGTCGGCGTCGCGAGGCACGAAATGGCCGTGCAAGCGTGTGCCGTCGGCGCAGGTGATCTCGACGCGCTCGGCGCCGTGGGAGGGGGAGGTGCGGGTCATTGGGAGGCTCAGTGAGGGGAGGCGTCATCCAGGTGTTGCACATGGCGCAACCAGCGGGCCACGGTGTGCAACTCCTCGTCGGTGAAGCCTTCGTACAGGCGGGCATTCACGTGCTGCAAGGCCTGTTTCAAGGCCGGCAACTGGGTGCGACCGGCGTCCAGCAACCAGACACGCTGGGTGCGGGCATCGTCCGGGCCCGGTCGTCGCTGCACCCAGTGCAAGGCTTCCATGCGCTGGATGAGGCCGGACACGGCCGAAGGGGCCAGATCCAGTGCATCGGCCAACTCTCCCATGGTGATGCCATCGGTCTTGGCCAGGGCAAACAGCACGCCGGCTTGGGACGAGGTCGGGGCGCCGCCACCGCTCACGGGCCAGGCGGGCTGTGCCGTCATCCATTGCTGGAGGCGGCGCTGGGCGCTGTTGAGCAGGAAGATCAGGCGGGGGCGGTCGGCCATGGTAGAGGCAAGGATTGTTTCGCATGCGAAGTATATGTTTGTTTCTTGTGCGAAGCAAATGGTCGGGGATGGCTGTCTCGCTGTGGAGGTGAGGGTTGTTCGCCCTGTGATGAGGGGTGATGAGGGCATACAGTGGGGGTGCGCAGCACGGGGAGCTGAAGCCTCTCAGGCTTGGAGAACAGGCATGCCAATCTGCAGGGTGTCATGGGCGATGCTGCCGGCACTGATCCTGGTGCCCGCCTCAGCCTGCGCGCAGACCTCGGTGTCTCCCGTGGTGCTCTATGGCAACGTCGATGTCGCGCTGGGCGGGTTCCAGCGTGCGGTCAGCGGTGAAGACCTGCGGCATCGCCTGACCAAGCTGGAGTCCGGGGTGTTCAGCGGCTCCTACCTGGGCATCAGGGGGCAAGAGGTTCTGCCCGACGGGGGGCGAATTTTCTTCAAGCTGGAGGCCACCATCGCCGTGGACACGGGTGCTGCGACGCCCGATTTCTGGGGCCGAACCAGTGAGGTGGGTGTCGTCAACGACGCCGGCACCTGGACGGTGGGCAACTCCCTGTCTCTGTCTTTCCGGGGCAACCTGGCCAACAGTCCCTTCACCGTGTTCCGGCCCTGGGGCTTGGTGGGCGTCACCAACTTTGGTGCGTTCCAGCGTGACACCCTCACCTACGTGTCCCCCGTTCTGGCGGGGTTTCAAGCGTCAGTGCAGCATGGGCTGTCCGAGGAGCCGGGCGGCGAGGCACTCAGGGCAGTGCAGGGCAGTTATGCACGGGGCGCGTGGACACTGGTCGGCACCTACACGGCAGGCGCAGGGCGGCGACTGTGGCAATGGGGGGGACTTATCGCTTCCAAGGGACTCGGTGGTTCGCGCAACTCGCCCAGGCCGACAGCGCGCGTGATGAGGAGCGTGGCCAGCATGCTCAGGTGAGTGTGCGACTGCCCCTGTCAGAGCGGCTCGCGCTGCAGGCCGCCTGGATGCATGCGCATTGGCACGACGGCACGACCCGTGATACGGTCGTGCTCGTGTACGAGCATGGTTTGACGGTGCGTTCATCGGCTTACGCCGGGGGCATTTGGCAGGCACGTCGCGGGTCGGGGGCGCGGGGCGATCTCGGACGCAGTGGCCTGTTGGGGGTGCGACTTCGGTTCTGAGGGATGCGAGGTGAGGAGCCTGCGTAATGGGTGCAAGACAGGAGTGTGACGATGACATTCATGGGCGATGCCACGGCAGGAGCGCTGCTGGCCATCAGTGGCTTTTTGATCGTGTTGACCATCAGCTTCATGGTGGGGGACCGGCTGCGCCCTACCTGGGGGCTGAAGTGGTTTGGCTTGGCCATGGCGATGACGATCTTGCGGGCAATCGGCTCCGCGTCGACGCTCTCGGTGCAGCCGGCATGGCCGATGGTGGCGGCCGGTCTCGCCGCCTTGAACCTGGCGGCTTTGTATGTGGGGGTGCGGGCTTATCTCGGGCAGTCCGTGCGTGCCCCCTGGATCTGGCTGGCCGGTGGGGTCGGGGTGTGGTTCGGTCTGCGTTGGCTGATGGAGGGCCTGGGCCTGCGAGCCATGGCCGGGCCGTGGGCCTCGGGCGTGATGTTCGCCTACCTCGCCTTCTTGTGTGTGGGCCGCATGCGGTCGTTTGCAGGCGGCGCCTATGTGCTGGCGGCGGCCGTCTTCTTGTTGCACCCGGTGTTGGTGTTGGGCGTCGGGCCTCTGCTGGTGGACCCTCACATGAGGGGCCTGCGAGCCTGGGGCGTCATGGGCACGGCCGTGGTGGGCCTGGGCGTGTTGATGGCCTCGATGGGGCGGCTGCGCCTGGAGTTGGAGCGGGAGATCGCCAGACGCCGCCAGGCCGAGGCGTCGCTGAGGGAGGCCAATGCGTCGCTGGAAGTGCGCGTGAAAGACCGCACCGCTGAGTTGGAGGAGATCGTCAGCGATCTGGAGTCCTTCAACCGCATGGTGTCGCACGACCTGCGGGGCCCCTTGGGTGGTGTGCGGGGGCTGACGGAGATCTGCATTCAGCGCCTGAAAGAGGGCGACCACGAGCGCGTGCTGAATTACCTGGAAGTCATCCAGCGCGAGTCGGATCGACTGGGTCAACTGGTGAGCCAGTTGCTCCTGCTGGCCAGGGTCACGCATGTTCAGCTGGACCGTCAGGACACCGAGCTGCGTGCGGTGCTGGAGCAGGCACTCGACACGCTGCGCCTCAGTCACGGTGCCGAGGTCGTTGCCTGTGTCCAGGCCGATCCGTTGCCGAGGGCGCGGGTGGACGTGGTGTTGCTGCAGCAGGTGTTCGTCAACCTGGTGGGCAACGCCATCAAGTTCGTGGGGGGGCGTGCACGCCCCGAGGTGCGGGTCCGTTCCGATGTGGGCTCAGGCTCGATTCAGGTGGAAGTCCGCGACAACGGGCCAGGTTTCCGCCCCGAGCAGGCGCAGCAACTTTTTCAGCCCTTCAAGCGCTTGCACGGCCCGGAGGTGGAGGGCAGCGGCATTGGGCTGACGATCGTGCGGCGCATCGTCGAACGCCACGGCGGCACCTGCTGGGCTGAAGGGCGCCCAGGTGATGGCGCCAGCTTCTTCTTCAGTCTGCCCGCCTGAGGTCTGATCCCTGATCCCAGCCTCAGGCCACATTGTGCGGGCCGCATGAAAAAAGGCCCCGAAGGGCCTTGGCTCAGCTGACGGCGCAGGCCTGCGGCCCACGCCGATCCGAGAGCGATCAGTGACGGAAGTGACGCGTGCCGGTGAAGACCATGGCGATGCCACGCTCGTCGGCCGCTGCGATGACTTCATCGTCGCGCATCGAACCACCCGGATGGATCACGCAGGTCGCGCCCGCATCGACCACCACATCCAGGCCGTCGCGGAACGGGAAGAACGCGTCCGACGCCACGGCGGTGCCTTGCAGGCTCAGACCCGCGTGCTGGGCCTTGATCGAGGCGATGCGAGCGGAGTCCAGACGGCTCATCTGGCCGGCACCCACGCCCATGGTCATGCCGTCCTTGCAGAACACGATGGCGTTGCTCTTGACGAAGCGGGCCACGGTCCAGGCGAACAGCATGTCCTTCATCTGTTGCTCGGTGGGCTGCAGCTTGGTCACGACCTTGATGTCGCCCACGATGTCGATGTTGTCGCTTGACTGCAGCAGCATGCCGCCACCCACGCGCTTGAAGTCCAGGGCGTTGCCCAGCTTGCGGGTGTCATCATGGAGCGGCACTTCCAGCAGGCGCACGTTCTGCTTGGAGGCATAGGCAGCTCGCGCGGCATCGGTGAACTTCGGTGCGATCACCACTTCCACGAACTGCTTGTTGGCGTTGATGGCGTCGATCACGTCCACGTCCACCACACGGTTGAAGGCCATGATGCCGCCAAACGCGCTGGTCGGGTCGGTCTTCAAAGCCTGGGTGTAGGCCTGCAGCGGGCCGGCGCCCACGGCCACGCCGCAGGGGTTGGCGTGTTTGATGATCACGCAAGCCGGGGCTTCAAAGGCCTTCACGCATTCCCACGCGGCATCGGCGTCGGCGATGTTGTTGAAGGACAGCTCCTTGCCCTGAATCTGCGTCCAGTTGGCCAGGGTGCTGACCACGGGAGCGGCTTCACGGTAGAACGCGGCCGACTGGTGCGGGTTCTCGCCGTAACGCATGCCTTGCACCTTGTGCAGTTGCAGGTTGTAGACGGCGGGGTACTCAGCCTTGGCGGGCACGGCTTCGGTGGCCAGCTCGGCACCGGCTTCCAGCGAGGTCAGGTAGTTGGTGATCATGCCGTCGTAGGCGGCGGTGTGGGCGAACACCTTCTTGGCCAGCATGAACTTGGTCGAGCGGGTGATACCGTCGGCCTTCATCTCCGACAGCACCTGCTCGTAGTCGACCGGGTCGATGATCACGGCCACGTCCTGCCAGTTCTTGGCAGCCGCGCGCAGCATGGTCGGGCCGCCGATGTCGATGTTCTCGATGGCGTTTTCCAGCGTGCAGTCGGCCTTGGCGGTGGCCTGGGCGAAGGGGTAGAGGTTGACCACCAGCATGTCGATGGTGTCGATGCCGTGTTCCTTCAGCGCGGCCATGTGCTCGGGCAGGTCGCGGCGGGCCAGGATGCCACCGTGCACGCGCGGGTGCAGCGTCTTGACGCGGCCGTCCAGCATTTCAGGGAAGCCGGTGATTTCCGACACCTCGGTCACGGGCAGGCCCTTTTCGGCCAGCAGCTTGGCGGTGCCGCCGGTGGACAGCAGGCGCACGCCCTGGGCGTTCAGCGCCTGGGCAAATTCAACGATGCCGGTCTTGTCGGACACGGACAGCAAGGCGGTCAAGGCCATGGGGTCTTCCTTCAGTTCAAAGATCGTGGGGATGCAAAAACAGGGTCACTTGATGAGCTTGTGCTCCAGGAGCTTGCGACGCAGGGTGTTGCGGTTGATGCCCAGCCAGTCGGCCGCCTTGGACTGGTTGCCCTCGGCACGTTGCATCACCACCTCCAGCATCGGGCGCTCCACCGCATTGACGACCATGTCGTACACGGCGTGCGGCTCGGCGCCACGCAGGTCGTGGAAGTAGCCTTCCAGGTTGTCCTTGATGCAGTCTTGGATGTTCTTCTTGCTCATATCAATCAATTCGCTGTGCAGGCGGCCTCCCTGGCCTCCTGCGCGTCGTCGTCCTCGCTCACGTCCACGGACCCAGCGGGCAGGCGATCGTGGTCGAGGCTGAGTTCATCAAAATAGTCGGCCACGGCCTGCACCTGCGCGGCGCAGCTGTCGAGCGCATTCATGCGGGTGCGAAAGTCCTCGCCACCGGGCAGGGCGCGCACGGCCCAGCCGATGTGCTTGCGGGCGGTGCGCACGCCGGCGAACTCGCCGTACAGGCCGTAGTGGTCGTCGAGGTGGGCCAGCAGCCACTGCTTGACCTGCTGCGTCAGCGGCGCGGCGCGGTGCGTGCCGGTGGCCAGGTAGTGGGCGATGTCGCCAAAAATCCAGGGGCGGCCTTGCGCGGCGCGGCCGATCATGATCGCGTCGGCACCGGTGTGCTGCAGCACGGCCAGCGCCTTCTCGGGTGTGGTGATGTCGCCATTGGCCACCACTGGCACGCTCACCGCGGCTTTGACGGCGGCGATCGTGTCGTACTCGGCCTGACCTTTGTAGCCCTGCTCGCGGGTGCGACCGTGCACGGTCAGCATGGCCACACCGGCCTGCTCGGCGGCGCGGGCAATGCGTTCGGCGTTCTTGTGCTGCTGGCTCCAGCCGGTGCGCATCTTCAGTGTCACCGGAACGTTGTGCGGCGCGCAGGCGGCCACGACCGCTTCCACGATCTGCAAGGCCAGCGGCTCGTCCTGCATCAAGGCCGAGCCCGCCCATTTGTTGCACACCTTCTTGGCCGGGCAGCCCATGTTGATGTCGATGATTTGCGCGCCGCGGTCGATGTTGTAGGCGGCGGCCTCGGCCATCATGGCCGCGTCGGTGCCGGCAATCTGCACGGCGATCGGGCGGGTTTCACCGTCGTGGTTGGCGCGGCGCGAGGTCTTGAGCGTGTGCCACAGGTCCTTGCGCGACGTCACCATTTCGCTGACCGCGTAGCCCGCGCCCAGGCTTTTGCACAGCTGGCGGAACGGGCGGTCCGTCACCCCGGCCATGGGCGCCACGAACAGGCGATTCGGCAACGTGACGTTACCAACCGCCAGGGCGCTGAGGGTGGGGTGGGGGGCGTTCATGCGGGCTCTGAAAGAGGCAAAGCCCCGACCGACTGAGCGATCAGGGCTGCTTAAAAAGGAGGCAGAGTATAGCCCGCCTCGAAGCAGGTGCGCACCCTTTTTCGAGCGCCGCACACGGAAAACCCATGCCATCGAGCGGCGGCGGCATGGGGAAAACCTGATGAGTGACGTAAGCGTAAACACCCGGCATTAAGCGTCAAGTGCTTCGTAGGATGGAAGCGTCTGCCCTATGCGGCAAGCGAGCCGCTTTCACCACTTTGTTGAACCTTGGAGAAGCCTGATGAAGCCGATGCACTTGTCTCTGGCCCTGGCGGCCACCTTGCTGGCCGGTGCTGCCAGCGCCCAGCAGTACACCGTCAAGGTGGGGGCGGCCTACATCAACCCGAATGCGACCAGCGATGACCTGACCGGCACCATGACGCTCAACGTCGAAGGGGTGCCTTTCACCATCACCAAACCGGTGGATGCGGGGATTCAGCTGGAAGTGCAGCCTCAGACCGCCTTCATCTTCAGCATCGCCCGCAGCTTCACAGACAACTGGGAGGCCGAGGTCTTGCTGGGCTTCCCGCCTCGGCACGATGTGAAAATGCGCATGAACAATGCGCGCATCAAGCAACTCTCCACCCTGAATCCGGAGGGCCCGCTGCCCGATGGGGTCAGCAACTACAGCGTGATCGCGTCCAAGCACATCGCCTCGTATGACGGGAAGGTGGTCTCGTCGCTCACGCAGTTCGCCCCCACCGCTTTCATCAACTACAAGTTTGGCTCCGCACAGAGCACCTGGCGTCCCTATGTCGGTGTGGGTGTCAACTTCACCCACGTCAAACCCGACCCGAGCGCCGCAGGCGAAGCGTTCTACAACGATGGCAAGGTGAAAACCAAGGTGTCCGATTCTTGGGGGCTGGCGCTGCAGGCAGGGATCAGCTACCACATTGATGACACCTGGCTCATCAACGCGAGCTATGCCACGGCGCAAGTCGCCAACAAGATCGAGATCCAGACGGCGTCGGGCGCCACGCAGTACGGCAAGTACAAGTTCAACCCATCGATCTGGATGCTCACCGTGGGCCGCAAGTTCTGAACCTTCTCAATCAGAGGCGGTCATTTTTCATGGCGATGCGAGTTGGTTGCATTTGAAATGCAATCGTTGCAAATAAAATGTCAGATTCACTGAATTGTTCTGACATTTTTCGCGCCTCTCATGAAGTTTCTCCCTGTGACGCTTTCCCTGGCTGCCACCCTGGTGGCCAGTTCTGCCTTGGCTCAGTCGGGCTACACCATCAAGCTGGGTGTGGGCACCATCGATCCACGCGCCACCAGCTCTGATCTGAAGGGCACTTTGCCGGTGTACAACCCGCAGGTGCAGCAGGTGATTGGCACGGTGGGTGTGTCGAGCGGGGTGCAACTGGAGGTGCAGCGACAAGACACCTTGATGTTCAGCATCGAGCGCGCGCTCAATGAGCAATGGGCGGTCGAGTTGCGTCTGGGCTACCCGCCCAAGCACGATGTCAAGTTGCGCCTGAAGGACCCCGTGCTGACCGGCCCGGGGCCCTATGTCGCAGGTGTGCAGGCCAAGCTGGCCGCCAACGATGGCCTCGTCGTCGCTGGGGTTCGCCAATGGGCCCCGACGCTGTTCCTGAACTACAAGTTCGGTGACAAGACCAGCGTTCTGCGTCCCTGGGTGGGGGTGGGCGTCAACCACACCACCTTCAAGTCCTCGACCACAGCGGTGGGCAACGAGCTCTACCACGATGGCGTGGTGCGCGTGAAGCTCTCCGATTCCACGGGGCTGGCGTTCCAGACCGGGCTCACCTATCAGCTTGACCAGAACTGGTCGCTGCAGGCCAGCTGGATGACGGCGGCCGTCAAGCATCGCTTGAGCACCTACACCGATCAAAGCGCGCAGAAGGCCACTTACCGTTTCCATCCCTCGGTGTTCACCGCGGTGGTGGCGTACAGCTACTGAGTTCCTCGGCAACGCGACTCCGATCAGCCCCTGCTTGCAGGGGCTTTTTCATTCCCGGGCCACAATCACGGCCATGGAAAGTTGGATGCCCTCTTTCATCGCCAGCACCCTGGCCTGGTTGGCGCTGCCGTCGGTCGGCTTGCCGGCCGTGTTCCTGGTGGCCACACTCTCGGCCACCTTGCTGCCCATGGGCTCGGAGCCTGCTGTGTTTGCCTTGGTGCAAGCCCAGCCCGAGTTGTTCTGGCCCGCCGTGCTGGTGGCCACCATGGGCAACACCCTCGGTGGGGCCATCTCGTGGTGGATGGGGGCCGGGGCGCATCGCACCGTGGAGCACTGGCAACAGGCACACCCGGCCGGGCATCCGCCCCAGGGCCGTGGCCACGGCCAGGCACTGGCGTGGCTGGCACGTTTCGGTCCCAAGGCCTGCCTCTTGTCGTGGCTGCCCGTGGTGGGCGACCCGCTGTGTGCCGTGGCCGGCTGGCTGCGGCTGCCCTTCTGGCCTTGTGTCGCCTACATGGCCGTGGGCAAACTGGCCCGCTACGTCACGATGACCGGCGCCTTGGTCTGGGTGTTCTGAGCGTCCGGCCGGTCAGCCGTGCTTACTTGCCTTACTTGCGCACCTCGATGGCGGTGACCGTGAACTGTCCTCCCACCTTGTCAGCCTCGAAGCTCACCTTGTCACCCACCTGCAGCTTCTGCAGCCAAGCAGGGTTGACCACCCGGAACGCCATCTGCATGGCCGGGATGTCGAGGTTCTGAATCGGGCCGTGCTTGAGGGTGATCTTGCCGGCATCCACGTCGATCTTCTTGACTTCGCCATCCACGGGCTGCGCCTGAACGCTCAGGGCCATGCCCAGGCCGAGCATCAGACCGCCGAAGGTGCGGGTCAGGGTGTGCTTCACGGGGGTGCTCCTCTGTCACAAACAAGGGTGACAGTATCCGATAAACGTGTGAGCCACGTTCGGGTTGACCTGTTCGCCCCCGGCAGGCCCGCAGGCTTCTAGAATGTTGCCTTGGTTTTCCTCTCACTCCCACCTCTCTGCGCGCACGCCATGCCCAACTCTGCCCAGCCCGACCTCGTTGCCCACATCGCTCCCCGTGACAAGGCGGAGATCCTGGCGCAGGCCTTGCCCTACATCCGCAAGTTCCACGGCAAGACCATCGTCATCAAGTACGGCGGCAACGCCATGACCGACCCGGCCCTGCAGGCCGACTTTGCCGAAGACGTGGTGCTGCTCAAACTGGTGGGCCTCAACCCGGTGGTGGTGCACGGCGGTGGTCCCCAGATCGATGCCGCGCTCAACAAGATCGGCAAGAAGGGCCAGTTCATCCAGGGCATGCGCGTCACCGACGAAGAAACCATGGAGGTGGTCGAGTGGGTGCTGGCCGGTGAGGTGCAGCAAGACATCGTGGGCCTGATCAACGCCGCCGGCGGCAAGGCCGTGGGCCTGACCGGTCGCGATGGCGGCATGATCCGCGCGCGCAAGCTCAAGCTGGTGGACCTGGAAGACGCCACCAAGGAGCACGATGTGGGGCAGGTGGGCGAGATCGAAGCCATCGATCCCAGCGTGGTCAAGGCCCTGCAGGACGATCAGTTCATCCCCGTCATCAGCCCCATCGGCTTTGGTGCACAGAACGAGAGCTACAACATCAACGCGGATCTGGTCGCGTCGAAGTTGGCCGAGATCCTCAAGGCCGAAAAGCTCATGCTGCTGACCAACATCAAGGGCGTGCTCGACAAGGAAGGCAATCTGCTGACCGACCTGACCGCCCGCCGCATTGACGAGTTGGTGGCCGATGGCACCATCAGCGGGGGCATGCTGCCCAAGATCGCCGGCGCGCTGGATGCGGCCAAGAGCGGCGTCAACGCCGTGCACATCGTTGATAGCCGCGTACCGCATGCCATGCTGCTCGAGATCCTCACCGAGCAGGCTTACGGCACCATGATCCGTTCGCACTGATCGCTCATGCACACCGACGCGTCGGGCATGCAGCGCTGGTCGCGGCTGGATGCCCGGCTGCTCGGCGTCGCGCTCGTGTACCTCATCGTGGTGGCGGGCCTGCAAGCGTGGGCCTCGCCCACCGCGGAGCTGGACCAGGCTGAGCAACTGGTGTTCGCGCAAGGCCTCCAGTGGGGGTACAGCAACCAGCCGCCGCTTTACACATGGGTGTTGTGGGGGCTGGAGCAGATGACCGGTCCCAGCCTGGTGGTGCTCTACCTTGTCAAGGTCGCGCTGCTGGGCTCCTTGGCGGTCAGTTTCGTGGGCATCGGCCACGAACTGCAGCTGTCGTCGCGCCAGCGACTCGTGTCGCTGTTGGGGCTGGCATGGCTGCCGGCCTTCGTCTGGGAGGCGCAACGCGACCTGACCCACTCGATGATGGCGGCCACGATGGCTTCGCTCATGTTGTGGGGCAGTTTGTGGGCGGTTCGGCGTCGCGTCTGGTGGGCCTACACCTGGCCGGGGCTGGCGGCGGCGGGTGCGCTGCTCTCCAAACACAATGCGGTCATCTTTGTGGTGTCCGTGCTGCTCACCTTGCTGTCCTTGCCCGACTGGCGTCGCCGCTTGAGTCCGGGGGGCGTGGTGTGGGCCTGCGCGCTGATGATTGCGCTGTGCGCCCCCCACGGCAGGTGGTTGTTGCAGCACCCCGAGGTGGTAGCGCAGACGACCCACAAGCTCATCGGTGCCCACGATGACGCTGGTTGGGTCGCCTGGAGAGAGTTGCTCGGCGGATTGATCAAGGGGCTGTTGGCCTTTTTGGTGCCCTGGTTGCTGGTGGCGGTGCCGTTGTGGTGGCGTGCCCACCAGCGCTGCGCGGCCAGCGTGCTCCTGACCCGCTTGCTGTGGGTGGTCATGGCGGTGTTACTGGTCTTTGTGCTGGCCATCGGTGCCGAGTCGTTCAAGGGGCGCTGGCTGTTCCCGCTGCTCTTTTTTGTCCCTCTGTGGCTGGCAGCTTCGGTCGACGTGGCGGCTTCGCGCGCCAGCCTGGTGATGGTGAGGGGCGGAGTGATCTTGGCCCTTTTGTGTGGCGTGCTGCTGTCGGCCCGCATCGTCTGGCCGATCGCTGGCGAGGTCCAGACGCGCCAGAATCTGCCTTTGGTGGGCCTGGGCGCGCAGTTGCAGCAGGCCTGGGGCGAGGTGCCGCCCGTCGTGCTCGTGTCGCATCATCACGTCGGAGGCAACTTGCGGTTGGCCTGGGGTGGCGATCCTGTGATTCAGACGCCGAAGCTGACCTGGCCCGTGGCGATGCCCGATACGCTGATGGTTGTGGCCACCACCCAGGACTTGCGCAACCCCGACTTTGCGACCTGGCTGCGCGCACAGACGGGCCAAGACCCGGCAGGGGTGAACTGGCAGGCCGTGCAGGCACCGGTGTTGCACCGGCCTCAACTGGCGCCGTACGTGCTGCACTGGGCCGCGCTGCCGCGTGCGCCTGGGGGGGCGCCATGAGCTCGCGTCGTGCGCCGGAGCTGGCGGCCCCCATCTGGCTGTTCGACCTCGACAACACCTTGCACGATGCCAGCAAGGCTGTTTTCGGGCGACTCAATCGCTCGATGACCGATTACATCGTGCAGCATCTGGGGCTGGCGCGTGACGATGCGGACCGGCTTCGCATGCACTACTGGCGCCGCTATGGCGCCACCTTGTTGGGGTTGGAGAAGCACCACGGTATCCGCGCGGCGCACTTTCTGGCCCAGACCCACACGCTGCCCGGCCTGGAGGCGCAGTTGCACATCCCTCCTGTGGACCGCGCTGCGCTGCGCAGCCTGCCAGGGCGCAAGTTCTTGCTGACCAACGCGCCGGCAGACTATGCCAAGCGTGTGCTGACCGCGCTGGACCTGGCTTCATGCTTCGAGGGGGTGATCTCGATCGAGGGCATGCGGGTGTTCGGTGACCTGCGGCCCAAGCCCGATGCCCGCATGATGCGCGTCGTGCTGGCACGCCACCGCCTGCCTGCCCACCGCTGCGTGCTGGTCGAAGACACGGTGGCCAACCTCAAAAGCGCGCGCAGCCTGGGCCTGCGCACGGTGTGGATGCAGCACTACCTGCGCCACAATCCGCATGGCCCGGAGTTGGGCGTGCCCCTGCACGGCCGGCCTTCATGGGTGTGTGTCAGAATCAAAAAGCTACGGGCCCTGCACCGCTGGGCCCGAACGGCAAGTCGGTGATCACCACTCAGGGAGGCTGGATGTCGGACGCGTACTCATCCCAGGCGGCACAGACCGCAGCGGCTGCGGTGCCATCCTCCCCGTCGTCTTCCCCCGTCCTTGTCGAGGCCGCGCCGGGTGCGCCCGCAGCCGCCGGGCGCAAACGACCCAAGCCTGGTGAGCGGCGCGAACAAATCCTGCGAGCCCTGGCCATGTTGCTGGAACAGCCTGAGGCCGATCGCATCACCACGGCGGCCCTGGCCAAGCACCTGCAGGTCAGTGAGGCGGCCTTGTATCGCCACTTCGCCAGCAAGGCGCAGATGTTCGAAGGCTTGATCGCCTTCATTGAAGACAGCCTGTTCACGCTCGCCAACCAGATCCAGGCGCGCGAGCCCGATCCGGCCCAACAGGTGGCCCGTCTGCTGGCGCTGGTGCTCCAGTTCGCGCAAAAGAACCCCGGCATGTGCCGCGTGATGGTGGGCGATGCGCTCATCCTGGAGCATGCGCGCCTGTCGGTGCGCATCAACCAGCTGTGGGATCGGCTGGAGTCCTTGCTGCGCCAGAGTCACAAGGCGGTGGCCGACGCGCGTGGCTCGCTCACGCCCACGGTCGAGGCCCAGGCAGCGGCCTCGCTGGGGGTCAGTTTCTTGCTGGGGCGCTTGCAGCGCTTTGTGCGCAGCGGTTTCCAGCGCTTGCCCACCGAGCATCTCGAAGCCAGCGTGCAGCAATTGCTGCGTTGAGCTGGCGGGCGCGGCAGTCGCTACACTGCCCGCATGACGACGCTTGACCCCGCCCTGATCTCCCTGCTGCAGCGTGCCGAGTCGCTGGTGACGCGACTCGATGCCTTGCTGCCTTCTTCTCAACATGTTGTGCTGGCGCCCGACTGGTCGGCCTCGATGGCCTTCCGCTATCGCAAGCGCAGCGGACAGGCCTGGGCGGCTGGCCGGCTGGAGCCGGTGCGCCACGTGGCCCACATCACCTATGCCGACCTGCAGGAGGTGGACACCCAGAAAGAGCGCTTCGCCCGCAACCTGGCGCAGTTCGTGGCAGGCAAGCCGGCCAACAACGTGTTGCTGTCGGGCGCGCGCGGCACCGGCAAGTCCTCCCTGGTCAAGGCCGGGCTGCAAGCCCATGCCACGCAGGGCCTGCGCCTCATCGAGGTGGACAAGTCCGACATGATCGACCTGCCCGATCTGATCGATCTGGTGAGCACCCGTCCCGAGCGCTTCATCATCTTTTGTGATGACCTGAGCTTCGATGAGGGCGAGCCCGGCTACAAGGCGCTCAAGTCCATCCTGGATGGCACCGTCTCCGCCGGCGGCGACAACGTGCTGCTGATGGCCACGTCCAACCGCCGCCACCTGCTGCCCGAATACCACTCGGACAACGCCACCTACAAGCACACCAGCGATGGCGAACTGCATCCCGGCGAGGCGGTGGAAGAGAAAATTTCGTTGTCCGAACGCTTCGGGCTGTGGATCAGCTTCTACCCCTTCACGCAGGACGAGTACCTGGCCATTGTGGCGCAGTGGCTGAGCCACTTCGGCCTGCCCGACGGTGTGATGGATGTGGCCCGACCGCAGGCTTTGCTGTGGGCGCTGGAGCGAGGCTCGCGGTCAGGCCGCGTGGCCTATCAGTTTGCCCGCGATTACGCCGGCCGTGACCACAGCGGAGCCAGCCATGTCTGAGTCCTCGACCGAGCGCAAGTCGTACCACGTGATGGATGCCACCGACCGCATACCGGTCGAGGTGGCCGTGGGTGTGCTGATCGAGCGCGATGCCCAGGGGCGCGAGAGCCGCTTCCTGCTGACCTCACGGCCACAGGGCAAGGTGTATGCGGGCTACTGGGAGTTTCCGGGCGGAAAGCTGGAGGCCGGTGAAACGGTCGAGCAGGCCCTGCGCCGTGAGCTGCACGAAGAGATCGGCGTCACCATTGGCGAAGCCCATCCCTGGCAGGTGGAGCTGATGGACTATCCCCACGCGCGTGTGCGCCTGCATTTCTGCAAGGTGTACGAGTGGCAGGGGGAGTTCGAGATGAAGGAGTCGCAACACATGGCCTGGCAGACGCTGCCGGTGGAGGTGGGGCCGGTCTTGCCGGGCACCATTCCCGTGTTGCAGTGGCTGGCCGCGGAGCGGGGCCACACCGGCTTGACCCACCATCAGGTGGGCGAGCCGGGTTGAGCGCGGCGCCTCAGCCGAGGCGCGGTCGATCAGTTGCTGGCAGCGCTGGCGGCTTGCGAGGCAGCCGATGCGGCTTCCACAGCGGCGGCGCTGGCCACCGGGGCTGCTTCGCTGGCAGGGGCCGACACGTCCGAAGCGGCCGAGGCGCTGTGGTCCACTTCGATGCCGTGCTTCTCACCGCCCATGTCGATGTCGCCACCGCTCTTCATCAGCACGAAAATGGCCAGGGCCGCAAAGGCCACAAAGGCCACCAAAATCTTCCACATGGGGTTCTCCTGAAAGTGGTTCACAAAGACGGATGCCTGTTGGGCATCGGGTGCCACCCGGCGTGGGGCAGCGCGGCACATTGTGCGTCACCCCTGGGGGCAACGCTCTCCGTAGCTTCCCTGGGGCCGCCATGAAAAAAGCCCGGCATGGCCGGGCTGGAGGTGTGTCACGGGCTGGGCTCGTCAGCGCAGCCTGTGGCAGGGGGATCAGCTCAGTTGCTGGCTGACCAGCTTGGTCAGTTCGAACATCGTGACCTGGTCCTTGCCGAAGATGGGCTTGAGCTTGGCATCGGCATTGATGTTGCGCTTGTTGGCGGCGTCTTGCAGGTTGTGCTTCTTGATGTATTCCCAGACCTTCTTGGTCACTTCGGTGCGGGGCAGCGGGGCGGCGCCGATCACGGCGGCCAGCAGCGGGCTGGGGGTCAGGGGCTTGAGGAAAGCCGCATTGGGGGCGCGCTTGGCTGCGGGAGCCTTGGTGCCTTCGGCCTTGGCCGGGGCTTTCTTTGCAGTTGCCATGAGTTTCACTCCAATTTTGGTGAGTCAGATCTGATTTGAGCCCAGGTGTTGGCGGTGCACGCACGCGGCACACTGGGTCTTGCCTCGGCGATGGTAATGCTTTTCCTGGGCAAAACCGCCGTGTGGCACGCTTTGTACCGCCATGTGCCCCCTGAAAAGCACGGGGACAAGGGCTTTGGTGTTCAATCCGGGTGCGTGTTTTCGCGCGTTGTCCTAATTTCCCGGAGTCCTGAATGCAGCCTCAAGCCGTGTTGGCCCAACCCTTTCCTTTGCCCCGTGGTGGGCGGGTCCGAAACCGCCTGTTCAAATCGGCGATGAGCGAGGCCCTGGGCACGCGCCAGGGGCACGCCACTCCCGAGTTGGCGCGTCTGTATGGTGCCTGGGCCGACGGGGGCGTGGGCTTGTGCGTCACAGGCAATGTCATGATCGACCGGCGTGCGCTGGGCGAACCAGGCAATGTTGTGATCGAGGACGACAGCCAGATGGCTGCATTGCAGGCCTGGGCCCAGGCCGCGACGCGCCACGGGACGCAGTGCTGGGTGCAACTCAACCATCCAGGCAAACAGGCGCCAAAGGGTTTGAACAAGGAGAATGTGGCGCCGTCGGCCGTGCCGTTTCGCAAGGACATGCAAGCCTTCTTCCCGACGCCACGCGAGCTCACCGATGCCGAGGTGCGGGAGTTGATCGCACGCTTTGGGCGGGCCGCTGGCATCGTCCAGCGGGCTGGCTTCACGGGGGTGCAGATCCATGGTGCGCACGGCTATCTGGTCAGCCAGTTCCTCTCCCCGCACCACAACCAGCGTACCGATGAGTGGGGCGGTACGCCCGAGAAGCGACGTCGCTTCGTGCTGGCGGTGCTGGCGGCGATGCGCGATGCGGTCGGGCCTGACTTCCCGATTGGCATCAAGCTCAATTCGGCCGATTTTCAGCGTGGCGGCTTCACCGAAGAGGAGTCGCTCGACACCATCCGCGCCTTGGCGCAGGCGGGCATCGACCTGATCGAGATTTCCGGCGGCACCTATGAGGCACCGGCCATGACGGGTGTGAAGACGGCTGGGGCGCCGGTGAAGGAGAGCACCCGCCAACGCGAGGCCTACTTCCTCGCGTTTGCCGAGAAGGCCCGCCAGGCGGTGTCGGTGCCGCTGGTGGTGACGGGGGGCTTTCGGTCGCTGGAAGGCATGGCGGCGGCCCTCACCTCTGGGGCGGTGGACATGGTCGGCCTGGCGCGGGCCCTGGCCATCGAGCCCGACGTGGCCAACCGTCTGTTGAGTGGGCAGGCGCCCCGTGAGCAGGTGCGCCCGATCAAGACGGGCATTCCCCCGATCGACCGCATGGGGCTGATGGAGGTGAGCTGGTACACAGGGCAACTCAAGCGCATCGGGCGTGGCGAGGCACCACGGCCGAACGAGAGTGCGTTGTGGGTCTTTCTCAAGACCGTGTTCAAGCAGATGGGGCTGGGGCGCAAGAAACGCCCCACACGCTTGCGGGCCGTCTCCTGAGGGATCAGCGGTAGCCGGCGCGATCCAGCAGTTTCTGCGCCGGGACCAGCTGGCTGGACAGCACGCTCAGCGGCAGGGTGTCGGCCTTGAAGGTGCCGAGGTCTTCCAGCCCCTCGTTGTCGATCTTGACCCCGGGCACGGCAGGCCATTCGTTGTTGCCTTCGGCCAGATAGCGTTGGGCCTCATCGCTGGCCAGGTACTCCAGGAAGCGAACGGCCGCTTCCTTGTTCTTGGAGGTCTTGACCACACCGGCGCCCGAGACATTGACGTGGGTGCCATAGCTGCTCTGGTTCGGCATGACGATGCCCAGGCGCTTGATCAGATTGCGTTCTTCCACGCGCTCTGAATTGAGAAAGCGCGCCAGGTAGTAGGTGTTGGACACGGCCACACCGCACTCACCACTGGCCACCGACTTGATCTGATCGTTGTCACCGCCACGTGGTGGGGTTGCGAAGTTGGCGACCACGCCCTTGGCCCATTGTTCCGTCTTGGCCTCGCCGTTGTGCGCCACCAGTGCAGCCACCAGAGACAGGTTGTAGGGGTGGTTGCCCGAGCGGCTGCACACCAGTCCCTTCAGTTTGGGGTCGGCGAGGGACTCGTAGGTGGCGACGTCGGTGGGCTTGAGCAGCTTGCGGTTGTAGATGATCACGCGGGCGCGTGTGGAAAACGCAAACCATGTCGCCGACCGCAGGTGAGCTGGAATGCGTGCTTCCAGTAACTTGGATTTGACAGGCGCGAAGACGCCCCACGCATCGGCCACGGCCAGGTTGGCAGCGTCGACGGTGATCAGGACGTCTGCAGGGCTGTTGGCGCCTTCATTGCGGATGCGTTCCAGCAACTCTTCCGCACGACCATCCAGCCTGTTGATCTTGATGCCGGTCTGCTTGGTGAAGTTGCTGTACAGCGCTTCATCGGTTTGATAGTGGCGTGCCGAGTACAGGTTCAAAACCTGATCCTTGGCCATGGCGCCCATGCTGGCTGCGAGCAGGGAGAGCGAGAGGAGCAGTGGTTTCATCATGGTGTGTGTCGTGTGGGGCGGTGGGGGACGATGCATCAGGTGCTGGCCCAGCGGCGCAGCAGGTTGTGATAAACGCCGGTCAGCTTGAGCAACTGGGGGTCGTCGGGGGCGGTCCGTGGTGTGAGGCCCTGGATGGCCTGGTCGAGGTCAAACAGCAGGGTGCGTTCACCTTCGTCGCCCACCATGCTTTCGATCCAGAAGAACGAGGCCACGCGTGCGCCGCGCGTGACGGGTGTGACCCGATGAAGGCTGGAAGAGGGGTAGAGCACCATGTCGCCGGCCGCCAGCTTCACCGCTTGCACGCCGAACGGGCCTTCAATTTCCAGCTCGCCGCCGTCGTATTCATCCGGTTCGGCCAGAAACAGGGTGGCGGAGAGGTCGCTGCGCACCGTGATCTGGGTGCCTGGCACCTGCATCACTGCACTGTCGACATGGGCGCCGTAGGTGCCACCGTCGGCGTAGCGATTGAACTTGGGGGGGTAGATCTTCTTGGGCAGGGCGGCGGAGATGAACAGGGGGGTCGCTGCCAGGCGACGCAGGATGTGCTCGCCCAGTTGCACGGCCGTGTCCGAGCCATCTGCCAGTTGCTGGTTCTGTTTGACGCTGCGCGCCAGGGTGCCCGCCGTCTGACCGCCGTCTTGCCACGATGCCTGGTCAAGCTGAGCGCGGAAGTGACGGACCTCGTCCTTGCTCAGGACCTGTTCGATGGAAATCAACATGGTGATGCCTTGCTGGCGGAGTCAAAAAGGATGTCGGGGCTGATGTCGGTCAGCGTGGCGCAGCCTGCCTGGGCCATGCACAACTCCAGCTCTTCATGCAGGGTGCGCAGCATGTGCGCCACACCCAAGGCGCCTGCCACAGCGAGTGCGTACACCTGCAGTCGGCCAATCAGCACGGCATTGGCACCCAGGGCCAGGGCTTTGAAGATGTCCTGGCCGCTGCGGATGCCGCTGTCCAGCAGGAGTGGATAGTCGGGCCCGACCGCGGCGCGAATGGACGGCAGCACGGTGATGCTGGCAGGGGCACCATCCAGCGCACGTCCGCCATGGTTGGAGACCACTTGCGCGGCGATGCCCATCTCTTGCAAGACGCGCGCATCCGCGGGGTGCTGAACGCCTTTGACCACGATCGGCAGCTGCGTTTGCGTTTGCAACCAGCGCAGATCGTCCCAGGTGGGGGCGTCGGCCATGATCCCTTGGAACACCATGCTGTCGCCATGCTGCAGTGGGCGAGACGTCGGCGTCGGATAACGATCGAGGTTCACATGGCGGACGGCATCGGGCATGACAAAGCCGCTGCGCAAGGCCCGTCCACTTGGGCTCTTGATCGTGGCGTCCAGGGTCACCACGAGGGCCTGGTACTGCGCGTGTTCCGCACGCCGGATCAGATCCAGCGTGACCTGGCGGTTCGGTTGAAAGTACAGCTGGAACCACTTGTCATGGGTGAGCGGGGCGATGTCCTCCAGCAGGGTCGAGGACAAGGTGCTGACGATCATCCCGGCATCCATGGCGTGGGCGCCCTGAGCCGTGGCCAACTCGCCCAGAGGGTGCACCAGCCGCTGGTAAGCCACCGGGGCCAGCAAGATGGGGTGCCGTCGGGGCTGTCCCAACAGTGTCAGGCGGGTATGCCCATGCGCGAGCGGGCGCAGCAGACGTGGTTGCAGGCGCAGGCGTGCCAAGGCGTCTTGATTGGCCTGCAGCGTCAGCTCTTGTCCGCTGCCACCCTGGATGTAGTGCCAGGTGGACGGTTCGATGAACTCCGGGGCCAAGCGCTCGTAGTCTTGCGCGGCATACAGGCCGTCGGGGATCTGATTCAAGGCGTTTGGCATGGTGGCGTGCGCACGGAAAGACCAACGGAAAAAGGCCGGACACAAGATCCGGCCTGGTGTGCGCGTCGATGCGTCAGAAATCGTAATTCAGCGTCGCGCGAACATTGCGGGCATCGCCCAGGTAGGCAAATGTGCCTGAGGTGTAGGCGGCGGTGTAGTGTTCCTTGTCAAACACGTTGCCGATGTTCACCCGTGCACTCAGGTTGCGGTTGAACTTGTAGCTGGCGAAGAGGTCGACCAAACCATAGCCCGGCAGTTTGCGATCGTTGGACACCGATTCAGGGCTGCCCGCGAACTTGCTGCTTTGGTAGGTGTAGGTGCCGCCAAAGGTGAACTTGGGCGTCAGCTTGTAGCTCAGCAGCACCGAGGCGCTGTGCCGCGCGATGTTGGCCATTTCCTTGCCGACGTTGGCCGCGTTCAGCGACTGCAACAGCTCTGAGTTCAGGCGGGCATAGCCAGCATGGGCGCTGAGCTTGCTGGTGATGTTGCCGCTCAGACCCAGTTCGTAGCCTTGCACGCGGTACTTGCCGGTGTTCAGTGCGCCTTCTTGCGAGTAGTTGTCCAGCGTGGCCTGCTCCATCACGTCAGACTTGGTGACGCGGAACACGGCTGCGGTGGCCAGCAGCTTGCCGCCCATCAGGTCCCACTTGGTGCCCAACTCGATGTTCCGGGACTTCTCCGGGCTGCTGAAGTTGGAGAAGTAATCCAGCTTCTCGTCGTTGGTGGTGCCACTGGGCAGGCACAGACCACCGTAGCCGCAGCTGGTCACATCCGACTCGCCGCCGTTGAAGTCGCTGCCGGTGCTGTAGTTCAGGTAAACGTTCGCGTTGGGCAGGAACTTGTAGGTGGTGCCGAGCTGGTAATTGGTCAGGTTGTCGTGAAGCGCGTAGCGCAGGCCGCCGTTTTCGTTGCTGTAATCGATCCGGTCGATGCGCACGCCACCGAACACGGTCCACTTGTCGGTCACATCCACGGCATCCATGGCCGAGACGCCAATGGTCTTGTTCTTCCACAGGCTGCGGGTGCCCGTGCGTGTGGCCTGGCGCAGGTAGGCGTCGCCTTGGCCATCTTCAAAGACGCACCAGGTGGTGGCCGAGCCGCAATTGCCGCTGCTCAGAGGGGTGACCGTGAACTGGCCGTTGCGCACCAGGTGATCCGACAGCTCCAGGCTGAAGATCATGTTGTGCTTCATGCCCGCGATGTCGCGGTTCAAGAACAGGTTGGTCTGGTTGGCGAAGTAGGCGACATCCTGACCGCCGGCATGGTTGCTCAGGCGAGCCAGGGCGGCCTCACCATCGTCGTTCACATAGGTGGAGGCGCGCGCACCGGTCACGAGGTAACGATTGCGGGTCGTGCCATACCGGGTCAGGTTGCTCAGCTTCGTGTCGTCATCGTGCTGGTAATTCAGCCGCACCGTGTAGGTGTCGATGTTGGAGCGCAGGTAATCGGTGTCTTGCACATAGACGGGTGGGTTCTTGACCACCTTCGCCGCGGACGCTGGCGAGCCCACCATCCACGACCCCAGGTCCGGCTTGTCTTCACCCTCCATGTGGTAGTAGTCGGCCGTGACGTTGAGCTTGTCTGTCAACTTGTGGTGCAGCGACAGGGCGACCCCTTGGCGTTCCCGGTCGGCCGGGCCGCGGTCTGGCACTTCCTGGTAGGCCTTCAACAGGTTCACGCGCAAGGCGGTGTCGTCACTGAAGGCGTGGTTGGCATCCAGCGTGACGCGGTAGAAGTCATCGGTGCCCACACCGGCCGACAACTTCGTGAAGTCCGCATCGGTGGTGGCCTGCTTGGTGATGGAGTTCACGGCGCCGCCGGTGGCGCCACGGCCTGCGAAGGTCGCGCTGGGTCCCTTGGTGATTTCCACTTGCTCGGTGGCGAAGGATTCGCGCACGGTCATGCCTGGGTCGCGCAGGCCGTCCACGAACACGTCGGAGCGGGCCTCCTGGCCGCGGATGATGTAGCGGTCGCCAAAGGCGTTGCCGTTCTCACCGGTGCCCAGCGTGATGCCGGGTTGCGTGCGCAGGATCTCGCGCAAGTCCGTGCGGCCGGTGTCCAGCAACTGTTGCTGCGTCAGCACCGTGATCGTGGCGGGCGTTTCGGCCAGTGGCTTCACGCGGCGCTCGTCGCCGGACGTCTTGGCCTTGTAGGCGGCACCGGGCTCACCATGCGGGTTGTGATCGGGGGCGCGCACGGTGATGCTCACCGGCTTGACTTCCACCACTTCCTGAGCCGAGGTCAGTGCAGGCATCAACAGGGCTGTCGAGGCACCCAGGGCCAGGGTCGTGCGCGCGAAAGGCGTGGCGGCGGCGGTGGGCGCGATGCGCAGGCTGCGCGGGCGTTTCAGGTTGGAGGTCGTCATGAGGCGTTGAAAGATGAGAGATCTGAATGAAAGCGCGGAAGACGGATGAGATGCACCAAGAGGGTGCCCTTGATTGAAATCAATAACAAATGATAACGATTCGCAATTACGAAGTAAAGCGGAGCGTTGTATTCATGCACGTCTTGCCGCGCTCAGTCACCCAGCATCAAGGCCACGCGATAGGTCACGAACGATGCGGCATAGGCCAGGGCGAACAGGTAGCCTGCGGCGATCAGCGCCATCTTCCAGCCACCTGTTTCTCGCTTGATGGTGGCCAGTGTGCTCAGGCACATCGGTGCGAACACATACCAGGCCAGCAGCGACAGTGCCGTGGCCAGGGACCAGTCCTGCTGCAGGATGGGGATGAGGGCATCGCTGGCGTCATCGGCCACGGCTGACAGCGCATACACCGTGCCCAGCGCACTGACCGCCACCTCGCGGGCCGCCAGACCTGGCACCAGGGCGATGCTGATCTGCCAGTTGAAACCGATCGGTTCGAACACCACAGCCAGCGCTCGGCCCAGCATCCCGGCCAGGCTGTACTCGATCGCAGGTCCTGTCGCGCCTGTGGGCGGGGCGGGGAAGCTCGACAGGAACCACAGCAACACGGTCAGCGTCAGGATGATGCCCCCCACGCGGCGCATGAAAATCTGCACGCGTTGCCACAGTCCCAGGGCGATGTTGCGCGGGTTCGGCCAGTGGTAATTGGGCAGCTCCATCATCAGGCTGCGCACCTGTCCCTTGGTGGTGAACTGCTTGAGCACCCAGGCCACCGCCATGGCGCCGGCAATGCCGGCCACATACAGGCTGAACAACACCAGACCCTGTAAAGACAGGCCCCCCGCCACCTCGCGAGCAGGCACAAACGCGCCGATCAACAGCGCATACACCGGCAAGCGCGCGGAGCAGGTCATCAGCGGCGCGATCAGGATCGTGACGATGCGGTCTCTCGGGTTGGCGATGGTGCGCGCGGCCATGATCCCCGGAATCGCGCAGGCAAAGCTCGACAACAGGGGGATGAAGGAGCGCCCCGACAAGCCCACAGCGCCCATCAGGCGGTCCAGCAGGAAGGCCGCGCGTGGCAGATACCCTGACTCTTCGAGAATCAGGATGAAGAAAAACAGGATCAGGATTTGAGGCAGGAAGACCACCACGCCGCCGAGGCCGGCCACCAGGCCATCGACCACCAGGCTGCGCAGCCATCCTTCCGGCAGCAGGGCGCCCAAGCCGGTGCCCAGCCAGGACGTGGCCGCCTCGATCCAGCTCATCGGGGTTTCGGCCCAGGCAAACACCGCCTGGAACACCAGGAACAGCACGGCCGCCAGCAACAGGGGGCCGGCGATCGGGTGCAGCACCACCCGATCGATCCGGTCGCTCAGGAGGTGAGGCACGCTGGTGTCCAAACCCAGCCCTTGCAGGATGCTGCGCACGGCTTCATGGTCGCCTCGCGAGTCGGCTTCGGGTGTGGCTGGCGCGGCCGTTGCTGGCGGTGCAGGCTGGCCGACAAGGGCGGCGCCGGCCGTGTCCGTCGTGGTTCGACCCCAGATGCGGGCGTCATCGAGCAACTGGCTCAGCGCAACGGCACCTTGGGCGTGCACCGCCACCGTCTTCACCACCGGCACGCCCAAAGCCTCGCTCAGGGCGTCGGGGTCGATGTCCAGGCCACGGCGTTGGGCCAAGTCCACCATGTTCAGGGCCACCACGCAAGGCAACCCAAGGCGCTTGACGGCCAGCACCAGGCGCAGATTGCGTCGCAGGTGGGTGGCGTCCACCACGCAGACCACCAGATCCGGGCGCTTCTCACCCTTCGCGTGGCCATTGAGCACATTCACGGTCACCGACTCGTCCAGCGACCGTGGGTGCAGGCTGTAGGCGCCTGGCAGGTCCAGCAAACGCAAGGTCTTGCCGGCCGGTGTCACCAGGCGGCCTTCCTTGCGCTCGACCGTCACCCCGGCATAGTTGGCCACCTTCTGATGACTGCCCGTCAGGCGGTTGAAAAGGGCGGTTTTGCCGCAATTGGGGTTCCCGACCAGGGCAACCAGCGGCCCCCCGCGGTGCACGTGAACGACAGACTCTTTCATGAGGCGACTTTCGGATCGTCCACGCGCACGCCGATGCAGTCGGCCTCGGCGCGACGCAGGGCAAAGGTGGAGTCTCCCACCCGCACCACCAGTGGATCGCCCCCGGGCATGGCCCGCGCCATGATCTGCACTTGCTCGCCGGGCATGAAGCCAATTTCAGCCAGCAAGCGCCCCCATTCAGGGCTGTGTTCGGGAGGCGTCACCTCGGTGACGGTGGCCCGACGGTGCAATGGCAACTGGCTCAGTGGCCCGGTGGCCGCGGCGAAGGTGTGAGCAGACATGGGCAGACGGCATGCGACCACGCGTCAGACGCGCGTGGCCGATAGAAACCAATCCGACCATTGTAACGAGAATTATTCTCGTCTGGTCTGCATCCTCACAGCTCGACGGTCTTGCTGCCGCCAATCTTCGGCGCGGTCTTCACGCTCCAGACCATCGTGATGATCAGGATGCCAATGACGACGCCCAGCGACACCAGGACCGGGATCTTGTAGAGGTCGATCAGCAGCATCTTCGTGCCGATGAAGACCAGGATCACGGCCAGGCCATAGTTCAACAGGTGGAACTTGGCGGCCATTGCGGCCAGCAGGAAGAACATCGCGCGCAGCCCCAGGATGGCGAAGATGTTCGACGTCAGCACAATGAAGGGGTCGGACGTGATGGCGTAAATGGCGGGGATCGAGTCCACGGCAAAGATCACATCGGTGAAGCCCACCAGGGCCACCACCAGCAACAGCGGGGTGGCGATGCGCACGCCGTTCTGCACGGTCCAGAAGCGCTCGCCGTCAAAGTGCTTGCTCACCGGCATCACCTTGCGCAGGATCTTCAAGGCCGGGTTGTCTTCCAAGTCGGGCTCCTGGTCGGCCGCCCACCACATCTTGACGCCGGTCAGCACCAGGAAGGCGCCGAACACATACAGGATCCAGTGGAACTGCGAAATCAGCCAGCCACCCACCAGGATCATCACCGTGCGCAACACGATGGCGCCGATGATGCCGATCATCAGCACCCGTTTCTGGTAAGCCGAGGGCACCGAGAAGTAGGTGAAGATCATCAGGAAGACAAAGATGTTGTCGACCGCCAGCGACTTCTCGATGAGGTAGCCGGTGAGGAACTCCAGCGCTTTGGTGTTGGCCACGGCGGCACCTTGCTCTTGCATGAAGGCCCACCACAGCAGGCCGTTGAAGGCAAAGCTCAGCGCCACCCAGATGGCCGACCAGCGAATCGCCTCGGGCACGGTGACGTCATGAGCGCCTTGTTTTTTCAGGACCACGAAGTCCACGAACAAGGCCAGCAAGACAAACACAATGAAAACGGACCACAGCCACATGGGCGCCAGGGTATGCATGAAAGTCTCCAGTCGGCACGAACATGGGCGGCCCACCATGGACCGCTTGCATGAAGCGCCGAAAGGTCTTGCAAAACAGACGGGCGTCTGTCGTGTGCCCCGGATGGGTGGCCTGGACGGGCTCCCAACGTGCTGACGAGGCGACACCCGCGCTGGTGCGTGGTGCTACTCCCCCTTCGGTCAGCGTGGATGATACCGAAGATGAAGGATGTCCGTCGGCAGGCGACACGAGACCCCAAAAAAATACCGCCAAGAGGCAGGCCCCTTGGCGGTGAAGGAAAAGAAGGTGGAGCCCCACACCCCACCTACACCATGGCTGGTGTCGCTGGCGCGGACAAGGTGACCTCGTTCGCGCTTGTTGCCATGTTAATGCGAATCATTCGCAATTATGGCAAGACCATGCGGGGAAAGTGGTTTAGCGTTCGTCGCGCAGGTCATCGCGCTGTTGACGCTGCCACGCCTTCAGTCGTGCGTCCATCACGCTGAGCTCGATCACGTCGGCCGCATCCGGACGCCGGAAGCGCTGATGGGCGCCCTGAATCCGCTCAATGGCGCCCGGCAGGTCCCCCAGCGCGGCCGTGGCTTCGGCATCGGCGCGGATCGCGCGCAAGGGCTGCTCCAATCGACGCCACAGCTCGGACAGCAGTGCCCAGGCCGCGGCATCTTGCGGGTGCGTGCTGACGTGGGTCTGTAGCCGATTGGCGGCGTCACGCCATCCGTCGACCTGACTGGTGCCGTCCGGTTGTGCCAGCGCCAGTCGAGCATGCAGCAGCAACTCCGGGCGGCCAGCCTGTGGCGCCGTGACGGGGGATGGGGGGGCGGGGCGCATCAGCGTGGCGGCAGCTTCGGCGGGGCGCTGTGCCTCCAGCAGGCCTTCTGATTCGCTCAGTGTCAGGATGCGCCACACCAGCGGCTGCTGGGCCGCCGGCAAGCTCAAGGCTGCCTGGCGTGCCTGAGTCATCGCCGCCGCCGCGCCACTCACTTGCCCGATGCGCTGTTTGGCCAGCGCAACCGTGTAGTGCAGACGCACCTGCGCCAAGGGGCGCGCCTCCTCGGCGCGGGTCAGGTTGCTCAGCCGGTGCAGGGCGTCGCTGCGCGGGTCCATCAGCACCTGCGAGCGGGCAGACATCAGCGCATGCCAGGCCGCACGCTGGTGCTCCGAGGGTTGAGCTCGCAGGGCCTGGGTCCAGCCATCCAGCCCCATGCGGGCACGTGCCTCCCCAATGCGCTCACTGGTCAGCGGGTGGGTGCGCAGGTAGGGGAAGCTGCCGTCGTCATTGAGGCGCGAGGCCTGTTGCAGGTGTTCGAACATGCGCGCCATGCCACCGGGCTCGAAGCCTGCCTCGGACAGCACCGTGAAACCCACGCGGTCGGCCTCGCGCTCCATGTCGCGCGAAAAATTCAACTGTCCCTGGATGGTGGCGGCCTGCCCACCATAAATCAGCGCCTGTGCGGCCGCCGGGTTGCGGCTGGCCGCCAAGATGCCCAGCACCATCGAGGCCATGCTCATCCACGAGTTGCGCGCCTGCTGCCCCATCATGCGGGCAATGTGCCGTTGGGTCACGTGCGACAACTCGTGCGCCAGCACCGAGGCCAGCTCGTCGGTTGTCGTGGTCATCGCCATCAGACCCAGGTGGACGCCGATGTAGCCCCCCGGCAACGCAAACGCGTTCACCGACTTGTCTCGCACCAGGAAGGGTTCCCACGCGTGACTGTCTTCCAGATCCGGGCCGATCTCTCCCCGCTGCCGTGCCGCGCTCAGCAAGTCGCCCCACAACGCTTGCACGTACTCCAGCAGCAAGGGATCGTCGATCACAGCCGGGTCGCCGCGGATGGCGCGCATGATGCGGTCACCCAGCCGACGCTCGGCCCGAGCTGACAGGTCTTGTCCTACCGAGTCACCCAGGGCAGGCAAGGTCACGGGCGCCGCCGGGACGGTGGGGCTGTCGGCCAGGGCACCGGTGCTCAGCGGGGCGGCACACCACGCCACGGCCACGGCCAGGGCCCAGCGCCGCGCGGTACGCGAGCGGGCATGCGGGCTGCAGGGCCGGCTGGTGCAGCCAGTCAGGATGGGGGGCAGGACCATGAACGCAAAACTCGAATGGAACGGTGCAGTATGCTGCGAAGCCACGGCCTTGAGAGCCTCAGGGCGTCTCAAAGTTCGGTTTCCTGACTGTCTTTACGCAGCTTTGCTGTTCGCCACCCATGACCGAGTTGACCCATTTCGATCCCCAGGGCCAGGCCCACATGGTGGACGTGTCTGCCAAGCCCGCCACCGTGCGCGTGGCGGTGGCGCAAGGCCGCATCGTGATGCTGCCCAGCACGCTCGCCCTGATCGCGGAAGGCCGTGCCGGCAAAGGCGATGTGCTCGGTGTGGCGCGCATCGCCGCCATCCAGGGTGCCAAGCGCACCGCCGACCTCATTCCACTGTGCCACCCGCTGGCGCTGTCCAAGGTGGCCGTTGAGTTTGAGCTGGACGAGGCCGCCAGTGCGGTCACGTGCCGCGCAACCGTACAGACCGTGGGCCCCACGGGCGTCGAGATGGAGGCCCTCACCGCCGTGCAGGTGGGCCTGCTCACCATTTACGACATGTGCAAGGCCGCTGAAAAAGGCATGGTCATCACCGACGTGCGGCTGCTGGAAAAGCAGGGCGGCAAGTCCGGGCACTGGCAGGCGGCTTGAGGCGCGATCGCCACCTGTGCGGCCATCTGCCCGCCATCAGGGCAACAACGTGCGCCAGGGGTAATGCCGCTGGGGCGGCGCACATTGGAACGGCGCCGTGCCTGCTGCTGCTGGCGGACGCTCGCAAGCCGCGAAGAAAGCCTTGGCCGACCCATTGCGGAACTCCTTGAGGCGAGCCACGACGAAGCGCGCCTTGTCGACCTCGCCATGCTCGGCCAAAGACCGGGCATAGGCCATCATCAGGCGGGCGTCCAGCAGGTTGTGCAGTGTGCGGCGGAAGGCCTGCGGGGGGCGGCTGGGCTCGTCATCCCCTCCCACGGTCACATCGGCGTAGTCCGCCTGGTAGCCCCACCAAGGCATGGGTTTGGCAAAGGCAATGCGGCGCTCCAGCGTCGAGGCTCCGGGGCGGGGTGCGTAGATGTTGGCGGCGGCCTGGTAGTCCAGCGCACACCACAGGGCCATCACGGCCATCACCACGCCGCCAGCGGTCCGCCAGCGCGGCAGGCGGGAGACCGAAACGGCGGTGCCCACCCCCTCCCGTGCCCCCAGCCCGAGCCCCCATGCAAACGCCGTGGGCAGCAGGAAGTAGCTGTACCACAGCGGGTACTCCAGCAAACTGTGCAGGCCTGCCGTCGTCACGATCACGGCCGCGGCGCCCACGGTCGCGGGCTCGCCGCTACGCCGTTCGCTGCCGGTGCCGGGGCGCACCAGCGCCCACCAGCCCCATAGCGCCAACAGGCTCAGCACGATGGCCGCCGGAATGCCCAACTCCACGGCCCATTGCAGGACCACGTTATGGGTGTGGTCGAAAAAGGCCAGCGGCCGATCTGGAAACGGCGTCAAGGTCCAAGCCAGGTTGAACTCCCCGTAGCCCACGCCCCACCATGGGTGTTGTTGAATCAGGCTCAGCACATTGGCCCAGATCTTGAAGCGCGACGACGAAATGTCGCTGCCATCGTGCAACCGTGCCTCGCCCGCAAAGGCCACCGTTCGGTCGGCATGGGACAGCCACCACATGCCGCCCCACCAGGCGGCGTACACCAGTGGTGCCGCAGCCAAGGTCAGGCGCAGCACACGAGGCAGGCGTCGGTCGAGCAGGCCCCAGGCGCTCAGGAACACCATGGCCACCATGCCGGTGCGCGACGCGGTCCACACGATGCCCGCAATGCACAACGCCACGCCCAGTGCGGCCAGCGCTGGGCGCAAACGCTGGCGTGCACCCAGCCAGGCAAAACCGGCCGAGGCAAACACCAGCAAGGTGCTGAAGTGATTGGGCTGGCGCAGATTGCCGACCGCACGGCCGGCCATATTGGGTCGGGCGATCAGCGTGCCATCGGCCCATTCGGGCATGAACACCTGCACAGCAGCCAGCAGCAGACCCACGCCGCCGGCCACGGCCAGCGCACCGAAGAACAGTTCGGCCATCGTGTCGCGGCAGGCCGCTTGTCCTTGTGCCCAACCGCTGCGCAGGGCCAGCAAGGCGGCCAAGCTCATGCCGCCGCCCATCAAGCTCAAGCCCACCGGCAGCGTGCCGAACACACTGGCGCCGAAGGCTGCCAGTGCCAAGGCGCCCAGCATGCCAGTCAGGCCCCAGCCAGCAGCCTGGCCGCGCGTGGCGGTGGTGGGCACGGCCAGCGGCGAGCCGCCCATCCATGCTAGCCACAAGCCCCAGCCCAGCACGGCCAGCGCCTGGTTGTAAAAGGTCACGGAAGGCGGGTCGTGGGCGGCAATCAGCGTCGGGGCCACAACGGCCAGCAGCGCCCACGCCCATCCGGCCGGAGTCGGGGCCACAGGCGTGCGCCCCAGAGGCGAGTTGCCAACATCAGGTGTGCTCATGGGCCGCTATTGTCAGGCCTTCGCCGCGCTTCGATTGACCTGTCTCAACAGACAAAATCTTTTCTCCCTCCAGGGCGCGTGATCCAGACAAACCCCCATGTCACGCCCTTGTCATCAGGCTTGGAGATGGGCACACTGGATTCCCGGGTGGCACTTTATGCACCGCTCAGGTGCACAGTCAGCCGGTTGTTTTCAACACCCCCTGCTCTCGAAAGGAGGCAGTATGAATTTGACGATCAGTGGCCACCATCTTGAAGTGACTCCAGCCCTGCGCGAGTACGTCATGACCAAGCTGGAGAGAGTGACCCGTCATTTCGATCAGGTTGTCGATGTGAACGTCATCCTGTCCGTGGAGAAACAAAAGGAAAAGGAACGTCGCCAGAAGGCTGAAGTGAACCTGCATGTCAAAGGCAAGGACATTTTCGTGGAGAACGCCCACGAAGACCTGTATGCCGCCATTGATCAACTGATGGACAAGCTGGATCGCCAGGTTTGTCGTCACAAGGAACGTACCCAGGATCACCACCACGAATCCATCAAGCACCATGACCTTGGAATGGATGCCATGCAATAAGCGCGCGGACGACCGCGTGGCGAGCAGTGTGCTTGGTGCGACCTGATTGCGGGTCGCCAGCGCAGGTGAGCACCAAGTTGACGGCCCCTCTGGGGCCGTTTTTCATGGGGTGCCAGGCCGGGGTGGGTGCGCCCCTTGCTGCGGCGCAGCATTCGGCGCACAATTGCCCGCCAAGGGGTTCACTTTTTCCTATAATCCGCCGCTCACCCCTCCCCGTCGTCGGGGCAAGGCCTTTGCTGCCCAGCCTGCTTGTACTCAGATGAACCGTCTTTCCGCCATCCTTCCCGTCAGCCAGGTGCTGGTGGACGTGGACGCCACGAGCAAGAAGCGCGTCTTCGAAGCGGCAGGCCTGCTCTTTGAGAACCAGCATGCCATCGCGCGGGCCACGGTCACGGACAACCTCTTTGCGCGGGAGCGCCTGGGGTCCACGGGACTGGGGCATGGCGTGGCGATCCCGCATGGCCGCATCAAGGGACTGAAACACCCCCTGGCAGCGGTCATCCGCCTGAGCCACCCGATTCCCTTCGATGCGCCGGACGACGAACCCGTCAACCTGCTGATATTCCTGCTGGTGCCCGAGGCAGCCACCCAGAGCCACCTCGAGATCCTCTCCGAGATCGCAGAGATGCTCTCCAACCGTGAACTGCGTGAGCGCTTGCGCGCCGAGGCCGATGCCGCCGAGGTGCATGGCCTCATTGAACGCTGGCAGCCCCTCAAATCGGTAGCCTGACGCAGCTGCGGGTTCGCGGTTGCGGCATCATGAGGTTCCGAGAAGGACGCCCCCCAACCATATGCCCGTGAGCCTCAAAGACCTTGCCATCATCAGCGCCGAGGCGCTGTTCGAAGCCAACCGTGCGGCTTTGCACTGGGAATGGGTGGCCGGACACGCCCACCCCGAGCGCCGGTTCGATGAAGCGGCCGTGCAGTTCGCCCAGTCGGCGGCGGATCTGGTGGGTTACCTCAACTACATCCACCCCTACCGGGTGCAGATCGTCGGCCGACGCGAAACCGCGTACTTCTCGAATGCCACCCCCGAAGACCAGGAACGCCGCATCCAGCGCATCGTGACCCTGGAGCCTCCCGTCGTGGTCGTCGCCGATGGCGAGGCGCCTTCCGACAAGCTGATGGCCATGTGTGGCCGCGCGGGCATCCCGCTGTTCGTCACGCAAGAACCGGCCGGTCACGTCATCGACGTGCTGCGCGGCTACCTCACACACCATTTCGCCGAGCGCATCACCCGTCACGGGGTGTTCATGGACATCCTGGGGCTGGGCGTCATGCTCACCGGTGAGTCCGGCCTGGGCAAGAGCGAACTGGGTCTGGAGCTCATTTCACGCGGTCACGGCCTGGTGGCCGACGATGCCGTCGACCTGTACCGCGTCTCACGCACCGCCATCGAAGGCCGCTGCCCCGAACTGCTGCAGAACCTGCTCGAAGTGCGCGGCATCGGCCTGCTCGACATCAAGGCGATTTTTGGCGAAACCGCCGTGCGTCGCAAGATGCGGCTCAAACTCATCGTGCACCTGGTACGCAAGGAGACCATGGAGCGCGAGTTCGAGCGTCTGCCCTACGAGCCCCTGTACGAAGAGGTGATGGGGGTGGCCGTGCGCAAGGCCGTGATCGCGGTGGATGCTGGGCGCAACCTGGCTGTGCTGGTCGAGGCTGCCGTGCGCAACACCGTGCTGCAACTGCGCGGCATCGACACCTACAAGGAATTCACCGAGCGCCACCAGCGCGCCATGGAGCGCGGCGGGCTCTGAACGCGGCGCGAGGCAGGCCGCGCGACGCCTCAGCCGTGGTGGTGTACGTGACCGCCGGTGCCGCCCTTGCTCTGGCATTCCGGGCGGTTGCAGACCACATACAGTGACAGCGCATGGTCCTGCAGTTTGTAGCCGCGTTCTTCCGCGATCTGTTGCTGGCGACGCTCGATCTCGGCGTCGTAGAACTCCTCGACGCGACCGCAGTGCACACACACCAGATGGTCGTGGTGTTGCCCTTCGTTGAGTTCGAACACGGCCTTGCCGGCCTCGAAATGGTTGCGCGACAGCAGGCCGGCCTGCTCGAACTGCATCAGCACCCGGTACACGGTGGCCAAGCCGATGTCCGACCCATCGTTGAGCAGGATCTTGTAGACCTCTTCGGCCGTCATGTGGCGTTGTTGGGCCTGTTGAAAGACCTCGAGGATCTTGATGCGGGGCAAGGTGGCCTTGAGCCCGCTGCTCTTGAGTTCTTCTGCGTGATTCATGGTGGGCTCCATCGTGCGGGCAGTTCCTGAGCGGCCCCGCTAGAATGCCCAATGATATCGACATGGCTTCGACCTTTGAAACCGTCGGGCCATCTTGGTGCGCCTTTTGTGTCCTTTCGTATGAACCGAGCCTCCCCCATGACGCAGACCCCGCTTCGCCGAGTCCTCCTTGCCTTGGCCCCCGTCGTGCTGTTGACCGCCTGTGGCAGCACGGGCAACGTGTCCTGGAGCAAGCCCGAGACCCTGTTCGGCTTGCTGGAGCCCTACCGCGTCGACGTCGTGCAGGGCAACGTCGTCACCCAGGAGGTGATGGCCTTGATTCAGCCTGGTTTGGGCCGTGCGCAGGTGCGCGAGATCCTCGGAACCCCCTTGCTGGCGGATCCCTTCCACGCGAACCGCTGGGACTATGTCTTCACCATCCGTCGCCAAGGCGTGGCCGACCAGAAGCGCACCATCACCGTTTTCTTTGAAAACGACGTCGTGGCCCGCTTCGATACGGCCGAGCTGCCGTCCGAGAACGAATTCGTCGCCTCCATCGCCAAGCCCCTGGATCGCAAGGACCCACCCGCCAACCTGACACCCGAGCAGATTGCCAAGCTGCCCGCGCCGCCTCAGGCCCAGCCAGTGGCCCAGCTTCCCCAGGGCGCGGCACGCGCCTATCCGCCGCTGGAAGGCGGCAGCCGCTGAGCCTGCTGCAGGCCTCCGTCTCTTGTCTTGTCCTTCAGGTTCCGTACCACGGGACCTTTCCTGATCGTTCACCGAGAACCCGCATGAGCACCGCCGCTTCCCCCTCCACCAGCCACCCCCACCACGCCATCGCGATCGCGGGCGCATCGGGCCGCATGGGGCGCATGCTGATCGAAGCCATCCAGAACGCGCCGGACGCGCGCTTGGCCGGCGCCCTTGACATCCCGGGCAGCCCGGCCCTGGGGGCCGATGCCACCGCCTACCTGGGGGTGCAAAGCGGTGTCGTCATCACCCCGGACCTGCGCGAGGGGCTGAAGAACGCCAAGTACCTCATCGATTTCACCCGTCCCGAAGGCACTTTGGCGCATTTGCGTGTCTGCCGCGAACTCGGGGTCAACATGGTGATCGGCACCACCGGCTTCACCGACGAGCAGAAGGCCGAAATCAAGGACGCCGCGCGCGACATCGCCATCGTCATGGCCCCCAACATGGCCGTGGGCGTCAACGTCGTCTTCAAGCTGCTGGCACAGGCGGCCAAGGCCCTCAAAGAGGGCTACGACATCGAGATCATCGAGGCGCACCACCGCCACAAGGTCGATGCCCCAAGCGGCACGGCGCTGAAGATGGGCGAGGTGGTGGCCGAGGCCGTCGGGCGCGACCTCAAGGAATGTGCCGTGTATGGCCGTGAGGGTGTCACCGGTGAGCGCGATCCGTCCACCATCGGCTTTGCCACCATCCGGGGTGGTGACGTCGTGGGTGACCACACCGTGTTGTTTGCCGGCATTGGTGAGCGCATCGAGATCACGCACAAGTCCTCCAGCCGCGCCACCTATGCGCAGGGCAGTTTGCGTGCCGTGCGCTTCCTGGCACACCAGCCGCATGGCCTGTTCGGCATGGACGACGTGCTGGGGCTCAAGTAACACCACCTTCGCGAGGGCGCCCCATGCAGGCTTTGGCACCGTTCTGGCAGCAAGCCGACACCGTGGGTCGTGCGGTGGCCCTGGTGCTCCTGATGATGTCCATCAGCACCTGGGCCGTCATCTTCTGGAAAGCCTGGCTGCTGGCGCGGGCGCGTCGCGACCTGCGGGTCGGCACCGTGGCTTTCTGGCGTGCCGCCGACCTGGCCTCGGCCCGCTCTGCCCTGCAAACGCTGGACCGAGACGGCGTGTTGCTGCCCTTGGTTGACGCAGTGCAGGTGCCCGAGGCCCCCGGCACTTTGGCTACCCGTGCCATGCCCGAAGCACAACTCACCCGTCGGCTGCGAGACAGCCTGCAAGGCGTGCTCTTGCGCTTGCAGGCTGGGCAGGTGCTCTTGGCCTCGGTGGGCGCCGTTTCTCCCTTTGTGGGGCTGTTCGGCACGGTCTGGGGCGTCTTTCATGCCATGCAGGCCATCGGCCGCTCGGGTTCGGCTGGTCTGGATCAAATTGCCGGCCCCGTGGGCGAGGCGCTTGTCATGACCGCTGCCGGCCTGGCGGTGGCCATCCCTGCGGTGCTCGCCTACAACCTGTTTGGCAAACGCATCGCTGCGTGCGAGGCTGACCTTGAAGGCTTTGCGCTCGACCTGCGCGACACCTTGCTCGTCCGTCCCGACTGAGGTGCCGTCACCATGGCATTTGGCCGCCTGACCCGCCCCCAGGGGCAACGCCCCTTCAGCGACATCAACATGACGCCGCTCATCGACGTCATGCTGGTGCTGCTCATCATTTTCATGGTCACGGCGCCGCTGCTGGGGGCCCGCTTGCCGCTTGATCTCCCCCAGACCGATGCCCCGGTCACCACCGCACCGTCGGCCACCATGCAAGTCACCTTGCGTGCCGATGGCCGCCTGTACCTGGACGAGCAAGCCAGCACCCTGGCCGCGCTGTCAGACCGGGCCCGTGCCCTGGCAAGCCAGCGCCCGGATACCGAAGTGCAGTTGCGTGCCGACCAGAGCGTGCCCTACGGCCGTGTCGCCGAGCTCATCGGCGCGATCCAGCAAGCGGGCCTGCAACGCGTGGCTTTCGTCACCGAAGCGCCGCCCGAGACGGGCGTGCGGCCCTGACTGTCAGCCCAGACGCAAGGGGTGTCGGCTGGACACGACAGCCGCTCCCGCCGCGGGCCCTGCGCCCTGGCGCGGACGCCGTGATGCAGCGCACAATGGTTTCACGTTGACTGTTGGTCAGGACCTGAGATGGCTGCCCCGAAGTTCCCCACCCAGCGATTCGACCAGGCCGATGCGGCCCTGGCCTACGTGACCCAGCTCTACGATGCCCAGATCGCGCACCTGCGCCAGTCGCTGCAGCGCTTCGTGGCCGGTGAAAATTTCCGCCAGCCCGTGCGGGGCAAGTACCCCTTCGTGCGTGTGCACACCGACACCGTTGCCCGCGCCGACTCGCGCCTGTCCTATGGCTTTGTGGCCGGCCCCGGTACTTACGAGACCACGCTGACCCGCCCCGACCTGTACGCCGACTACTACCGCGTGCAGTTCGAGTTGCTGCTGGCCAACCACGGTGTCTCGCTGGAGGTGGGGTTGGGTGGAGATCCGATCCCCATCCATTTCAGCCTGGGGGAACACCAGCACTTGGAAGGCAGTCTCACGCCTGAGCGGCGCTTGCTGTTGAGTGACCTGTTTGACCTGCCCGATCTGGCCTCGATGGACGATGGCATCGCCAATGGCACCTATGAGCGACGGGGGGGCGCACCTCGGCCGCTGGCGCTGTTCACCGCACCGCGCGTGGACTACTCACTGCACCGCCTGCGCCATTACACCGGCACGTCGCCCGAGCACTTCCAGAACTTCGTGCTGTTCACGAACTATCAGTTCTACATCGACGAGTTCGTTCGCATGGGGCACGAATTGATGCGCCGTGCGCCCGATCCGGCCCATCCACGCGACGATGACGATTGCATTGCGTTCATCGAGCCAGGCAACGTCATCACGCGCCGGGTGGGGCAGGCTGTCGAGGTCATCGACGCTCAGGGGGCGGTGCCACCTCGTTTGCCGCAGATGCCCGCTTACCACCTGATGCGCAAGGACCGCAGTGGCATCACCATGGTCAACATCGGGGTGGGGCCGGCCAATGCCAAGACCATCACCGATCACATCGCGGTGCTGCGTCCACATGCCTGGATCATGCTGGGCCACTGTGCGGGCCTGCGCAACTCGCAGCAACTGGGGGACTATGTGCTGGCCCACGGCTACGTCCGTGAAGACCATGTGCTCGACGAAGACCTGCCGCTGTGGGTGCCGATTCCGCCGCTGGCTGAAATCCAGTTGGCGCTGGAAGGCGCGGTGGCCGATGTGACGCAGTTGCATGGCTACGAACTCAAGCGCATCATGCGCACCGGCACGGTGGCGTCCACCGACAACCGCAATTGGGAGTTGCTGCCGCAGCGCGAGCCCGAGCGGCGTTTCAGTCAGAGCCGCGCCGTGGCGCTGGACATGGAAAGCGCCACCATCGCGGCCAACGGCTTTCGCTTTCGGGTGCCCTACGGCACCTTGCTGTGTGTGAGCGACAAGCCGCTGCACGGTGAGCTCAAGTTGCCGGGCATGGCCAACCAGTTCTACCGCGAGCGGGTCGATCAGCATCTGCGCATCGGTCTGCGCGCCATCGAGCGTTTGCGCAGCGAGCGTGCCGGACAACTCCACAGCCGCAAGCTGCGCAGCTTTGCCGAGGTGGCTTTTCAGTGAGGCCGATGACCTGACGTGGCACGGTCGCCCGTCAGGTTGGCCCTGGCGATCACGCAGCCTTCAAGGCGGTGGGCATGGCGTCCGCAGGTGCCACTTCACGTCGGATCTGCTCGCCCGCCAGTTCGGCGGCCACGCGCAGGTCATAGGCGGTTTGCAGGTCCATCCAGTACTGCGGCGTGGTGCCGAAATAACGTGCCAGGCGCAAGGCCGAGTCCGGGCTGATGCCGCGACGCTCACGCACGATGTCGTTGACGCGGGGGGCGGGCACATGCAGGCGAATGGCCAAGCCGCTGGCCGACAGACCATAGGGCTCCATGAACTGCGTGCGCAGGATGGCACCGGGGTGGGCAGCTGGTGTGGTCGTCATGAGGGCTGAGTGGGTTCAAATCGTTACGCAGCGGATCGTATGGGGTTTTCCCTTGCATGTTTGTCAATTTCGAGACAATTTGATGTGCCCCATCTAACTCGGCTGAAATTCGTCCGAAAATCTCGGATTCATCAACGATGACCACCCCATGAAACCGCGTTCGGAGCCCACCCCCGCCAGCCTCTTGCCGGCTCTCCAGACGCACCTGTGGTTTGCCAGCTGTCCTGCGGCATTCCAGGAGGCGCTGGTGGCGCGGTCGCGTCTGGTGTACTTGCAGGCCGGCGAGAGCCTTTTCAGCCGCGGCGGGCCGCCTGAGGCGCTGTGTTGTGTGGTCGCGGGAGCCTTGCGTCTGGGGTCGGTCAATCCGGTCGACGGGAGCCCCCGATTGATGTTGTACGCCGAGCCCTATCACTGGTTTGGTGAAATCGCCCTCATCGACCAGTTGCCGCGCAGCCAGGATGCCGTGGCCGACATCGCCTCGACCGTGTTGGTCGTCTCACGTCCCTTGCTGGAAGCCTGGCTGGATCTGCATCCCCAGCACTGGCGTGACCTGGCGCGGCTGGCCTGCGGCAAGTTGCGCTTGCTGCTCACTGCGCTGGAAGACAACGCCAGCCTCTCGCTGGAGCAGCAGTTGGCGCGTCGCCTGTTGTTCTCGGTCACCAATTTCGGCCAGGCCACGCAAGGGGCGGCGCGTCGCCATGTGCGCTTGCCGCAGGCCTACCTTGCGCGCATGCTGGGTGTCTCACGCCAGACCATCAACAAGCTCTTGCGCGCCATGGAGCGCGAGCGCGTGCTGGCCCTGCGTTACGCCGAGATCGAGATCCTCGACATCGCTGCGTTGTTGAGCAAGGCTGGGTCCATCGATCCCGCCTTGATGCAAACCATCGACTTCATGGCTTCGCCCCCCGTGAAACCGGCCTGAGGGCCGAAGCGTCACACCGGTTGCGCCGCTTTCACGCGGACCCGGCTGGCCGCCAGACGGGCCTTGGCACGGGCTTGATCGATGTCATGGGCCGTGGCCAGGGCCACCCCCATGCGTCGCTTCACGAAGCTTTCAGGCTTGCCAAACAGGCGTACATCGGTGCCAACTTCGGCCAGGGCTTCGGCCACGCCCTCGAACACCACGTCCTGGGCGTCCACGCCGCCATAGATCACCGCCGAGGCGCCAGGTGCTCGCAAGGTGGTGTCCACGGGCAGCCCCAGGATGGCCCGTGCGTGCAATTCGAACTCGCTTTGCGTCTGGGTGCTCAGCGTGACCAGCCCCGTGTCATGTGGACGTGGGCTCACTTCGCTGAACCACACCATGTCCCCCTTGACGAAGAGCTCTACCCCGAACAGGCCCTGTCCGCCCAGGTTGTCGGTCACGGCGCGGGCAATGTCACGGGCGCGTTGCAAGGCGGCCGGGCTCATGGGATGAGGCTGCCAGCTCTCCACGTAATCTCCGCTGACCTGCAGGTGGCCGATCGGCTCGCAAAAATGCGTCGTGACCTGGTTCGATGAGGCGTCACGCCCTGCGGCGCGCACGGTCAGCTGCGTGATCTCGTAATCGAAATCGATGAAGCCTTCCACAATGACCCGACCATGGCTCACTCGCCCGCCGGCCATCGCGTAGTCCCAGGCAGCCGCCACGTCGGCGGGCGTGTCGATCTTGCTCTGTCCTTTGCCCGAAGAGCTCATCACCGGCTTGACGATGCAGGGGTAGCCAATGGCAGCCTGGCCGTCGCTGCCCTCGATGGCCGCCTGCAACTCGGCCAGAGAGTCGCAGAAACGGTAGGGACTGGTCGGCAAGCCGAGCGTCTCGGCGGCCAGCCGGCGGATGCCCTCGCGGTCCATGGTCAGTCGGGCTGCGCGTGCGGTGGGGATCACCCGCACCACGCCGGCGGCTTCCAACTCTTCGAGCTCAGGCGTGGCAATCGCCTCGATCTCGGGCACCACCAGATGCGGGCGTTCGGCTTCAATCAGCGCACGCAATTGCACCGGGTCACTCATCGTGATCGTGCGGGCGTGATGCGCCACCTGTTGTCCCGGCGCGTGGTCATAGCGGTCCACCGCGATGGTTTCGACGCCCAGACGCTGCAGGGCAATCAGCACCTCCTTGCCCAACTCGCCCGAACCCAGCAGCATGACGCGGGCGGCAGAGGGCGACAAAGGCGTACCCAGGGGGAGAGACTGAAGGGCGTTGGACATGGGCGATTCCTGTCGGTCAAAAATGAGGGTATGGGTGGCAAAAGGCCACGCGGGCGTGAAAGCAGCGATGATGGCGGGGTTCCAGTCAACTGCCATTTTCCATGTTGTCGACCCCTGGCCGCATTGGCGTGATCGCCGCCCTGCCTGAAGAACTCCAATCCTTGCTGGATGCCATGCCCGATGCCCAGGCGATCGAGCGGGCTGGCCGCACCTTTTGGGTGGGTCATCTGCAAGGGCGTGACATCGTGGCCGTGCTGTCGCGCATCGGCAAAGTGGCTGCGGCCACCACCACCACCGTGTTGCTCACCGAGATGGCGTGTCGCCAGATCATCTTCACCGGCGTGGCGGGTGGCCTGGGACCGGATGTGAGGGTGGGGGATGTGGTCGTGGCCGATGCGCTCGTGCAGCACGACATGGACGCGTCTCCGCTGTTTCCCCGCTATGAACTGCCCGGCCTGGGCGTCAGCCACCTGCACCCTCCAGTCGACCTCACTGCCCGCGTCCACGAGGTGGTGTCTGAAGCCCTGAGCCCACAGGCTTTGAGCGTCAATGGTCCGCTGAAGGATGTGCACCTCGCTTCGCTGGGCCTGGGGTTGCCTCGCGTCCATCGTGGCCTCATTGCCAGTGGGGACCAGTTTGTCAACGCGGCAGCTGACTGCGACACCTTGCGCCATCACTTGCCAGGCGTGCTGGCCGTTGAGATGGAGGGGGCCGCCGTGGCCCAAGTCTGCCACGACTTTGACACACCGTATGTGGTGCTGCGCACCATTTCCGATCGTGCAGATGAGTCGGCGCACATCGATTTCCCGCGCTTTGTGCGCGCGGTGGCCTGTCGCTACGCTCTGGTCATGATCGAAGCCCTGCTGCGACCGGACCGCGGGTCTTGACGAATGGAGCGCAGCGGCGTGCTGCGGCATGCTGTGCGCACCGCATCAGGCGCAGGAGCCGTCATGAGCCGCTACACCTCGTTTCGCGACTTTTATCCTTTCTATCTGTCTCAGCATGCCAACCGCACTTGCCGCCGCCTGCACTTCGTGGGCTCGTGGCTGGTGCTGATCGTGCTGTTCTCGGCGATCACGACGGGCAATTGGCTCTGGTTGTGGGCCTTGCCTTTGCTGGGTTACGGTTTCGCCTGGGTGGGGCATTTCTTTTTCGAGCGCAACCGCCCGGCCACCTTCACCTACCCTCTCTACAGCCTGATGGGGGATTGGGTGATGTTTTGGCAGACGTTGACCGGCAAGCTGCGCTTCTGACGTTTCAGGCGCAAAAAAAGCCCGAAGGCCAGAGGCCATCGGGCGGACCGGCGCACATCGCTTGAGGGATGCGCGGAGGCACTGTTCAAATCAGAACGGAATGTCGTCGTCCATGTCGTCGAAGCCTGTCGACGACTTGGGCGCGGGGGCTGGCGCCGGACGCGGTGCGGCGCTTGGTCGAGCCGCTGGACGGCTCGGTGCCGATGGCGCTTCCTGGCTGTAGTCTTCGGGGTTGCCGCCTTGGCCGCCACCGTAGCCACCGCCGCCGCTGCTCTCACGGCCGCCCAGCAGTTGCATCTGCTCGGCCACGATTTCGGTGGTGTAGTTGTCCTTGCCGTCCTTGTCCTGCCACTTGCGGGTCTTGAGGCGGCCTTCCACGTACACGGGGCGGCCCTTCTTCAGGTACTCGCCTGCGATTTCGGCCAGGCGGTCGTAAAACACGACACGGTGCCATTCGGTCTCCTCGACCTTGTCGCCGCTGTTCTTGTCTTTCCAGTTGCGGGTGGTCGCCACCGACACGTTGCACACGGCCGCGCCGCTGGGGGTGTAACGCACTTCGGGGTCGCGGCCCAGGTTGCCGATGAGGATGACTTTGTTGATGGAGGCCATGGCCTGATTCCTGATGGGTGATGGTTGGTTAAAAAGGGTGCCGTTAGTTAGCCCGGCGATTATGACCGCTGACCTCGACCTGTCCAGTCCTCAGGAAGAGGGCACCCCTTCAGGTGAGCTTGGTATCCTTCGTGCCATCCCCCTTTTTCTTGCAGGATTTCGCCATGTGTGAGCTGCTGGGCATGAACAGCAACACGCCCACCGACATCGTTTTCAGCTTCTCGGGCTTTGCCACACGTGCCACCGAACACGCCGATGGCTTTGGCATCGCTTTCTTCGAGGGGCGGGGTGTGCGCCTGTTCGTCGATCACCAGGCCGCCGTGTCATCGCCTGTGGCCGAGCTGGTCAAGCACTATCCCATCAAGAGCCTCAACACCATCGCCCACATCCGCAAGGCCACCCAGGGGCAGGTCTCGCTCGAAAACTGTCACCCCTTCGTGCGTGAACTGTGGGGGCGTTACTGGGTGTTCGCCCACAACGGCAACCTGGTCGACTTCCACCCCAAGCTGCACGCCACCTTCAAACCCGTGGGCGACACCGACAGCGAGCGGGCCTTTTGCTGGCTCATGCAGGAGCTGGCCAAGAGCCACGCCTCCATGCCCTCTGTCACCGAACTGAACCACACGCTGGGCGAACTGGTGCCGCAGGTGGCCCGCCACGGCACCTTCAATTTCATGCTCAGCCAGGGAGAGGCCCTGTGGGTACATTGCTCCACCCACCTGCACTACCTGTTGCGCCAGCACCCCTTCGGCCACGCCCGCCTGCAGGACCAGGACATGGAAGTGAACTTCGCCGAACACACCCAAGCCGGTGACCGTGTGGCGCTGGTGGCCACCCAGCCGCTGACCCTCAACGAAGACTGGGTGGCCATGTACAAGGGACAGCTGCTCGCCTTCGTGGGTGGGCAGCCGGTAGACTCAAGTTCATGAGCGCCGAGACCTTGAACTGGGACCGTCCCCAGCCGCCCTACACCCTGAACGTGACCGTGCAGCCGCAGCACATTGATGTCATGCGCCACACCAACAACGTGGTCTACCTGCAGTGGCTCGAAGACATCGCCTGGGCGCACTCCGCGGCTTTGGGACTCGGCCCCCAGGAATACGAGGCCTTGGGCCATGGCATGGTCGTGCGCCAGCACGAGCTCAACTACCTGGCCGCCACACGGCTGGGCGAGCGCATCGTGCTCGGCACCTGGCTGACCCGCGCCGACAAGCTGACGCTGCAGCGGCACTATCAGTTCATCCGTGAAGACGATGGGCTCACCGTGTTCCGCGGCCGCTCCGAATTCGTCTGCGTGGACATCGCTGAAGGCAAGGTCAGGCGCATGCCATCGGCCTTCATCGCCGCGTACACCGGCGCCGTGGTGCCGGACCACGCTTAAGAGGGCGCCCGGAAGAAGGAGCGGGGCAGGGCGGGAGCCATCACAATACCGGTTTGCCTTGCCGGCCTTTCTTTCTACCTGTGACCGCCCCCGTGCCGCCTGTTTCCGACGCCTCCTCCCGCTCGCCGCTGGCCATCCTGCAAGAGGTGTTCGGCTACACGGCCTTCCGTGGACAGCAGCAGGCCATCGTCGAGCACGTCACCGCCGGGCAAGACGCCCTGGTGCTGATGCCGACCGGGGGCGGCAAAAGCCTTTGTTATCAGGTGCCTGCCATCGCCCGTCATCGCGCGGGCCTGGGCGTCACCGTTGTCGTTTCGCCTCTGATCGCCCTGATGCACGACCAGGTCGGTGCGCTCGAAGAGGTGGGCGTGCACGCGGCCTTTCTGAACAGCACCCTCAGCCTGGAAGACACCCAGCGCATTGAGCGCGAGATGATGGCTGGGCGCATGGTGATGCTCTACGCCGCCCCCGAGCGCGTCACCAACCTGCGCTTCCAGGCGCAACTGGCCAATCTGCACGAGCGCGGCCTGCTCAGCCTGTTCGCCATCGACGAGGCGCACTGCGTCAGTCAGTGGGGCCACGACTTTCGCGAAGACTACCTACAGCTCAGCGTGCTGCACGAGCGCTTCCCCGACGTGCCACGCCTGGCCCTGACCGCCACGGCCGACGACCAGACCCGCGCCGACATGATCGAGCGACTGCAACTGCAGGACGCCCGCGTCTTCATCAGCAGCTTCGACCGACCCAACATCCGCTACACCCTGGTCGAAAAAGACAACCCGCGCCAACAGTTGCTGCGTTTCATCCGAGACGAGCACGATGGCGATGCAGGCATCGTCTACTGCCAGAGCCGCCGCAAGGTGGAGGAAACCGCAGAGTGGTTGGTGCAGCAAGGCATCTCGGCCTTGCCGTACCACGCTGGCCTGGATGCCAAGGTGCGCCAGCGCCATCAAGACCGCTTCCTGCGCGAAGACGGCCTGGTCATGGTCGCCACGGTCGCGTTCGGCATGGGCATCGATAAGCCCGATGTGCGCTTCGTCGCTCACCTGGACCTGCCCAAGAACATCGAAGGCTATTACCAGGAGACCGGGCGTGCCGGGCGCGACGGCGGTGAGGCCGATGCCTGGCTCACCTATGGCCTGGCCGATGTGGTCAACCAGCGCCGCATGATCGACGAAAGCCCGGCTTCGGACGACTTCAAGCGCATCCAGCGCGGCAAGCTCGATGCCCTGCTGGCCCTGGCGGAAGCCCACGACTGCCGCCGCGTGCGCCTGCTGAGCTACTTCGGCGAGGTCAGTCAGCCGTGCGGTAACTGCGACAACTGCCTGCATCCTCCCGCGACCTGGGACGGCACCCAGGCGGCTCGCAAGCTGCTCAGTTGCATCTACCGTTTCTGGCAGCACGGGCAGCAACGCTTCGGCGCAGGTCACCTGATCGATGTCTTGCGAGGCAAGGAGACCGACAAGGTCCAGCAGTACGGTCACCAAAGCTTGAGCACCTTCGGCGTGGGGGCTGACCTGTCCGAAAACCAGTGGCGTGCCGTGCTGCGTCAACTGATCGCCTTGGGACATGTGGTGGCCGAGGGCGAATACAACACGCTTGCCCTGACTGACAGCGCCCGCGCCGTACTGAAGGGCGATGTGCAACTGACCTTGCGTGAAGCGGCTGAGGCCCCGCGGCGTGGCAAGGCAGGTAAAGGCGCTGGCAAGCCCGCGGCACCGGCCGACCTGCAAGGCGACGCCCTGGCACGGTTCGTTGATTTGCGCGCCTGGCGTGCCGAGGTGGCCCGCGAGCACAACCTCCCGGCGTACATCGTTTTCAATGACGCTACTTTGGCCGACATGGCCCGCGTGGCACCTCAGACACTGGGGGAGTTGGCGCAGATCAGCGGGGTGGGCGTCAAAAAGTTACAGGCGTATGGCGAACAGATCCTGCGCGTCCTGAAACCTTGAGTCTTTGCTCAAATGTGTTGCTGCGTGGCAACGAAAAAGCGGGTTTTTCAATCCTTCCCTAGGGGGAGTTGCCCGATTTGTCCGGAGTTGGCTTGGCCCGATGCGCGTTTACTGTGCAGAATCAGCCCATCAGCTTCGGCTTGCGCCCCAACATGGCGTGACTACGCACCAAGCGCGTGCTGATGAATCCCTGAATCAAAGGAGAACCTGAATGTTCGCTAAGAAGAATCTGATCGCTGTTGCAGCTCTGGCTACCCTGGCTGTGTCGGCTCAAGCTCAATCGAGCGTGACCCTGTACGGTAACCTGGACGTGGCGGTTGCTCACACCAAGAACGTCGGTTTCACCGACAACTCGGTGACTGGTGTTGAGTCTTCGATCCTGACCGAAAGCTTCTTCGGCCTGAAGGGTCAAGAAGATCTGGGCGGCGGCCTGAAGGCTGTGTTCAAGCTGGAAAGCTTTGTCAACGTGGACACTGGCTCCGTGGACGGCAACTTCTGGGGCAAGAACGCCTACATCGGTCTGGCCGGCGACTTCGGTACCGTCAAGCTGGGTAACCAAGAAAGCCTGTTCAAGACCGCTCAAGCTGCCTACAACCCCTTCGGTACCTCGGTGCTGTCGCCTGTGCTGACTCTGAGCGGCATTGCTGGCGGTGTCGTGTCGGCTCTCTCGGGCAGCGATGCTAGCAATCTGTTCGGCAGCTGGCAGAACGCCATCGGCTACGAGTCGAACAACTACGGTGGCCTGACTTTCGCGGCTCAGCACAGCGCCCGCGAAGGCAACTCCGGTAACGTCAACGGTGGCGCCACGGCTGCCAGCGTGAACTACAGCGCCGGTGCCCTGGGTCTGTCCGCCGTGTACGGCGACGTCCGCTCCACCAGCACGGCTGAAGCCGCCGATCTGCGTCAACGCGCTTGGTTGCTGGGTGCTTCCTATGACTTCGGCGTGGCCAAGGGCTTTGCTCAATACGGTCAAGACAAGTTCTCGGACGATCTGGGTTCCGCAACTGCCAAGGCTTGGCAAATCGGCGCGATCGTGCCTGTGACCCAAGCCGGTGGCGTGCACGTGGCCTACGGTCAGGTCAAGCTGGAAGATGTCAAGGTCAAGCAATTCTCGCTGGCTTACCACCACAGCCTGTCCAAGCGCACGAGCGCTTACGCTGGTCTGACCACCATCGATGCTGATGCAGACGAGAACCAAACCACTGTGGCTGTTGGCGTCCGTCACGCCTTCTGATCGATCTCAGGCGCTGGTCGCCTGATATGCTGATCACCAAAGCGCCCTCCGGGGCGCTTTTTTTTTGCGCTATCGCGCACCAGATCGGGGATGTTTGTTCTGTTTGACGGTGCGATCTTGGTGCTTGTGGTGGGCATGAGACACATTGCGCATCGCCATGGTGCACTCTGGCCCAACTTTTGCTTTCTGCTTGGCTGTGAGGCTCTTCCCTCTCACAATCCATCACAAGGGATGCGTGACGAGCGTGTGACGTAACCCGGATCCACTCCCATTTCATTGCTAGGAGAACTTGATGTTTGCAAAGAAGACCCTGGTGGCTGCGGCCGCCCTGCTGGCTGCTGCTGGCGCTGCTCAAGCCCAATCCAGCGTCAAGCTGTATGGCTACATCGAAGCCTCGGTGGGCTCGTTTGAAGATTTCAATTTTGTCGACGGCACCACGGATCGCGCCACCAAGGTGGAGAGCGGCAACATGATGACCAGCTTCTTTGGTCTGTCGGGTTCCGAGGACCTGGGTGGTGGCTTGAAGGCCGAGTTTGTGCTGGAGAGCTTCCTGGCGGGTGATACAGGTTCTGAAGTGCGCAACCTTGCTGGCGGCTTCTGGGGTCGTGGCTCGTGGGTTGGCCTGAGCGGTGGCTTCGGTCGCGTGGCGCTGGGTCAGTATGACAACGCGTTCTTCACCATGGGTCTGGCTTACAACCCGTTCGGTTCGTCCATGACCTTCTCGCCCACGATGGTGTCTTACTACAGCCTGGGCGGCTTCCTGGCCCCCAGCCTGGGTTACGACACGGGTTGGGTCAATTCCGTCACTTACGAAACGCCTAACTTTGGTGGCTTCACTGCATCGCTGCAATTTGCACCCAAAGAGACCTCTGCCGGTGGTGATGCCAAGAACAACTACGCCGTGTCGGCCGCTTATAACGCTGGCCCGCTCAGCGTGATGGGCGTGTACACCTCCTCCGGCGCGATCAACTCCGCTTACTTCGATCGTCAGAAGAACTGGGGCCTGGGCGCGAGCTACGACTTGGGCGTTGCCAAGTTGTCGGCGCAATACTCGGTCATCAAGAGCGAGACCGGCGGCGGTGACGGCAAGGCCAAGTACTTCCAACTGGGCGCAGAAGTGCCGGTCACGGACGTCAGCAAGGTCATGGTTTCCTACGGTCAAACCAAGTATGACGATTTCTTCTTCGGTGGCGAAGGCAAGCTGAAGCAATTCTCGGTCGGCTATGACTACTCGCTGTCCAAGCGCTCGGGTGTTTACGCTGCGCTGACCACCAAGAAGCTGAGCGACTTCGGTTTCAGCGACGAAACGGCCACCACCTACGCTGTGGGCCTGCGTCACGCCTTCTAAAGCGCGTTCACGCTGTCACTCTCAAGGCGCCTTCGGGCGCCTTTTTCATTGGCGTCTAAAAAATGCTATTTCGGTGCCATTGGATGTCAATTGCACCGCATTGGGTCCGTTTTGATGGTCGCTTCAACGATTCGCCTTGGCACGCTTTCTGCAATTCTGTATACAGTTTGCCGCGGTGGCAAACCTCATTTCAGTGCGCCAGGAGTTGCCATGTCTCATCCGAAAGTTTTGTGTTCCATCATGTTTGCGGTCTTGGGGGCCTGTGCTTCCGCACAGGCGCAGTCGTCGCTGCAGCTCTACGGTGTCGTGGACATTGCGGCCGGTTCGTTCCAGGGTAGTGGCACGGATGGGAGTGTGGCCAACACCCGTCTGACCAAGGTCGACGGCAACCAGATGATCACCAGTTTCATCGGCTTCAAAGGTACTGAAGATCTGGGCGGCGGCTTGAAGGCCGGGTTCGTCATCGAGTCCTTCCTGCGTCCCGACACCGGAGAGTCCGGCAGATTTGGTTCCGCAGATCCATTCTGGTCGCGGGCGGCCAATGTCTGGGTGCAAAACAGCTTGGGCAAGCTCACGGCCGGGCGTCAGGGGACCTTGCTCTTCGTGAACACCTTGTCGTTCAACCCGCTGGGTTCGGCGTTCGGCCTGTCCCCCGCCATTCGACTCACCTTTGGTTCGCCCTGGGGGAATGACAAATCTGATTCAGGCTGGAGCAATGCCCTGACCTACCAAACCCCCAACCTGTCCGGCTTTACGGGTGCGCTGCAAGTGCAGTTTGGCGAAGACGCCAGCAAGGGTGAGCGCACCAGCTACGCCGTGTCCGCAGGCTATGCGTCGGGTCCATTTGCGATCGGTGGCGCTTGGCAAACCTCGCGCTCGGCCGAGGCGCCAAAGCCCAATCTGGCCGCAGGTCAGGCGCAAAACTTCGGCATGCTGGGTGTGAGCTATGACGCGGGCTTCGCCAAGTTCTTTGGCCAGTACGGTGCCTTTGCCAACAAGGGCTTCACCGGCGGCACCAACATCGATACCACTTTGTATCAGGTCGGTGCATCGGTGCCGGTCACCAAGTCAGGCAAGCTGCTGGCCTCCTATGGGCAAAGCAAAGAGGAGTCGGCCTCAGGCGGTTCCGCGCTGGACGCCAAGCACGCGATCTTCACCGTGGCCTACGACCACTATCTGTCAAAGCGCACCGATGTGTACGCGGCTTACATGCTGGATGACGAGCAACGCACGGGCTTCAAGAAAGGCCACACCTACGTGCTGGGCGTGCGTCACGCCTTCTGATGAGGCACGGGCGCCGCGCTCAGCGGCGCTCGAACTTGAACACCGCCTTGCTGGCCATCAGGTTGGGCCAGCGGGTGATGATCTCGCCCTCATGCACGCCAAATGATTCGAGGATGCGCAGGCCGTTCTGTTCGGCCAGCACCTCGAAATCGGCAAAGGTGGCCACGCGGATGTTGGGCGTGTCATACCACTGGTAGGGAAGGCTGCGCGTGACCGGCATGCGGCCGCGCAGAACGCTCAAGCGGTGCGGCCAGTGCGCAAAGTTGGGGAAGCTGACGATGCCCTGTTTGCCGATGCGGGCGGTCTCACGCAGCATGTCCACCGTGTTGCGCAGGTGTTGCAGGGTGTCGAGTTGCAGCACCACGTCGAAGCTGTTGTCCTCGAACAGGCTCAAACCTTCTTCCAGGTTGCGCTGGATGACGTTGACGCCGCGCTGCACGCACTGCAGCACCTTGGCATCGTCCAGTTCGATCCCGTAGCCGGTGCACTGGCGGGTGTCGCGCAGGTGCGCGAGCAGGGTGCCGTTGCCGCAGCCCAGGTCCAGCACGCGCGAGCCGGGCGGCACCAGCTGCGCGATCACGTCGTAGACATCGTGTTGGTTCATGGTCTCGCCCCTCACACCGCCACCTTCAGGGGCTGGCCCTGCGTGGTGACCAAGGGTGTGTGTGGTGCCTGCAGTTCTTGCGCAATGCGTTCAAAGTAGGCGCGCACCACGCCGTGGTAACGCGGGTCGTCCAGCAGGAAGGCATCGTGACCATGGGGCGCGTCGATTTCGGCGTAGCTCACGTCGTGGCGGTTGTCGACCAGCGCCTTGACGATTTCGCGCGAGCGGGCAGGCGAGAAGCGCCAGTCGGTGGTGAAGCTGATGACGAGGAACTTGGCCAGGGCCTTGGCCATGGCCGCCGCCAGATCGCCTCCGTGATGTCGGGCCGGATCGAAGTAGTCGAGCGCGCGGGTGATCAGCAGGTAGGTGTTGGCGTCAAAGTAGTCGCTGAACTTGTCGCCCTGGTAGCGCAGGTAGCTTTCCACCTGGAACTCGATGTCCTGTGTGCTGTAGTTCGGCGCATCGCCCAGGGTGCGGCCCACCAGTTCTCGGCCGAACTTCTCTTCCATCACGTCGTCGGACAGGTAGGTGATGTGGCCGATCATGCGCGCCACGCGCAGGCCGCGACGGGGCACCACGCCGTGGGCGTAGAAGTGGCCTTGGTGGAAGTCGGGGTCGGTGACGATGGCCTGGCGGGCCACCTCGTTGAACGCGATGTTCTGGGCCGACAGGTTGGGGGCGGTGGCCACGGCGATGCAGTGGCGGACCCGCTCGGGGTGCTGCAGTGTCCAGCTGAGCGCTTGCATGCCACCCAGGCTGCCGCCCAGCACGGCGGCCAGTTGCGTGATGCCCAGTTGGTCCAGCAGGCGGGCCTGGGCATTGACCCAGTCTTCCACCGTCACCACCGGGAAGTCGGCGCCGTAGGGTTTGCCGGTGTCCGGGTTGGTGTGCATCGGACCGGTCGAGCCAAAGCAGGAGCCAGGGTTGTTGATCCCGATGACAAAAAACTTGTTGGTGTCGAGTGGCTTGCCGGGGCCGATCAGGTTGTCCCACCAGCCTTCGCTCTTGGGCAGGGGGCGACCCTGTTCGTCCGCATGCACGCCGGCCACATGGTGCGAGGCATTCAGGGCATGGCACACGAGGACGGCATTGCTGCGATCGGCGTTGAGCTGACCGTAGGTCTCGTAGACCAGGGTGTAGTCCTTCAGCACCGCACCGCTTTGCAGGGGCAGTGGGGTCGCAAAGTGCATGGAGGCAGGGGTGACGACCCCGAGGGAAGACATGACGCTACGAAGTTCTGAACAAAGAAAAAACCGGCCTCGCATCAAAGCAGGGGCCGGTGAGCAGCGCCCTCTTTAGCGGAATTTTTTGAGCGCCCGCAATCCGGACAAATCGGCGCTGTAGATTCAAGTGTAGCGCCAAACCGGCGCCCTGTGCCATCAGGCGGCTGGGGGCGCCGTGTCGGTGAAGCTGGGGCGCTGCATCAGCTTGGCGTAGAGCTTGTCCAGGTTGGGGTAGGTGGTGCGCCAGTCAATGTCCGGGAAGCGGAAGTCGAGGTAGCCCAGGGCGCAGCCCACGGCGATGTCGGCCAGGCTGTGGTGGGTGCCCGTGCACCAGGGCTTGTCGCCCAAGCCCTGACTGAAGGCCTTCAGGCTCTGGTGGACCTTGTCGAGTTGGCGGTTGATCCAGGCCGGGCTGCGCTGCGCGTCGGTGCGGCCGCTCCAGGTTTGTTCCATGCGGGCCAGCACGGCGGCATCCAGCAGGCCGTCGGCCAGGGCTTCCCAGGTGCGCACTTCCACGCGCTCGCGACCGCTCAAGGGAATGAGCTTACCGACGGGCGACAGGGTGTCCACGTACTCGACGATCACGCGGGAGTCGAAAATGGCTTCGCCGCCGTCCATGACGAGGCAGGGCACTTTGCCGAGCGGGTTCGCTTCAGCGATGCGCGAGTCGGCCGACCACACATCTTCCACCTCGAACTTGTAGTCGAGTTTTTTCTCGGCCAGCACGATCCGAACTTTGCGGACGAAGGGGCTGGTCAGGGATCCGATGAGTTTCATGGGTTTGGACAAGGTGGTGTTGCCTTCATTTTATCGGTCTGACTCTGCCCTGATGGTGTGCAGGGGCTCGATGCGGCGTCATGCCCCCAACAGAGGGTGCGAGGGCGCCTCCTCATGCCCAGCGCCGCGAGGCCGGTCACCAGCTTGGCACAAAGTGCGAGCGCGGTAAAATGATAGGTTGGCCTGCGGGGATCTTGTCCGCAGGCGTGCTCTGTTTTCCTTATCCGGACACCGCCATGAACCTGTCTGCTCTCACCGCCCTGTCGCCGCTGGACGGCCGTTATGCCACCAAGGTGGCCGCTTTGCGCCCGCTGTTGTCCGAGTTTGGCTTGATGCACCGTCGTGTGCAGGTCGAGATCGAGTGGTTCATCGCCCTGTCCGACGCCGGTCTGCCCGAACTGCCCCCGCTGTCCGAAGCCTCACGCATGTTCCTGCGTGGCCTGGTGACCCATTTCTCCGAGTCCGACGCGCAAGCGATCAAGGACATCGAAAAGACCACCAACCACGACGTCAAGGCCGTGGAGTACTGGATCAAGTCGCGCTTTGCCACGCACCCCGAGCTGGAAAAGGCCGGTGAGTTCGTGCACTTCGCCTGCACCTCGGAAGACATCAACAACACCAGCCATGGCCTGATGCTCAAGGCTGCGCGCGAGCAGGTGATCCTGCCGACCATTGACGCCCTGATCGGCACGATGAGCGGCCTGGCCCACAACCTGGCCGAGATCCCGATGCTGAGCCGTACGCACGGCCAGACCGCATCGCCCACCACTGTGGGCAAGGAAGTGGCCAACGTGGTCGCCCGCCTGGCCAACGCCCGCGCCCGCATTGCCGACGTCAAGCTGCTGGCCAAGATGAACGGCGCTGTTGGCAACTACAACGCGCACCTGTCTGCCTATCCGGACAAGGACTGGGAAGCCTTCAGCCAGTCGGTCATTGAAAAGCAACTGGGTCTGACCTTCAATCCGTACACCATCCAGATCGAGCCGCACGACTACATGGCCGAGCTGTTCGACGCGGTGACCCGCCTGAACACCATCCTGATCGACTGGTCGCGTGACGTGTGGGGCTACATCAGCCTGGGTTACTTCAAGCAAAAGACCAAGGCCGGCGAAATCGGTTCGTCCACGATGCCGCACAAGGTCAACCCGATCGACTTCGAGAACGCCGAGGGCACCTTTGGCCTGGCCAACGCCGTGCTGACCCACCTGAGCCAGAAGCTGCCCATCAGCCGCTGGCAGCGTGACCTGACCGACTCCACCGTGCTGCGTAACATGGGCGTGGCGCTGGGTTATGCGCTGCTGGGCTATGACAGCCTGGCACGTGGCCTGGGCAAGCTGGAAGTCAACCCCGAAGCCCTGGCCCAAGACCTCGACAGCTCGTGGGAAGTGCTGGCCGAGCCGATCCAGACCGTGATGCGTCGCTACGCGCTGCCCAATCCGTATGAGCGTCTGAAGGAGCTGACCCGCGGCAAGGCCATCACGAAGGAGTCCATCCAGGCCTTCATCGAGACGCTGGAGCTGCCCGAGGCCGAGAAGGCCCGCCTGATGGCGATGACGCCGGGCAACTACATCGGCAAGGCCGTTGAGCTGGCTCAGCGCATTGGCAAGTAAGGCAAGGGCGCAGCCATGATCTTCACCGAGCAACTGCGTCACGCGCAGCAACAGAACAACTCGCTGCTGTGCGTGGGGCTGGACCCCGAGCCGTCGAAGTTCCCGGGCGCCTGGAAGGGCCAGTCGGACCGCATTTATGACTTCTGCGCGGCCATCGTGGATGCGACGAAGGATCTGGTGTGCGCCTTCAAGCCGCAGATCGCCTACTTTGCGGCGCATCGCGCGGAAGACCAGCTGGAGGGGCTGATGGCGCACATGCGCCGTGTCGCTCCGCAGGTGCCGGTGATCCTGGATGCCAAGCGTGGCGACATCGGCTCGACTGCCGATCAGTATGCGCGTGAAGCCTTCGTGCGCTACCAGGCCGATGCGGTGACGCTGTCACCTTTCATGGGCTTTGACACCATGGAGCCTTTCCTGAAGTACCCGGGCAAGGGTGTGATCCTGCTGTGCCGCACGTCCAACCCCGGCGGTTCGGACCTGCAGAACCTGCGTCTGGCCGATGTGGAAGGTCAGCCGCGCGTGTACGAGCACATCGCAAGCCAAGCGCAAGGTCCGTGGAACACCAATGGCCAGATGGGCTTGGTGGTGGGCGCGACCTTCCCGGAAGAGATCGCCCGGGTGCGAGAGTTGGCGCCGACGCTGCCTTTGCTGATCCCAGGCGTGGGCGCGCAAGGTGGCGATGCCGTGGCCACGGTCAAGGCCGGCCTGACCACCGATGCCAGTGGGGCCATCACCGGAACCATCATCGTCAACAGCTCGCGTGCGGTGCTGTACGCCAGCAGTGGGGACGACTTCGCCAGCGCCGCCCGTCGCGTGGCCTTGGAAACGCGTGATGCGTTGAACGCCGCGCGCTGAGGCGTCGCGAATCCCCCTCGCATGCAGGGGGGGAGGCCGCCTCTCCCCCTTGAGGGTGAGGGCGGGCCCATGAATACATCGATAAGCTGCGGACCAGTTTGGTTTGCGGGTTCTGTGCCGTTTGAAGCTTGTCTTCGCGAAGGGCCTCCCGTGTCTGCATGGCCTTGTCGATTTATCAACTGAAGCCTCGTTTTCAGGCGCTGTTGCGCCCCTTGGTTCGCACGCTGTTCCGTGCCGGCGTGACCGCCAACCAGGTGACCGTCTCAGCCTGCGTGCTGTCTGTCGCTCTCGGGGTGGCCTTGTATGGCTTGCCTCTCCCGACCTGGTGTTTTGCCCTGATCCCCGTTTGGATGCTGTGTCGCATGGCCCTCAATGCCATCGACGGCATGTTGGCGCGCGAGCACGGACAGCAATCGGTGCTGGGCGCTTATCTCAATGAGTTGACCGACGTCGTGTCGGATGCGGCGCTGTATTTGCCATTTGCCCGCATCGCTCCCTTCGATCCCTTCTGGATTTGTGTGATCGCATTGCTGGCCGCCCTCTCCGAGATGGCTGGCATCCAGGGGGCCGTGGTCGGTGGTGAACGCCGTTATGACGGGCCGATGGGCAAAAGTGACCGGGCGTTCGTCTTTGGCTTTTTGGGGCTGGTTGTGGCCACGGGCGGGCATGAAGCCGATTCACACGCTGCCTGGCATGCCCTCATCACCTGTGGGTTGCCATGCATCGCCTTGTTGACAGCTTGTTCCATTTACAACCGCGTCCAAGCGGGCATCAGGGGAGCGCATGAACGCAGTGCTTGATCAAGACCATCTGGCGTCGCCAGCGATGACCACCACACGCACGCCGCAGCTTCTGTCGTTTCAGACGCACGATGGCGTGATGCTCCGTTACCGCTACTGGCCCGCCGTGTCGGGTGCGCGCCGTGGCACGATCGCGCTCTTCCATCGCGGGCACGAGCATGGTGGTCGCATGGCCCATCTCGTTGATGAGTTGAACTTGCCCGATATGGCCTTTGTGGCATGGGATGCCCGTGGCCACGGTGAGTCGCCTGGCGCGCGGGGTTTCAGCCCCAGTTTCGGCACCTCGGTCCGCGATATCCAGACCTTCATGGACCACTTGAAGAGCCAGCATGGCATCGCGTTGCCCGAGGTCTTTGTCGTGGCCCAGAGTGTCGGGGCGGTGTTGGTGTCAACGTGGGTGCATGACTACGCACCCCCCATCCGAGGCATGTCCCTGGCGTCGCCGGCCTTTCAGGTCAAGCTGTACGTCCCGTTCGCACGAATGGGGATTCGCGCGTGGCAGCAGATCGTGGGTCCGTTTTTCGTCAACAGCTATGTCAAGGCCCGGTTCCTGACGCACGACCCGGCCCGGATTGCCAGCTATGAGTCGGATCCCCTGATCGCCCGTCCGATCGCCTCGCACATCCTGCTGGGTTTGTATGAGGCGGCCGAGCGTGTGGTGGCCGATGCCGCTGCCATCACCGTGCCGACGCAGGTGCTGATTTCGGGGGCTGATTGGGTGGTTCATCAGGGGCCTCAGCGACGGTTCGCAAAGGATCTCGGCAGTCCGGTCAAGGAAGTCCACGAGCTACCGGGCTTCTACCACGACACCTTGGGCGAAAAAGACCGGCATCTCGCACTGGCTCGCATCCAGGCCTTTGTGCAGCGGTGCTTTGCCGCGGAGTCCAGATCGGTCGATGTCCGTTCAGCCGATCACGCCGGCGCCACGTACGAGGAAGCCCAGTCCCTGTCTCGTCCTTTGTCGGCCTGGTCGCCACGCGCCTGGTACTGGGCGTTCACACGAGCCGGGCTGCGCATCGGGGGCTGGTTGTCGCACGGGATTCGGCTGGGGCATGACACCGGCTTTGATTCGGGCAGCACCCTGGATTACGTGTACCGAAACCAAGCGTCAGGTGTGGGGCCCGTGGGGCGGTTGGTCGACTGGTTCTACCTGCAGTCCATCGGCTGGCGCGGTATCCGGGTGCGCAAGCAGCATGTCGAAGAACTGCTGGGTGCGGCCATGGGCCGCATTCGGGAGCAGGGCCTGCCCGTCCGACTGATGGACATCGCCGCAGGACACGGGCGCTACGTGCTGGATGCCGTGGCCAATTCATCGATACAGCCGACCTCCATCCTGCTGCGTGATTACAGCGACATCAACGTTCGGGATGGTGGCGCTTTGATCGCTTCACGCGGTTTGCAAGGTCGTGCGGGATTTGTGAAGGCCGATGCGTTCGACCGTGCGTCGCTGGCCACCACTGACCCTGCGCCCACAGTGACCGTCGTCTCGGGCTTGTACGAGCTGTTTGCCGACAATGCCATGGTGAGTCGCTCGCTCGCGGGCATCGCCGATGCCATGCCCGAAGGGGCTTGCCTGGTCTACACCGGTCAGCCGTGGCACCCTCAGTTGGAGATGATCGCGCGCGCCTTGACCAGTCACCGACAAGGCCAGGCCTGGGTGATGCGCCGTCGCACGCAGCAGGAGATGGACCAGTTGGTGGAGGCGGCAGGCTTCCGCAAGGTGACGCAGCGCATTGATGAGTGGGGTATCTTCACCGTCTCGCTGGCCGTGAAGGTGAGGGTGGCTTGAAGACCTTGACCCGGTTGGCGCCCCATTGGCAGCCCGGGGCTCTGGCCCTGCTGTTGTTGGCGCCCTTTTTCTTCTGGACTTACGGGCTGGCCAATCAACTGGCTGCCGCTTCTTCTCAGGTTTCGAGCATCAAGTTCGAATGGGAGGCGGCCATTCCGTTGCTGCCCTGGACCATCCTGCCATATTGGTCGATCGACCTGTTCTATGGCCTCTCCTTGTTGATTGCGCGCAATCGTCGCGAGTTGAGAAGGCAGGTTCAGCGCCTGCTGTCGGCGCAAATCCTGTGTGTCGGCTGTTTCCTGCTGTGGCCCTTGCAGTTCTCGACGGAGCGTCCGGAGGTTGACGGTTGGGCTGGTGTCTTGTTCGATGCCTTGGCAGGCTTTGACTTGCCCTACAACCAGGCACCCTCGCTGCACATCGTGCTGTTGCTGATCTTGTGGGATTTTTACCGTCAGCGATTAGGAGGTGGTTGGGCCTGGGTTCTGCACATCTGGAGCGCACTCATCGGCGTGTCGGTGTTGACCACCTATCAGCACCATTTCATCGACGTGCCCACGGGTTTGCTGGCCGGGGCCGTGTGCATGTGGGCTTGGCCCTTGCATGACAGTCCACCGTGGCGGGTGTCACACGGCGCACGCCGTTCTCATATGGGGCTGGGCAGTGCTTATCTGGTGGGCGCTGCATTGTTGGCCATGGTGGCCTGGTCTGTCGGCGAAGCCTGGAGTCGCGTGGCCTGGTGGTTGTGGTGGCCCGCGGTGAGTTGTTTGTGGGTTGGACTGGCGTATGTCCGCTGGGGCCATGCAGTGTTTCAAAAGGGGCCACAGGGGCAGCATGCCGTGGCCACCGCGTTGTTGCTGGCGCCTCTGTGCTTGTTTGCCTGGCTGAACGCCCGATGTTGGACGTGGCGCTGGCCCAGCAGTGTGGCGATTGCGGATCAGGTGTGGCTGGGACGCTTGCCGTTGCCTTGGGAGGCTGATCACCGGCGCTTTGAGCGTGTGCTGGACCTCACGGCAGAGCTGTCGTTGCGACACCCTGGCATGCTCAGCTTGCCCATGCTGGATCTGAGTCCGCCCAGCGCGCGGCAGCTGCGTGACGCCGCTGACCATGTGCAGTCCATGGTTGAGCGCATGGGGGCCGATGACAAATTGCTGGTCTCGTGTGCGCTGGGCGTTTCGCGAAGTGCCGCCGTGGTGATGGCCTGGCTGGTCATCTCGGGGCGGTGCGCTTCGCTGGATGCTGCGGAAGCCTGGGTCCGCGCCAAGCGCCCCCAGGTCGTGTTGCGCCCTGCCCTCAAGGCAGCCGTTGCCCTGGCCATCGATACAGCGTCTGAGCGGGAGCAGGGGGCATGACCCAGCCTTCAACCTGGTCGACTGCTGAAAGAGCCGATAGCGCGGTGTGTGCCTCTGTCCTTGCCACCGGACGCTGGTGGTGGGGGTTGATGATGATCTGTGGTGCCCCCGCGGCGTTCTCGATCTGGGCGAGGCATGACCTGATGGCGTGGTGTGTGCTGTGTGCCGCGTGGATGCTGGGCACTTGGTGGGCCGTACGCGTCCACCTCGATGCCCGCTTGTTCCATGACATGGCCCATTCCGATGGCCCCTTGTCGGAGGGCGTTGTGCTTGATGCGTCTCTTCAGCGGGTGGTGCAGGGGCGCCCAACGGGAGGGCGTGAACGTGAGCCCTCGCCGCGGTCACTGCCGCAGCGTGTGGCGGGGGCTCTGCGCCTGTATCGCAGCCTTGCCGCGTGGAGTGTCTTGCAGGCCGGGGGATCTGCGGCTTACTTATGGTGGGTGTCTTGATGCAGGAAAGCCGTACAGCCATGCGCAACATGTCGAGGACCGGCGGGTCTCTCGGCGCATGGCTTCTTCGATGTGCAGCCTGGGTGGTGGGCGGTGGCTTGCTGTGGGTGGCGCGAGTGGCCACCGGGGTCAGGCCCTTGTGGCAAGGCACCGTGCCACGCGCAGTCCAGCGCGTCTACTTTGCCAACCATGGCAGTCATGGTGATTTCGTTATGATCTGGGCGTCGTTGCCACCGGCACTCAGGCGGATGACCCGTCCGGTTGCCGGGCAAGATTACTGGCTGGCCTCTGGGATGCGGCGCTTTGTGGCGTCGCAGGTGTTCCGGGCTTTGTTGATCAATCGGAGTCCGCAACCTGGCGAGCCATCGCCGGTGGATCACATGGCGCGAACCCTGTCGGAAGGCGACTCCCTCATCATTTTTCCAGAAGGCACGCGCAATACCAGCGAGAGCCCCCTGCTGCCTTTCAAAAGCGGGTTGTATCACCTGGAGCAGCAGTATCCGGATGCCGAACTGATCCCCGTCTGGATCGACAACATTCGCCGCGTGATTCCCAAGGGGGAGTGGATTCCGGTGCCCCTGATCTGCACGGTGAGCTTTGGTGCGCCGCTGGAACGTTTGCCTCAAGAGTCCAAGGACGCCTTCCTGGTGCGTGCACGTGACGCCGTGCTGGCCTTGCGTCCTGCCGAAAGCCTCTCATGTTGATGTCCACGATGCCCGCCTTGCTGCACGATGAGATGACCCGCTGGCTCTTTGCTGGCACCTTGGCCGTGTTGCTGCTGGCGTCCTTGATCGGTGGCGTGCTCAAGTGGCGCGTGGCACGCGGTCAGCCTCATGGCGTCATCGACAACCTCAACAGTCGCATCAAGGCATGGTGGGTGATGGTGGCACTCATCGGCTTGTCCTTTGTGTTGGGCAAGACAGCCGTGATCCTGTTGTTCACCTTCATGTCGTTTGCGGCACTGCGTGAGTACATCACCCTGGCCTACACCCGGGCGGGAGACCACATGGCGATGGTCTTGATGTTCTATGTGGCCTTGCCCATGCAGTACTTCCTCATCTGGATCGAGTGGTACGGCTTGTTCTCGATTTTCATCCCGGTGCATGTCTTTCTGGTCTTGCCGATTCTGGCGAGTTTGCGCGGTGACACGACGCGCTTTCTCGAGCGCACGGCCAAGATGCAGTGGGGCTTGATGATCTGCGTGTTCTGCGTGTCGCATGTGCCGGCGTTGCTGACGCTGAACATTCCCGGCTATCAAGGTCGTGAGTTGCTCTTGATCGCCTACCTCATCGTGGTGGTTCAGGGCAGTGACGTGCTGCAGTACGTGTGGGGCAAGTTGCTGGGGCGGCGCAAGGTGGCTCCGGAGTTGTCCCCGTCGAAGACCGTTGAGGGCTTGGTAGGGGGCGTGCTGTCGGCCACGTTGCTGGGGGCGGCTTTGTATCCCATCACGCCGTTCACGCCTTGGCAGTCGGCCCTGATTGCGCTGGCCATTTGCCTCATGGGCTTTCTGGGGGGGCTGGTCATGTCGGCGATCAAGCGAGATCGAGGTGTCAAGGATTGGGGCACCTTGATCGAGGGCCATGGCGGCATGTTGGACCGCCTGGACTCCGTGGTGTTTGCTGCCCCCATGTTCTTTCATGTGATTCGTTTCTGGTGGGTTCCTTGATGACGACTGCTGCTGTGAATTCTCGTTCTGCACCCCGTTTGCCTCTGTGGAGCAAGCTTGTTTACACCGCGTTCGTGGCGGTATTGGTGCCTCATTATTGGCAGGCCTATGGCCCGACCAACTTCCTGTATTTCTGCGACATTGCCCTGCTGCTCACCTGTGTGGCCATGTGGCGCGAATCGGCCGTCCTGGCATCTGCCTGTGCGGTCGGGATTCTCTTGCCGCAGTGTTTGTGGATGGTGGACTTTCTGGGGACCTGGGTGGGGTTGCCCATCACCGGCATGACGGGCTACATGTTCCAGGATGCCATTCCGCTGTTTGCTCGGTTCCTCTCGTTTTTCCATTTCTGGCTGCCCTTGGTGCTCATCTGGTTGGTGGTGCGACTTGGCTATGACCGGCGAGGCCTGTGGGTTTGGTGGGCCTTGGGGTGGGCAGCCATGTGGGTGTCGTATCTGTTTCTGCCCTTGCCTCCGGCGCCAGCCAGCAACCCAGGATTGCCCGTCAACGTGAACTACGTGTTCGGGATCAATGACAAGGCACCGCAAACGTGGATGTCTCCTCATCTGTTTTTTGGCGCGATGCTGGTGGCCTTGCCTTTGATGATCTGGATGCCCACGCACCTGGTGTTGAAGCGCTTTGCCCGGTCATCGCGGGGCTGACGCGTCAAGGGTGATCCTGTCATGCACCAGGCGGCTGGACAGCAGCGGGATGGTTGGCGCAGCATCGGGGCATGACACCGACTGCGTCGCGCCTGCCCTTGTGGTTCAAGCTGCTCTACACCGCCTTCGTGGCGGTGCTGGTGCCCACCTACTGGTACCACTACGGGCCGGGTAATTTCCTGTACTTCTGCGATCTAGCGCTGCTGCTCACCGGCGTGGCCCTCTGGATGGAGTCGGCCGTGCTGGTGTCCGCCTGCGCGGTGGGCATCTTGCTGCCCCAGGTCTTGTGGATGCTGGACTTCCTGCTTACGGGCTTAGGCTGGCCGATCACCGGGATGACGACCTACATGTACGAGCCCCGCATCCCGTGGTTCACCCGCTTTCTGTCGTTCTTCCATTTCTGGCAGCCACCGGTGCTGGTCTGGCTGCTGTGGCGGCTGGGCTATGACCGTCGGGGGCTGGTGGTGTGGTGGCCGATCAGTTGGGCGGCCATGCTGGCGTCTTACCTGTGGCTGCCGCCACCGCCTGCGCCCGCGGATCAACCGGGCTTGCCGGTGAATGTCAACTTCGTGTTTGGTCTGGATGGCCAGGGGGCGCAGACCTGGATGCCGCCGCATCTGTACCTCGGTGTGTTGATGCTGGCGCTGCTGGTTTTGCTCTGGTGGCCCTCGCACTGGCTCTTGAGCTGCATCCCCGCTTTCGCACGCGCCCCAGTCGGCAGATCGACCGCACGTTGAGTACGTCCTGCATCTGCGCGGGGCCGTGAGGCTTCCCGTTGCACCCCTGGCGTCGAATGACCAAGCCGACGTATCATGTTCGGTTGCCTTGGCCGCCGATACCCCGGTGTCGGACGTCTGCGCCGGGGCCATTTTTCTTGCATTGAGTCTTCCATGTCCCGCCCTGATGCCCCCGTCGTGCCCGGCGCCCCTGCCGATGCGGCCCCCTACCTCGCTCACGCGGTGCGATCGGCGCCGCTGGCCGAGCGCACACAGATCCAGATCCGGGGTGCCCGCACCCACAATCTGAAAAACATCGACCTGGATCTGCCGCGTAACCAGTTGGTGGTGATCACCGGTTTGTCGGGATCGGGCAAGTCCAGCCTGGCGTTCGACACCTTGTATGCCGAAGGCCAGCGTCGCTATGTAGAGAGCCTGAGCGCCTACGCACGTCAGTTCCTGCAATTGATGGACAAGCCGGATGTGGACGTGATCGAGGGCCTGTCGCCGGCGATCAGCATCGAGCAGAAGGCGACCAGCCACAACCCGCGCTCCACCGTGGGCACCGTCACCGAGATCCACGACTACCTGCGCCTGTTGTACGCCCGTGCGGGCACGCCGTTCTGCCCAGAGCATGGAGAGCCGCTACAGGCGCAAAGTGTGAGCCAGATGGTGGACGCCGTGCTGGCGCTGCCTGAAGAGACCAAGCTCATGATCCTGGCGCCCGTCGTGCGTGACCGCAAGGGCGAGCACGTCGAGCTGTTCGCGCAAATGCAGGCGCAGGGTTATGTGCGCTTCCGCATCAACGGGCAGGTGGTCGAGGCGGCCGATCTGCAGCCGCTGGTCAAGAACGAGAAGCACAACATCGACGTGGTCATCGACCGGCTGAAGGTGCGGGCGGACATGACGCAGCGTCTGGCCGAAAGCTTCGAGGCGGCGTTGCGTCTCGCAGAGGGGCGTGCGCTGGCGCTGGAGATGGACAGCGGCGTCACCCACCTGTTCTCGGCCAAGTTTGCCTGCCCAATCTGCAGTTATTCGCTCTCGGAGCTGGAACCTCGGCTGTTCTCCTTCAACTCGCCGCAGGGTGCGTGCCCGACCTGCGATGGCCTGGGCCATGTGATCGCGTTCGATCCGCAGCGCGTGGTGGCCTTCCCGTCGCTGAGCATCGGCAGCGGGGCCGTCAAGGGCTGGGATCGCCGCAACCCCTACACCTACAGCCTGATCGAATCCATCGGTCGGCATTACGACGTGGACATCGAGCAGCCCTTTGAAGAGCTGCCGGCTCACGTGCAGCAGGTGTTGCTGTACGGCTCGGGCACCGAGGAGATCGAGTTCACCTACGAGGCCGATGGCACCAGCGGCAAGAAGCGCAAGGTCAAGCGCTCGCACCCCTTCGAAGGCATCATCCCCAACTTCGAGCGCCGCTTCAAGGAGACCGACTCCAGCGCCGTGCGCGAGGAGTTGGCGCGCTACCAGCAGCCCAAGGCCTGCCCGGCTTGCCACGGCACGCGCCTGCGTACCGAAGCGCGGCACGTCAAGTTGCTCGATGCGCGCACGGGCGACACCAAGCCCATCTATGAGATCGCTCACGCGACCCTGGCCGAAGCCCAGTACTACTTCGAGCACCTGCACCTGCAAGGCGCCAAGGCTGAGATCGCGGCCAAGGTGGTCAACGAGATCCGCTCGCGCCTGCGCTTCCTCAATGACGTGGGCTTGAACTACCTCAGCCTCGATCGCAGCGCCGACACGCTCTCGGGTGGCGAGGCGCAGCGCATCCGCCTGGCGTCGCAAATCGGCTCGGGCCTGACGGGCGTGATGTACGTGCTCGACGAGCCCAGCATCGGCCTGCACCAGCGCGACAACGACCGCCTGATCGGCACCCTGCAGCACCTGCGTAACCTGGGCAACAGTGTGCTGGTGGTCGAGCACGACGAGGACATGATCCGCGCGGCTGACCATGTGGTCGACATGGGGCCGGGCGCGGGCGTGCATGGTGGGCGCGTGCTCGCGCAAGGCACGCCGGAAGAGGTCCAGGCCAATCCGGAGAGCATCACCGGCCGCTATCTGGCGCGAGCGCTGCGCATCGAGGTGCCGACCCAGCGTCATGCCTTCACCGATGAGACGCCGCGCCTGCGCGTGGTCAACGCCCGCGGTCACAACCTCAAAGGCGTCACCGCTGACTTCCCCGTGGGCCTGCTGACCTGTATCACCGGCGTGTCGGGTTCGGGCAAGTCCACCTTGGTCAGTGACACCCTGTATGCGGCGGTCGCCCGCAAGCTCTACCAGAGCCACCTCGATCCCGAGCCGCATGACGAGATCGAGGGCCTGGAGCTGTTCGACAAGGTCATCAACGTCGACCAGTCCCCGATTGGCCGCACGCCGCGCAGCAACCCCGCCACCTACACCGGCCTGTTCACGCCGATCCGCGAGCTGATGGCCGATGTGCCGGCTGCCCGCGAGCGTGGTTATAGCGCCGGCCGCTTCTCCTTCAACGTGGCCGGTGGCCGTTGCGAAGCCTGTCAGGGTGACGGCATGATCAAGGTCGAGATGCACTTCCTGCCGGACGTGTACGTGCCCTGCGATGTGTGCCATGGCAAGCGCTACAACCGCGAAACGCTGGAGATTCAGTACAAGGGTCTCAACATCCACGAGATCCTGAACCTGACCGTGGAAGCCGCGCTGACCTTCTTCAGCGCCGTGCCCACCATCGCCCGCAAGCTGCAGACGCTGATGGACGTGGGCCTGGGCTACATCCGCCTGGGGCAGGCCGCGACCACCTTGTCCGGTGGCGAGGCGCAGCGCGTCAAGCTGGCGCTGGAGTTGTCCAAGCGCGACACCGGTCGCACGCTCTACATCCTGGATGAGCCGACCACGGGCTTGCACTTCCACGACATCGCCTTGCTGCTCAAGGTGCTGCACCAGTTGCGCGACGCGGGCAACACCATCGTCATCATCGAGCACAACCTGGACGTCATCAAGACGGCTGACTGGCTGATCGACATCGGGCCGGAAGGCGGCTCGGGGGGCGGTCAGGTGCTGGTGGCCGGCACCCCCGAGCAGGTAGCCGCGCACGAGGGCAGCCATACCGGGCGCTATCTGCGGCCTTTGCTCTGAGCAACGTTCGTCAGGATCAGGTCTTCATGAAGCCCAGATCATGCACATCGCTGTTGAATTGGCCTAGATTGGGCAGGATGGCGTTCAGATCCGCCTGGCTCACGCCCATCCATCTGCCGAGGGTGTAAGCGTACTGCTCCACCGCGGTTGACGGGATCAGCGAGCCATTCTGGATTTGATCGGGACTGCTGAATGCACCGCTGCTGTCGGCAGAACTGTACGTGGGAAAGGTTCCATACACCTCGGTACCGTTGACCGCACCGCCCATGATGAACTGGTGTCCACCCCAGCCGTGATCGGTCCCATCACCGTTGCTGGTGAAAGTGCGCCCAAACTCGGACATGGTGAAGGTGGTGACTTGTGCTCTCATGTCACCCGTGGGCATGCTGCCCAGTACCGCATCGAAGTAAGCCATGGCGTGGTTGAGTTGCGCCAGTCGCTCACCGTGATTGCGGATTTGATCGTCGTGGGTGTCGAATCCGCCCAGACTCACCATGAACAACTGTCGGGTGATGCCCAGACTCGCTGCCGTGTTGGTGGCGATCAGGCGGGCGACCATCTGCAGTTGCATCGCCAGGTGGTTGGTTTTCAGGGTGCCGTCGATCGTGCTGGTGTATTTGAGCAAGTCGTCGCTGTAGGCGTTGTAGTTGCCGGAACCCGATGGCGTGGCCCAGGGGGCGACCCCACCAGAGGCCAGGCTGGTGCTCAGCAGATCGCTTGCCTGCAAGGCGCGTTGTACGACCTTCTGATGGTCTCCGTGCAGCAGGTTGCGTGCCGGGACCGGTTGGCTGCCGTCCGGCTGCAACTTGCCCATGATGGCGGCCACTGAGCTGTGAAGGGTGCTGCTACCGTAAACCTTGCCACCACTGCCCAGCCCCAGAATGCTGGTGGTGCTGCTTTGGTAGGGCAACACCATTTGTCCAGCCAGCCAGACGGATGCACTACCTGGGCTCATGCATGTGAATGAGCGCTGGATGATGCCGGCTTCGCTGACGGGGCGGCCACTTCCATTGCTGCCCATCAGCCGGTCCCCCATCAGTCCGCCCCAGCCCTTGTCGGCGCCCTCGGCATGGAACGATTGCCAGGTGGACTGTTGATCGTTGTGGGAAAACAGCTTGGCCGGCTTGCTGGCTGTGGCGCTGGCAAAGTCGGCCTTGGTGGTTGGGCGTGTCAGCGGACCCACGTTGGCCAAGATCGCGATGCGCCCGGCCTCATGCAGGCTTTGCACATGTGGCAAAGCCGGATGCAGCGCAAAGGTGCGGCCCGCATGCACGCTGCGACCTTGGTGGTTGATCGGCAGCACGCCGCCCAGTCTGGCGGGGTCAGTGCGTGCGGCAGTGCTGCTTGCGGCGACGCCGGGCGCTGGCAGGGCAATGCCGGTGCTGCCATCGACGGGCTTGCGATGTGTGTTGTAGTGCGCCCATGATTCGGCATCCGTGGCCAGCACGGTGTTGAAGGCATCGTTGCCGCCATTGAGCACGATGCAAACCAATGCTCGATAGCTGCCGTTGCCCGCGCTTTGTGCAGCAGCGTCGGTCAACGCGCTCAGGCTGAGTCCGAGAGGTGCGGCGGAGCCCATGCCAGAGAGGGCCGCCATGCGTTGCAAAAATTGTCGGCGGGTGTGCTGACTCATGGTGGATCTCACTGTTGAATCACGAAAGCGGGCGAGACTGCGACCATGAGAATGGCCGCTTGAACGCGCTGCCGACGCTGTTTGGCCAGCACAGTCGCATCGGTCGCGCTGATGGGCATGGCCGTGATGGCGCTGACAGCCAGATTGCGCTCGTCGTCAGGCAAGGTGTGTCCCACCAAGTGCCGTGCCATGGCATCGATCAAGGCGGGCGGATCCCCAACCAGCGTGTCCCAGCCGCTGAGGTCGAACTGGATGTCCCAGTTGCCGCTGTTGACGTTCCATTGCCCCCAGCCCCTCTCCAGGATCGTGGCCACGAAGTTGGCGTAGCCCAGCACGGAGGTCTCGCTGGTGATCTGCATTTCTGGCGCGACCATGCCTTGGGCGGCCATCGCGCTTTGCGGCGCGGTGTAGCCCGGCCGAAAGAAATTGAAGACCGATGGGGCTCGCAGTGGAGTCTGGCCCAGTTGCGTGCCAGGGTCACTCGTGTCGTCGGCCAGATAGAAGGGGGCCGCGCCACCGGCTGTGAAGCGGGCACTGGTGTGAGGAAGTGCGCGCAGCAGGTGGCTCAGACGCAATACCGGCTCACGCAGCTTGCCGTAGGTGCTGAGGCTGACTGCGGGCGGGCGGCGCGCCTCCTCGTGCAACAAGATGGCTTTGACCACCGCGCGCAGGTTGCCATTGTGGGCACGAAAGACCCGGGTGACATCGGCCACATAGGTGTCGCTGGGGTTGCTGGTGACGAGCCGCTGGATCAACTGACGGCTGATGAACGGTGCTGTGTTGGGATGGGTGGCCAAACGGTCCAACGCGGCTTTCAGGCTGGCTTTGGGGTCGGCCGTCTCCTGTGCCGCCACATCGACACCGAGAAACTGCTTGGCACTGGTCGAATGTGCCTGACCGTAGCCCGTCATGCTGCGTACGTCCTGGCTTGGATCTCGGCACTCGAGGGTCCGCCAGAAACACTGCCACCATTCCAGGGCTGACTTGGCCGAGGGCCAGTGCCAGCTGAATCCTGTGAACACGCGGGCCAGACCTTTGATGTCGTTGGCGTTGTAGGTCTCGACGGTTTGACCATTGACCAGGCGCGGGCGTCCACTGTCCTCCAGATCATGCAGGCCGATCGAAAAAAGTTGCATCACCTCACGGGCAAAGTTCTCGTCGGGAACGCGACCGGTGCCGTCTTCCTTGCGATTGCCAAGGTGGGAGAGATACTGTCCCATGGCGGGGTGCAGGGCGACGGCTTCCAGGAGATCTCGGTAGTTGGCATCGGCGTGGACGGTCAGCATGTCCAGGTAGCTGGCAGCACTGCGGCCGTCATCGACCGTGAGGGTCGAGACCACAAAGATCTCGGACAATGCAAACGCCACACGCTGTCGCAACTGGCCCGGTTCGCGAACAGCATGGGTCCACCAGCTGTGGGTCACATTGTGGGCGTAGGCTTGCGACTGACCGAGCGTCGCGGCGGAGAACTCCACGGTGCTCAAGTGGCTGCTTTGTATGGGCAGTTTGAACTGTTCGTCGATCCAGTTGTCGTACCCGATTCTCTTGATACGAGCCAGATCGGACGCAGTGGGTCCGAAAGTGGCCTGGGTCAGGAAGCGGTAGCCCTCGGCATCATTGCTCGGCACCATGGATGCCGAGACGGTCAGGCCTGTGTCCGGGTCAATGGACGTCGAGCTGCCGCCACCTCCGCCGCACGCAGTGAGCAGCAGAGCCAAGGCCAGTGCAGACCAGCGCCACGCAGACGATCGGTGGCAGGAACGGGGAGAGGGGGCAGATCGCATGGAGGCCGACGAAGAGATGACTGGAGAAGGTCATCTGCTGCAGCGCAGTCTCCTCGGACGTCGGCGTTGCGAGCGGGTCAGACCCGTGGCCGCAAGGGTGCCACGTTGACCTGCGCTGCAGGTGCTGCCAATCGTCTGCTTTGTAAGCGAATGAAAGCCGCGCGATACGCTGCGGCTTTCAGTGCGACTTTGTGCACAGGGGGGTCAAAGCAGCGGTGCCAAGGCACGCTCCGCATCGGTGACCGACAGGCCCATGCGCAGTGCCCAGTCTTCCACCTGATCGTGGCCGATCTTGCCCACGTTGAAGTAGGTGGCATCGGGGTGGGCCATGTAGAAACCGCTCACGCTGGCGGCGGGCATCATGGCCAGGCTTTCCGTCAGGTGCATGTGCACGTCGGCGGCGTCGAGCACGCGGAACATCTCGCGCTTGACCGTGTGGTCAGGGCAGGCCGGGTAGCCCGGTGCCGGGCGGATGCCGCGGTACTGTTCCTTGATCAGCGCCGCGTTGTCCAGTGCCTCATCGGCGGCATAGCCCCAGAACTCCTTGCGCACCCGTTCGTGCATGCGCTCGGCAAAGGCCTCGGCCAGGCGGTCGGCCAGGGCCTTGAGCATGATGGCCGAGTAGTCGTCATGGTGGGCCAGGAACTCGGCTTCCTTTTTCTCGATGTTCAGGCCGGCCGTTACCGCGAACATCCCGATGTAATCGGGCTTGGCGTCGCGCGGCGCGATGAAGTCGGCCAGCGAGCGGTTGGGGCGCTTGACGCCATCGACCACCGGGCGCTCGGTCTGCATGCGCAGCGGATCCCAGCACATCAGCACCTTGCTGCGCGACTCGTCTTCGTAGATCTCGATGGTGTCGTCCTTGACCGACTGTGCCGGGTACAGGCCGATCACGCCATTGGCGGTCAGCCAGCGGCCTTCGACGATCTTCTTGAGCATGGCCTGTGCATCGGCGTACACCTTGCGGGCTTCGACGCCGACGACCTCATCGTCGAGGATGGCCGGGAAGGGGCCGGCCAGGTCCCAGGTCTGGAAGAACGGACCCCAGTCGATGTAGGCCACCAACTCGCTCAGGTCATAGTTCTTGAACACGCGCCGGCCAATGAACTTCGGCACCGTGGGCGTGTAGGTGGCAAAGTCCACTTCCGCCTTGTTGGCGCGGGCCTCGGCCAGCTTCACCAGCGGCGTGGCCTTCTTGCTGGCGTGCAACTGGCGCACGTGTTCGTAGTCGGCGTTCAGCTCGGCAATGTAGGCCTGCTGGCGTTCGGGGCTGAGCAGCTCCGAGCACACGCCCACCGCGCGCGAGGCATCGGGCACGTACACGACCGGGCCGCTGTAGTTCGGCGCAATCTTCACGGCCGTGTGCACGCGCGAGCAGGTCGCGCCGCCGATCAGCAGCGGAATCTTGCGCGAGCGGAAGTACTCGTCGCGCTCCATCTCGGCGGCCACGTACTGCATCTCTTCCAGCGAGGGCGTGATCAGACCCGACAGGCCCACGATGTCCGCGCCCACTTCCTTGGCCTTGGCGAGGATGTCCTTGCACGGGACCATCACGCCCATGTTGACCACCTCGAAGTTGTTGCACTGCAAGACCACGGTCACGATGTTCTTGCCGATGTCGTGCACATCGCCCTTGACGGTGGCGATCACGATCTTGCCCTTGGCCTTGACGTCGCCGCCGGCCAACTCCAGCTGGCGCTTTTCTTCTTCGATGTAGGGCACCAGGTGGGCCACGGCCTGCTTCATCACGCGGGCCGACTTCACCACCTGTGGCAGGAACATCTTGCCCGCGCCAAACAGGTCACCCACTGTGTTCATGCCGGCCATCAAGGGGCCTTCGATCACGTGCAGCGGGCGGCCACCGCCGGCCTTGATCTTCTGATAGCACTCCTCGGTGTCGACCGTGATGAAATCGGTGATGCCGTGCACCAGGGCGTGGCTCAGTCGGTCTTCCACCGAGGCGGGGTGCTCGGCCGTGCCGCGCCAGGCCAGCTTGGCGCTGTCGTCCTTCGCGGCACCCTTGACCTGTTCAGCAATGCCCAGCAGGCGCTCGGTCGGAGTCAGCGAGGTGTCTTCGCCTTCCTTGAACACCGGTTGGCGGTTCAGCACCACGTCTTCAACCAGCTCGCGCAGCTGGGCGTTCAGGTCGTCGTACACGCCGACCATGCCGGCGTTGACGATGCCCATGTCCATGCCCGCCTGGATCGCGTGGTACAGGAAGACTGTGTGGATGGCCTCGCGCACTGGCTCGTTGCCGCGGAAGCTGAACGACACGTTCGACACGCCGCCCGACACCTTGGCGCCCGGCAGGTTCTGCTTGATCCAGCGCGTGGCGTTGATGAAGTCGACCGCGTAGTTGTCGTGCTCTTCGATGCCCGTGGCGATCGCGAAGATGTTGGGGTCGAAGATGATGTCTTCGGGCGGGAAGCCCACTTCATCGACCAGGATGCGGTAAGCGCGCTCGCAGATTTCAATCTTGCGCTGGTAGGTGTCGGCCTGGCCTTGTTCGTCGAACGCCATCACCACGGCAGCCGCACCGTAGCGCTTGATCAGTTTGGCCTGATGGACAAAGTTCTCAAGGCCTTCCTTCAACGAGATCGAGTTGACGATGCCCTTGCCCTGAATGCACTTCAAGCCAGCCTCGATCACGTCCCACTTGGACGAGTCGATCATGATGGGCACGCGCGCGATCTCGGGCTCGCCGGCGATCAGGTTCAGGAAGCGCACCATGGCGGCCTTGCTGTCGAGCATGGCCTCGTCCATGTTGATGTCGATGACCTGGGCGCCGTTTTCCACCTGCTGGCGCGCCACCGACAGGGCATCTTCGAAGCGCCCTTCCAGGATCATGCGTGCAAAAGCCTTCGAGCCCGTCACGTTGGTGCGTTCACCCACGTTGACGAACAGCGAACCCTCCCCGATGTTCACCGGCTCCAGGCCAGACAAGCGCATGGGCGGCACAGCGGCGGCGCGGGGCAGGGCGGTGTCGCCGGATGGCGAAGCGGAAGGGGGGCGGGCAGACTCGGTCATAACCCTCCATTTTAGAGGGCAGGCCTTGAGAATGTCTGGCCCTCGCTGTCGGGCCCACAAAAGGAAAGGGCACCGCGCTTGTGACGCGATGCCCAGAGGCGCTGTCGAGGTGGCTGGATCTGGCCACCCGCAGCAATTGCCTTAACTGTTGACAGCGGTGCCGGATCAGGCCTTCAGCAGAGCGTACAACTCGTCCTTGAGCAGCACACGCAGCTTCTTCTTGGTCTCGATCTCGGCGTCTGAGCCATGCTCCACACCGGTTTCCAGACGAATCACCGCCTTGTCCACTTCTTCGTATTCACGATGCAGGCGCGCAAAGTGCGTATTGCTGGTCTTCAGTGCGTGGATCTTGTCCTTGAACTCAGGAAAGTCGCTTGCCAGAGGGTGATTGTCGAGGTCGTGTCCCATCGTGTCTCCTGTCAAAGGTCATTGAAGCTGGGGAAGAACCGGTCTTCCGTTGAACACATCTTGTGCCTGATTGGTGCACTCAGTCTTGCGGCAAATCAAGTTTGGCCGGTTGGTGGGGCCATTTGCTGCAAAAACGTCTCGTGGATGTCGAAGGAGCTTTCTGCCCCCACCTGATGTCGATGCGCCTTCAACCACTGGTCGGCGGCCTGATGCCCCAGACGGTGCAACTCCTGCAAGAAGGCCCAGTCGGTGTTGAACTTGCTGGAAGCATTGAAAGCGCTCATGCCCTCGTCATCTGCCACCATGTGCATGTGCAGGCGTTTGTAGTGACCTCGGTCCAGTTTGTGCTCGTCGATCAAGCGTTTGACGAAGGCAATCGCCCGCATCTCGCTGACCAGGCTGGCATTGAAAGTGATCTCGCTGAGTCGATCGATGATGTCGATGCTGCGTGTCGGGTTGTCGATGCGTTGCAGCGGGGTTAAGCGGACCAGCAGAATGTCGATGCCCGTGGTCTCGTAGATCAAGGGGTAAAGCGCCGGGTTCCCGGTGTAGCCGCCGTCCCAGTAAGGCTCGCCCTCGATTTCCACTGCCTGAAACACAAATGGCAGGCAGGCTGAGGCCATCAAGGCATCAATGGACAACGACTCTGCGGTGAACACCCTCGCCTGCCCGGTGTGTACCGACGTGGCCGTCACAAACAGCGGGATACCGCATTGCTTGCAGCCCTGATGCAGCGCAGCCGCGTCAACATGGCGCTTCAGCACGGCTTCCAGCTGGTTCAGGTTGAGGGGGTTGAACTCATAGGGGCTGAACGACCGCATGAACACGTTCAGCCATTGATAGGCCGGGAACTGGTCGAAGTTGAACTCCGTTTTCAGCAGCCCGTTGGCCTGGATGTTCAAGGGTGAAAACAGGGGGCCGTGGCGACTCACGTCGCGCCAGAACTCGCGCAGGGATTTCTGTGCCTCCTGCCTCGCGGCCGCCTCTCCTCCCGCTTGGTGTCCTCTTGCGTAGCCCGTCAACAGCACGGCGCCGTTGAGCGCCCCTGCGCTGGTGCCAGAAATGCCGCCGAAGTCGAGCCCATCGGCTTCCAGCAAACGATCCAGAACACCCCATGTGAAGGCGCCGTGCGAGCCGCCGCCTTGCAAGGCCAGGTTGACACGAGGCCGTGCGCCATTGTGCGAAGCGCGACCGGTGCGCGCGCGCCGGGGCCGCCGATGCACCTGATGGTCTTCCTCCAGACGCTGCGTGCTGGCCTGATCCTGGGGCGTGCGCTTGGAACTCATGAGATCAGTCTAGCGGGAAATGCTGCATTGCAATATGCGCAGGCCGCCACCCCAATCAGAGGGGCGAAAATTATTTGCAAAAGTACTGTATGAATGTCCAGCTTTTGCCATAATGCATCCCAGCCAATCATTGAACCTTCCGGAGACTTCGCATGGACGCCAACGCCAAATCTGCCCTCAGCACCGAAAAAGCCAAAGCCTTGCAGGCCGCCTTGGCCCAGATCGAGAAGCAGTTCGGCAAGGGCTCCATCATGCGCCTGGGCGAGGGTGAAGTCGTCGAAGACATCCAGGTGGTATCGACCGGTTCGCTGGGGCTGGACATCGCCTTGGGCGTCGGTGGCCTGCCGCGTGGCCGCGTGGTCGAAATTTACGGCCCCGAGTCGTCCGGCAAAACCACACTGACCCTGCAGGTCGTGGCCGAGATGCAGAAGCAAGGCGGCGTCTGCGCTTTCATCGACGCTGAACACGCGCTGGACGCCCAATACGCCCAGAAGCTCGGTGTCAATCTGCAAGACCTGCTGATCTCGCAGCCGGACACCGGTGAGCAGGCGCTTGAAATCGTCGACGCCCTGGTGCGCTCCGGTTCGGTCGATCTGATCGTGGTTGACTCGGTGGCCGCGCTCACGCCCAAGGCCGAACTCGAAGGCGAGATGGGCGATGCCTTGCCCGGTTTGCAGGCGCGCCTGATGAGCCAGGCCCTGCGCAAACTCACGGCCACCATCAAGAAGACCAATTGCATGGTCATCTTCATCAACCAGATCCGCATGAAGATCGGTGTGATGTTCGGCAGCCCTGAAACCACCACTGGCGGCAACGCCTTGAAGTTCTACGCTTCCGTGCGCCTCGACATCCGTCGCATCGGCTCCATCAAGAAGGGCGACGAGATCATCGGCAACGAAACCAAGGTCAAGGTCGTCAAGAACAAGGTCTCGCCACCGTTCAAGACGGCCGAGTTCGACATCCTGTACGGCGAGGGCATCAGCCGCGAGGGCGAAATCATCGACCTGGGCGTGAATGCCAAGATCGTGGACAAGTCGGGTTCCTGGTACGCCTACAACGGCGAGAAGATCGGCCAGGGCAAGGACAACGCCCGTGAGTTCCTGCGTGAGAACGCCGATCTGGCGCGCGAAATCGAGAACAAGATTCGCGACTCGCTGGGCGTGGCGCTTTTGCCGGCGGTCGTGGCCAGCGGCAAGGCCGACACGGTGGAAGATGACGAGGTCTGATCCTCCGGACCCCGGCGCGAAGCCTGCCCGTCGCCCGACCTTGTCGCTCAAGGGGCGGGCACTGAAATACCTGGCCGCGCGGGAGCATTCTCGCGTCGAGCTGACCCGCAAGCTCGCCCCCCACGCTGAATCGCCGGAACAGGTGGCCCAGGTGCTTGATGAACTGGAGCAAAAGGGCTGGCTGTCGGCCCAGCGTTTTGCCGACTCCATGTTGCACCGCAAGGCAGCGCGCTATGGTGCGGCGAGGCTGAAGGCTGAGTTGGCTCAGCATCAACTTCCCTCTGAGGTGGCGCAGGCCGCCACCCAAAGTCTGCGCGACACCGAATTCGCGCGTGCCCACGCCCTGTGGCTGCGTCGCTTTGGCGAGCCGGCACAATCGCCGGAAGACAAGGCGCGTCAAATGCGCTTCTTGATCAGTCGCGGATTTGCCTCCGATGTCGTGCGTCGCGTCATTCGAGGCGATGGCTTGTTGACAGGCGAGTGAAATCTCGGAAAACCAAGGGGAAACCCTGAATCGCTGCCCCCTCTGTTCGTGGGGGCGCCGATGTATGCTGAGCGTCGAACCGCGCGAGACCTGACAAAAGGTCGCGTGTACCCGCCTCCACCCGATCGGATGAGGCGGGTTTGCCATGTTCGACAAGAACGCAACACCTGACTGCGAGAACCCCATGAAGATTCATGAATACCAAGGCAAAGAGATCCTGAGCCGATTTGGCGTGCCGGTCCCAAGAGGTATCCCGGCTTTTTCCGTTGACGAAGCTGTCGCTGCAGCTGAAAAGCTGGGCGGCCCGGTTTGGGTGGTCAAGGCCCAGATCCACGCAGGTGGTCGCGGCAAGGGTGGTGGCGTGAAGGTGGCGAAGTCCATTGAGGACGTGCGCCGCCTGGCCAGTGAAATCCTGGGCATGCAGCTCAAGACCCACCAAACTGGCCCAGAAGGCCAGAAGGTCAACCGTCTGTACATCGAAGACGGTGCTGACATCCAGAAGGAATACTACGTGTCGGTCGTGACCGACCGTGCCACCCAGAAGGTGGCGTTCATTGCCTCCAGCGAAGGCGGCATGGACATTGAAGAAGTGGCGCACAGCACGCCCGAGAAGATCATCACGGTCTACATCGACCCGCTGGCGGGGCTGACCGACGCGCAAGCCCAAGAGATCGCCGACGGCATTGGCATGCCGGCCGACTCGCAAGCCCAGGCCAAGGACATCTTCAAGAAGCTGTACCAGTGCTACATGGAAACCGACGCGTCGCTGGTTGAAATCAACCCGCTGAACCGCGACGGCAAGGGCAATGTCATCGCCCTGGACGCCAAGTTCAACTTCGACGCCAACGCCCTGTTCCGCCACCCCGAAATCGTGGCGCTGCGCGACCTGGACGAAGAAGATCCCGCTGAAATCGAAGCCTCGAAGTTCGATCTGGCTTATATCCAGCTCGACGGCAACATCGGCTGCCTGGTCAACGGCGCCGGTCTGGCCATGTCCACCATGGACACCATCAAGCTGTTCGGTGGCGAGCCCGCCAACTTCCTGGACGTTGGCGGTGGCGCCACGGCCGAGAAGGTCACCGAAGCGTTCAAGATCATGCTGAAGAACCCCGATGTCAAGGGCATCCTGGTGAACATCTTCGGCGGCATCATGAAGTGCGACACCATCGCCGATGGCGTCATCACCGCCTGCAAGGCCGTGAACCTGAACGTGCCGCTGGTCGTCCGCATGAAGGGCACCAACGAAGACCTGGGCAAGAAGATGCTGGCCGACTCCGGTCTGCCCATCATCGCCGCCGATTCGATGGCCGAAGCCGCGACCAAGATCGTCGCCGCTGTCGCCTGAGCCCAGAACACAAGGACTTCGTCATGAGCATTTACATCAACAAAGACACCAAGGTCATCACCCAAGGCATCACGGGCAAGACCGGTCAATTCCACACCCTCGGCTGCCAGGCTTACGCCAACGGCAAGAACGCTTTCGTCGCGGGTGTGAACCCCAAGAAGGCCGGCGAGAAGTTCTCCGACATTCCCATTTACGCCTCCGTCAAGGAAGCGGCTCAGCAAACCGGCGCCACCGTGTCGGTGATCTACGTGCCTCCCGCCGGTGCCGCTGACGCGATCTGGGAAGCCGTCGAGGCCGATCTGGACCTGGTCATCGCCATCACCGAAGGCATCCCCGTGCGCGACATGCTGATGGTGCGCAACAAGATGAAGGCCAAGGAAGCCGCTGGCGGCAAGAAGACCTTGCTGCTGGGCCCGAACTGCCCTGGCCTGATCACGCCCGACGAGATCAAGATCGGCATCATGCCCGGTCACATCCATCGCAAGGGCCGCATCGGCGTCGTCTCCCGCTCGGGCACGCTGACCTACGAAGCCGTGGCACAGCTGACCGAACTGGGCCTGGGTCAATCCAGCGCCGTCGGCATCGGTGGCGACCCCATCAACGGTCTGAAACACATCGACGTGATGAAGGCCTTCAACGACGACCCCGACACCGACGCCGTCATCATGATTGGTGAAATCGGTGGTCCGGACGAAGCCGAAGCCGCCTACTGGTGCAAGGACAACATGAAGAAGCCCATTGTCGGCTTCATCGCCGGTGTCACCGCCCCTCCGGGCAAGCGCATGGGCCACGCCGGCGCGCTGATTTCGGGCGGCGCCGACACGGCCGATGCCAAGCTCGCCATCATGGAAGAGTGCGGCTTCACCATCACGCGCAACCCGTCCGAAATGGGCAAGCTGCTCAAGGGCCTGCTCTGATCTGAGTTCGCTTTTCTTGCCGACAGGCCCCCATCAGCCCCTACACTCAGGGGCTGATTTTTTTTGAGCATGATGGAATCCTTGCTGACACCCGAGTTCTGGCTGGCGGTTGGCCAGATCGTGATGATCGACATCCTCCTCGGAGGAGACAACGCCGTGGTGATCGCCCTGGCGTGCCGCAACCTGCCCCCTGAACTCCGGCGGCGTGGCATCTTGTGGGGCACGGCGGGTGCCATCGTGCTGCGGATTGTCTTGATTTTCTTTGCCATGTCCTTGCTGGCGCTCCCCTACCTGAAACTGGTCGGGGCGGCCTTGTTGCTGTGGATTGGCGTGAAACTCCTTGTCCCGGAGGAAGAGGGGCATGGCAACTTGCAGGCCAGCGACAAGCTCTTGGGCGCCATCAAGACCATCATCATGGCCGACTTCATCATGAGCGTCGATAACGTCATCGGCATTGCCGGTGCGGCACAAACCAGTGGTCATGCGGGGCATCACATGCCGCTCGTCATTTTCGGTTTGCTGGTCAGCATTCCCATCATCGTGTGGGGCAGTGGGTTCGTGCTCAAGATGATGGACCGCTTTCCCATCATCATCACCGCCGGGGGCATGTTGCTCGGGTGGATCGCCGGCACCCTGGCCGTGAGCGATCCGGCCACCGTGCACCTCATCCCGGAAAGCCCTGCATTGCACTATGGTGCAGGCGTGGCCGGCGCCTTGTTGGTGCTGGCGCTGGGTAGCCTGCTGGCGCGTCGCGCTGCGGCCGTGGAAACCTGACGTACGGGGCTGGGGGCTGCACGATGTCGCTGTTGGATGGGTTGATGGTTTTCGTGGCGGTGCTGCTCGGCGTGGGCCTGTGGCTGATGTGGCAGTTGCGTGAGCGCCGAAACCGCCCGATGGCTCGGCACACACGCCCGATCGTGACGGACTCGCAGGCCTATCAGGACACGGCGCCCCTTGACGAGGCCGCGCTGCCCCGCGTCGACGCGGGCGAAACCGATTACGGGCCTGAGACCATCGTCTCCTACATGGACGTGCCCACCAATACCCGGCCCCAGTCACAATTCTCGACCTCCAATCTGTCCTCCTTGTTTCCCGAGGACATTGAGCCCGACACAGGGCCTTCGACCTTGCCACCGGCCCCAACCCAGGATGGCAACGACCTTATTCGCATTCGCCAGGCTCTGCGCGACCTCGACACGGGGGCGCTGGACCGAGCCTGGGAGGTCTTGAGAGGTTTCGTCCCCGAGCCCGCACAGCGGGACATCGCCCTGGAAGCCATGGACCGTGTGGCCCAGGCGTTTGAGAAGGCTTCGCGTTACGACCAGGCGCGGGATGTGTACGAGCAGATGGTGGACATCGAGCCCGAGCGACATCACCTCAAGCCACGGCTGATGCGTGCACGAGGGCTGGCCCAGGCCGCCACCGTGCAGCGCTGGGGCACCGTGCCGTCCCCGCTGGCACCACAGGCCGAGCACAAGCAGTTGGGCAAGTATGTGGTCGAGAAGGAGATTGGTCGGGGGGCCATGGGCGCGGTCTATCTCGGCTACGACCCCGTCACCGATCGCAAGGTGGCGCTCAAAACCATGTCGCTCAATCAGGAGTTCAGTGGTCGTGATCTGGCCGACGCGCGGGCGCGCTTTCTGCGCGAAGCCGAGATGTCGGGTCGCCTCCAGCACCCCGATGTGGTGAGCATCATCGACGCGGGCGAGTCCGATGGGCTGGCCTACATCGCCATGGAGTTGGTGCAGGGCATCGACCTCAGCCAGTACACCTTGCCTGGCCGCCTGCTGCCGGTGCGTCAGGTGTTGCTGACGATCGCGCGCGTGGCCGAGGCCTTGGCCTATGCCCATGAGCGGGGCGTGACCCATCGTGACATCAAGCCCGCCAACATCATGATCGACCCCGCGACCGACAGCGTGAAGGTGATGGACTTTGGTGTGGCGCGTGTGGCCGATGCGGCGAGAACTCGTACCGGCGTGGTGCTGGGCACGCCCACGTTCATGTCGCCGGAGCAACTCTCCGGGCAGGTCATCGACGGCCGCAGCGATTTGTATTCGCTGGGCGTGACCCTCTTTCAGCTGCTCACGGGCCAGTTGCCATACCGTAACGATTCCATGGCCACCTTGATGCGGGCGATTGCGCGCGACAAGGTGCCCAATGTGTGCGACTTGCGGCCGGAGCTGCCTGCCGCGGTGGGTGACATCGTCGCCTTGGCGCTGGAAAAGCACCCCAACATCCGTTACGCCAACGGGCGTCAGATGGCCGATGACCTGCGGGCTGTGGCCGTTCGGCTCACCCCCCCAGTTCTCGCCTGAGCGAGCACACTTCGATCACCAAAACCCAGCGACAATCAGCGCATGAACTTCGAGTTCTATAGTCAAACCGACACCGGACGGGTGCGAACCAACAACGAGGATTCGGTCGCCCTGGATGAAAGCTGTGCTGTGGCCGTGCTGGCTGACGGCATGGGTGGCTACGCCGCCGGCGAGGTTGCTAGCGGCATGGCCTGTGATTTCATCAAGGCCGAACTCGGTCGCTGGCTGCAGGAAGCTTCGGCCATCGCCAGCGATGCCGATGTCAAGCGTGCCATGGACATCTGTGTCGACAACGCCAACCAGGCGATCTTTGGTGCCGCCAACTCCAACCCGACATATGCCGGTATGGGCACCACTTTGGTTCTGGGTGTCTTCAGGCCGGGGCGCCTGCTGTTGGGCCACATCGGGGATTCGCGTGGCTATCGTTGGCGTAACGGTGTCTTGCAGCAAATCACGAAAGACCATTCGTTACTGCAAGAACAAATTGACGCTGGCATGCTGACCCCGGAACAGGCTCAGTTTGCTGCCAACAAGAATCTGGTCACGCGTGCCCTGGGTGTCGAAGACATGGTCTTGCTCGAAACCCATCAGCATGATGTGATGCCCGGCGATGTGTACCTGATGTGCTCTGATGGTCTGTCAGACATGTTGCGCGATGCACAGATTGCCGAGATCATGGCGTCACACCCGAGTTTGTCCGACATGGGGGAAGCCCTTGTCGCGGCCGCCAATGAAGCAGGCGGGCGGGATAATATCGCTGTGGTGCTGGCCCGCGCTGTGGGGTCGAATGAACCGTCGTCCGCCAAGTCGTGGTGGCCATTCAAGCGCCTGAGTGGCCTTGGTTGATTGTCATAGAAAAGTAATCCATACCCGAGAGGTTGCGAATGGGAAAACTGGTTGTCTCGCTGGACGGCGTGGTCATCAAAGAGGTCCAACTCACCAAGGACAAGACCACCTTGGGCCGGCGTCCCTACAACGACATCGTGATCGACAACCTGGCTGTCAGCGGGGAACATGCCGTGCTCCAGATGGTGGGCAGCGACGTGTTCATTGAAGACCTCAACAGCACCAATGGCACCTACATCAACGGCCGCGCCGTCAAGAAGCAGCTGCTTCAGCACAACGACACGGTCGAGATCGGCAAGTACAAGATCAAGTTCCTGGGTGAGGAAAGCAACGAGTTCGAGAAGACGATGATCATGCGCCACGGGGCTCCCGTGTCCGCTGCACCGGCTTCGCCTTTGGCGGGTGGTTCTCCGATGGCGGCGCCGCGTCCAGCGCCCCCCACACCGGCTGCAACCTACACGCCGCAAGCGGCCTCGGGCTTCGGGCACTCGGCGCCTGGCGGTTTGGCCTCGGGTTTTGGCGGGCTGGCACCGCAGGCACCTGCGCTCATCAAGGTGCTCAATGGTGCCGCAGCCGGACGTGAGGTGCCCCTGACCAAGGTGGTGACCACGGTGGGCAAGCCGGGCGTGCAGGTGGCTTCGCTCACCAAGCGCCCAGGCGGTTATGTGTTCGCACACGTGGAGGGGGCTGCGCGTCCTCTGATCAATGGCGCCCCCGTTGGTGCCGAGCCGGTACACCTCAAGAGCGGTGACGTGATTGAGCTGGCGGGCACCCAGATGCAGTTCATGCAAGGCTGATGCGCACAAGCACCACCGAGGCCTTGAGATGATCCGTGTGCTGGGTTGCTCGGGCTCGATCGCGGCGCGGTGTCACACCACGTCGTTCTTGCTGGACGATGACATCCTGATCGATGCGGGCACGGGCGTGGGGGAGTTGCGTCTGGACGAGCTGGCGCGCATCAACCATATCCTCATCAGCCACAGCCACCTGGATCACATTCTCAGCATTCCCCTGTTGGCGGACAGTGTGATCAAGCTGCGCATGGGTGGCGCTGGGCCTTCGGCTTTGCGGCCCATCCATGTGCACGCTCTGCCTGAAACGCTTCAGGCCATGCGCGACCATCTGTTCAACGGCGTGATTTGGCCTGACTTCACACGCCTGCCCAGTATGCAGCACCCGATTCTCGTGTTCCACGAGTTGGCGGTGGGGGATGTCCTGTCTTTCCCCGCCAGAGGCACACTGCCCGAGCGTGTGGTGCATGTGCTGCCGGCGGCCCATACTGTGCCGGCCGTGGGGTTTGGCGTCGAGACGCCGCTCGGTTGGTGGGTCTTCACGGGTGACACTGGCCCCAATCCGGCCCTGTGGGAAGTACTGGCAGGGCAAAAGATTGCGCAACTGGTGATTGAAACCGCCTTTGGCGATGAAGAAGCGTATCTGGCCGAAATCAGCGGGCACCTGTCGCCACAGACGCTGGCGCAAGAGTTGTTGCAGTTGGATGGCGAGGTGAGCGTATACATCACCCATCCCAAGCCGGGCGAGGTCCCAGCGGTGCTGTCGCAGATTCGGGCGCTGGACACACGACATGTGATTGAGCCTTTGCGCGAGGGGCAGCGGTTTCATGCGCCGGTCGTGGACAGGCGGCAGATGTGACGCAAATGGTCACCCACGCAAGGAGGGGTGACATTTTTTGAAGATGCACTTCGATACAGGGGTGACAAGGAGGGCGTGACTTTGCGCAACATCAAGGCAATTACGTGTTGTATGTCACGGCAGGTCGAGTACAGTGACTTGGCACGCCCCCTGCATTCAAGTGGGGTGCACCCCAGGCTTGGGGTTTCTGACAACCGACTTTCAAACGGGCTCAGTCCCAAGGAGTTGACCATGAAGATGATGAAACAAGTACAAAAGGGTTTCACCCTGATTGAATTGATGATCGTGGTCGCGATCATCGGTATTTTGGCCGCCGTGGCCTTGCCTGCTTACCAAGACTACACCGTGCGCGCGAAGGTCTCTGAGTTGATGCTGGCTGCCAGCTCGGCCCGTACTTGCGTCACGGAAGCTTACCAAGGTAAGGGCGGTGCTTCTATTCCTACCGGTGTTTCCGCAGATTGCGCAATTGCTGTCACTGGCAAGGTTACTGGTGCGACTGTTGATTCGGCCGGTGTGATTACCGTGACAGGTGGCACCGCCACAACTTCTGTGGGTGCGTCCGTCACTGTGACCCTGACTCCTTCGGTGCAATCTGCCGCAGGCACTCTGACCTGGACCTGCACGGGTTCGCCTGTGAAGTACGTGCCTGGCTCTTGCCGCAGCTAATTCCTGACTTCTGTCAGCATAATGCCCCTCTTGCAGGGGCATTTTTATTCACTGGTTCAAAACAATGTTTGGTCTTTTCAGTAGAAACGATGACGCAGTTTTTGTGGCATCGATGGTCGATCGCTTGAAAAAGGAGTTGCCGCCCGCATTGATGGCGCAGCACCATCAGGTCTTGTCTGTGAATAAAATCACCCGATTGCTTGAGCGTAATGCGGGGTTGGCCAAAGCCTATCAGTCTGAAAACCGCTTTGGATATTTCAGGCGTGTTAAGTTGATAAATGCCTATAAGTGGAGTTTGAAGGAGTTTGGATACCCTGATGACTTCATTAAAATCGCGGTCGAAAGCTTGATCGTTGGTATGGCAAAAAAATAAACATCTTGGTGCAACATGTTGCTTGAGTTGGTTCGGTCCTTTTTTTATAAGAAAAAAAATCGCAGGCTTAATTCGGATCAATTGAACGGCTTGTTGGACAAGGCTGGTGAGTGCATCGCTGCGGGTGACAGTCACCAAGCACTGAAATGGTTCAAAGAGGCGCATGAGTTGGCGCCCACCAATGTGGATGTGCTTAATGGCTTAGGCGCGTGTTTAGCCGACGTGGGGCAAGAATCCGAGGCGGCCCAATACTTTGACATCGCGTACTCGCTGGATGACACCCATTTCATGGTGTTGCTCAACCGTGCCCGGGTGTTGTTGCAAGGGGGGCAAACCGCTGAAGCGTTAGAGATGCTCAAGCGGGTGAAAGTGGTTGCGCCATATTCTAAGGATATCGCGTCGGTATACGGTGCGTATTGCACCGCTGTGGGTGAAGCCGAAGCGATGGTGGTGAGTCACAAAAAATCTTGGACTTCCAATTTTGATCGGTTGCGTTGGGCAAACTCATATTTATTTCAGCTCTCATATTCTCGTCGGGCCGAAGATGTGATCGCTCAAGAGCATCAATTTTGGGCCGAAACGCAGCGCCCTAGTTCAGTTGTCATTCATCCAGTAAATCCAGATTTCGGTGTGGGGCGACGTATCAGGATTGGATATTGGTCGCCTGATCTTCGTTCGCATTCCGTCCGGTATTTTTTTCGGCCCTTATTGACGCATCATGATCGCACTCGTTTTGAAATTCATGTCTATCATGATGGTCCTCTCAGCGACGATCAAACTGAACTGATCAAGCAAGATGCGGAGCATTTTCATGTCACTTTTGGCATGAGTGATCAAGCGTTATGCGATCTCATGCACGAACACGATCTGGATGTGCTGGTGGAGTTGGCTGGGCATTCTTCTTACAACCGTATTTCACTTTTGCAAGACCGCTTGGCCCGTGTGCAAGTGACAGCTTTGGGGTACCCCCCAACCACCGGCTTGAAGAGTATCGACGCTAAAATCATCGACCGTCATGTATTGACCGAAGATGCCGCTTCGTTCTACACCGAATTGCCGTTTGCTTTGCCTACTTCTTTCTGGTGTTATGACCCGATGGAAGCGACGCCTCACGTCTCGCCGACGCCAGCTTTGGAGGCGGGGTACATCACATTCGGTTGCGTGGGCAATATCTGCAAGATTGCTGACGACGTGGTGCGGGCTTGGTTACGGATTCTGAATCAGGTGCCTAACAGTCGGTTGTTGCTGCGCTCTATCAGTTTTCGAGATGAAGCAGTGTTGACAAAATATCGGCAGCGGCTGGTGGGTTTGGGCTTGCCGGAAGATAGGTTGATGTTGAAGCCGCCTGAAGGCGGGTCCGGTTTTTTTGACTCGTACAAAGAGATCGATGTCATTCTGGATACGTTCCCATTCAACGGGGGGACCACCACGTGCTTTGCAACTTACATGGGTGTCCCTGTTGTCACGATGGCAGGGCGTTCATTGCTCAGCCGGATGGGCAAGTCCATCATGACCAACTTGGGTTACCCGGAGTTGGTTGTGGAAGATCTGGACAGCTACGTTCAGGCCGCGGTCGATTTCGTACGGGATCCCGCTCGTTTGAATGAGATACGGCTGGGGTTGAGGCAACGATTCAAGTCAACCAGTTTGGGGGATGGCAAAGCCTATGCGCGGGAGTTTGAGCAAGGATGCCTGGACTTGATCGAGTTGAAAAAGAAGGGCTATGTGCACCAGAGCGCGGTGCCCTTGTTGGCTGAGCGGGAGTTGGTGAGCCGGGCTTACAAAGTCATGGGGTCCGGCGCCGAAGAGGCGGCTGATCGTTTGATTGCCTATTTGACCCAACATTTCCCGGCGAGTGCGGCAGTCAAAATTTTGGCCGCTCAGCGCAAGGCTTTGACCGATGTGGGTGAGGCCATTGAGCTGTTGACGGAAGCGTTGTCTGACATGTCCGGCAATCCGCGCAGTGAAGCGTTGATCACTTTGGTCGGGTGGCATCTGCATCGCCACGACATTGCGGCGGCGTCAGTCCTGATGGGTGAGTTGGAGCGTTCAAGTGTTGAAAACCGCATTGACCAGCTCAATGTGAAGCTGTTGAGTGCCGTGGTGCGGGGGTATCAAAGCGGGTCTTCTTGTGGAAATCATCTCCTTGGCGCAGAGCCTTGCAAAGTGCTCATTGGCTTGATTGCTGAAGCGCCTGCTGCGTATCGTGCTCGCGTGGAGGCTTTGCAAAAGGTGCTGCAGACGCCAACACATGTCGAGGTTCATTTTGAGCACATTGACGCCCATGCACGGGCCGAGGCTTATGCCCAACTGTCACAGCGCATCTCGATCGATGTGGTGGTGTTGCTGCATGCGCATGTGGATGTGGTTGCACCAGACTTTTTGCAGCGGGCGTTGGCAACGCTTCATGAGCGTGATCTTGTGAGTTTTGCCGGTTGCACCCGTTGGCAACGCCTTGACTGGATGACGGACGCTTTCGATACCAAGGTGGGTGCCTGGATGACAGGTCGGTTGTCGGAGCACGGCGCGCTTGATGGTGTGGATGTCAGCGTCTGGGGCGATGGTGCAGACAGCGTTGAAAAGACGTTTGCGGTGCTCCATGGCAGCGTCTTGATTGCCCGTCCCCAATGGCTCACTCAAGCGCACGGTTTTTCAGAAGATTTGGTGGCTTCCGGTGGGCTGTTTGAAGGGTATCTGTCTTACCGAGCACATTTGGCGGGGGCGCGACTCGGTGTGTGCCAAGGCTTGGGTTTGGTTGTTGGCGCAGAAAAGATATCTGATGTTGTGGCGATGACGGAAGCCAAGTTGGCCTTGACAAAGGAGCTGGACATTGATTTGTTCGCCGAGGATCCACCAGATGCGGCTCAAATCATGGCGTCAGCACCCAGTGTGGCAACCGGCGTTGTGGCTTTGGATATTTATCGGGGGATGCATGCTTAATTTATTGCACGTTGGTTGTGGGGGCAGTCGCTTGAAGGACCTTCCTGGTTTCTTCAATGATGGTCAATGGGCTGAGATTCGTTACGACATCAACCCGGATGTGGCGCCGGACATCATTGGCACTCTGCAGGACATGTCGATTCTGGAGGATGGTGTCATTGATGGGGTGTACTCCTCTCATAACATTGAGCATGTGTGGGCCTACGAAGTGCCAGGTGTTTTGGCGGAGTTCCACCGTGTCTTGAAGTCCAACGGGTTTGCGGTGGTGCTTTGCCCGGATATGTTGGCTGTGTGTGAGGCGGTGGTAGCCGGCGATTTGGAGAAGCCGTTGTATGTGTCGCCTGCTGGTCCAATTGCTGCCTTGGACATCATGTATGGTCATCAAAGCTCCATTCAGCAAGGCAATGAATTCATGGCGCATAAAACCGGTTTTACCAGTTCGAGTCTGGCGGGGTATTTGATGAAGGCCGGTTTTGAGAAAGTGGTGGTTGCCAGAGATCAAATCTATGGCCTGCATGCGATCGCTTTCAAAACGTCACCTGAACAGCAGCGAATGGATGCAGTGGTTTCGCAACTCATGCCCGTGGTCAATGGCGAAGTCTCCGTCCAGGTGTTCGGTGCAGCGTGACACCGCCCATTGCATTGGGTAATGCGTGTGCTGGCTCAGATTCTCAATCGCCTGGCTTTTGCTAAGTGGCGTGCGGGTCATTACAGCTTGGCGGAGCGCTTTTTTCGTGCTGCCATCAAATTTGGCGGAGGTGCCAACGCGCTGAGCAATCTGGGGGCGCTGCTGATGGACAAGCATGCCTTCGACCAAGGTTTTCAGTACTTGGTTCAGGCGCATGAAGCCGATCCGTTGAATGTCGGGGCCTTGGTGAATTTGGCGAATGCCTACCACCGGGGTGGGCGTGCGGACGTCGCTTTAGATTTGTATCGACGTGCGTTGCAGATCGATCCCAAGTCTATGGAAGCTTCCGTGAACCTGATGCGCACGTCTTTGGAAATGTGCGAATGGCAGGAAGTGGCCACACACCTGTATGCCTTGAAGTCCAGACGGCGGGCCGATGGGGTGAAGGCGTGGTCGATGGTGACGCCTTTCACCTCATTTTTTTTGGATTTGGACCGTCACGCACAGAAAGAAATCGCTGAACACCATGCGCGTCAAGTCGAGCGTAGCAAACATCTCATTCCTCTACGGGGGCGTTTGAAAGCAGGGGCGCGTCGACTGCGGATTGGTTACCTGTCGAGTGATTTTCATGATCACCCGACAGTCCATCTGACCCTTGCCCTCTACGCCGGACATGATCGCTCACAGTTCGAGGTGTACGCCTACTCCATCGGCTACCCTGATGACGGGGCGCATCGTCGGCGTATCGAGGCGGATTGCGATGTGTTTCGGCAAGTTGATCAGTTGAGTGATGCGCAGTTGGCCCGGTTGATTCGCAAAGATCAAATTGACATCCTGATCGACATGAAGGGCTACACAGGGGGTAGCCGACCAGGCATTTTGGCGCTGCGCCCTGCACCGGTTCAGGTCAATTATTTGGGCTACCCAGGCACGATGGGCGCCCGGTTCATGGACTACATCGTGGCCGATCCGGTATTGATTCCAGCGTCGCACTTTGATGCGTACACAGAATCCGTGCTGTGGTTGCCTGATACCTACCAACCGACCGATGCCCTGCAAGTGGTCGCGGAGCGTCAGGTCGGCCGAGCGGATTACGGGTTGCCGCAGGAAGCGTTTGTGTATTGCTGCTTCAACAACTCGGCCAAGATTGATGCGCACACCTTCGGTGTTTGGATGGAGGTGTTGCGGCGGGTCGAGGGGAGTGTGTTGTGGTTGCTGGAGGCGCCTGCGCTGGCTCAGCAGAATCTGAAACAACACATGAGAGCACAAGGGTTGGACCCGGAGCGCTTGATGTTTGCGCCGATCGAGGGAAAGGCCATGCATTTGGCCCGCATTGCTTTGGCTGATTTGGCTCTAGATACCTTTATATGCAATGCGCACACCACGGCAACCGATGCGTTGTATGCAGGGGTGCCCATGGTGACCAAGCTGGGGGAAACCTTTGCGTCCCGGGTCGGGGCGAGCGTGGTGAATGCGTGTGGGTTGGGGCAGTTGATTGCATCCTCTGACGACGCCTTTGTTGAGCTGGCCGTACGCATGGCGCAGGATGCAGTCTGGCGCGCGGAGGTGCAATCGGTGATGGCGTGTCGATTGCAAGCGCCGCTTTTTGACAATCAGCGCTACAGCGCCAATTGGGATGCGCTTTTGCAAAGAGTGTGGACAGCCCATTGCGAAGGTCACTTGGCCCCGGCCAGCTAAGGCGTGACGCCTGCCACACGTCCGGTGACGTCGGGAAAGCGCTACGGGCTAAAATGCCATCTTTCCGTCTCTGCGCCCCTCCACCATGCCCAACTCCACCAAGAACATCACTGCCATGGCCAACGCCATCCGTGCGCTGGCCATGGACGCCGTCCAGCAAGCCAACTCCGGTCACCCCGGTGCCCCGATGGGCATGGCCGACATGGCGGTGGCTCTGTGGGGGCGCCATCTGCGCCACAACCCGGCGCAGCCGCAGTGGGCTGACCGCGATCGCTTCGTGCTGTCCAATGGTCACGCCTCGATGCTGATCTACTCGCTGTTGCATCTCACCGGCTACGACCTGTCGATCGACGACCTCAAGGCCTTCCGTCAGATGCACAGCAAGACCCCCGGTCACCCCGAAGTGGGCATCACCCCGGGCGTCGAAACGACCACCGGCCCGCTGGGTCAGGGCATCACCAACGCTGTGGGCATGGCCCTGGCCGAGAAGCTGCTGGCCACCGAGTTCAACCGCGACGGCCACAGCATCGTCAACCACTACACCTACGCCTTCCTGGGCGATGGTTGCCTGATGGAAGGCATCAGCCACGAAGCCTGCGCACTGGCTGGCGCGTGGAAACTCAACAAGCTGATCGCCCTGTACGACGACAACGGCATCTCCATCGACGGCCAGGTCACGCCCTGGTTCATCGACAACACGCCGCAGCGTTTCGCCGCCTACGGCTGGAACGTGATCGACGATGTGGATGGTCATGACGTGGACGCCATCGACGGTGCCATTGAGAAGGCCAAGCTGAGCACCGACAAGCCCACGCTGATCGTTTGCAAGACGTCCATCGGTCACGGTTCGCCCAACCGCGCTAACACCGCCAAGGCGCACGGCGAGCCCCTGGGCCCCGATGAAATCAAGCTGACTCGTGAGAACCTGGGCTGGACGCACGGTGCATTCGAGATCCCCGCAGAGGTCTACGAAGACTGGAATGCCAAGGCCGATGGCGAACTGCTCGTCCGCGACTGGAACCAGCGTTTCGACGCTTACGCCAAGGCCTTCCCCGAACTGGCTGCCGAGTTCACCCGCCGCATGGCGGGTGAGTTGCCTGCCAACTTCGCCGAGATCGCAGTACAGGCCGTAGCCGCTGCCCACGACAAGGCCGAGACCGTGGCCAGCCGCAAGGCCAGCCAGATCGCGTTGGAGTTCTTCACCGCGGGTGTGTCGGAAATGCTGGGCGGCTCGGCCGACCTGACCGGCTCGAACCTGACCAACACGAAGAGCACGCCCGCTTTCCGCGTGGACGACGAAGGCAAGGTCGTGCTGACCGATGGCAAGCCCGGCCGCCACATCAACTACGGTGTGCGCGAGTTCGGCATGGCCGCCATCATGAACGGTGTGGCCCTGCACGGTGGCTACATCCCTTACGCTGGCACCTTCCTGACCTTCTCCGACTACAGCCGCAACGCCATCCGCATGGCCGCGCTGATGAAGACCCGCGTGGTGCACGTGTTCACCCACGATTCCATCGGTCTGGGCGAAGACGGCCCGACCCACCAGTCGGTCGAGCACGCTGCCAGCCTGCGTTTGATTCCCGGTCTGGATGTCTGGCGTCCGGCTGACACCACCGAAACCGCCGTGGCCTGGTCGATGGCGCTGGCCAACAAGCATCGCCCCAGCGCGCTGCTGCTGTCGCGTCAGAACCTGCCTTACGCTCCCAAGGCCGATGCCGACGTGATCACCCAAGGTGCTTACGTGCTGGCCGAGCCTTCGGAAGTGGGCCTGAAGAAGAAGCCCGTGGCCGTCATCATCGCCACCGGTTCGGAAGTGCAACTGGCGCTGCACGCCCAGCAGCAACTGGCCGAGCTGAAGATCCCGGTGCGCGTGGTGTCGATGCCTTCGACCACCGTGTTCGACCGCCAGCCGATGGACTACAAGAAGGCCGTGCTGCCCAACAAGCTGCCGCGCATTGCCATTGAAGCCGGCGTGACCGACTTCTGGTGGAAGTATGGCTGCGACGCCGTGATCGGCATCGACAGCTATGGCGAGTCGGCCCCGGCTGGCGTGCTGTTCAAGCACTTCGGCTTCACCACCGAGAACGTGGTGGCGACGGTGCGCAAGGTGCTGTCCAAGAAGAAGTAAACAGGTTTCCTGAGCGGTTTTTCGTTTTCTTAGAGCAAGGTAGACAAGATCATGACCATCAAGATTGGTATCAACGGTTTTGGCCGCATCGGCCGCATGGTGTTCCGCGCTGCTGTGCAGAACTTCGCCAACGACGTCGAAATCGTCGGCATCAACGACCTGCTGGAGCCGGACTACCTGGCTTACATGCTGAAGTACGACAGCGTGCACGGCCGCTTCAAGGGTGACGTCTCGGTGGACGGCAACACCCTCGTGGTCAACGGCAAGAAGATCCGCCTGACCGCCGTGAAGAACCCCGCTGAACTGAAGTGGGACGAAGTTGGCGCCGACGTCGTGATCGAGTCGACCGGCCTGTTCCTGACCAAGGAAACCGCTGAAGCCCACATCAAGGCTGGCGCCAAGAAGGTCATCATGTCGGCTCCGTCGAAGGACGACACCCCGATGTTCGTCTACGGCGTGAACGACAAGACCTACGCCGGTCAGACCATCATCTCCAACGCTTCGTGCACCACCAACTGCCTGGCCCCCGTGGCCAAGGTGCTGAATGACACCTTCGGCATCAAGCGCGGTCTGATGACCACCGTGCATGCTGCCACGGCCACGCAGAAGACCGTGGACGGCCCGTCGAACAAGGACTGGCGCGGTGGCCGCGGCATCCTGGAAAACATCATCCCCTCCAGCACCGGCGCGGCCAAGGCTGTCGGCGTGGTGATCCCCGAGCTGAACAAGAAGCTGACCGGCATGTCCTTCCGCGTGCCCACCTCCGACGTGTCGGTGGTGGACCTGACGGTGGAGCTGAACAAGGAAGCTTCGTACGAAGACATCTGCAACGCCATGAAGGCCGCTTCGGAAGGCGCCATGAAGGGCGTGCTGGGTTACACCGAAGACAAGGTCGTGGCCACCGACTTCCGTGGCGAGAGCTGCACCTCGGTGTTCGATGCCGAAGCCGGTATCGCCCTGGACAAGACCTTCGTGAAGGTCGTGGCTTGGTACGACAACGAGTGGGGCTACTCGAACAAGTGCCTGGAAATGGCTCGCGTCATCGCCAAGTGATCTGAAGGCTGTGGGTGGTTGAGGCCACCTGCGCTGTGATCGTCCAACCTCCCTGGGCTCGCGCCTTGGGAGGTTTTTTCATGCCTGTTGCGGGGGGCTTCGCTGATCGCAGCGGCGTGTCAAGGGCAGGCCGCAAAGCGCTTGCCCTGCGGCAGGCGCACGCCATTGAGGCTGGTCTGCATGCTGGCGGTGGCCTGCGGCACGATGACGTTCTGGGCCTGCATGCGCGGGCGAATGATGACAACCCGGGCGGAGCGCACACCACGCTCTTTCAGCTTGTTGAGGGCGGCTTGGGCCTCTTCCGGACGCTCATAGCGGCCCAGCACGAAGCCATTGGCCAAGCTGGTGGGGGTGCGCACCTCGCGGAAACTGAGGCCACCAATGGCCTTGAGTTCAGCCTGCTTTCGGTTGAAGAGCTCGCGGTCAGGGTAGGGGCCCATGTAGACAAACCACAGGCCTTCGAGGGTGACGTCTTCGGCGCGCCAGGCGTTGTCGGCCAGGACGGGCTTGAGGTTGGTGCGCACGATGCCCATTTCCATGGAGCCGAACGGCCCCGCCTTGAGGCAGGACGTCGGGCCTGTCGCCACGGATGTGGCGCTGGCCGCGCTGGCCGCCGTAGGCGCAGACGATGCGCTGGATGCCTGCGAGGGGATGGGCGAAGAGGCGGCCTCGCTGCTGCCGTCGGACGCGGCGGACGCGATGGCCTGGGCCAAGGCCGCCGACGCGGCACTGGCTGAGGGCAGCACACCCGGCGGGATCACCTCCAACTGGTCGGCATGCACCTGCAGGCTCAGGCGCTGAGGCTCGTGCTGCTGCGACGGGTCAACGCCCACCAGGGCAGTCAGCCAGCCTTGGGTCCAGCTGAAAAAGGCCAGGTTGAGGAGCAACAGGATCAGCACCAGGGAGCGCAGCATGGGCGAGGGGCCAGGTCGGGTCGAGAAGGGTTGAAAGAGATGAGGGTCAGCCGGCGTGAGGGCGCACACTGACGTCGCCGCTGTGCCATGCCTGCACACCCTGATCAGTATGCACGAGCAAGGCGCCTTGGGCGTTCACGCCTTGTGCCACACCCGTCTGAGTAGGTGGGTGCCCATCGGCAGGGTACTGGCCGGGAGTGCTCCACAGACCCACACTTTGGCCGCGCAGCACGTCGCGCTGGGCGTAGGCAGCTTGCAGGGGCGCAAAGCCCTGGGTCGCGAAGGTCTGCACGCCGTGGATCAGCGCCGGGGCCATCCAGGCCCACACGTCACCGATGCGAGGGGGAGAGGCCGGATCGACCTCGGCGAGGCTGGCCGAACCCTCAGGGGCCGAGCCCGGACGCACATTGAGCCCCACGCCGATGACCACCCAGCGTTGCCCGTCCGGCAGGCCGGGGGCGGGGCTGGCTTCGATCAGGATGCCGCCGAGCTTGCGGCCGGACAGCCAGAGGTCATTGGGCCATTTCAGGCCCACATGGTGTGTCTGGCCCAGTGGCAAGGGCTTCAACAGGCCGGCATCGAGCGCCTCGGCCAGCGCGAGGCCCACGGCCAACGACAAGGCGCTGGCACCACCAGGGATGCGGCCCAGGTCGAGCGGCAGGCCCAAGGAGAAGGTCAGGGTGTCACCCGGTTCGGCCTGCCAGGTGCGCCCCAGACGGCCACGGCCAGCGGTCTGGCGTGCGGCCGCGAGCAGGGTGGGCGCGGTTTCGCCCCGACGGCCACGGGCCATCAGCTCAGTGTTGGTCGAGCCGAGCTCGGGCAGCACCTCGATGCTCAGGTCGGGGCAGGTGGCGTTGCAGGCCAGCCAGATGCGTTCGGCGGCGCCGTTCAGCTCGGCCAGCACCGGGGTCAGCGCGTCCTGCATGGGCGCGCGACCGGTGATCTCAGGGCTGGACGCGGGAGGCAGGGCAGACATGGTCGGGCGCCGTGGGCAACAGGGGCGCGTTGCTTCAGCGGCGCTTGCGGGTCTTGACCGCCAGCATGGTGCCGCGACAGGTGGGGGCGCCACACCAGCAGGCGTATTCCTTCTTGAGCTTGGCGGTCAGGCGCGCGTCGATGACAAGGCCATAGTCGAAGAAGAGCTCCTCGCCGGGCTCGATGTCGCGCAGGGCGTTGAGGAACACGCGGTTGCCGATCTGGTCGGCTTCCAAATTGGGCTCGCAGCTGTGGTTGATCCACTTGGCCGAGTTGCCTTGGTATTTGCCGTCGATGACGTGACCGTCGTCAAGGTGGAAATAAAAGGTGTGATTGGGCTGCTCAGGGTCGTGGGGATGGCGGTCCAGCGCTTCTTCCCAGGTGATGATCTCGCCCTTGTATTCGAGCACGCGTTCACCCGCCTTGATGGGGCGTACGGCATAGACCCCCTTGCCATGGATGCCCGAGTCGCGCACCTGGGTGCGGCGGCCGGTGGCAGAGGCCGTGTCGCTGTGGGCGGCGGTACGGGCGGCAGGCGTGGGTTTGTGCGCGGCTTGCGTCATCGACCAGTGTGTTTATATTGAAATGTGCGGGTGCGCGCGTGCGTGCGCGCGAGAAACCCGATTGTATGAACGGTTTGCATATATAAACACGCCCATGAGCAAAGCCCTGGTCATTGCAGAAAAACCTTCGGTTGCCCAAGACATCGTGCGCGCGCTGACGCCGGTGGATGGCAAGTTCGAGAAGCACGATGAATACTTTGAGAGCGAGCACTATGTGGTCAGCTCCGCCGTCGGCCATCTGGTCGAGATCAAGGCGCCCGAAGAGTTCGACGTCAAGCGCGGCAAGTGGAGCTTTGCGAATCTGCCGGTGATCCCGCCGCACTTCGATCTGAACCCGATCGACAAGAGCAAGGGCCGCCTCAACGCCCTGGTCAAGCTGATCAAGCGCAAGGACGTGACCACCCTGATCAACGCATGTGACGCGGGGCGCGAAGGGGAACTGATCTTCCGCTTGATTGCGCAGTATGCGCAGGACAGCACCGCCACGACGCGGGCCAAGGGCCTGGGCAAGGAAGTCAAGCGCCTGTGGTTGCAGAGCATGACGCCGGCGGCCATCCGCGAAGGCTTCGAGTCGCTGCGCACCGATGAGCAGATGCTGCCGCTGGCCAGCGCTGCGCGTTGCCGCTCCGAGGCCGACTGGCTGGTGGGCATCAATGGCACGCGGGCGATGACGGCGTTCAACTCGCGCGATGGGGGCTTCTTCCTGACCACCGTGGGCCGGGTGCAGACGCCGACGCTGTCCATCGTGGTGGAGCGCGAAGAAAAGATCCGCAAGCACGTGTACCGCGATTACTGGGAAATTCGCGGCAGCTTTGACGTGGCCGCGGGCAGCTACGACGGCAAGTGGTTCGATCCGGAGTTCAAGAAGGTCAAGAACGCAGCCGAGGGCTCGCAAGAGGCCGAACTGAAGGCTGATCGTGTCTGGTCGGCGGCCGAAGCGCAGGCCATTGCCGATGCGGTGCGCGGCCAGACCGGCACGGTGACGGAAGAGGCCAAGCCCAGCAGCCAGTCCAGCCCGCTGCTATATGACTTGACCACGCTGCAGCGCGAGGCCAACTCGCGCTTTGGTTTCAGTGCCAAGACCACGCTGTCACTGGCCCAGGCGCTGTATGAAAAGCACAAGGCCTTGACCTACCCGCGTACCGATTCGCGTGCGCTGCCCGAGGACTACCTGGGCGTGGTGAAGGACACCATGGGCATGATCGCCAACGAGGACCTGCCGGGCCCGCTGCGCGAGCTGGCCATGCACGCCCGCAAGGCGGTCAACGATGGCTATGTGAAGCCCAACAAGCGCGTCTTCGACAACGCCAAGGTGTCGGACCACTTTGCCATCATCCCGACGATGCAGGCACCACGCAGCCTCACCGAGGCCGAGGCCAAGCTGTACGACATGGTGGTCAAGCGCTTCATCGCGGTGTTCTACCCGGCCGCCGAGTTCATGGTCACGACCCGCATCACCAAGGTGCCGGCCGCGGGCAAGGTGCATCACTTCCAGACCAACGGCAAGGTGCTGGTCAAGCCGGGCTGGATGGCCGTGTATGGCAAGGAAGCGGCCGAAGAGGGCGACGACACCAACCTGGTCGCCGTGCAGCCTGGCGAAGCTGTGCGCAACGAGGACGTGGTCGTCAACGCGCTCAAGACCAAGCCACCCGCCCGCTACACCGAAGCGACGCTGCTGAGCGCCATGGAAGGCGCCGGCAAGCTGATCGACGACGAGGAGCTGAAGGCGGCGATGACCGAGAAGGGCCTGGGCACGCCAGCGACCCGCGCGGCCATCATCGAAGGGCTCATCACCGAGAAGTACCTGTTCCGTGAAGGCCGCGAGATGATCCCGACGGCCAAGGCCTTCCAGCTGATGACGCTGTTGCGCGGCCTGGGCGTGGAAGACCTGACCAAGCCCGAGCTGACCGGCAACTGGGAATTCAAGCTGGCCGAGATGGAGAAGGGCCGCCTGAGCCGCGAGGCCTTCATGGCCGAGATCGAGGCCATGACGCAGCGCGTGGTGCAAAAGGCCAAGGAATACGACCGCGACACCATCCCGGGCGACTACGCCACGCTGAGCACGCCGTGCCCGAACTGCGGTGGCGTGGTCAAGGAAAACTACCGCCGCTTCACCTGCGCGGGCAAGGGCGGTGGCGATGCCGAGGGCGCGACCGGTTGCGGCTTCAGCATGACCAAGATCCCGGCCGGGCGCAGCTTCGAGTTGCACGAGGTGGAGCAGCTGTTGCGCGACCACAAGATCGGACCGCTGGAAGGTTTCCGCTCGAAGGCCGGCTGGCCGTTCACGGCCGAGCTGCGCATGGTGCGTGACGAGGAGTCGGCCAACTGGAAGATGGAGTTCGACTTTGGCGAGGATGCGAAGAAGGACGAGGGCTCCGGTGATGCCGTGGATTTCAGTGCTCAGACCAGTCTGGGCGCTTGCCCCAAGTGCGGTGGCCACGTGTACGAGCACGGTGCCAACTATGTGTGCGAACGCACCACCGGCACGCCCACCTGTGACTTCAAGAGCGGCAAGATCATCTTGCAGCAGCCGGTGACGCCGGAGCAGATCACCAAGCTGCTGACCACCGGCAAGACGGACCTGCTGGAGAACTTCGTGTCCAACAAGACACGGCGCAAGTTCAAGGCTTTCCTGAGCTGGGATGCCAAGACCGGCAAGGTGGGCTTCGAGTTCGAGCCACGTGCGGCCAAGACGCCGGCTGCCAAGAAGACCGCGGCCAAGAAAGCCGCAGCCAAGAAGGCTGCGTGATCGGTCGGTCGTCACACGGCTGACGCATTGCCCTTGTACATTCCGCCCGGTTGAATCGGACATGGATGTACATGGCAATGCAGCGGTGCCGCGCCTGGGGCGCGCAGTGGTGGTTGGGCGGTGTGTTGGCGCTGTGCGCCTGGGTGATGCCGGCGCAGGCGGATGTGGTGATCAAGGGGGCGGGTGCGACCTTCCCTTCTCGGGTTTATGACCGCTGGACTGCACAGTTCATGCAGGAGAACCGTGGCGTGGCCCTTCAATACCAGGGCACGGGTTCAGGCGATGGCATTCGACAGGCCAAGGCCCGCACGGTTCACTTCGGTGGCACTGACAACCCTTTGAGTGCGGCACAACTGACCGAGCACAAGCTGGTGCAAATCCCCCTGCTGGTGGGCGGCTTCGTCCCGGTGGTGAACCTGCCCGGGGTGCGGCCCAACGAGTTGGTACTCAGCGGTGAGGTGCTGGCAGACATGACCCGTGGCGTCATCACGCGCTGGAATGACGCGCGCATCGCCGAGTTGAACCCAGGCTTGTCTTTGCCGGCCTTGCCTGTGGTGCGGGTGGTGCGTGAGGACAAATCGGGGTCCACCGAGGTGTGGGTCCGTTATCTGGCTGATTCCTCGCCTGCCTTTGCCAAGGCTGTGCCCATCAGCCAGCAGCCCGCTTGGCCGGCGGCCACCCTGCAGGCCAAGGGCAACGATGGCGTGTCGGCGCTCGTCAAGGCCACGCCGGGCGGCTTCACGTATGTGTCGTACGACCGCGTTGTGAAGGACAAGTTGGTGGGCGCGCGCTTGCGCAACCGCACGGGCCAGATCCTGAGCGCTTCGGAGGCAGGTTTCCGAGCGGCCATCCTGGCCTCGGACGTGTACCGCAAGGCCGATGACACGGCCAGCTTGCTCAATCGCCCACGGCCTGACGCCTGGCCCATCACTTCGACGAGTTTTGTCTTGCTGGACGCGCGCCCGACGAAGATGGGCGAGGCGGACTGGACCGCGCGCTTCGTGTACTGGTGCTTCATGCACGGGGATGAGCTGACCCGTGGGACGGGCTTCGCGCCCTTGCCCGCGACGGTGCAGGCCCGCTTGGCAGGTCGGCTGATGCAAATCCGAGGCCCTGCTGGCGAGTTGACCAAATTTCAGTGAGCCTGCGCCCGCGTGGCGCGAGGTGTAAGGTGCGGCCTTCATTCCCGGTGGAGTTCGGCCATGCCTTTGATCCTGACTTCTCGACACGCGGCACACCCTGACAGCGGGCAGGTGCACCCCGTTCCCAGCGAGATCACGCCGCGTGCGCTGTATGCCACCCGACGGCAATGGCTGCGCGATGCCGTTTTGCTGGGGAGTGGGGGGCTGGCCGCTTCGGCTTGGTCGAGCGCCTTGGCGCAAACTTCTGCTCCGGTCAGTGCGGCCACGGTCACGCGGCCGGGCAAGCGGGCAGCCTTGCCGGCGGTGCGCAGCAGCGTGCCGGGGGCGTTGGCTGTGGACAAGCTCACGTCCTATGAGCACATCACCACTTACAACAACTTCTACGAGTTCGGTACCGACAAGTCGGATCCGGCCGAGTACGCTCACACCTTGAAGACCCGTCCGTGGACGCTGAGCATTGAGGGGGAGGTGGGGCGCCCCTTGAAGCTGGGCTTGGATGATTTGCTCAAGCTGGGCGCGATGGAGGAGCGCATTTACCGTCTGCGCTGTGTGGAGGGCTGGTCCATGGTGATCCCCTGGGTGGGGTATTCGCTCTCGACGCTGCTGCAGCGGGCACAGCCCACCAGCCGGGCCAAATTCGTCGAGTTCATCAGCTTGGCGGATGCGCAGCAGATGCCCGGCGTGCGCAGCAGCGTGCTCGACTGGCCCTATGTGGAGGGCCTGCGCATCGACGAGGCCATGCACCCGCTGACGCTGATGGCCTTTGGCCTGTATGGCGAGGTGCTGCCGCCGCAGAACGGTGCGCCGCTGCGTCTGGTTGTGCCCTGGAAGTATGGCTTCAAGAGCGCGAAGTCGGTTGTGACCATCCGTCTGACTGAGAAACCCCGCCCGTCGAGCTGGATGCTGGCCAACCCGCGTGAGTACGGCTACTACTCGAATGTGAACCCGACGGTGGACCACCCACGCTGGAGTCAGGCCACGGAGCGCAGAATCGGGGAAGGGGGGCTGTTTGCACCGCGCAAGCCCACCTTGATGTTCAATGGCTATGGCGCCCAGGTGGCGCAGCTGTACGCGGGCATGGATTTGAGGAAGTTCTACTGATGGCCTTGTCGATAGCGAACCAATGGTTGCTCAAACCCTGGGGCAAGCCGGTGTTGTGGGTGGTGTGTGCGGTGCCGGCGCTGGCTTTGCTGGTGGGCGCTTTGACGGATGGTCTGGGTGCGAACCCCGCGCAGACGCTCATTCAGGAAACGGGGGAGTGGGCTTTGCGCTGGCTGTGGCTGACCCTGTTGGTGACGCCTTTGCGTGAGATGGCCGCTTTGCCGGCGCTGTTGCGCTACCGGCGTACGCTGGGCGTGACGGCCTTTGTGTACGCCGTGCTGCACCTGCTGTCGTACGCCTGGCTGGACAAGGGCTGGGTGCTCGATGACATCGTGGCCGACGTGTTCAAGCGCAATTTCATCCTCGTTGGCATGCTGACCTTCCTGGTGATGTTGCCGCTGGCGATCACCTCCTTCAATGCCGCCATCCGTGCCCTGGGCGGCCGAAAGTGGCAATTGCTGCACAAACTGGTCTATGCCGTTTCTCTGCTCGGTTTGCTGCACTTTTACCTGAAGAAGGACGCCAAGAACGACGTGAGCGAGGTCATGGTTTATGCCGTGATCCTGGCGTTGTTGCTGGGCTGGCGGGTTGTGCGCCGAGGGGGTGTGCTGGCGATGCTGCGCGTACGCTGACGCACCGTGTGCAGCCTGTACAGAATGTGCTGAACGCTGACACATTCACGGCCGCTGTGGGCGACAATGTCACCATCGCTGCCGCACATGTTCCCCATGTTCTTGTCGAAGCTCTCCAGCCGGTCCAGCGCCCTGAAGGTGGCGGTGGTGTTGTTTCTGCTGTTCGACTTTGCCGCCTTGGGTTTGAACGTGTGGCTCTCGGTGAAGATCGAGCGCGAGGCGGTGGGCATCAACCTGGCCGGGCGCCAGCGCATGCTGTCGCAGCGCATGGCCAAGGTGCTTTTGCAGATGGAGGATGCGCATCGGGCGGGTGAGAGCCTGGCTGGCCCCATGCAGGAGCTGGCGCTGACCACCGAGCTGTTCGACCAGACCTTGCAGGGATTTTGGGCTGGGCGAGACACGGAGGGCGGGCAGGGCGAGCGGGTCAGGCTGGAGCCGGTGGCCGACCCCGATACCCGTCGTCTGGTGGCGCAAGCCATCGAGATCTGGACACCCTATCGCGAGCTGAGTCGAGCCGTGTTGACGTCTTCCCCTGCGCAGTTGCCGGTGGTGCTGCCGCCGGTGGTGGCCTACGCCAAGACGCACAACCTGGCTTTGCTTTCGCTGATGAACGAGCTCACCACCGAGTTGGAGGTGTTGACCCGCCGGGAAGCCAGCCGCATTCGCTGGTACCAGGGCATCACCTTCATGCTGGCCTTGCTCAACTTTGCGGGCGTGTTTGCGGTCTATCAGCGACGCATTCGCCATGCGCACGAACAGCAGGACCTGCTCGACGAGGTGATCCACAAGGTGGCGGCCTGTGTGCTCGTGCTGGACGAGGATGGCACGACCATCGTCAAGAGCAACCGCATGGCCGAACGCCTGTTTGGGCGAGACCCCGGAGCGTTGCTGGGCTTGCCCCTGGACCAGTTGATCCAGCAGAGAGAGGGTGAGCCCGTGGGCGTGCGTCTGGACGGGAGCACCTTTCCGGTGGTGGCCGAGCGGCATCCCGCCTTTCTGCATGGGCGTCGCCTGTTCGTGGAAACCGTGCAGGACGTGACCGAGCAACGCCGCACCGAGGCCCATCTGACCGAACTGGCCTATCACGATGGCCTGACGCAGTTGCCCAATCGCTTGCTGTTCGAGGACCGTCTGCGCATGGAGATGGCGCGGGAACGTCGCCACGGCCAGCAGATGGCGGTGCTGTTTGTCGATCTGGACCGCTTCAAGCTGGTCAACGACCGGCACGGACACGAGATGGGCGATTTGCTGCTCAAAAAAGTGGCGAAGCGCCTGGTGGGCTGCGTGCGGGAGAGCGATACGGTGTCGCGTCGGGGCGGGGACGAGTTCACCGTCATCCTGGGAGACGTGCACGGCCCCGAGGACGCAGCCCGTGTGGCCCGTCACATCGTGGAACGGATGCAGACACCTTTCCATGTGCACGGTGAGGTGTTGCAGATCGGGGCCAGCGTGGGCATCTGCATGTTCCCCTCCGAGGCTCAGGATGTGAGCGCCTTGGTGAAGGGGGCCGACGAGGCCATGTACCGTGCCAAGGAGCAGGGGCGTGGGACCTGCTCCTTCTACACGGCGGACCGGGGCTGATTCAAGGCAGGTTCAGATAGGCGGCCAGGCCGCCTTGCGGGCTGGCCTGCAAGCGCAGGGCGCCCCCGTAGGTCTCGGCGATGTCTTGCACGATGGCCAGTCCCAGCCCGTGTCCGGGCACCTGTTCGTCGAAGCGGCGGCCCCGCTGGATCGAAGTCTCTTGCTGAGTAGGACTGAGGCCTGGTCCATCGTCGGCCACGCACAAGGTCCAGCCCTTGTCTTGTGGATGGAGTTGGAGATGGACCCGGCTGTGTGCCCATTTGCCTGCGTTGTCCAGCAGGTTGCCGGCCATCTCTTCCAGATCGGATGAGGCGCCTTGCCACCGCAAGGTGAGTGGCAGTGTGGCCTCCCACTGCAAGGCACGCTCGCCATGGATCTGGCGCATCAAGGTGAGCACGCGCTGGAGCACGGGGACGACATCGATCACCTGCTTGCTCCCGGCCCCACTGGCGAAGCGGGCCAGGTGCCGGTCAATGCTGTCGGACATGGTCTGAACTTGCTCGCGCAGCAGCGGGCCGGGCACGTGTTCGGCCTGAGCCTGCAGGCTCAACTGCGCCAGGGGCTTCTTGAGCGCGTGGCTGAGGTCGGCCGCCTGGTGGCGCGCCCGTGCGACCACCTGGGCGTTGCGATGCAGCACGTCGTTCATGGACTGGGCGATGGGGGCCAGGTCGGGGCCGTAGTCGCCGCTCAGGGTGTCGCTGCGCCCTGCGTGGACCGCCTGAAGGGCCTGCTGCAGGCGACGCAGGGGGGCAAGACCCAGTTGGACCTGTGCGATGGTCCAGCCGATGACGGCGAGCAGGAAGCCGCCTTGGGTGAGCAGCAGGATCTGGTCGATGCGGCGCCATTCGGATTCGATTTCCTGCAGGGGCACGAACACGTACAGGCGTGCCGCTTGTCCGTCCAGGGTGAGGTCGGTTCGCTGGCCAAGGATAGGCTCGCTGCGCGGATCGGTCAGGCGGGACAGGCCCACGCGTTGGGGCAGGGGCTGCGCGCTGTTCAGGTTCAGTGTGTCGTCCCACAGGGAGCGCGAGCGCCAGGTCTGCTCCCCTTGCTGGACCACCCAGTACCAGCCGGAGAAGATCTGGCCAAAGGCGCCCTGATCGAGGGCTCCATTGCGCAGGGCGCTGGTGCCGCTGGTTTGCAACTCGGCCAGCAGGCGCTCGGTGTGGTCCTGCAGGCCCCGCTCACCACTGCGCAGCACGACCTCGTGCAACTGGGTGCGCATGACCCATCCACCCACGCTGGTGCACAGCCATGCCGCGAACAGGCTCAAGGCGATCAGTCGCGTCGACAGGCGCCAGGGTTCATGCCAGCGCATCAGGGTCCTCTTTCAGGGCCAGGCGATAACCTCGTCCGCGCTCGGTGTGGATCAGCGTGTAGGGGCTCAGCTTGCGGCGGATGCGGCCAATCAGGACGTCCAGGGTGTTGGAGTCCGGGTCCAGGTCGCGTGCGTAGACGTGCTCGGCGATGTCGGCGCGGCTGACGACCTGGCCTGCACGCTGGATGAGGTGCGCGAGGATGCGCTGCTCCTGGGCCGTGAGGGTCAGGTGGCGTTCATCGAGCTGGAAGCGGTCGGCGATGGTGTCGTAGCGCAAGGGGCCCACGGTGACGATGGGGGTGGCACGTCCCTGGTGGCGGCGATGCAGCACCCGCAGTCGGGTGACGACCTCGTCTTCGAGGAAGGGCTTGGTGAGGTAGTCGTCCGCACCGGCCTGGAAGGCATCGAGCTTGTCGCTCCAGCGTGAGCGTGCGGTGAGGACGAGCACCGAGAGGTGCTGGCCTTGCTCGCGCCAGTGGCGCAAGGTGGAGAGGCCATCCTGGCCCGGCAACCCCAAGTCCAGCACAGCGGCGTCGTAGCGCTCGACGCAGCCCAGCACCTGAGCCTGGTGGCCGTCATGACAGACGTCGGGCACCATCCCGGCGTGCTGCAGCGCCTGTTGCAGGGCGCGGGCCAGCACTTCGTCGTCTTCCACAATCAGGACGCGCATCAGCGGATCTCGTGGGGCTGCAGGGTGCGGCCGGTCTGGGCATCCACCCAGACTTCCTGGGTGCGACCGTTGGGCAGTCGCATCTCGACTTCGTACAGCCAGGGGGGGTGACCGCCCCGCTTGAGTTCCACTTCGCTGATGTGGGCCTGAAAGCGTTGGGCCAGGGCCTCCAGCAGGGGCGGCAAGGCCACGAAGGTGGCCTGCAGGGCGGGGTCAAAGCGGCCCTTGCGCAGCACCTGACCCGTGATGGCGTCGACGCGCAAGGCGATGTCGCGGCCATCGGTGCTCAGCAACTCGATCTCGTACACCGGCCGTTCGCCGCGCTCCTCTTCGAGGTCTGCTTTGACGATCAAGCCGCTGTGTTGGGACTGAACCTGCCGCAAGACCTGGGCCATGGGCAGGAGGCGGCCCGTGCCGTGCTCTGGCTTCTTGATCTCGCGACCGGTGACCGCATCAACGTACAACTCGATGCGCTGCTGTTGCGGGGTCAGCAGCTTGATCTCATACCAGCGCTGGCCTTGATGGCCTTGCTCCAGTTCGACGTCCAGCACCCGTCCGGGGGTGCGTTGCTGTACGAGGTGGAGGATGTCGCTGAGCGGTTTGACCTGACCGGCCTGCACGGCACGCCGGATCTCGTCCTGACTGGTGGCGGCCAGGGCCGTTGCGCACACGAGGGGCAGCAGGCAGGCAAGGAGGCGGTTCATGCGCGAAAGCTTATCGCAGCGTCCTTAAACCGTCCATGAACGAGTGGTTCAGCCTGGGTTCAGGATGCGTTTTTGACAATGCGTGCATCTTCACTTTTTGCTGGATACGTTCATGTCTTGTTTTCAGTCTTGGTCCAAATCGGGTGCTTGGGGGCTGGCTGCGGTGTCACTGGCGGCACTGGCCGCTTGTGGTGGTGGGGGCGGTGCTGATGCCAACGCGGCCACGCCGTCAAACTTTGCACAAGGCAGCATCGAGGGCTTTGGCTCGATCATTGTCAATGGGGTGCGCTATGACGAGACACAGGCGCGCGTGAGCAGCGATGAGGGTGTCACCTTGGCGAGCGAGGCGCTCAAGCTGGGCATGGTGGTCGAGGTGCTGGCCTCGGCGCCCACGGCATCGCCCACCGGCTTGCCGACGGCCAAGGCCTCGGCGGTGCGCACACGCAGCGAAGTGGAGGGGCCGTTGACGGCCATCGCGGGCGACATGCTCACGGTGCTGGGGCAGTCCGTGCGTCTCACCCCGGCGACGTTCTTCGACGATGACCTGGTGAATGGCCGAACGAGTCTGGCCGTGGGGCAGCGGCTTGAGGTCTATGGGCATGTGGGGCAGGATGGGGTGCTGACGGCCACCCGCATCGATCTCGAAGACGACACGGACGATTACAAGCTGCGTGGACCGGTGACGGCGCTGGACCCGGTCAACCGAAGGTTCAACATCGGCGGTGCGACCTTGTCTTACGCGTCGCTGGCCACACAGCCAGCCTTGGCCGAGGGGCAGGTGGTCGACGTGCGTGTGGCCACGGGTCAGCAGGGCGGCGCGTGGGTGCTCACTCGCTTGCGTGCGCCCACCAGTCTGGTGGCCGGACAGTCGCTGAAGGCCGAGTTGGAGGGGGTGGTCAGTGAGGTGATTTACCAGGGCGCACAGATCACGGGCTTGGTGGTCAATGGGGTGCGGGTGGACACCGCCAGCGTGACCTTGCCGGTCGGCTTGGCCCAGGGCAGCCTGGTCGAAGTGGAAGGCCGACTCCATGACGGCGTGTTGACCGCGAGCAAGGTGGAGCGCGAGCAGCGTCTGGACGGTGATGAGGGCTTCGAAGTCCAGGGGCGCATCACCGCACTGGACACCGTTCAGAAGACCTTTGAGTTGCGCGGAGTGAAGGTGAAGTACAACGACAGCACGCGCTTCGAGGACGGTGGCCTCGCGCAGTTGGCGCTCAATGCCAAAGTCGAGGTCAGCGCGATGCTGGAGGCGGATGGGCGCACGCTGCTGGCCACGGAGGTCGAGTTCGACGACTGATCTGCCGCATGCTCAAGGTGGGCGATGGCCATGCAGCGTGCCATCGCCCACACACTCATTGCGAGCGGGGGCGGTGCAACACCCCCTTGAGCGCCATCCCGGTGTGGGTCTTGCGCTTGACGATCTCATCGGGTGAGCCTGCGGCGGCGACCTTGCCGCCCCCGGTGCCACCCTCCGGCCCCATGTCGATCACCCAGTCGGCTTCGGCGATCACGTCCAGGTCGTGTTCGATGACGACGACGCTGTGGCCGCCATCGACCAGGCGGTGCAGCACGCGGATGAGCTTTTCCACGTCGGCCAGGTGAAGGCCCACGGTGGGCTCGTCGAGCACATACAGGGTGTGCGGCGCCTTCTGGCCGCGCCGGGTGATGTCGTCGCGCACCTTGCTGAGTTCGGTCACCAGCTTGATGCGCTGGGCCTCGCCGCCGGACAGGGTGGGCGAGGGCTGGCCCAGCGTGAGGTAGCCCAGGCCCACGTCCTGCAAGAGCTTGAGCGGGTGGGCGATGGACGGCATGGAGGCGAAGAACTCGACGGCCTCGTCCACTTCCATTTTGAGCACGTCACCGATGTGCTTGCCGCGCCAGGTGGCCGCCAGCGTTTCGGGGTTGAAGCGCATGCCGTTGCAGGTGTCGCAGTGCACCTTCACATCGGGCAAGAACGCCATCTCGATGGTGCGGATGCCCTGGCCTTCGCAGGCCGGGCAGCGGCCTTCGCCGGTGTTGAAGCTGAAGCGACCGGCAGCCCAGCCACGGGCGCGTGCTTCCAGCGTGTCGGCAAACAGCTTGCGGATGGTGTCCCAGAAGCCGATGTAGGTGGCGGGGCAGGAGCGGGGCGTCTTGCCGATCGGCGTCTGGTCCACTTCGAGCACGCGGTCGACCTGGCCCCAGCCTTCGAGGCCGTCGCAGCCGGTCCATGGCGGCACGGTGGTGGCGCGTTCCTTGAAGGGGATGTTGACGGCCGCATGCACGTTGGCGAGCAGCACGTCGCGCGCCAGCGTGGACTTGCCTGAGCCGGACACGCCGGTCACGGCGACCAGGCGTTGCAGCGGCACCTGCACGTCCACGCCTTGCAGGTTGTGCAGGCGAGCGCCTTTCAGGTGCAAGTGCGGTGTGCTGGCGTCCACGGCGCGGCGGCCGATGGCTTGGCCGTCGGCATCGAGCCGCAAGGGGTGCGACATCGGGGCACGCAGGCAGCGGCCGGTGACCGAGTCGGGGGCTGCCATGATGTCGGCCACCGTGCCTTGGGCCACGACGGTGCCGCCGCGCACGCCGGCACCCGGGCCGATGTCGATCACGTGTTCGGCGCGGCGGATGGTGTCTTCATCGTGCTCGACCACGACCAGGGTGTTGCCCTCGGCGCCCAGGGTGTGCAGGGCGTCGAGCAGCAACCGGTTGTCCCGTGGGTGCAGGCCGATGGTGGGCTCGTCAAGCACGTAGCAGACGCCTTGTAGGTTGCTGCCCAGTTGCGCCGCCAGGCGGATGCGCTGGGCCTCACCACCCGAGAGCGTGGGCGCGGCACGGTCCAGGCTCAGGTAGCCCAGGCCCACCTGTTCCATGAAAGCCAGGCGCGACTTGATCTCGCTGACGATGTCGCGCGCAATGGTGGCTTCGCGGCCATCGAGCTTGAGCTTCTCGCTCCACTTGCGGGCATCCTTGACCGCCAGGGCCGACAGCTCGGCAATCGACTGGCCGCGCAACTGCACGGCCAAGGCGACGGGGTTGAGGCGCGCGCCGTGGCAGGTGCCGCATTCGGCGTCGGTCACGTCTTCCACATCGGGTTCGGCGAAGGTCTGCTCGCGGCCCGATTCGCGGCCCTTCTTGTCGTCGGGCTGTGAGTCGTCCATCACCTTGCGCTGCTCGCGCGTCAGGGCCAGACCCGTGCCCACGCAGTCGGGGCACCAGCCGTGCTTGCTGTTGTAGCTGAACAGGCGCGGGTCCAGTTCGGGGTAGCTGGTGCCGCAGCTGGGGCAGGCCCGCTCGGTGGAGAACACCTTGACGCGGCCCATGCGCAGCGTGGACTTGCCGGTGGCCAGCGCCTCGGCCAGGCCTTCCAGCCCGGTGATGAGGTGGACCACACCCTTGCCGTGTTCCAGCGCCTGGGCCAGCAGCTCGCGCAGGCGCGGCTCGTTCTCGGGCGTGACGACCACGTCGCCCACCGGCAGCTCGATGGTGTGTTCGCGGTAGCGGTCGAGCTTGGGGCCCTTGGCCGTGCCCCAGCCTGCCGTGGGCAGGAACTCGCCGTCCACGCGCAGGTGGTCGAAGCCCTTGCTCGACGCCCACTTGGCCAGCTCGGTGTAGAGGCCCTTGCGGTTGACGACCAGCGGCGCCATCAGTCCGATGTGCTGCCCCCGGTAGTCACGCACCCATTGGGCGGCGATGGCCTCGGGCGTTTGTGGCAGCACCGGGATGGGGTGGCCGTCTTCGTCGACGCAGGTGGTGCAGTGCTGCGTGCCCAGCTTGACGAACAGCAGGCGCAGGAAGTGGTGCACCTCGGTGGTGGTGCCCACGGTGGATTTGCGGCCGCCGCGCGACAGGCGCTGTTCGATGGCGACGGTGGGCGGGATGCCATAGACCGCATCCACTTCGGGGCGACCGGCCGGCTGCACCAGCGAGCGCGCGTAGGCGTTGAGCGACTCCAGATAGCGGCGCTGCCCTTCGTTGAACAGGATGTCGAACGCCAGGGTGGACTTGCCCGAGCCCGACACGCCGGTGATGACGTTGAACTTGCCGCGCGGGATGTGCACGCTCAGGCCCTGGAGGTTGTTCTCGTGCGCGTTGACGACCTCGATGCTGTCGTGACCCGGGGCGGTGGCGGCGCGGGCGCGGCGCTCGTCGCGGCGGGCCTTGATGAGGGCCTGCAGCGAGGGGCCATCGTCAGCGGTGTCGCGGCCCAGGTGGTAGGCGGGGGCCTTTTCAGCCGCTTGCAAGACTTGCGGGGCGTTGGCGGCCTCGCCGCGCGAGGTCGCCTCAGGCAGCGCAGGCACCTCCAGGCCCAGCGCCTGTTCGTACTCGCGCAAGGCGATGGCGGTGTGGGTCTGGCCCAAACGCAGCTGCTCCGGCGGGCCGTAGGCCACCAGCTGCCCCCCTGCGTCGCCCCCCTCGGGGCCTAACTCGATCAGCCAGTCGCACGCGCGGATCACATCGAGGTTGTGCTCGATCAGGATGATGGAGTGGCCCGCGTCCAGCAGCTTCGCGAAGGCGCGCATCAGTTTGGCAATGTCGTCGAAGTGCAGGCCGGTGGTCGGCTCGTCGAACATGAAGAGCGTGCCCTTGCGCGCCAGCTTCTGGCGCGACTTGCTGGCCTGCTGCGCGGTCTCGACCAGATGACCGGCCAGCTTCAGCCGCTGTGCCTCCCCACCCGAGAGCGTCGGCACCGGCTGCCCCAGCTTCACATAGTCCAGGCCCACATCGGCCAGTGGTTGCAGCGCGCGCACCACGTCCACATCCTGCGCGAACAGGCGCACGGCCTCGGCCACGGTCAGCTCCAGCACGTCGGAAATGCTGAGCTTCTTGTTCAGGCGCTCGATGGTGACCTCGCGCACCTCGGCGCGGAAGCGGGTGCCATCGCAGTCTGGGCAGCGCAGGTACACGTCGGACAGGAACTGCATCTCGACGTGCTCAAACCCGGAGCCCCCGCAGGTGGCGCAGCGGCCCGTGCCCGCGTTGAAGCTGAAGGTGCCGGCGGTGTACTTGCGTTCGCGCGCCAGCGGCGTCACCGCAAACAGCGTGCGCACCGCGTCGAACGCGCCCACATAGCTGGCGGGGTTTGAGCGGGCGGTCTTGCCGATGGGCGATTGGTCCACGAAGTTGACCGCGCTCAGCCAGTCGGCGCCCAGCAGCTCGTCGTGTTCGCCGGGCGAGTCGGTGGCCAGACCGAAGTGGCGCAGCAGGGCCGGGTGCAGGATGTCCTGGATCAGTGTCGATTTGCCCGAACCGCTCACGCCGGTCACGCCCACCAGGCGTTGCAGCGGGAACTCGATGTTCAGGTTCTTCAGGTTGTGCTGACGCGCGCCCTGCAGGATCAGGCGCGGGGTGTTCTCGGCCACCGGGCGGCGCAGGCCCAGGCCGATGGTGCGGCGTGCGCCCAGGTAAGCACCGGTCAGCGTTTCGGCTCGCTTGAGCTCATCGGGTGAGCCATCGAAGACGATGCGGCCACCCTGGTGACCTGGGCCGGGGCCCATGTCGATGACGCGGTCGGCGGCCAGCATCACGGCCGGGTCGTGCTCGACCACCACCAGGGTGTTGCCCGCGTCGACCAGGCGCTGCATGGCCACGTTGATGCGGTCCATGTCGCGCGGGTGCAGGCCGATGGAGGGCTCGTCCAGCACGAACAGCGTGTTGACCAGGGACGTGCCCAGGGCCGTGGTCAGGTTGATGCGCTGCACCTCGCCGCCCGAGAGGGTGCGGCTTTGCCGGTCCAGCGTCAGGTAACCCAGGCCCACGTCCACCAGGTACTTCAGTCGGGTGCGGATCTCGTCGAGCAGCAACTGCAGGGCCTCGGCGTCTTCCTGATGGGCCAGCGTGACGAAGGAGAAAAAGCGCTGCAACTGCGAGATCGGCAACAGCATCACATCGTGCAGGTTCAGGCCGGGCAGGGTTTCGAGCACCTCGCGCGGCAGGGCGGCACCGTGGGGCTTGAAGCGCTTGGCCGGGGCCAGCACCGCGTCGGCATCTTCGCGCGAGCCCAGGCGCCACAGCAGCGACTCGGTCTGCAGGCGCGCGCCTTCGCAGGTGGGGCAGGGCGTGTAGCTGCGGTACTTCGACAAGAGCACGCGGATGTGCATCTTGTAGGCCTTGCTCTCCAGGTACTCGAAGAAGCGTTTGATGCCGTACCACTGCTTCTGCCACTGGCCCTTCCAGTTCGGGTCACCGTCGAGCACCCAGGCCTTGTGCTCGGGCGTCATCTGCGACCAGGCGAGGTCGCGCGGCACCCCAGCTTCGCCCGCGTACTTGATCAGCTCTTCCTGGCACTCGGCCCAGGCGGGGGTCTGGATGGTCTTGATCGCGCCACCGCGCAGCGTCTTCTTGGCGTCGGGGATGACGAGGCCCCAGTCCACGCCGATGACGCGGCCAAAGCCCCGGCAGGTCGGGCAGGCACCGGCTGCCGAGTTGAACGAGAACATGCCCGGCGTGGGCGCGCTGTAGCGGCGGTGGCTGTCCGGGCAGTGCAGGCCGGCGGAGAAGCGCCACAGCTCGGGCTCAAGAACTGTCTGCCCCGAGGGCTGGGCAGAGCCCATCCCGCCCCCCGCGGGGGACAAGGAACCTTGGGGCGGCCCGGCGGTTCCTTGATCACCCGATTCGGGTAAGGCGTATACGGTGATGTGCCCACTGCCTCGTTTGAAGGCCACTTCCAGCGCTTCCATCACACGGGGGCGGTCGAGGTCGGCGCCAGTGGGGTCGGCGCCGATGCGGAAGCGGTCGGCCACCACGTCGAGCACCAGACGCTCGTCGTCCTCCAGCTCCGTGCTGGCAGCATCCTTCGCCTTCTTGCTGGTTTTCTTCGCAGCGGGCTTCTTCTTGGCCGCTGCGCCTTCCTCGTCCAGCGAGGCCGCCACCTGCGCACTGGTCAACGCCGCCGAGGGCAGGTCACGTGCCTTCACCACGCGCTGTGCCTGGATGCGCGAAAAGCCGCTGACCGACAGCCATTCCTCCATCTGCGCGGGCGTGGTGTGGGCCGGCAGCACCGCCCCAAAGGTGACCACCACGCCGCGTCCGCCCGGTGTGGCCGCGCAGCGCCGCAGCAATTCGGCAAACACCGACTGCGGCGTGTCTTCGCGCACCAGCTGGCCGGTGTCCTGGTCGAACAACTGCGCCCCGCGTGCGAACAGCAGCTTGAGGTGGTCGTTCAGCTCGGTCATCGTCCCCACGGTCGAGCGCGAGGTGCGCACCGGGTTGCTCTGGTCGATGGCAATGGCCGGCGGCACGCCCTCCACGCGGTCCACGGCGGGGCGGTCCATGCGGTCGAGGAACTGGCGCGCGTAGGCGCTGAAGGTCTCGACATAGCGGCGCTGGCCTTCCGCATACAGCGTGTCGAACACCAGCGAGGATTTGCCCGAGCCGCTGGGCCCCGTCACAACCGTCAGTTCACCCGTGTGGATGTCGAGGTCGAGGTTCTTGAGGTTGTGCTGGCGGGCGCCTCGGATGCGGATATCGGACATGGGTCACCTTCTAAGGGTCTGCCGCAGGGAGATACCGCGGCATGAGCGCGCAAACATTCTAGAGACGCCAGAAAGTCACGACCTGAGCCGGGGCAAATATCTGGCGACAGCTTGGCGTCAGAACCCCATGGGGATAATCAAGTTCTGCTGTGGAGGGTGTTGTGCGATTCGTGCTGGATGTGCTGTTGGGACGCGAAGCGAGGCAGCGGGGCTATGTGCTCCGCACCCTGCTGGCGGCTTTCAGCTATCTGCTCGGGGTGCTGATTGCCGAGGTGGCGCTGTCGATCGGCGTGGCTGATCTCAGGCCCACACGGGTGTTCCAGTGGGCGGCACTGACCGCAGGCCTCATCAGCTACGCCATGGTCCGTTGGGGCTGGACGCGGCATTTCCGTGACCCTGCCCTGACGGTGGCACAGATGCTGACAGGCCAGACCATGGCCGTGGTGGCCTACATGCTGATGCACGAGTTCCGGGGGGCGCTCATTGCCTTGAGTGTGGCCGTGACGTCTTTTGGCACCTTCAGCCTGTCACGTGACCGTCAATGGGCGATGAGCCTGTACGCCTTGCTCACCATGGGCTCAGGCATGCTCTGGATGAGTGTGCGCGATCCGGTCAATTTTCCGCCACCGGTTGAGGCCGTGCACTTTCTCATCCTGCTGATCCTGCAGATCATGGCGGCTTTGCTGGGTGCACAGTTCGGTGAGATGCGCCGTCGCTTGCGCGCCCGCAAACGCGAGCTGGAAGGCGCGCTGGACCGCATTCAGGAGTTGGCCAACCGGGACAGCCTGACCGGTCTGTACAACCGCCGCTACGCACAGGAACTCATCGATCACCATGTTCATTTGAAGGACCGGAACCATCGTCCGCTGGCCATGGCGCTGATCGATCTGGACCACTTCAAACGGGTCAATGACGAGCACGGCCACGCCATGGGTGACCGCGTCTTGCAGGCCTTTGCGCAGCAGGCCCGTCAAGTGACACGTGATGCCGACATCGTGGCCCGCTGGGGCGGTGAAGAGTTCCTGATCGTCATGCCGGAAACGTCCGCAGAGGGCGCTGCCTTGTTGCTGGACCGCCTGCGGGAGGCACTGGCCACGGTATGCGTCAGCGAGGACGTGCCGACGCTGCGCATCCTGTTTTCGGCGGGGATCGCCGAACATGGTCCGGGCGAGTCCTCGGACCAGACCTTGCACCGCGCCGACCTGGCGCTGTACCAGGCCAAATCGGCGGGACGCCACCGCAGCGTGTTGGCCACCGTTTGAGTGCGGTGTGCTGCGCTGGCGGAGGTGAAGATCAACGCACCAGCAGCACCGGTGTCTTGCAAGAGGCCATGACCTTGTTGGCCACCGAACCCACCACGAGGTTCATCAGGTTGCCATGACCGTGGGAGCCCATGATGATCAGGTCGAACTTGCCCTTCTCGGCCATCTTGGCGATCACGTCCGGCGCGTGGCCGATCTTGCCCTGATAGGACGTGGCCATGTCGTGTTTGGCGGTGAATTTGCGGATGGGCTTGAAGATGGCCTCGGCCGTGTCCTCATAGTAGGACTTGAGTTGGTCTGCGGGGAACAGTGCGGCCGCGTGCGGCGGGATCTGCGGCACCACCGTCAGCACGGTGAACTCATGTTGGCCAGTGATCCATTCTTCATGTGTGGCCAGCCAGGCCAGCATGCGCTTGGTGTAAGAGCTGCCATCCACGGGGAGCAAGATCTTCATGGGGTTCCTCGGTTGTGTTGACGGAAAAACGTGTCGTGCACGCACAGCGATCAGTCTAGATCCTAGACCCGAACGCAGCAGCGGCCATCGTAGCCGGCTGATTCGTTTTTGTGACCGTGACCGCGGGCGTTGCTGACCACGCGGGTGACGCCGCGCTCGTGCGGGACCAGATAGTCGTGTCGGCAATGCAGGTGGCCATGCAGCCACAGGTCCACGCCGGGCATCAGGTCGTCGTCGGCGTTGCAGAAGCTGGCGGTGCCGGGCTGACGGCCGTAGCGCGGGTCGGCGCTGCGCAGGCTGGGGCCGAAGTGGGTGATGACGACGGTGGCGTCCCAGGGTTCGTCGGCACTCGGCGTGCGGGCCAGTTCAGCAGCCAGCCAGTCGCGGCACAACAGGGCTTCGGCGCGCACGGCCGCCGGATCAAAGGGCTGACCGTGACGCGTGGACCGCATCACGTTGACGAAGTAGCTGGCCGCCCGCATGGCCTTGGGCCGCTGGGCCTCGCCGAACAGGTCGAAATCGCACCAGCGGGTCGTGCCCAGAAAACGGATCACCCGGCCGTCGGGCGCGGTGACGAAGGCGGTCTCACGTTCGAGCACGGTCAGGCCGAGCTGCGCCGCGCGCTCGCGCAGGCCCGCAAGGGCCTCGTCCACATCACGGCGGTCGAACTCGTGGTTGCCGGGCACAAACAGCACCGGTACCGGCCAGCCCGCAAAGCGCGACAGACCCTGCCAGCTGCTGTCCACGTCGCCAGCCAGCACCAGCAGATCGGCGCCAGGGGCCGGCGTGGGCGTGAAGTCCTCGGTTTCCAGGTGCAGGTCCGACAGCACCTGGATGGTCAAACGCCCGTCAGAACCGCCCGAGCGCAATCAGTTGGCCCCGTGGCAGTTCTTGTACTTCTTGCCGCTGCCGCAATGGCAGGGGTCGTTGCGGCCGAGCTTGGGATGCTCGCGGATCACGGTCTCGACCTTGTGGCTTTCGGCCAAGCCGATCTGGGCCAGGTCTACCACGTCGAACACCAGGGCTTCGATGGCCTCGTCCAGGTTCTTGAGCGGGTGTTCTTCGTCCAGGGCCTTGGTCAGGGCCTGTTGGGCTTCGTCCTGCTCGGGCAGGTGGCGCCAGATCGAGTCCAGCAGGTCGGGTACGCCCGACAGGGCGGCTTCTTCCAGCTGCGGGAAGTTTGCCAGTGCCCACTCAAAGCCGGCGGCCCAGTAGCCGATGCCTTCCAGGGCGTCCTTGCCTTCGACCGGCTTGCCGTCGTCATCTTCGATCATCGGCACGATGGGGTCGAACCAGCCGTCTTCCAGGATGCCGCGCAGGATCTCGTCCTTGCGGCGGGTGATCAGGCTGACCAGGCGGTTGTGCTGGGCTTCGCTCCAGCCTTCGATGCCGGGCTCGGGCATGCCTTCGGTGCCGAAGATCGGCGGCAGCCAGTCCTCCGGCTGCAGCAGCACGGGCTGCACCAGCACGCCGGCGAGGTAGCCGTCCAGGATCACGGCGTCGACGGTCTCAAAGGGTGCGGGCACAGCGGCCAGCAGCTCGTCGATTTCGTTGATTTCGGCGTCGGTGAGCGCAGGCGTCTTTTTCATGGTCGGGCAATTCAGGGCGTCAAAACCCGCATTGTGCGACAAGGGCCTGCGCTTGACCATCCCGAGCGCCTTGCGCGGGCACTCGGGACACGCTGAAGCTCAGCGTTGCGCCGCTTCCTGCAACTGCTGCAGCGCGGTCGGGTCTTCGATGGTGCTCAGGTCGCCGGTCTCACGGCCCTCGCACACCGCCTGGATGGCGCGGCGCAGCAGCTTGCCCGAGCGTGTCTTGGGCAGCACGTTGACGAAGTGCACGCGGGCTGGGCGGGCCACGGCGCCCAGTTGCTGGTCCACCGTGTGCATGATCTCGGATTCGAGCTGCTGGCGACCGGCGTCGTCGGTCACACGGCTGGCGTCGCGCGGCACCACGAAGGCCTTGGCCACCTGACCCTTGAGCTGGTCGGCCACACCCACCACCGCCACCTCGGCGACACCAGGGTGGCTGCTGATGGACTCCTCGATCTCGCGGGTGCCCAGGCGATGGCCGGCCACGTTGATCACGTCGTCGGTGCGGCCCAGGATGAAGTAGTAGCCGTCGGCATCGCGAATGCCCCAGTCGAAGGTGTTGTAGACCTGCTTGTGCGGGAAGGTCGACCAGTAGGTGCTGACAAAGCGTTGGTCATCGCCCCACACGGTCTGCAGGCAGCCGGGGGGCAAGGGCCCTTCGATGGTCAGCACGCCCTTCTGGTTCGGGCCGGTCAGTTCCTCGCCGGTCTGGTCGTCCAGCAGCTTGACCTGGTAACCCGGCATCGGGAACCCCGGCGAGCCCAGGCGCGGCGTCAGCGTCGGGTCCACGCCGCGCGCCAGGCTCAGGATGGGCCAGCCGGTTTCGGTCTGCCAGTAGTTGTCGATGATGGGCTTGCCGATGGCCTCGCCAATCCAGGCGGCCGTCGGCTCGTCCAGCGGCTCACCGGCCAGGAACAGCTGCTTGAGGCTGGACAGGTCGTGGCGCTTGAGGCAGTCCGGATCCTGTTTCTTCAGCACGCGGATGGCGGTGGGCGCCGAGAACATCACATTGACCTTGTACTTCTCGACCAGCGACCACCAGATGGCGGCATCCGGACGGATCGGCAGGCCTTCGTAGATGATCGTCGTCATGCCGGTGAGCAGCGGGCCGTACACGATGTAGCTGTGGCCCACGACCCAGCCGATGTCGCTGGCACAGAAGAAGGTTTCACCCGGCTTGCCGCAGTAGACCTGCTCCATCGAGGCCGCCAGCGCCACGGCGTAGCCGCCGGTGTCGCGCTGCACGCCCTTGGGTTTGCCGGTGGTACCGCTGGTGTAGAGCGTGTAGCTGGGGTGGGTGGCTTCGACCCACTCGCAGGGCACGATGGCGTCCATCACGCTGCTGCGGGCATCCCAGTAGTCCACGTCGCGCGGGGTCTGCATCTCGGCCGGGGCCAGCTTGCGGTCGACCAGCAGCACATGGGGCACGTGGTGGGTGCTCTGGCGCAGCGCCTCGTCCAGCAGCGGCTTGTAGGGGATGACCTTGCCGCCGCGCGAACCGGCATCGGCGCTCACGATGACGGTGGGTCGGGCGTCGTCGATACGACTGGCCAGGGCGTGGCTGGCAAAGCCGCCGAACACCACCGAGTGGATGGCGCCCAGGCGCACCGTGGCCAGCATGGCGATCACGGCCTGCGGGATCATGGGCATGTAGATCAGCACGCGGTCCCCCTTGCCGACGCCCAGGCCGTGCAGGATGGCGGCCATGCGCTCGACCTCGACCAGCAACTGGCCGTAGCTGATCGTCTCTTCGGTGTTGGTCTCGGTGGACACGAAGACCAGGGCGGGCTGGTCGGCCCGGTCGTGCACATGGCGGTCGACCGCGTTGTGGCACAGATTGGTCAAGCCGCCCACAAACCATTTCGCAAAAGGCGGTTGGCTGTGGTCGCAGACCGTGTCGAACGGACGGTGCCAGTGGATGCGGGAGGCCTGTTCGGCCCAGTAAGCGTCGCGTTCGTGGATGGAACGCTCGTACAGCGCGCGGTAGCTCATGCTTGCTCCTGAAGTGCCTCAGCGGGTAGCCGAAGCTTCAGGTCGCAGATGCTAGTGCGCCCCTTGATTCAGGGGGGAGGGGACTATCCCGTGGTGAAGCTGTGCAGACTTGATCTGCCTCAAATGAACACCGCGGCGCGGCGCAGCACGATCAGGCCGATGAAACACAGACCCAGCACCACGCCCCAGCGCAAGGACAGCATGGCCCACTGCCGCCAGCGTGGTTGACCGGTGACCGTGAACACGGCCATGTTCAGCAGGAAGGACAGGGCCAGGATCATGCCCAGGGTACGAAACAGAACCATGCTGGGCAACCTTGCGCGTTACCAGGCCGGGGCCAGTTCGGCCATGCCACGCGGGGCCTTGGCCTCGTCCTCGAACGTGACGATCTCCCACGCATCCTGCTGCGCCATCAGCGCGCGCAGCAGCTGGTTGTTCATCGCGTGGCCCGACTTGTAGGCGGTGTAGCTGGCCAGCAGCGGGTAGCCCGCCACATACAGGTCGCCGATCGCGTCGAGGATCTTGTGCTTGACGAACTCGTCGTCGTAGCGCAGGCCGTCGGCGTTGAGCACGCGGTGCTCGTCCACCACGATGGCGTTGTCCATGCTGGCGCCCAGGCCCAGGCCGCGCGAGCGCATCATTTCCACGTCCTTGGTGAAGCCGAAAGTGCGGGCGCGGGCGATGTCGCGCTTGTACTGGCCGGTGCTGAAATCGAACTCGACGCGCTGGCCGGTCTGATCGACGGCGGGGTGGTCGAAGTCGATCTCGAAGGTCAGCTTGTAGCCGTGATACGGCTCCAGGCGCGCCCACTTGAGCGAACGGCCTTCACCTTCACGCACTTCAACAGGCTTGAGCACGCGCAGGAACTTCTTGGGGGCTTTTTGCAGCTCGATGCCGGCGCTTTGCAGCAGGTACACGAACGCGGCCGAGGAGCCATCGAGGATGGGCACTTCCTCGGCGGTGATGTCCACATACAGGTTGTCCAACCCCAGGCCGGCGCAGGCCGACATCAGGTGCTCGATGGTGTTGACCTTGGCCAGACCCGGATCGCCACCGGGCGAGATGGTGGTGGCCATGCGGCAGTCGCACACCGCCCCGGTGTTGACGGGGATGTCCACTGGCTCGGGCAGGTCCACGCGGCGGAACACGATGCCGGTGTTGACCGGCGCCGGGCGCAGCGTCAGCTCGACGCGCTGGCCGCTGTGCAGGCCCACGCCCACGGCGCGGGTCAGGGATTTGAGGGTGCGTTGAGGCAACATTCCCCCATTATCGGGGGGCTGACGATGCTTTGCAGTGAGACTTCGCTATGACCCTGATTGACGACGCGCAAGGGCCTCATCAAGCCCCCCCGTCAGGGTGAAGCCCGAGGGAGGGGGAGCTCACTACAATGCGGGCATTAAAAGATATTCAGGGATATTTCTATATGTAACGTGCGCAGGCACGTTTGCGCGCGCGTCACTGCTGCGCCTCTTTCCTTTTTGAACATTCCGTTTGCCGCTCGGCAAGCGGTGTTGGCGTTCGTCTGGCTTTAAAACATGAAGAAAATCATTGGCAGGTTCTGGGCTATTTGTTTGCTGCTGAGTGGGGTCTCTGCAGGTGCGACAGAGGTGTATTTTGCGGGAATGGCCTATTCAGGTGACGCCACGTCGATCGTGGATCGGTTTCCCTATACCAGTCAGTATCTCAAAGGGCTGGAGGCCAACAAGGTTCGTGTGGGCTCTCTGATTTATAAAAATCTGGAAGCCAATCCTCCCCGGAATTTTGAATTGGCACCCTTGGCGGCGCAGGCGCAATTGAAAGGCCGTGACCGCGCTGTGTCGGTGGCCTTGCTGCTGAACAACGAGGCGGTGTCGCTGGAGCGCTTTGGCTATTTCGCCAAGTTTTTCGTTCAACTGCGCGGCCAAGCCCTGTTCTTTGACTTCAAGTCTCAAACGGTCTTGCGCGCCTACCCCATCAGTCTGGCCTACATCGACGTCATCGACCACTATCCCTCAGAAGAGGAAGTGCACGAGCGCATTCGCTTGTTGTTCGAGGGCGCGCAGGGCAAGCCTGGCTTGTTCGGACGCTTTGCGCTCGCGGTTCAGCAAGCCAGCCTGCCCGAGGGCGTGTCCCGTTTCCTTCAGGTGAGTCAGGTCTCGGTGGCCCCCGAGGCTCTGGTGGGGCTGGCGCCGGCCCTCACGAGCACCAAGGGAGCCGCCGAAACCTGGTTGGCCGACATGCTGTCCGAAGCCATCTCCAACCGCGCCCAAGTGCCGATCCTGCCTTACGTCAAAGGCCATGCTTTGGGGAAAGTCATGGCCATGAAAATCGCCGACGGTGGTGCCTTCAATTTGAAATTGCCCGAACCTGATTACACGATCTCTCTGGATCTGACTGGTGTGCGCCGGGTGGAGTTGAAGCGAACGGCTGCGGAAACTGCATATGTTTATGGCAGCTATGTGCGTCTCAAAATGGATGAGCCTTTCTCGGGCAAGAATTATCTGGACATCAACGTCAAAAACGGCGAAACCAAATTGGTGCCGGCCACGCAGGATACTGTGGATGACATTCCCGCCTATGCCGATTCCATTCGGGGCCTGTTCAGCAAGGTGGCCGAGAATTTGTCGGGCAAAACCACCCCTTGGCTCAAAACTGCGGCAAGTGGCAAGGATGTGGAACAACAAATCAATCAATCAGCGGAGATCATCAAATCATGCAAGTAATCCGAATTTTGTTGACCTTGGCCTTGGCCATGTGCATGGCAGTGGCCCAGGCGCAAACGCACTACGCCAAGGGCAAGTCCTCGATCACTTATTCCTCATGGAAGCTGGGTGCAGAGGACAAAGCCAAGGCCCTCAAGGCCGCTCAGATCAAGGCGATTGAAGCGTATTACGCGGACGCTGGCGAGGCCGAGTCGGCCAATTTCGAGGGCATCCGTGCCCAGGTCACAGCAGACCCGGAGGCCTTCCTGACAGACACCACCGTCTTGTCCGAGGAAGACAAGTCCGACGCCAAACAGTACAACGTCGCCGTGCGCGTGTCGCTGAACGTCGCCAAGCTCAACAACACCATCAAGGCCGGCTCGGCCGTGGCCAAGGCGGCCAAGGGTGACAAGTCCAAGCTGACCTTCCTGTTTGTCTCGCGCCAGATCGACGAGAAGAAGTCCTTCGACACCCGTGTGGTGCAGCGCGAAGACGTCACCCAACGCGTGGACGCCAGTGCATCGCAAAAGCGCAGCGGCCGTGAAGGTGAGCGCGTGAGCGGTGGCGAGGTGGGCACGCATGCCTCTCGTTCGGGCTCGCGCTCGGCCACGGTCACTTCGTCGACCATCGTCGAAACCGGTGGCAGCCAGACCCGCAAGGCCAGCCAGTCGTCTTACGCCCTGATCCCCAGCGAGAACCTGCTGACCGTCTTCAAGAAGGTGTTCGGTCAGGCGGGCTACAAGGTGGTCGAGGCGGCCTACGTCGAGCCCGCCTCTGGTGGCAAGCTGAGCATCGCCGCGGTCGAGAACGATTACAAGGGCGGCAAGGACCTGAAGCCCGCCACCAAGCGCGACATGGTGATGGGTGTGCGCAACGCCAATGTGCCTTATCTGGCCTACGGCACGCTGGATGCCAGCCTGCCCGACACCGATCCGCAAACGGGGCTGCTGCGTGTGGCCATCACGGTCAACGCCAAGATCGTCGACGTGTCGGATGACATGCCCGAAGACGTGGCCAACGTTGGCCCAGTGGTCATCTATGGCGTGGCGCCGGAAGAAGAAGAGGCCCGCACCGAAGCACTCAAGCAAGCGGCCACCCGTGCAGCACGGGATCTGGTCAGCCAACTCACCAACAACGGCGTGAAGTGAGTGGCGCCAGCGCAGTCTGCAAGCCCCTCATTTTCATTCACTCACGTATTCCAGAAGGAACCCTCATGTCTCAACGCATTGTTCGTCCTGTTTTGATGGCTGTCACCCTGTCGGCTGCCCTGATGACCCCTTGGCACGCCTCCGCTCAATTGGGCGGTTTGGGTGGCCTGATGGGGGGCAAGTCCTCCTCCGAGAAGGCGCCTGCGGGTGGCGACGTGGTCGCCCAGCAAGACCAGCTTGTGAAGGAGTATGTGGCGGCTGACCGCGGCGTGCTGCGCGGACAGGCCAAGATGGCAGAAGCGCTGGGCCTCAAGCAGCGCGCAGCCACCTTGGCGGCCACAGCCGACGCGCTGACCAGCGGCTCCACCCAAGACAACCTCAGCGAGGCCGACAAGGTGGTCAGCGAAGGCAACGCAGAGTTGGCTGCCCGCATGAAAGAAAACCCCGAGCTGGATGCTTCCGCCAAGGCCCTCTACAAGGAAGGTTTGCTGGACACCGCCAAGGCTGTGCGCGCCTATGCGGGCTTGAAGTCTCGCTTCGATGCTTTCAAGACGGCGCTGTCGTCGGCGTCGCCCATGGTTCTGCCGAAGCTGGGTGCGGGCTCCTACATCGTGCGCAGCTTCCCGGGCAATGCCAAGAACCTGGGCTCCTCCATGTCGATGGCGGTCGATTTCGCTCGCAGCCAGCGCATTGAGGTGCCCAAGGACGCCACATCGGCCATCTGATGTCGGCACGCTTACATGAACCCCATCCTGGGAGCATTGCCATGAATGCAATCCGTTGGAGTGCAGCGTTGTGCGTCCTCATGGCGCTGACGGCCTGCGATCGCAAGACGGAGTCGAGCGCGCCGCCGGCCTCTTCGGTACCCTCGGCGGTGCCTGCGGCCTCTTCCGCGGGGGGCGAGCGCTCCGTTACCGGAGGTCTGGACGTGGGGGGCGTCAAGACCGTGCAGGTGACCGCCTCCGGACAAGGCGCCACCTCCGCCGAAGCGATCGACGAGGCCATTCGCCAAGCCATTTTGCAGGTCAATGGCGTGGCCCTCTCATCCAACGCGGCGCGCTATCGCATGGCGTCTCAGGTGGTGTCGGGGGCTCACAGCCTCAGCATCCAGTCGGATGGGTTCGCGCAAGAGGTGGTGCAGCGCTCCGAAGGGGCCTTGACCTCGTTTCGTGTGCTCAGCCTGAGCGAGCCTTCCTCCGGCGCATCGGACGCCGCGGCAGGCAAGAAGCAGTTCACGGCCACCATCGAAGCCTCCGTTGCCAAGTTTGACGCGCCTGCACAGGCGGGCAAGCTCAAGATCGTCATCGGGCCCATCCGCACCGCTTCTGGCAGCTATCAGGTGGGTGACCGCACTTTGTCTGCCGATCAGGTGCGCGAGGCCATTCGCCAGGATCTGATGACCGCCCTGGGCAACTCCGGGCGCTTCATCGTGCTGGACCGTGGGGTGGACGATGCCTTGCAGTCAGAGATGGACCTGATCGCCGAAGGGCATGCGCCCACCGCCGAGTTGGCCAAGCGCGGTCAGGCCATGACGGCCGATGTGGTCTGGGTGGGGACACTCAATCAGTTCGCCTACACGTCTCAGACGCGTCGCCTGGAAACCAGTGATCGCCCGTTGGTGAGCTACTCGGGGGGTTGGTCGCTGTCTCACAAGCTGGTCAATGTGGCCACCAGACAGGTCCTGCTGTCTGACACCTTGCAGGGGCAGTTGCCGTCCACGGCGCCGACCACGTTGTCCCGCGGGGTGAATGGGGCTCAGCTGGCCAGCGACATGCGGCAGTCCTTGACATCCACGGCCCTGCGCTCTCTGTTGCTGCGCACCTTCCCCATCACCATTGCCTCGCGTGACGGGCACAACGTGATCCTGAGTCAAGGCGGGCAGTCGGTGACGGCGGGCGCGCGGTATCAAGCGGTGGTCATGGGGCCCGAGGTCAAGGACCCTCAGACCGGACAATCCTTGGGACGTGTGGAGAACGCATGCTGCGAGGTGGTGGTCGACAAGGTCTTGCCGACCATGTCTCAGGCGCATCTGGAGAACATCCAGATCAAGCTCGATGGCCTGCAGCCTGGGGACATTCAACTGCGTGAACTCAGCGGTCGCTCTGGGCCGGTGGTCGCTGCGGCAGCCTCCGCGCCGCGTGACGAGGCCCCTCGCAAGGCCAAGCCGAGTGTCAAAACCTCGCGTGCATCCTCGGAAGCACCCGGCGGCGACGCGGTGCGTCGATACGAGAACGACTGGTAAGGCGATCGGCCGGGGATGCCGTGAGGCGAGTGATCAGAGGGTGTGTGTTCGGTCGCCGTGCGCAAACCCGATGGCCTCGAACCATGGCCCCTTGACGAAGCCGATCACCTTGAACAACTCGCCCATTTCGTGCTCGGCCAGCAGCATCTGCATGGCGGCACGTGCCTTCAGTTGCTCGGCGGTGCTGGCCTGACCGGTCTGGGCCAGGGCCTCACCCAGGCCGCAATTGGTCAGGAAGCGCCCTTGTGAGGTGTAGCCCAACACCTCCCAGTCGGCCTCCTGGCCGGCCAGCGCGATGCCGGTGAAGTTGACGTGGCTGGTGATGTCCTTCTCGCCCACCTTGACCAGCGGGTCGGGGTCGCTCTGGTGCAGGTGGTGGCACATCAGCGTGCCGCCGGTGCGCTGTGGGTGGTAGTACTCTGCCTCGGGGAAGCCGTAGTCGAGGAAGAAGGCCGCGCCGCGCGTCATCCGTTCAGCCAAGGTGGTCACGAAAGCCTCGGCCTGGCCGTGGGTCTCGGTGACGGTGCCGGGTACGTACTCGCTGTCGGCGCGCTCGGTGGGGGGGCGCACGCCTTCAGGGGCAGGGCGGTCCAGCCATACGAAGCGCGGTGGCACATCCGCCACACCGCCTGGCGTCGCCCCCGCGGCCAGGTCGGGAGCGGTCTCCGGGCCTGCCAGGCCCACGCCGCGCTCCATCCAGTGTTCACCGTTCCAGCTCATCAGGTGCACCGGCATGGCATCCAGCACCTCGTTGCCCACGATCACACCTTCCATCGTGTCGGGCAGGCTGTCGGCCCAGATCACCTTGTGGACGAGTTCGGGGTGCTCCTTCTGCAGGCGCTGGTGCTGGCGGTCGCGCAAGGTGCCTGACAGATCGACGATGGTGTAGCGCGTGATGCGCTCGCCCAACTCGCCCAGCAATTGCTCGGCCAGCGCGCCGGTGCCCGCGCCAAACTCCCAGACCTCGTTCGTGCCCGTGGCGTCCAGCGCCTGACGCAGTTGGGCCGCCAAGACCTTGCCGAACAACGGCGTCAATTCGGGGGCGGTCACGAAGTCGCTGCCGTCTTGCGGGCCCGCGCCGATCACGCGTCGGCCACCGCTGTAATAGCCCAGCCCCGGGGCATACAGGGCCAATTCCATGAAGCGCTCAAAGCGCATCCAGCCGCCGCGTTCACGGATTTCGTGGGCAATCAGGTCGGCCAGCGGGTGGCCGTTCAGGGGGGCGGCCACTACACTGTGGTCCGTTGTCGTCGGGCGGTTCATGCCCCATTGTAAAAAGACCCATGCCTGATTTGTCTGATCCCTTGCCTTCGCCATCGGCTTCCGGTGCGCGCCGGGTGGCCCTGGTGACCGGTGCCGGCAAACGCCTGGGCCGCCATATTGCCTTGACCCTGGCCCAACAAGGCTGGGACGTGGCTGTGCATTGCCGCGCCTCGCGCACCGAGGCCGACGCCACGGCCGACGAGATCCGCGCCCTGGGCCGACAGGCCGTGGTGCTGAGCGCCGACCTGTCCGATGAAGCGGCGGTGCGGGCCTTGCTGCCGCTGGCCGTGGCCGAACTGGGGCAGGTCGATGCCGTCGTCAACAGCGCGTCCACCTTCGAGTACGACACCGCCGCCACCTTCAGCTACGCGATGCTGGAGCGCCATCTGCGCGCCAACACCGCCCCGGCCATCGTGCTGGCGCAGGCTTTGGCCGAGCACGTGGCCCAGCGTGGCGCACAGGGTGCCGTCGTCAACCTGCTGGACCAGAAGCTGTGGAACCCCAACCCGGACTTCCTGAGCTACACCCTGTCCAAGGCGGCCTTGGAGTCGGCCACCACCTTGCTGGCGCTGGCCCTGGCGCCGAGCGTGCGCGTGGTCGGCGTGGCCCCCGGCCTGACCCTGACCAGTGAATGGCTGCAGGGCGAGGCTTTTGCCCAGGCCCATCGCCTGTCACCCCTCGGGCGCTCGTCCACTCCGGAGGACGTGGCGGCCACCGTGGCTTTTGCCCTGGGCAACCGCTCGATGACGGGCACCACGCTGCTCGTCGACGGCGGCCAGCACCTTCAGCGCTTCGAGCGCGACTTTTCCATGATGTGAGAGACATGTCCCTGACCAAAGGCAACCAGACCCTGAACCTGACCGGCTTGCGCTTCGACGCCAACCTGGGCGTGCTCGACCACGAGAAAACGGCGCCGCAGCCCATCATGGTCGACGCCGAGCTGAACATGGGCAGCCAGCCCTTGCTGCCCAGCGACGACGACCTGATGCACGTGCTGGACTACCGCCGCGTGCGCACCATCATCATCGAGGAGTGCACCGCCCAGCACGTCAACTTGCTGGAGACGCTGATCGGCAAGCTGTGCAAGCGCCTGATGGAGTTGCCCGGCGTGCAAGGCGTGCGCGTGCGCATCGCCAAGCTGGAAATCTTTGACGACTGTGAAGTCGCCATCCACATGGAAGCGGGCCAGTGGTGAGGCCCTGAGACCCGGCGCCATTAGACTGGCCCGGGTTCTGCCCCGACCTGAGGGGGCAATGCAGGGGCCAAGTTTGGTGTCTGAAGGCGAATCGGCGAAAATGGAGGGTTATGACCCCAGCCGCCCCCGCCATGTCCGAATCCATCCTGTCGCCCGAAGACGCTGTTGCAGACCTTGATGCGCAAGTCACTGCGCCGACCGATGCGGTGGATGCCGCCGAAGCCGCGCGCCTGAAGAAGGAAGCCTTCGAGCGCAACAAGCTCAGCAAGCGCCTTCACCGTGAAGTGGGCGAAGCCATCACCGACTTCAACATGATCGAAGACGGTGACAAGGTCATGGTGTGCATGTCGGGCGGCAAGGACAGTTACGCCATGCTCGACATCCTGATGAACCTGCAAAAGCGGGCGCCCATCCAGTTCGAGATCGTGGCCGTCAACCTCGACCAGAAGCAGCCCGGTTTCCCCGAGCATGTGCTGCCCGAGTACCTGACCAAGGTCGGCGTGCCCTTCCGCATTGAAGAGCAGGACACCTACAGCGTGGTCAAGCGCGTGGTGCCCGAGGGCAAGACCACCTGCTCGCTGTGCTCGCGCCTGCGCCGCGGCATCCTGTACCGCGTGGCCACCGAACTGGGTTGCACCAAGATCGCCCTGGGGCACCACCGCGACGACATCCTGCAGACCCTGTTCATGAACATGTTCTTCGGCTCCACGCTCAAGGGCATGCCGCCCAAGCTGGTGACCGACAACGGCGAGCACGTCGTGATCCGCCCGATGGCCTACTGCCGTGAGCAGGACCTGGCCAAGTACGCCGAGCACCGCGAGTTCCCCATCATCCCGTGCAACCTGTGCGGCAGCCAGGAGGGCTTGCAGCGTCAGCAGATGCGCGAGATGATCAACGAGTGGGACCGCAAGTTCCCTGGCCGCGTGGACAACATGTTCACCGCGCTGTCGAACATCATTCCCTCGCACCTGATGGACCGCAAGCTCTATCCGTTCACGACGATCCAGGCCACCGGCAAACCCATGCCTGGTGGTGACATCGCGTTCGACGAGGACGAAGGCTGCGGTGATGTGAGCAATGGTCTGCCGGCCGAGACCGCGGTGTCCCTGTCGGCCATCCCGATCCGAAAGGCGGTGTGACATGCGACGCTGGCTGCTGGCTATTCTGTGGTCTCTGAGTGTCTTGGGCCTGGCCGGTTGTGCAGGCACCCCGAACGTGGTGAGCCAGGTGTCCAGTTATGGCAGTTGGCCCGCCGGTCGCGCACCGGGCACGTATGTGTTCGAGCGCCTGCCTTCGCAGCAGGCCCAAGCCGGTCTGCAAGACAAGCTGGAAGCCGCCGCCGCGCCGGCCCTGAGCGCGGCGGGTTTCCGCAAGGTCGACAAGCCCGAACAGGCCGAGGTGAGCGTGCAGCTCAGTGCCCAGAGCCGTGAAGACCGCAGCATGCGCTACGACCCCTTCTGGGGCGGTGGCCGCTTCGGTTTTGGGGGCTGGTGGGGCACCGGTGGCTGGGGCGGCATTGGCCTGAGCATGCAGATGGAGCCCACCTGGGTGCAGATGCAGGTGGACCTGCTGATCCGCGACCGGCGCAGCAACCAGGTGCTGTATGAAACCCATGCGGTGCACGACCGCCAGAACACCGTGGACCTGGGCCTGCTGCCCTACCTGTTCGAGGCCGCGCTCAAGGACTTTCCGCATCCGGCCGTCAGCCCCCGCACCGTGACCGTCACACGGCCGGTGGACAATCGCTGACCATCCCATTCAATTCAGGTTTTTCATGTCGCTTTCGATCGTCATCATGGCCGCGGGCAAAGGCACCCGCATGAAGTCTTCGCGTCCCAAGGTGCTGCACAAGCTGGCCGGTCGGCCCATGTTGTCGCATGTGATCGCCAGCACTTCGGGCCTGCAGGCCGCGCAGCAGGTGGTGATCACGGGCCATGGCGCCGAGATGGTGGAAGCGGCGATGAAGACCGAGTTTGCGCAGGCCCCTCTGCAGTTCGTGCGCCAGGAGCCCCAGCTGGGCACTGGCCACGCCGTGCAGCAGGCCGTGCCCGTGCTGCCCGATGACGGCATCACCCTGATCCTCAACGGTGACACGCCACTGATCCATGCCAGCACGGCGCAAGCCTTGGTGGACGCCTGCGCGGGCGACAAGCTGGCGCTGCTGACCATCCGTCTGGACGACCCGACCGGCTATGGCCGCATCGTGCGTGACGAGACCGGCGTCAAGGTGCTGGCCATCGTCGAACACAAGGACGCCACGCCCGAGCAGCGCGCCATCTGCGAGGTCTACACCGGCATGATGGCCGCGCCCACCGCGCGCCTGAAGCACTGGCTGTCGCAACTGAACAACGACAACGCACAGGGCGAGTACTACCTGACCGACGTGGTGGCCATGGCCCAGGCCGAGGGCCTGAGCGTGGTGGCCGCACAGCCGCGCGACGAGGTGGAGGTGCTGGGCGTCAACAGCCCGGCGCAGCTGGCCGAGCTGGAGCGCCGCCACCAGCGCGCTCAGGCCGAGCGCCTGATGGAGCAGGGCGTGCGCCTGGCCGACCCGGCCCGTTTTGACCTGCGTGGCACCTTGCAGTGCGGCCAGGATGTGGACATCGACGTCAACTGCATCTTCGAAGGCAACGTGGTGCTGGGCGACGAGGTGCAGATCGGCGCGAACTGCGTGATCCGCAATGCCACGATCGCGCGCGGCGCGGTCATCCACCCCTTCACGCACATCGACGGGGACACGCTGGGGGCCCATGTGGGCGAAGGCTCGCTGATCGGGCCGTTTGCCCGCCTGCGCCCCGGTGCACAGTTGGGCAACGAGGTGCACATCGGCAACTTCGTTGAAGTGAAGAACAGCACGCTGGGCAACGGCGCCAAGGCCAACCACCTGGCCTATCTGGGCGACGCGACCGTGGGTGAGCGTGTGAACTATGGCGCCGGCAGCATCACTGCCAACTACGACGGCGCCAACAAGCACCGCACCGTGATCGGCGACGATGTGCATGTGGGTTCGAACTGCGTGCTGGTGGCGCCCGTCACCCTGGGCGCAGGCGTGACCATCGGTGGTGGCAGCACCATCACCAAGGACGTGCCGGCCGAGAGCCTGGCTGTCGCACGCGGCAAACAGGTCACCCTGTCTGGGTGGCAGCGCCCTCAGAAAATCAAGCGCTGAACGGCTAACATCCTGTCACCAATTGCTGTGCTGGATGTTGTTGCCGTGAACCATTACGAACGCTTGAAAGTCACCCAGGATGCACCGCCTGAGGTGATTCGCGCGGCGTACCGGGCGCTGGCGCAGGCGCTGCCACACGACGAGCACCGCGAGGCGCGGCTGACGGAACTCAACGCGGCCTACGAGACGCTGATCAACCCCGAGAGCCGTCAGGCCTACGATGCGGTGCGGTCGCTGGAGGTGCCTGATGCCGCGCCCGAGGCCATCTCGCCGGGTGAGGGGGCGTCGTCATCCACCGACGCGGGCGTGGACATTGCTCTGGATGCCCTGGCCGTCGCGCGGTCAGATGCATCGTCGAGTGAGACGGCAAACGATGAGGATCTGGGCGACCCGTGGCAGTCTGTGTACGACGCGCCGACCTTTGACCGTCCCCAGCCTTGGCCGCGGCAACCGATGGTGTGGGCGGCAGGGATGCTGGTGTTGCTCATGACCGCCGGCCTTGGGGTGTGGATGTGGCAGCTGTACAAGGCCAATCAGTTTGCCCAAGGCATGGCGGTGCAGGTGGAGCAGGGTGCGTCTGCCGTGTTGTTGCCGCCCGAGCCGATGCCGGCTCTGCCGGTGACCGAGTCCCCGCGCAAACTGAGTCTGGAAGAGTTGTCGCGCTTGTCTGATGAGGAGTTGCTGGCCGTGTTGCCCACGCTGGGCGCCAGCGCACCGTACAGCGAGCGCAGCGTGCGGGAGTTGCCCTCCGCGGTGGGGCCGGGTGCGCTGCGATCGGGTGTCAGCAGCCGTCACCCTTTGGATGGGGCGCCACTGAACCTGCGTACCGAGGGCGAATTGGTCGACCCCTTGGCGCCTGAGGTGTCTTCCCGCTCTGCTGTGCGCGGACGTTGACGCATCAGGCTGGCGGCAGCGGGATTTGCGAGCCGAATTTGGCGCGCTTGACCGCAAAGAAGGCGCGCACATTGCGCACCTGATGGTGGGCGGTGAACAGGCGCTGCGCCAGGGCCTGGTAGGCCGGCATGTCGGGGACCTGCACCACCAGCACAAAGTCTGGGCCTGGGGACACCCGCCAACACTGCTGGACCTGGGCATCGGCCACCACGAGGGCTTCGAACGCGTCCAGGGCTTCTTGGGTCTGCATGTCCAAGCTCACCTCCACCAAGGCGCTCACGCCCCAGCCCAGCGCCTCGGCCACGCGGTGGGGCGAGAGGATGGCGACCTGTTTTTCGATCACCCCCTCGTCGCGCAGGCGCTTGAGGCGGCGGTGACAGGTGGCGGGTGAGAGGTGGGCCAAGTCGGCCAGGGCCTGGTTGGACAGGCTGGCGTCGCCCTGCAACAGCGCGAGCAGGCGCAAGTCGGTGGCATCCAGATGAAGGGGGGGAGCTGCATTCATGGATGAATATTTCACCATATCTGAATCGTGGTGAGATTATTTCTTGTGCTGATGATGTTCGGTTGATCCTTTCGTTTTTGGTTTGAAATAGAGGGGAAATTTCTATTCAAAGTCTCTAGGATGCGGAATCGTTTGATATTTCTGTCTGGGAGCACCAAAGCATGTGTGGCATCGTCGGCGCCGTAGGTTCGCGCAACATCGTTCCGGTTCTGGTCGAGGGTCTCAAGCGCCTGGAATACCGGGGCTATGACTCCTGCGGCGTGGCGGTGTTGCAAGACGGCCAACTGCGTCGCTCGCGCAGCACCCAGCGTGTCGCCGAACTGGGTCACCAGACCGAGCAAGACGGCATCGACAGCACCGTGGGCATCGCCCACACCCGCTGGGCCACGCACGGTGCGCCGGCGGTGCACAACGCTCACCCGCACTTCTCGCACGGCCCTGGCGCCGATGCGCCCACCACCAAGCCTGGTCGCGTGGCCCTGGTGCACAACGGCATCATCGAGAACCACGAAGAACTGCGCCGCGAACTGCAGGCCAAGGGCTATGTGTTCCTGAGCCAGACCGACACCGAGGTCATCGCCCATCTGGTGGACCACCTGTACGACGGCGACCTGTTTGCCGCCGTCAAGGCCGCCACCGCGCGCCTGACCGGTGCCTACGCCATCGCCGTCTTCCACCGTGACGAGCCGCAGCGTGTCATCGGTGCCCGTCAGGGCTCACCGCTGATCATGGGCGTGGGCGGCGTGGACGCCAGCGAGCGCTTCCTGGCGTCCGATGCCATGGCGCTGGCCGGCGTGACCGACCAGATCGTGTACCTGGAAGAGGGCGATGTGGTGGACCTGCAGCCGGGCCGCCACTGGATCGAGCACCTGGGCGCCGATGGTGTGCACCAGCGCGTCGAGCCCGAGCAGCGCCCGGTGCGCACCGTGACCGCGCACAGCGGCGCGGTCGAGCTGGGCCCGTACCGCCATTACATGCAAAAGGAAATCTTCGAGCAGCCGCGCGCCATTGCCGACACGCTCGAAGGCGTCGAGGCCATCACGCCCACGCTGTTCGGCGCCGAGGCCGATGCCGTGTTCCAGCAGATCGACCGCGTGTTGATCCTGGCGTGTGGGACCAGCTATTACTCGGGTTCGGCGGCCAAGTACTGGCTGGAGTCGATCGCCAAGATCCCCACGCAGGTGGAAATTGCCAGCGAGTACCGCTACCGCGACAGTGTGCCCGACCCGCGCACCCTGGTTGTCACCATCAGCCAGTCGGGCGAAACCGCCGACACGATCGCGGCGCTGAAGCACGCGCGCAGCCTGGGCATGACGCAGACGCTGACCATCTGCAACGTGAGCACCTCGGCGATGGTGCGCGAGTGCAAGCTGGCCTATGTGACGCGTGCCGGTGTGGAAGTGGGTGTGGCCTCGACCAAGGCCTTCACGACGCAGCTGGCGGGCTTGTTCCTGTTGACGCTGACGCTGGCCAAGCAGCGCGGCCACCTGACGGCCGAGGCGGAGGCTCAACATTTGAGCGCCATGCGCCACCTGCCCGTGGCCTTGCAGGCCGTGCTGGCGCTGGAGCCGCAAATCGTGGCCTGGGCCGAAGCCTTCGCCCGCAAGGACAACGCGCTGTTCCTGGGCCGCGGTCTGCATTACCCCATTGCCCTGGAAGGCGCACTCAAGCTCAAGGAAATCAGCTACATCCACGCCGAGGCTTACCCGGCTGGTGAGTTGAAACACGGCCCGCTGGCGCTGGTGACGGCCGAGATGCCGGTGGTGGTGGTGGCGCCCAACGACACCCTGTTGGAAAAGCTCAAGAGCAACATGCAGGAAGTGAAGGCGCGCGGCGGCGAGCTGTACGTGTGCGCCGACGTGGACACGCAGATCCAGGCTGAGCCCGGCATCCATGTGATCCGCCTGCCCGAGCACTATGGCGCGCTGTCAGCCATCTTGCACGTGGTGCCGTTGCAGTTGCTGGCGTATCACACGGCGTGCGCGAAGGGCACGGACGTGGACAAGCCACGGAATCTGGCGAAGAGTGTGACGGTGGAGTGAGGTCTGCAGGCTCGGCGGGGGTATTGTTTCTGGCAATTAAAGTCGTAAACACGCAAATAAAGTCGTAAACAACTTGCCTAGGAGAGCGGTGTTGCAGGCAACTTTTCCAAAGTCGTAAACAAGGAAGCCGGCGTCTCATCCGAGGGGCTGGCTTTTTGCATTTGGTGTCGGATTAATGGGCTGAGAGCGGCAAGCGACCAGTTGCGTTGGACCGCTAAAGGCTGGTTTGAGTCATTCACGCTCCAATAGCTGAATGGCAGCAACCGCCAGCACCGGTCGTTGAACGCGCTATGTCCTGTACGGCCGCGTCGCTGTCGGAATCGACCGCTGGACCGCGCGTCTCGCCAGGTGGCACCCTGAAGCCTGTGCGGCGGCGTAGGCGAGCGCCAATGCCTTGACCTGGTCCTTGGGCGCAGCCTCCATGGCGGTGTCGAAGAGCGCGTCGACGAGCTTCACAGGGTCCTTCTGCGCGAGCGCCTGGACACGATCCTCGACGGTGGCACCAGCTTGGTCGGCCAGTTCAGCCACTCCGGCGGCAACGTCGCCTGCGCCGCGACGAAGGTTTACTCCACGCCGGTCGGAATGACGGCCTGGCCCCTGCGGAACGTCACGCCGGTGTCACCCCTGTAGGGCGCGAATTCGAGCAAATCCTTAGGGATCCCGCGACTCGGCCCGACGTAGTCCTTCAAGAACCCGTCACGGATGCCGACTTCTATCTCGTAGGCCGCGTACTTGCGGGTGTTGACGCCATGAACGACGACGAATGGCATGCCTGCTTCTCCCCTATAACCACTGGCCCGGCTCGTATGGTCGCGAGTAATGCTTAATTGGCAACTACGCCGAACCCGCGCAACCCGTGAAGTGGGTAGCCGGCTCATCCTCTATCGCATTCGCGCGGGGGCAGGCGCACGCCGCGGAAGGCTTCCATCTGCTGCAGCGCAGCGCTGCGACGGTCGCCGAGATCTACCAAAGCATCTAGGACATGCAGCAGCTTTCTCGCCAGCTCCGCAGGCAAAGGCTGCCGGCGGTCCGCATGGGCCTGAACGAGTCCTGCCACCGCGGCCGGAATGCCGGTGCCTCGCCACTCCTCGGGCAGGCGCCCATCCACCAGTTGCGCGAGAATCTGGTCGGCAAAGGCCTCTGCTGGATACGCTGCGCCTGCGCGCTCGCACAGGATCATGAACTGGGTCGCCACGTAAGGTATCCAACCACCCTTCCGGACAAGTTTGTCTACCAGCGGCAGCACTTGCGGCAGGTCATCCCACCGCCCGTTGGCGAACCGGGTGGCACCGTTCGCGCCGTCGATGGCCACACACAGCAATACCTTGATCAATTCGGGCATGTCGAAGCCACTGATACTTCCGTCGCCGTGGCCGGACCGGCGGAAGTCGCGGTGCTCCAGCACCCGGACAAGAACTATGTCCAGGATGCCCAGCACGCCCGGATCCATGCGCGGTGCATCTAAGACGGCAGAGGCGGCAAGGGCGCTGGTGAACGGGGCTAGCATCCTCATCGCGGTCTCGTCGGGCTGGTCCACGATGGCCGTGAGCAACCTGGCGCAAAACTCTACCGCAGAAAGCTGCTCTGCGACGCCTGCCAACAATTGGCCCAACCGGCGCTGCCACTGAAGCTGGTCCGAACTGTCGAGTCCCCTGCCGCGGCGCCGTTCCGTCCGCCACGCAGGGTTGATGGTGTTCAGGGTCCAATCGACGAACCCCTCCAGCGCTTCGACATAGCGATCCCTTGCAGGGCCTTGCATGACAGCCGCCACCGGGACCCGCCCCAACACCTCTGACGCAAAATCACTGAGCCAGATATCGTCCGACCGGCGCCATCCATCCTCTTCTTGATGCTGGCGCTCATCCCCAGCCTCCCGCGGGGCCTGGGTCCAGGAGGGCAGTGGCCGCACCCACGACGGAAAACTCTCGGCGGACGCCATGTCGTCCATCGCCTCGGACAAGGCAAGCCTCCTGCGCTCCTCTTCCAAACGAGCGCGGGCCAGTGCATCAAGCCTGTGATCACCCGGCCCGCGCCGGTAGCGCGCGAGTCGAAGCGCGAGGTTAAAGCCGCACCAGGCGAAATGCGGATCCTGCGCCCAACAACTGGCAATTCCGTCGAGCGCCGTCAGCGCTACCATCTGAAGAGGGTGGGTCACCAACCGATAAACCGCTTCGCGATCGGCCGCGTGCCCGTTGCCCCTTCGGATCACGGCCGTCAGGGCCCTAGCCACAAACATCTTCGGGTGCCAGGGAATCCGGGACCTGGCGAATATGTCGTCGCGGGGCGGCTCCACTTGGTCGCGGTAGCCCTCTAGCGTGGCGCGGGCCCAGTCGATGTGTTCAGCCGGCCCGTCGAAGCACATCACGACCGCCGCAGTGCCGGCGATACAGCCATGCGCCACTGCATAGTCCGGCATCAGCGACGCCGCCGTTCCAGTGGTAACCGCCGTAGCCATCGCCGTCGCGCGCCCAACGGCTTCCGTGATCGATAAATCCGGCGCCACCGCGCCCAATTCGAAACACTTCTCCACCCACAACCACAGCTGCGACTCGCGGGAGACTTCCTCGTAGCGCTGCCGGGCCGCCAGGATGTCTGGCGAGGAATGTCGTGCGCTGCGCAACTCGATGCCGACCACATCGTCTCGGCCGGCGATTGGGACGGTCACGTAGTTTTCCTCGCGGCCGAACTCGGCCCATAACTCCGCATCGCGGCGCAGCTCGGCCAGAAGTTCTTCGCTTTGCGCTTGCTCTTCGTACTCCAGCTCCAGTTCGACAGGGAAACGATCCAGGGCGGCCCGCAATGCCCCGCGCAGCGCCGTGTCCGGCCCCAGCGCAAAGAGTTGCGCAAGCCAGCGGATGTCCATGCCTCGCTCCGGCAAGCTGCCCGCCTCGACGACTGCTTTGCGGTGCATGTCGTCGCTATCGAACCCGATGAGACCGGCCGAGCGAAGCTGCCGCTCCTGCCGACTGCGTTCCACATCCAGGCGCCACAGCCGGTGGCTGGCCACCAGCGGCAGGCTCGCGACAGAAACCTCCCTCGATCGCAAGGCGACGAGCATCGCAACACTCAACACAGCGATACTGGAGTGACCCTCCACCACCTCGCGCAATACCTCGGTCGCGGGCCGGCCCGAAGATAGCTGCCCAAGTGCCCAACGTTCCAAAGCCATCGTTGCGCACTGAACCGCATTTGATCCACCATGGCCACGCGCCCACATGTAGTGGTGACCGCCGCCCCAGAACTCCTGTCGACCCCACGGAAATGCCAGCACGAGCGGGGCAGGCGTGCCGCCGCGCCCAGTGTGCCGGTGTAGCTGGCGCCAGGCCAACGCCGCGTGGTTCGCTAGATCGCGCACAAGGGTGAGCCCGACAGCCGGTGCGTGCGTCAACAGCGCATGGAACGGCTCGCGCAGCGGCGATGCCGGAAAGTACCCTTGCAGGTCGCCGCCGATCGACAGCCGGTCCCAATCATGATTTGAAAATGACCGGCCTGACATGATCGACATCGGCAAGTGGTCGAGCGCGCGTTGTTCGTTGCGGGTCCGCTCCGCCTCTGGCTTGGCCCGGAGGGCGGCGATGCGGGCCGCGCGATCCCTCGACTCCTGCCGCTCCCTGGCCTCTTGGTCATCCGGCAGCTCCTTCAGAAAGCTCCTGCGGGCGACCAGCGCCAGCAGCTCCGGATGGGTCTGCGCGAGTAGTGACGCGTGCGACATCACCTCTTGGAATGAAGACACCTCGAACCGCTCGATCGGCTCGATCTTGAGCAAGTAGGCGCGAACCACCTCGGGAAAACAGCGCGCCGCGCGTAGCACGAGGGTCCGCAGTTCCGAATCGAGGTCCGAAGGCGCACGCACGGCCGGCGCTTCGGGTACCTCTTCGTCCGCCGAGTACCAACGTGGGGATGCGCGGACATCCTCGATCGCGTGCAACCAGGCAGCGCACAGGTCCACAATCCGCCGCGAGATCGGGTTCGGGAGGTCCATCAGCGGCACCTGCCACGTCATGAACAGCGCCACCAGATCCGGCAGGCAGGCGTCCGGCATTTCGGCGACATGGTCGAGTGCCCAGGTCAGCAAGCGGCCCCAGGCACCGAAGTCCGATGGCCACCCGAGCAGGTCGGCGATCCGGATGCGATCGGTCGAGGTCAGGTTCTCGCCGCCCATCTGGCCCGACAGCACAAGCGGATTCGGGGTCGTCTTCTCGGCCCGCACCCACACCAGCAGCTTGCGCAGCAGCCGGTGCTCTTGCGCCGAGAGAGTCCCCGTGAAGGCATCCGCGTGCTCGTTGAAATCGGGGGAAAACACCGGTGCGATGAGCCATGCCCGCAACCACTGCGGTCGCAAGGTGGGCGCCTCGAGCGCATGCAGCTGTCGCCCCCACGCCGCCGGCTCGCCGTACATGGTCTGCGACAGCAGCTCCACCGTTCGCGCCAGCGCAGGCGGTTCACCGGCGGCCGTCAAGATGGAGATCCAGTTCTCACCTTCGTCCAGCAGCAGGTGCAGAAGCGCCCATTCGAAAAAGATGTCATGCGCGAACTGCGCCGTGAGGCCGGGCCGGACTTGCTGCACCAAACCATCCAGCTGCAGCGCCGGAAGGACGGCCTGCGTGGCCGGCGAAAGAGTACGAATCCGAATGTCCCGGCCGAGATCGGGCGCACTGCGTTGCGCGAGTTCGATCAAGGCCTGCTGCCGCGCCAGGACCTGCCCGTCTTGCGCATCGTAGCCGCCACGCGCCCACCACGCGTTGATCAGGTCGAGCTCGGAACGCGGCGCAAAGCCCGCGGGGTAGGCCGCGCTGGTGAAGCCCCGGGCCAGCACCGAAGCGAAGAACGGACGGCGCGCGAGCGACCGAACCCTGTCGTCGCCCCCGATCAAGAGCGGGCGTAACGCGGGCAGTCTCGCGACGAGACCCGCCGCCTCGTCGTCCGACAAGTCCTGGACATCGACGTAGCCGACACCGCTGCCCGAGATCAGCGCCGGGGGCACCCAGTTGCGCAGCGGCTCGATGCCCGCGTCTCGCGCCGTCGCGACGATTCGCCACTCGGCAAGCGCCGGGCTGGCCAGGATCTGCCCCAGAATGTCGGTGACGACCGCCCGCTGCTCCGGCACGATGCGGTCCAGGCCATCGATGAACAGAACCGCGTGGCCGGTCGCTGCGACTTCGACCAGCAGCGGCTCGATGGCGACGGTGGAAAGTCCCATCGCAACAGCGTTTTCGGCCCAGCTTCGACCGGAAAACCGGTTCGCCGTGAGCAACAGGGTGGCTCCATCAGTGGAGCACCGCGCCAGCAGGTCGCGTAACAGGACCGTCTTGCCGGTGCCCGGCAAACCCTTAATCACCGTCAGTCGGTGGCGTCCCATTTCGGCCGCCAAGGCCGCCCGAAGATCGGTCCGATCAACGTGCGCGCCGCCAATGTCGTGAGCCTGCTGCGCCAGCCAGTGGCGGCTGCTCTCGCGCAACACCTCCAGGTCGCCGGCCAAGGCCGGGACGCCGGCGAAACGGTAGCCGCTGGGCAAGCGCCGCAGCACCGAAGCGCGGCTGAACTCTTCCCTGCGGCCCGCGCCATCACGCGCGAGTTGCCGCAAGTGGCCCCACAAATCCTGCGCCCTTCCCTGCTGCACAGCCGCCAGCGCGCGCTGCAAGCCGGCGAGGACGGACGCCTCCGTGGTAGAGCCTTCATGCAACAGATCGAACTTGATGAGGACCAGGTGCGACAGCAGCCGATGCAAGGCGTCGTCCGGCAGCGAGCCGGCATCGGCCAGTGCGCAGGTACGTACGGCATCGACGACTGCCTGGTGCGCCTGCGACGCCCCACTGCCGCCGCCGAATCGCTGGAAGAAGGAAGCTGGTGACTCAGACGCGCGTGCCCACTCGCAGACGGTGGTGAAGTTGCGGTATGCGTCATCGGAGATGTTTCCCACGGCCGCACCTACCCGGTCGACGTGCACGCGGAAATCAGTCTTTTGCAACGTCTGCCAACTGCGCTGGATCACCTCGCGGAAGTCGGTGTTGCTGGCCGCGTCTGAAACCGTCAACGATCGCTTGATCTGGAGCGATAGGCGCATCAGGGAGTTATCGGCCGGCGCGAGGGCATCGACGATCACATCGTCCAGGGGCTCCCCGGCATCCGCCTGCTGCTGCGCGACGCGCTGCACTACGCGTGCATCCAGGCCCGGCGCGGTGGTGCCGCCGACGAGTGCCGCGAGGTAGCAGGCCGCAGCGGCATCCTCGAAGGTAAATCCGGCGCCGCCGGTGAGTTCAGGCGATGGCATGGTGGGCGTTAAGTCGGCTTCAACCCATCATAGGCAGTCGTGTCGCGAACCACGTTTTCGACGTAGGCCAGGCACGCCGCGACATCCGCACTTACGAAGCAGCCGAACTGCTCAAGAAGCCCCAGGTCGGGCCTGTTCACCAGCGTGCACAACGGGCCTTCCGTGAAGAAGGCGTCGCAATAGGCCAGCGCCGCACAAGCGTGCTGGAAATCGAACAGGTCATTGGCTTTCAGCGCCTGCCCCTTGTTCCACCGCACGGCCGCATGCAGGGTGGCGTTGATGTGCAGCGTGCGCAGGGCTTTCCGGCCCGCCTCCGTTCCAAAGGCGCCTACCAGGAGCGCCAGGCACTGCCGATCGACCTCCGCGCGCTCCGGTGTTCCCTCCTTGGGCAAGGGTCCCGCCTCGGGCGGCAATGTGGGCGCCAGGATGGTGGCCAGTTGACCGGCAAAGAGGTCCAGGACGCCGACCAGTTCGTGCTGGTAGGCGGTCTTCATGTTTTTGAGGCTGTCCGCATGGGCGCGGATCTGCTCGTTCACCCGGCCGGTGGTTTCGCGAAAGCACAGCGGGTCGGCATGCACGAACTTGTCGCCGAGCATGTCGCACACCTGGATCAGCGTGACGTCTTCCCACATGTGGTCGAAAAAGGCTTTGCGCATGGCCAGGCTGGTGGCTGGGTCGAAGGCCATCGACACCGGATCGACGAAGCCCATTACATACGCGGGCTTGGACCACACCAGCTCGCGCAGCGGATCGACCGCCTCCGGCGTTCGGGCCGCATGCACGTAGTGCGCGATTTCGGTGCCGACGCGCATGTCGTAAGTGAGGAGGGTGGCGCCCAGGCTCAGTTCGCTGATCAGGTCGGCAGTGGCGGCGCGCGACCGCGGATCGGTCTGCTTGAACATCTCCAGAAAGGTGCTGTCGGTGATCGGGCAAAACACCTGGCCCGCTGCCACGGCGCCGCGCAAGGCACACAGGAGATCCATCATCACCCCAGGCGTGTCGTAGCGCGCTGCATCCCGCAAACCGATCCAGAACCGCAGGTCCAGGTACACCGCCTTGCGGGTCATCAGGCTACGGCCGAAGGCGTGTACGCGCCGGCGCCGATGCTGCTCCAAGCTGACTTCGGGCGAGGCACGGTGCCGCTCGATGGACGAGCCGATCTTGCGCGGGTTCATACCATGATGGCGGCCGGGATATGCATGGGCGGACGGGCTGCCCGCATCAGGGGGAGGACTGGACATGAGACATCATCTTGCCACTTTAATCGTGTCAGGCGCGTTCGCGTTGCACGCCGGTGCGGTGTGGGCACAGGCAACCGCCGCCACGCGGCTGGCTACCTTGAACGCCGGCTGACCTGCTGGATAAGGCCGGCTTCGACCGCTGGCGAACGGCCTGCCAAGCGGGGGCTGGAACTCAGACCAGCTGACATGAGACCAGACCAAGACGCTTGAGGGCCCGCCTTACTGCAACGTGCACAACGGCCTGAAGTGGCCGTCGGAAGTGAGGCGCCCGACACCGACCAAGGTCGAAGTGCTGCAGCGGCCGCTGCCGGCAGGTAGAAGCAGCCCTCTGCTTCGGTCGGTTCTTGCCCCTTGCCGGAGACGGTGCCGCGCTTGGCTACGGCCTCGAGGTCGTCCTTTAGCGAACGGTAGAGCGTCTCGATGTACTCGCGCTCGCCTTGCTGTCGGGACGCGCCAGTATGTCCGCATCGTGCGCCGAGGAGATCGGCCTGGACGCCCATGAATATGGAACCCACACCACGCGCAGGATCAAGGTCACGCGGATCTACCGTCGGACCAAGAATCTTCGCCCAGTGCAGCTCCTGCTCGGGCATTCGAAGCTGGAGAGCACGGTCCGCTACTTGGGCATTGAAGTAGAAGATGCCCTTGAGATTTCTGAGCAGACCGAGCGGTAAGAGGCAGCCGGCAGATGCATCGCCAATGCTTGCGATTGCCGGCTTTCTCCAGCAATTCGGACATTGTCGACACGCATAGCGAACTTCCGCAACCGCTGGAGGCTGTGTGAAAACTCGTTGATCGGCAGGAACCTGGCCCATGGTTTGCGTGTCCATGACCACATGGAGGTCATGTATGCCCAGATTCATCGAAGGACAGGACAGGCAACAAGTCACCTTGCTGCCAGAGTGTCTGGACGACTTCGTTGCAGAAGACAACACGGTGCGAATCGTAGATATCTTCATCGGTGAGTTGGACCTCGTGGCCTTGGGCTTCGAAGGCGCAAGCCCAGCGCCAACAGGACGCCCCTCTTATCACCCGTCGGTGATGTTGAAGCTGTATCTGTATGGCTATCTGAACCGTATCCAGTCCAGCCGTAGGCTGGAGCGCGAGTGCCAGCGCAACGTGGAGTTGATGTGGCTGATTGGCAGGCTGGCCCCTGATTTCAAAACCATTGCGGACTTCCGCCGCGAGAACGGCAAAGGCATTCGCAACGTCTGCCGCCGCTTCGTGATGCTGTGCCGTGAGTTGAAGCTGTTCACCGAAGCCGTGGTCGCCATTGACGGCAGCAAGTTCAAGGCTGTCAACAACCGCGAGCGCAACTACACACCCGGCAAGATTGAGCGTCGCGAGCGAGAGTTGGAGGAAAGCATCCAGCACTATCTCGATGCCCTGGACACGGCAGATCGAACTCAGCCCGTTGAAGTGCGAGCCAAGACCGAGCGGCTGCAGGGCAAGATCCAAAAGATGCGCCAGCGTTTGCATGAACTGCAGGCGGTGAAGGCGCAGTTGGAGACCCTGCCAGACCGGCAGCTATCCCAGACGGATCCCGATGCGAGGGCCATGACCACGTACAGCGCGAAGGGCACTGCGCTGGTGGGCTACAACGTGCAGGTAGCCGTCGACACCAAGAACCATCTGATCGTTGCTCATGAAGTGACGAACAACGGAAGCGATCGGGCGCAGTTAAGCGTGATGGCTTTGGCCGCACGCGAAGCAATGGGCAAACGCAAGCTGAAGGCCATAGCTGACCGCGGCTACTACAGCGGCCTGGGGCTGAAGGCTTGCGAGGATGCTGGTGTTGCGGCGCTTGTTCCTAAGCCCATGACATCCAATGCCAGAGCAGAGGGGCGTTTCGACAAAACAGACTTCATCTATATCGCGCATGCCGACGAATACCAATGTCCTGCAGGGGAGCGAGCAATTCACCGCTTCAGCCGTGAAGAGGATGGTCTGAAGATCCGCATCTACTGGTCTAGTGCCTGCCCTTCCTGCCCGATGAAGGCGCAGTGCACGACGAGTCAGAATCGGCGTATCCGGCGCTGGGAGCACGAAAGCGTGATGGACTCGGTACAGCAGCGGTTGGACCAAATGCCAACGGCCATGACGGTACGCAAGCGCACCGTCGAGCACGTATTCGGCACACTCAAACACTGGATGGGATGGCCCCACTTCCTGACCCGTGGCATGCATCACGTTGGGACGGAGATGAACCTCAGCGTGCTCGCCTACAACTTCAAGCGTGTCCTCAACATTCTTGGCTTCGATCGGACCAGGAAGGCGATGAGGTTGCTCGGGGCGTAAGCCCTATTTGCCGCCAGTTCAACTTGCACGGCCGTCACACAGGGCTCAAAACACCCCATATAGGCCTGCGGGCTGGTGTCAGCCAGAGTTTGTGCTCCGGACAGGTCTGATTCTGGTGCCGGGCTCACGGACCCGCCATCCGAAGTGTTATCACACAGCCTCCAGCGCTTGCTGTCCTTCGACTTCTTCTGCCCGACGCACGCTTTGATCTCCACAACGGTCATTGACACGCTGAAAGCCAGGTCGCGTGGATGGCCGCTTCGCAGGGCTCTGCGGTCATTCGCAACGGCCTAACGTGCAGCCAGGGAGTCACGTTGTTCGATGGCTGCAGCTGCGATCGGCGGAGTCACGCAGTCGACCCATAGCTGTCTGTTTGCCGAGCAATAACTAAAAAAGGTGTGCAGTGACTACGCTTTCAACCCGCAGTCAACTGATGACAGTTGCAGGGGGCGTTCAAGGCACCCATTTGCAGCTCAAACGACGCACACTAGAAGTGTGGACTCGCATCAGAACGACTCCCATGTATCAGTATCGGTCCGAGGAACCGGGGATGCTATTTGCTGAATAGCCGGTCGTGGTGATTTCTTGATTGGTCTCGGGCTAACAGGGCTGGTTGCGGAAGTGGGCGCGCGGGCCGCCATAGTTGCGCCCGATCGCACATGCCCATTCAAGGTGAACACCGCCACGGTCTCTGCCAGCTTGGCTGCCTGCTGGCTCAAGCTGGCGGCCGCTGCGGCCGACTCCTCAACCAGTGCCGCATTCTGCTGTGTCACCTGATCGAGCTGATTGACTGCATCACCGACCTGGCTAATCCCCTGTGTTTGCTCCACGCTGGCGGCACTGATCTCGCCCATCAGATCGGTCACACGCTTGACCTGCTGGACGATGTCGGCCATGGATTGGCCGGCGGCGTCCACCAGTCGGGACCCGATCTCCACCTTCTCCACGCTGTTGTCAATCAAGGTCTTGATCTCCTTGGCCGCATTGGCCGAGCGTTGCGCCAGGCTGCGCACTTCGCCTGCCACAACTGCGAAGCCTCGACCTTGCTCGCCAGCGCGGGCAGCTTCCACTGCAGCATTGAGAGCCAGAATGTTCGTCTGAAATGCAATGCCGTCGATCACGCCAATGATGTCGGCAATCTTGCGAGAACTGTCGGTGATCTGCGCCATGGTTCCCACCACCTGACCGACCACCTCGCCGCCACGGACTGCTGCTTGGCTCGCACTACTGGCCAACTGGTTGGCCTGACGCGCCGTGTCCGAGTTCTGCTGCACGGTCGAGGCGAGCTGCTCCATGGAAGCTGCTGTCTGCTCCAGATTGGCGGCCTGTTCCTCGGTGCGTTGACTCAGATCTGCGTTGCCGGTGGCAATCTGTGCACTGCCGGTGGCAATCGAGTCGCTGCTCAGACGCACGTTGCTGACGATGCCGACCAGGCTCTCGTTCATCGCCTTGAGTGAGGCCAGCAACTGACCGGTCTCATCCTGGCGGGTAACGTGGATGGTCGATGTCAGGTCGCCAGCAGCCACGGTCTGCGCCACCTTTACCGCCTCACGGATCGGGTGGGTGATCGAGCGCACCAGGAGCGTCGCGATGAAGGCGCCTATGGCGGCAGCCACTCCAGCAATGATCAACATCCACACGCCAGCCGAGGCGGCCATCTGCGCAGACTGCTCGGCAGACTGGCGCATCAACTCCTTCTGGAGGCCGACCAAGTCGTCGAGCGCCTTCATGTAGCGGCCTTGCAGCGGGCGAACCTCGTTGAACAGTGTCTCACGCACCACGTCCGTCTGACCGGCCATCGCCTGCTCCACAGCCTTGCTGATCGCAGCGTTGTACGGTGCCCGCGCGGCGTTGAGGTCTTGCAGCAACTCGCGCCCCTTGGGCAGGGTAATGGACTTGTCCAGCAGCCTCAGCAACTCGCTGTTTCTGGCGCTCATCTGATCGATGCGAGCCTTTTCTTTCACCTTTTCTTGTTCGTCCGTCAGCAACGCCATGTTGCGCACACTCCGAGCGATCACGTTCAGATCGTCCTTGACCTCCGTGAGTTGCTCGACTTTGACCATGCGGTCTTCCGTCATGAACCGAATCTCATCGCTCAGCGCACCGAGCTGGATGCGGCCCACCAGCGCGATCGCAAGGGCCGCCAAGATGACCAGGGCAAAGCCCAATCCCAAGCGAGGGCCAATGTTCAGTTTCTTAAGTTGATTCATGTGTTCTCCAAGATTTTTTGTGAGGATGAGTCCCCGAACTGCCTCTCCAGACCTGCGATCACGCTGTGACCTCGACATATGCAGCCTGACGTTGCCCCTGTCGCAAAGACGAGGCGTCGATTGCCGGACGGTGCTGCCGATCTATGCGGAAGACCTGGACGGTTTCGCTCACGGCCTGAGCGATGCTATTGAGCGCATAGGCCGACGCCGTCATCTCCTCCACCAAGGCCGCGTTTTGCTGGGTGATGCTGTCCAGGTGCGCCACCGCTGCGTTGATCTGCGCAATGCCGGTCAGCTGCTCGTTGGCGGCATGGCTGATCTCGCCCACGATGTCGGTGACCTTGCTCACGCCATCCACGGTCTCCCCCATGGTGTGGCGGGCAGCATCAGTCTTGAGTCGGCCTTCCTGCACCTTGGCCACCGAATCCTCGATCAGCTGCTTGATCTCCTTGGCTGCAGTGGACGTCCGTTGAGCCAGGGTGCGCACTTCGCCTGCCACGACGGCAAAGCCTCGTCCCTGCTCACCGGCACGGGCCGCTTCTACTGCGGCATTGAGCGCCAGGATATTGGTCTGGAATGCAATGCTTTCAATCACCTGCGTGATGTCGCCGATGCGCCCAGAGGCTGCCTGGATGGACTGCATGGTCTCGCCAACTGCGTTGACCGCATCACGACCCTTTTCCACCAACTCACGGGCTTGTACCGACAAAGCGCTGGCGCTCTGCGCCGAGGCAGCGGTGTCTCGCACGGCACCGGTCATCTCTTCCATCGCGGCAGCGGTCTGCTCCAGGTTGCTGGCCTGTGCTTCGGTGCGCTGAGATAGGTCCTCGTTGCCCTGGCTGATTTCCTGGGTGGCATCCTGCATGGCCCAGCTCTGCTCGCGGGCATCACGCACCACCGACAGCAGGTTGACCGACAGCTGACTCAAGGCCTTCTGGAGTTCGCCGAGTTGATCATCCCGGTTGTGCACGACAGCCTGGGTCAGATTGCCCGAGGCCATGCGATTGGCCGCGACGATCAGTTGAGCCAGTGGGTGAACCAGCTGCCCCACCAAATACCGCCATACAACAGCGACTGCCGCCAGCATGAGCACGCTCTGAGCGAACCCGGCCCAGGGTGCTTCGGTCTGAATCCATTCAGCCAGCAGCGATGGCAGAACAGCCACAAACAGCAAGGTAGCCAGAAGCTTGGATGGCAGACCGAAACGCAAGCGCTCGCGCAAGCGCCCCCATGCGCTGATGTGAATCAGGCGTCCGGCCTTGAGGGCCAGTACCTGTTGCCCTTCATCCCGCTCCCGCCTCATCCTGGCATACAAGGCTTCCGCTTCCTGAACCTGGGCTCGCTGGGGTTCGGTCCGCACCGACATGTAGCCCTCGCATTGCCCGCTTTCATTGAGCAAGGGCGTGACGTTGGCCATCACCCAGTAGAAGCTCCCATCCTTTCGGCGGTTCTTAACCGGCGCAGACCAGGGGCAGCCTGAGCGGATCGTGTCCCACATGTCCCGAAAGGCCTCCTCCGGCATGTCGGGGTGCCGAATCAGGTTGTGGGGTTGCCCCAGTAGCTCCTGCTTGCTGTAGCCGCTCACCTGAATGAAGGCCGGATTGCAATACAGAATGCGCCCTTTGGTGTCGGTGGTGGAAACCAAGGTCTGTCCCGTCGGAAACGGGAACTCTTGATTTGTCACTGGTAGGTTATGCCGCAATGTCGTCCTCCCGAATTGCGTCGGCTGGCTGGGGCCTTCCGAACAGATAGCCCTGGAACAGGTGGCACCCCAGTGCCTTGAGGGTCATGTACTGAGACTCGGTTTCCACGCCCTCCGCGACGACCTCCAGATCCATGCTGGTGGCCAGACTCAGGATGGAACGTGCGATCGCCGCGTCTTTTTCGTCGTGGTCTATGTGACGCACGAACGAACGGTCGATCTTGAGAATCTGGATCGGCAGGTTCCGCAGCGAGGACAGGGATGAGTAGCCGGTTCCGAAGTCATCGATCGCGAAACAGACGCCCTGCTGACGCAACACTCTCATCTTTTCGATGCTCTCTTGCAGGTTGTCTTGTAGAGAGCTTTCCGTGATTTCGAGTTTGAGCTTGCAGTCGCTCACGCGGTAGCGATTCAGGACGGCGCTGACCTGCGCAACGAAGCCAGGCTGCTGCAATTGCTTAGGACTGACGTTCACCGCCAGCTTCCAGTCCACGCGAACCGGATCGGTTCGCCATTTGCTCAACATGTCACACGCTTGCTCGATGACCCACAGCCCGACGGAGAGGATCAGACCGGTTCGCTCCAGAATCGAGATGAAGTCATTGGGCGGGACCAGTCCTCGCTCTGGGTGCCGCCAGCGCAGCAGCGCCTCTTGCGCCACGGTCTTGCCAGAGGGGTCCACGATGGGCTGCAAGAAGATCTCGAACTGTCGCAGCGCCAGGGCCTCGCGGAGATCACCCTCGATGGCCAGTTGAGCCTGGAAAGCCAACTGGACCGAGGGGTCAAAGAAGCGCACTCGTTTACGGCCATCGCCCTTGGCTTCGTACATGGAAATGTCGGCACGCTTCATCAGTTCGGCCGCCTCGACCTGTTCGCCCAGAAACAGCACGGCCCCGATGCTCGGCGAGGTGTTCACCGAAGCATGGCTGAGTTGGAAAGGCTGGCTCAGTTGCTCAATGAGTTCTTCGCAGATACGTCCGGTGTTCAGCGACGCCTCGGCTTCACTTTGGCCGACATCCATCAGCAGCACTACAAATTCATCACCGCCCAGGCGGGTGACCATGTCACGCTGTCTCTGGCATCGGACCAAGCGATCCGCCACTTCTTGCAACAGTCGATCGCCTTGGTCATGTCCCAACGTGTCGTTCACATTCTTGAAGTGGTCCAGATCCAGTAACAGCAAGGCACCGTAGCGACCGGTCTTGGCAGACTGAGCCAGACACGCCCCCAGGCGTTCCATCAACAGACGCCGGTTTGGCAGGCCCGTGAGCGCATCGTGGTAGGCCATTTCCCGAACCTGCTGTTCGATGCGCTTACGTGCAGTGATGTCAGCACGGATGGCGACATAGCGCACGGGCTTGCCTGAGGGGTCGCAAAAGGGGACGATGGTGGTATTCACCCAGTAAAGCTGCCCATCCTTGGCGCGATTGCAGATCTCGCCACTCCATACTTCACCGCCCGCAATCGTTCGCCACAGCTTGTCGAAGAATGACTTGGGATGGTGCTTTGAATTGATCACGCTGTGGGTGCGGCCAAGCAACTCTTCGCGGCTGTACTGGGATATGTCGCAAAACTTGTCATTGACGCTGAGGATGACCCCCTGGGCATCAGTAACCGCCACGATGGCATGTGCGTCCAGCGCGGTTTTCAGGTCACTGACCTGTGCCACAGACTCCGACAAGCGCTGCTGCATGCGCCACTGTTCAGTGATGTCGATGACCACAAGCACGGCCCCGATGACGTCGCCCTGCGCATTGCGCTCTGGGGTGATCCAGGCGGAGATGTACACCTCTTGTCCGTCTGGTCCCATGCGCAGACCGTCATACGACGAAGGGTAGCCAGACATCGCCTTAGCCCAGTGGTAGCACACCGCCGCCTTGTGAGACTTGCTCACAAAGTCTTCGAAGGGCCTGCCGCGCATCTCTCCAGCGGGCAGCGCATGGAAACGCGCCAGGTAGTCGTTGACATAGAGATAGCGTCCGTCGGCATCCAGGCGGGCCACACCGGCATGGATGTGGCTGAGGATCGCGTCCAACTCCACTTGCTTGTCGAGCAGCGAACGCTCGGAACGCTCCAGCAAGCGATAGGGCTCGCGCATGCCATCACGGAAAATGCCCAGATAGATGAAGACGTAGGCACCTACCTTGAACAGGTGCCCAAAGATCACCAGGAAGTCATTGGCCGCCACGTAGGTGGAAAAGCACACCTCACCGGTGCCCACAAGGAAACACGATGCGGCAAAGTAATGATCGCGCTGCGGTTTGCCGCTCATGCTGGCCGAATGCCAGAAGTGCACCGCAGCAGCCCAGTTGCCCAGCGTAATTAGGCCGCCGATGGCCGCTTTGAAGGTCGTCACACCCTGACCCGGCACAAAGAGGTCGGGCAGCATGTCGAGGTGCCAACTACCTATGTGCAGCAGTGCGACGATAGCCAACAGGCCTGCAACCTGCCAATGCCAGCGACAGCCGGGCAGCTTCCATTTCGTCAGTACCATCCAGACACCCAGCAGTTCGACACCGCGCCCCATGAACCAGAAGAAGATCGCTTTGGCGGTGCTGCTGGGCGTGAGCAGGTCTGGCATCCCGGCGTAGCTCAGCGCATGAATCAAGTCCATGCCTGCCACCACGGTGAACGTGAAGATCAGGGAGCGCGCCAGCACCTGGTCGTCTCGCCGGAAGGTGTGCCACGAGATCACGACCACCAAGGTGGCCACGATGGCCGAGAATAGTTCGAGCCCCAGGTGCAGGGCCAGCATGTCGCCGTGATCGTGCTCAAACAGGGCAAATCGGGGCAGCGACAAGCCCACGATCAAGGCCACCAAGGCGGCGCCACAACTCCACTGCGCGCTGCGCCGACTGCTCCAACTGGCTGTGTCCAACATCCTGCCCCTGTGTGTTGATGGTCAACTCAATGGGGCAACGATAGGGGGCTGCGTGACTCAGGTGTATGAGCGATTCTGAGCAAAAAGCAAGTGGCGACAGTGTGTGTCAGCTGCACACGTCGATGGGGGCGTGGAAACAGTAGCCCACAGCACGCAAGGTGCTCACAGGCAGATCTTCACCGGTCAGCTCCAGCACCTTGCGACGCAGGCGCCTCATCTGCGTGTCAAGCCGTCGTTGGTCGTACTCAAAATAATCGCCGCCCAGTGCCGCCACGATGGTCTGCCGAGTCACGCATTCACCGCCCAAGGCCAGCGCCTTGAGCACCAGGAAATCCTGCGCCGACAGTGGGACCGGCATCCCCGCTGGGGACACCAGTTGACGGGGAGACGATTGCAACCTCCACTGGGGAGGCGTTGCAGCCGTTAGCCGACGTTCAATGACGGTGATGGTGGCCGCCAGCTCTTGCAGGTCCGCTGTTTTGGAGATGAAGTAATCCGCTCCACCTAACAGTCCCTGAATCTTGGCTTCCGCCCCATCACGGGCCGTGAGGATGACGATCCCCAGACGCAAGCCACCCCGACGCATGCGCAGGACCAGGTCCAAGCCATCACCGTCCGGCAAACCCAGATCGAGGACTGCGACCAGATGCTTGTTTGGCTCGAACACCCTCATGAACTCAGCGAGAGTGGCCACAGCCGTCACCGCGTGCCCCTGGGCCCGCAGGTAGTCGGCCAACTCTTTGCGCAAGACGGGCTCATCTTCGAGCAGGATTACCGATGTCATGCCGTCAGTCTAAAAGAGCGCGGGGCGGATTCAGCCTGTCTTCCTGAGCGAATCTGAGCGTTCGTCGCGAGCATCGAAGGGGATCGCCGGAAGCATGATAGTTTCGCTATATGTGGATACGACTACTCTGGACCTTTGCGCTGATCTGGATCTTGGTCCCTTCTGTGGCGCGGTCGCAGGAGGCTACCCCGCTGCTGCTCGATGGCACACTCAGCACGCTGCCATTGAACGGCCGCTTGGAGTGGCTGGAGGACCCTCGGGGCAGCCAGTCACTCAATGACGTCCAGCAGTCACGCGCGTGGCAGCGATTGCCAGGGCATTTGCATGTCGGCTTCACATCCTCGGCCATCTGGGTCAGGTTGACAGTGAAACAACCTCAGACCGCGGCTACGGATTGGGTGCTCGTCATCGATGGCACGCAGATTGACGAAGCGGTTTTGCATGCGCCCACGGATCTGACGACCGAACATGTTCAACGTGCCGGACGGCAGATTCCGCATGTGCAGTGGCCCATGAACAGCAGGACACCTGCTTTTCAAATCCGTTTGACGCCTGGCGAACACCAGTTGTACCTGCGCTTGAGGAGTGAGCACACCTTGTCCAATGAGATCAGGTTGAGCAGCGTCGGTGCTTTTCAGCAGGCAGAGAAAAGGGAGTCTCTGTTCTTTGGCGCTTTCTTTGGGGTGTATGTGCTAGCCCTGGCCATGCAGCTGCTCTTTGGGCTCCGCACGGCCGGGGTCTGGTACCTGGCCTACACCTTGACCCTGGGCTTGGCGGGGCTGAATCCCTCAGGTTACCTGCAGTCCTTTGTGCTCACCACGCAGCCCTTGCCGGTACCGCTGGTGTCCTTGGTGATCTGCATGGCCTTGGTGACCCTGACCCGCATGAGCGTCGAATGGCTTCAGTTGAACCAAGCCTTGCCAAGGTTAAGCCGGTGGTATCAGGTTGGCATGACCTCACTGGCGGCGTGCGCCGGCGGATGGATGCTGGTACAGGGCAGCCAACAGGCGGTGCAAGTGATTCAGGTGGCACTGCTGGTTCACACCATCTTTGCGCTGGGCCTGAGCGTGCATTTCTGGCGTCAGGGCTCGTCACAAGCGGGTTATTACATCCTGATTTTTGGCGTGGTGGAGCTGGCCGCCGTCATCCGTTTCGCTCGCAACGAGGGGTTGCTGCCCGTCCATTTCTGGACCGACTACGCAATCTTCATCGGCATCGCGCTTCATGTGATCATGATGAGCGTGTACCTCATCGTCCGTTTTCGCAACGTTCAGGAGGCGCTCGCCATCGAGCAAAAAGCGCGGACGGAGCAGCGCGAGTTTGTGGGCATGGTCTCCCATGAATTCAAGACACCGCTGGCCATCATCAGTACCAGTGTGCAGCAACTGGTGGCCAATCTGAATGCCCCGCAAGACAAGGTGCAAGAACGCGCCAGCAACATCCGACAGGCGGTGCGCAGGATGGAGCGCCTGTTGAACGACTATTTGTCCGTCGAGCGACTGGACACCGCGCATCAGCCGATGAGACTGGTGAACACCGACTTCTTCGAAGTGATCGAGGAAGCCGTCGCCGACTGGCCTTTGGAGCGCATTCGCCTGCAGGTGGACGAGCTACCGGAGCCGTGGGTATGCGATCCGGACATGATGCGGATCGTGCTGCGCAACCTCCTGGAGAATGCCGATCGACACGCCCCGCCCGACACCCGCATTGATCTGACCGTGCAGGCAGAGACCGCCGGTTCCCTACGATTGAGCGTGAGAGACCTCGGTGAAGGCGTGCCGCCAGAGGAGCAGCCCAAGCTGTTCCAAAAGTTCTTCCGCGGTCGGGCATCGCAAGGCACCCCTGGCGCAGGCCTCGGACTCTACCTCGTGGCGCGCATCGTGAAGGCCCATCACGGTCGGGTGAGCGTCGAAAGCACCGCGGGACAAGGGACTTGCTTCATGGTCTACTTGCCCGCCATGAAGTTGCCTGTGTGAAACAGGCACATCGAAGGCCGATGTGTTTGCCTGAAGATAAATGATCATGACGCCTCTCCCTGGAGTACACCCTTGCGGTTGACGCTTCTTCCTCAGACGCTACGCGGTCTGATTACGGCTTCGTTCATCGTAGTCGTGCTGCTTCTGTCCGTCCCCACCACCGTGTACGTGACGCAGCAACATGCCAACCAGCTCATCAAGGACCGGGGAGCGCACCTGCACACCTTGGCTCAGGCCACGGCTGTTGCGTTGGCGGCCAACCTGGGCGAACGCCTGCGCGAAGTGCAGTTGCTGGCCCAGACCCCCACCTACACCCATGGCCCCCTGGACAGCCCCGAGTTGGATGCAAGCTTGAAGCGAGTAAGCCAGTCTTACCCACACTACTCCTGGATCAGCCTGGTGGCTTTGGATGGCACGGTGCTGCACGCCACCGATGGCATGCTGGTGGGCGAGAGCGTGGCGGAAAGACCCTGGTTCAAGGCAGCGGCACAGGGCGCCTATGTCGGCGATTTGCACGAGGCCGTCCTGCTGGGCAAGCTGCTGCGCGCGAAGTTGCACGACTGGCCGATCCGCTTTTTGGACTTTGCGGCCCCCGTTTTCGACGCCCAGGGCCAGCTCAGGGCTGTTTTGGGGACGCATGTCCATTGGCGCTGGGTCAAGGAGCTGGTGGAGACGCTCAAGCCGTTAGGGGCGGACCGTGATGGCATTGAGGTGTTCATCATCAACCAGGCCAATATGGTGATTTATCCGGACCAGGCGGCGTTGGGGGCAGGCCTGCCCACTGTGCCCCGTGTGGCGACGGATCAGCCCTATGGGTTTGCCGACTGGGATGAGCAGGTGTCCTACCTCACGGCGGCCGCTTCGGTAGCCGAGACCCCGGGGGGCAAAGGCGCTGGGCTGGGCTGGAAGGTGGTGGTGCGCCAGCCGCGTACCCAGGTGTTGTCCGAAGTCATGGCGCTGCAAACCGTGGTGGTGGCCATGATGCTGGGGTCTACCTTGGTGTTCGGGGTGGTTGCCTGGCGCTTGGGCAAGTACTTCAGTCACCCGATTGCCCAGCTCGCGCAAAAGGCCCGGCAGATCGCCCAAGGGGAGGAAGACATTTCGTTCAACCCCGCCACGCGGAGCATCGAGCTGCGCGTGTTGTCGGACTCGATGGTGAGCATGGCGGCGACCCTTCTAGAGCGCAAACATGCACTGGAGTCGATCAACCGCCATTTGGAAACGATGGTGGCGGACCGGACCGCAGCCTTGGAAGCGGCCAACCGGGAGCTGGCCTCACTGGCCCGCAAGGATGCCCTGACGGGCTTGCCCAACCGTCTTGCGGCCAATGAGCGCCTGCAGCTGGAGTTTCTGCAAATGAAACGCAGCCGCCAGCCTTACGCGCTGCTGATGATGGACATCGACTTCTTCAAGAAAATCAACGACACCCACGGACACGCTGCAGGCGACGAGGTCCTGCGCCATGTCGCCCATCTGTTGATAACAGGCTTGCGTGAGTCCGACTTTGTGGGCCGTGTGGGGGGCGAGGAGTTTCTGGTTCTGCTGCCACGCACCGAGTTGGCGGCGGCGGTTGCTGTCGCCGAAAAACTCCGTGCCTTGGTGGGAGGCCATCCCATCGAACCTGCTGGCCGCGTGACCATCAGCGTCGGGATAGTCGTTGCATCGCCGGAGCACACCAACGAGGACATCGCCGTGAGGCTAGCAGATGACTTGCTCTACCAAGCCAAAGAAGGTGGCCGAAATCGCGCGGTCTCTGCCTTCAGCACGTCCCCGCCTCCGTCAGAAGGTTCCATGGTGTCATAGAGCGTGGTCAAGGTCTTTTCGTCAACACTTGGCACGTCAATGACAGATGTCGAGCTCTCAGCCCGCTTCGCGCAGCTGAGCCCAAAGAACATAGAGTGCTGCTATGCCAGCACAACGATCTCGGCTGCGACGATCCGTTGATTTCAGGCACGATCTGAAATTCAGACAGCATTTTCCAGTAGCTCCCATCGGAGAAAAGCTTTTTCAAAAGCTTCGATGGCGATCGGCTTACCGACGAGGTAGCCCTGCCCCAAGTCGCATCCCAAGCGCAGTAGTTCCAGCAGCTGGGCTTCGGTTTCCACACCCTCTGCCACGGTGACGTGACCCAGTTTGCGTGCCAGGGAAATCATCGCCTCCACCATCGAGTGGTCGCTGGGAGTAAATGGACGATGCAGCGTGAGCTCGGGCAACGATAGCCTCGGACAAACCCGCAAGCACCCAACTCTGCGGAATTCTGATAGTCGCCACATGAGCGTGGTGTGAGACTTGCCTCCAACAGGTCGACGGTGTCGGCCTTCACTGGAGACTTGCATGCCCCGCCTAATCGACCTGACCCAAACCTTGGACCCGGCTAATCGGGCCAAACTTCCACCCCACCTGGCGAGCGCCGCACCGGTCGTGGCCCCGGCCATTGACTATTACCACCCCGCTGAGAAAGGTGCCGACGAGTTCTGTCGTTACCTGGGTTGTCAGCACGATGATCTGCCAGATGGCGAGGGCTGGGGCGCTGAGTTGCTCACGGACATGTCCTCGCATTGCGGCACGCACGTCGATGCACCGTTGCACAGCTCCTCTCGGATCGCCGGGGCACCCGCCCGCACCATCACCGACATTGCCCTGGAAGAGTTGTATCGACCAGGCATGGTGCTGGATGTGCGGCCCTGGGCCCAACTGGGTCAGGAAATCACCACCGACATGCTCGACGCCGCGATGGCGGCCACTGGCACCATCATCCAGCCGGGCATGGCCGTGCTCATTCGCACCGGCCAGGAGCGCTACACGCTCGATGATCCTCAGTATTACCAGCAGCCTGGCATGAGCCGTGCCAGCACGCTGCACCTGACCCGCCAGGGCGCCACCATCCTGGGCACCGACGCGGTGGGCTGGGATCTGCCCTTCGGTCTGATGGGCCGCAAGTTCCAGGAGACGCGTAACCCGGCGGTGCTCTGGGATGGTCACAAGGCCATCGTCGAGCGCGAGGCCTTCATCGTCCAGCAGATGACCAATCTGGGTGCGCTGCCGCTCACCGGCTTCATGGTCGGCTTCTTCCCCATCAAGCTGGCCCGATGCAGTGCCGCCCCGGCACGTGTCGTGGCCTTTGTTGACTGATCTCACCCATTTCTGAAAGAGCTTGCGATGGCCATCATCGACTTCTTTGACCGCGGCTGGCGCATGAACCCACAGGGCGCCGCGTACATCCAGGACGAGCGGACCTACACCTACCAGGAGGTGGGAGCGCTGTCTTGCCGCATTGCGCACGCCTTGCTGGCCACCGGCTTGCCCAAGGGAACCAAAGGCGCTGTCTGGGCCGGCAACGACACCACCGCCTGGACGTGTGCGCTGGGCTTGTGGCGGGCCAACATGGCATGGATCCCGGTCGGGGCGCGCAACAGTGCGTCCGAGAACCACTTCGTACTCGACAACTTTGATTGCGAGGTGCTGTTCTTCCAGCGCTATTTCGCAGAGCCCATCTCCCAGCTGCAGGCCACCTTGCCGCGCGTCAAGCACTGGATCTGCATCGACGGTGATGCGCCGGAGGTGGCAGGCAGCCAGGCGTTGGCGAAGTGGGTCGCGCATCATGCGTCCACCCCGCCTCACGTCGATGTGGACATGGATGACGTGGTGGCGATCTCGCCCACCGGCGGCACAACCGGTGTCCCCAAGGGCGTGATGAACACCCATCGCAGCTTGCAAGCGATGGTGGCGCACATCCTGATGGCTTGCCCTTATGACGACGCGCACCGCCCCGTCAATCTGGCTGCGGCGCCGATGACCCACACCTCGGGCTTGTTGTCGATGCCCACCTCGGCCCGAGGCGGCACCGTGGTCGTGCTAAGTCGGCCTGACCCCAGCCTGATGCTGGCGGCGATTCCCAAGCATCGGGTCACCGAGCTGTTCTTGCCGCCGACGGTGATCTACCGCTTGCTAGACATTCCCGATCTGGCTCAGAAGGTGGACTTCTCTTCGTTGAAGTACTTCCTGTATGGCGCCGCACCGATGTCCGTGGAGAAGCTCAAGCTGGCGATGAAGGTCTTTGGTCCCGTGATGATGGGGGGCTACGGCCAGACTGAGGCGCCCGGCACCATCGCCCTGTTGCCACCCGGCGAGCACGTCACAAAGGGCGAAGTCGCCTCGGACGAGCGCCTCTCCTCCGTGGGGCGCCCCAGCCCGCTGGTCCATGTTGAGATCATGGACGATGACAGCCAGATCTTGCCGCAAGGCCAGACCGGCGAGATCTGCGTCAAGGGCGATCTGGTGATGAAGGGCTATTACAACGCGCCCGAGAAAACGGCCGAGACCATCGTCAACGGCTGGTTGCACACCGGCGACATCGGTCACATCGATGCCGATGGCTGCTTGCACATCACCGATCGCAAGAAGGACATGATCATCTCGGGCGGCTTCAACGTGTATCCCAGCCAGGTCGAGCAGGTGATCTGGAGCCACCCATCGGTGCAGGACTGCGCGGTGATCGGCGTGCCCGATGCGCAGTGGGGCGAGGCCGTCAAGGCCGTGGTAGAGCTCAACCAGGGGATGAGCGTCAGCGCCGATGAGCTGATCGCCTTGTGCAAGGACAAGCTCGGCAGCGTGATGGCGCCGAAGTCCGTCGATTTTGTCGAGCAGTTGCCCCGCAGCCCGGCGGGCAAGGTCCTCAAGAAAGACGTGCGTGCCCCCTACTGGCAAAGCACCGACCGTCAGATTTGAAACCTTCCGCCTTTTCGAACCCTCTCTGAAAGCCATTCCCATGAGCCACATTTACATCGCAGGCATCGCCATGACCGTCTTCGGTCGACACCTCGAACGCCCCCTGGAAGACCTTGCGCGTGAGGCCTTGCAAGGCGCACTCAAGGACGCAGGCTGTCAGATTGCCGACATCGGCACCGCCTACTACGCCGGCATCACCAACGGTCCGCTGCAAGGTCAGCTGGCCATTCCCGGCCAAGTGGTGATGAGCAAGATCGGCATCGAGCAGATCCCCATCTTCAACATCGACAACGGTTGCGCTGCTGGGAGCTCGGCTGTGCACCTGGCCATCCAGTCACTCAAGGCGGGCAACACCGATGTGGCCTTGGCCCTGGGCTGCGAGAAGATGAACGTGCCCGACAAGGGCAAGGCCATTGCCATCATGGAAGGTGGCTGGGATGTGGCCCGGGCCGATGAGAACTATCAGACTTTGATGAAGATGGGCGAAGGCGTCGAGCTGCCGCCGGGTTCCGAATCAGACAAGCCTTACAGCAAGTTCATGGCGATTTATGCTGCCATGTGCCGCTTCCACATGAAGACCTTCGGCACCACACAGCGCCAGATCGCAGCCGTCTCGGCCAAGAATCACGAGCACTCCACGCGCAACCCCTACGCGCAGTTCCGCAAGACCTTCACGATTGACGAAATCCTGGCGGCTCCGTCCATCACCTATCCGCTCACGCTACCCATGTGCGCGCCGATGACCGACGGTGCCGCCGCCGTCATCCTGTGCACCGAAGAGGGCTTGAAACGCATCGGCGCCGACAAGTCGCGCTGCATCAAGGTGGCCGCCAGTGTGATCCGCAGTTTCAGTCATCGCCGCTACGACCAGCCAGAGTTGCACTTGGCTCACCTGGCGGCCCAGCAGGCCTACGAGATGGCTGGACTGGGCCCGCAGGCCATGCATGTGGCCGAAGTGCATGACGCTGCGGCCATGGGCGAGATCATCCAGGCCGAGAACCTGGGCCTGGTGCCCCTGGGGCAGGGCGGCCCGGCGGCCGAGCGCGGTGACTTCAGCCTGGGCGGACGCATCCCCATCAACGTCTCGGGTGGGCTGGAGTCCAAGGGCCACCCCATCGGTGCCACGGGCATCGGGCAACTCTTTGAACTGGTGACGCAACTGCGTGGCGAGGCGGGGTCGCGTCAGGTCGAAGGCGCATGCCATGCCATCCAGGAAAACGGTGGCGGCATGGTCGGCGTGGAAGAGGCGGCGGTCGCCGTGCACATCCTGAGCAAGTGAACCGCTGCCCCCTTTGTCCTCAACAGGAGGTCATATGAGCACCCTGATTCCCCAGGTTCTGGTCGACAAAATGCACGGCCTGAAGTTCACCGAAAGCCCGCGCTGGCGCGAGGGCAAATGGTGGTTTCTCGACATCCATGACCAGCGCATCAAGACGGTTGGCCAGGATGGCTCCTTGGAGACGGCGCTGGAGCTGCCCTTCAAGCCCAATGCGCTTGGCTTCCGTCGTGATGGCCAGCTGATCTTCAGCGATGCTTTGCAGCGCAAGGTGTACCGCTGGGACGGTCAGCAACTGCACCTGCTGGCCGACCTGTCTGCCTTCACCGTCTTCTGTCTCAGCGATGGCATCGTGGATGCACACGACCGCATGTACGTGGGAGACATTGGCTACAACTTCTGGGACCCCAGCCAGAGTCCCGTAGACACCTGTGTCATCACCTGTGTGACGCGCGACGGCCGTGCCAGAGTGGTGGCCGAGGGCCTGCACTTCCCCAACGGCATGGCGGTCACGCCCGATGGCCAGACCCTGATCGTGGCCGAGACCATGGGCCGACGCCTGACGGCGTTCGACATCCTCGAAGACGGCTCCCTGATCCGTCGCAGGGTGTTCGCGCAGTTGCCCGAAGATGTCCACCCTGATGGCATAGCGCTAGATGCGGAAGGCGCCGTGTGGGTGGCCAGCCCGGAAAGCCAGCCCACGGTGCTGCGTGTGCGAGAGGGCGGTGAGATCGTCGATCGCATCGTCATGGACACGCACGCCTATGCGGTCATGCTGGGTGGAGCGGAGCGTCGGCACCTGTTGATCAGTGCCTCGGATTCGCACCATCCGGCTGACATTGCGGCGACGCCGAGCGCCACGCTGCGCGTGGTGGAAGTGCCGGTGCCGGGGGCTGGACGTCCTTGAATTGTGAAGCCGACGCGAACGCCGGCTTCAGTCGCGCTGTGCGCGGCGCAAAGTGTCGGAGGGCAGTTCCTGAAAACATTCCCTATAGGCTTTCGCGAACTCCCCAAAGTGCCAGAAGCCCCAGTTCAGCGCCTCTTGTGTCACGGTCGTTTCGCTGGCCACGGCACGCAGCAATGACTCGCGAACCTTGTGCAGTCGGATGCGGGTGAGGTAGGCCTTGGGGCCCAAGCCCATCTCTGCACGGAAGGCGTATTCCAGGGTGCGCTCACTCACGCCGGCCGCTTCACACAGGTCTTTCACGTACAGGCGCTCATCGGTGTGCGACATGGCGTACTGCTCGGCCGCACGCACGATGTCGCTTTGCTGCTGGCGGGTGCGGTCACGGCGCTCCAACTCGAGGCGAGACGTGGAGGCCAGCGTCGTCAGCAGCATGTCCAGCAAGTCTTGCTTGGCCGCCAGGCGGCGTTCGAGCGAGTGGTTGAACAGTTCCGGCTGCTCCAGGGCCGAGTCGATCAGCCGTCGGGCCCAGGCAAACAGCTGGCCGGCCATGCTGGCGTCCACATTGAACAAGTGCACCTGTGTAGGGGGCTCCTGCCCCTCGGCCAGATGATCGGCCCGGTCTTCGGGGCTGATCAGGAAAGACACGCTTTCGTATCCCGGCTCGGCCACCATCGCGATGCTCTCGCCTGGAGGCACCACCACCATGACATCGGGGCGCAACGCCACACCATTGGCCGTGCCGACTGCCGTGGGCCCGTATGTCAGGTACGCGAAGAAGCTCTTTTGCAACGTGGGGCGGGTCCGCACACGCACGTTCGTCGAGTAGTAGATGAGGATGCAGCCTTCCAGCCGCACGATCACCCGCCGGGCCTTGAGTGTGTCGGCCGAAGGCAGTTGCACCAGATCCTGATCCAGAAATTCAAAGGGCGCATTGGCCTCCGACGGATCGAAGATGTCGGTGACTTCAATGGCTTGGGCTGCGTTCGTGACCACGGAATGGACCATGGTCACGAGTTTAACTGCGTCAACTCAAAAAGCCATCAGGTCACGCCCCGCCGTCACGGGGCCCGTGAAATGTTTGCGCACCCCGTCGGTGTAGCGGCGCTCGTCGGTTTCACCGTCCAGGCCTGGCGAGATATGGGTGAGCACCACCTGCTTGACGCCGGCCTTGTGTGCCAGCATCCCGACGTCTTCCGGTGTCAGATGTTGCTCTGCCATGTGCTTGCGCACGGCTTGCAGGGCTTGTGGTGGCATGCGGGTGGTGGCGGCCAGCTCCTTCATGGCGTCGTCCAGGTCGTTGACCTCGCACACCAGCAGGTCTGCACCCTTCGCCAGCTGGGTTAAGGCCTCGCTGGGGCCACTGTCGCCACAGAACACCACTGAACGATCCGAGGTGTCGAAGCGGTATGAATACGATTTGTCCTCACCCTTTGTGGCACCGTGGTAATGCGTGTTTTCCACCGCCGTCACCGTGAGACGGTCATCGCGATAGAACACGCCTTCGCCAGCGATGTCATGGCCCACAAAGCGACCTGCCGCCGGCGGCATGGGCACGCCCGCACGGAAGATGCGCTCGGACACTGACAGAAAGTCGTAGGCGGCCTTGACCAGATCCGTGGTGGCGGTCGGGCCATAAAAGCGCATGGGCGCAACGGTCTTGTCGTTGCGTTTGGCATCTTCCAGCCAGGCAAACGACATCAGGGCGCCCATGTCGGCGTTGTGGTCGATGTGGTGGTGGGTGATGAAGACGGTGCGCACATCCGACGGGGCGTATCCGGCGAGCGCGAGTTGGCGTGCCACGCCGTTGCCGGCATCGATGAGGTAAGGACGTCCCTGCACGGTGATCAGGTTGGCCGGTTGTGCGCGTTGTGTGCGGGGGATGGGGCCGGCCGCTGTGCCCAAGAGGATGACGCGGGTGCCTGAGGTGGCGGATGGTGACGCCGGCGCAGCCGTGTTCTGGGCCGAGGCGGCCTGTGTCAGGCTGACCAGGATGGCGCCGCACAGCAAGCCGAGAGACCGCTTCACGAATGGGATGTGAGACATGGGGGATTCCTTCGATGGGCTCATTTTGGAAAGCTCCATCTTGGTCATCACGTCTTACAAAGCTATCGAAATTCCGCAAATTCAGCATCGCTCGGTGCATACCCCAATTTTGCGGAAATTCGATATTGGCTGTTTTTGAATCTCCAGAAACTGCGAAGCGTCAACGCACGGCATGGCCCCAGTCGCCATGCACCTCGCCCCTCTCTTCGCCGATTTGGAGACCACGCCATGCACCACTCTGTACGCTCGCGCACCGCTGACCACGTAGTCAGCGACATGCCCAGCCCCCTGACACGCACACCGCGCCTGTCGGCCCTCATGCTCGCCGTTCTGGGCAGTGTGATGAGCCTGTCTTCCCAGGCCTTCGAGATCGACACCGGCAACCCCGACGCTGTGCTGCGCTGGGACAACACGGCGCGCTACAACTACGGCGTGCGCATGAAGGACCGCGATCCTGCGTTGCTGGCCAACCCCAATTACGACGATGGCAACCGCAACTTTGCCAAAGGCCAGGCTGTGACCAACCGCTTGGACGTGCTCAGCGAGATGGACCTGATTGTCAACAAGCAATACGGTTTCCGTTTGAGCGGCGCCCTGTGGGCCGATGCCGCGTACAACAAGCTGTCGTCCAATGCGGAAAGTCCCAATACCTACAACGGCAACGGTGGTCCGGGCACCTTGTCCGATCACGCCAGCCGCTTCGCCAAAGGCCCATCGGGTGAGCTACTCGACGCCTTTGTGTTCGCCAACATCGAGGTGGGCGACATGCCGGTCAGCGCCCGACTGGGCCGACACACGGCATACTGGGGCGAGGGCCTGATGCTGGGCGGCGCCGTGCATGGCGTGTCCTATGGCCAGTACGCGCTGGACATCTGGAAGTCCAGTGCCACACCGGGCGCTGAGTCGAAGGAGTTGTTCCGTCCGCGTGAAGGACTGACGGTGCAGTTTCAGCCCACCAATGAACTGACGGTGGCCGCACAAACCTTCTTCGACTGGGAGGCCGCCCGCGTGCCCGAATCCGGCACCTACCTGGGTGGCTCCGACCCCTTGCTGTTCGGTGCGGAGAACTTCTGGCTGGGCCTGCCTGCCGCAGTCACTGGTGGTCGTCCCGTGACGGGAGGGAGCCTGGTGCCACGTGGGCGCTCGGTGACGCCCAACAAGACCGGCGACTACGGCCTGTCGATGCGCTGGAGCCCGGAATGGCTCGACGGCACCGCCGGTCTGTACGTTCGTCGCACCGCCGACATTGCGCAGCAGAGCTGGCTGGCCAATGGTCAGTACCACCTGAGCTTCGGTCGTGGCATCAACATCTTCGGTGCTTCGCTGAGCAAGAACATCGCGGGCTTGAGCGTGGGTGCCGAGCTGAGCATGCGCCATAACATGCCGCTCATCAGCATGCCTGCACTGTCGGCCGCTGTCGGCCCCACCGCTGCGTTGGCCCCGCGTCTGGAAGCGCTGGCTGCAGCCGGTGAGTTGCCGGGCGCACGCGGCAAGACCGCCCATGCGGTCCTCAACGTCGTCGGCATCCTGCCTCAGAACCCGCTGTTCGACAGCGCGTCGCTCGCAGCCGAGTTGACCTGGATGCGCGTGTTGAGCGTCACCTCCGACCCGTTCAACCTCTACAAGGGAACCGCTGCCTACCGAAACGGCAACAACGGCGCCGTCACCGTGACACCGGGCGGCGGACGCAACATCGACGCCGTCACCCGCGATGCCACCTCCCTGTCGGTGACCTTCAACCCCGTCTGGCTGGGTGCCTTGCCATCAGTGGACCTGTCGATGCCAATGGCCTACAGCGTGGGTCTCAGCGGCAATGCCGGCGTGCTCAGTGGCGGCTTTGAAAAGGTCGGCAGTTGGTCCATCGGTCTGGCCGCTGACATCCAGTCGAAATACAACCTGAGCCTGCGCTATGTGGCGGCCTTCGGTCCCTACAGCACCAACGCTGCCGGTGTCGCCATGGTGCCCGCTGCCACCAACTCGACCATCAAGGACCGCGACATGCTGGTCCTCACTTTCAAGACCACGTTCTGACCGTCGTCACTCAAGGAGCACACACCATGTTGAATCTCAAGCACATTGGGACCGTGTCGGTCCTCGCCCTGGCAGCCGCTTCGGCCGTCGCCGCCGTGTCCGCCGATGAGGCCAAAAAGCTCGGTACCACCCTCACACCGGTCGGGGCCGAGGTGGCAGGCAACGCGGACAAGAGCATTCCGGCCTACACCGGCGGGCTGACCACCGCCCCGGCCGGCTTCCAGAAGGGCAGCGGCATCCGTCCGGATCCCTTTGCCAATGACAAGCCCCTTTACAGCATCACGGGCGCCAACGCGGCACAGCACAGCGCCAAGTTGAGCGCGGGCACCCAGGAGTTGCTCAAGCGGTATCCGACGATGCGCGTGGACGTCTATCGTTCGCAGCGCACCGCCGCCTACCCGAAGTACGTGCTGGACAACACCGTCAAGAACGCCACTGCTGTCAAGACCACCGAGGGTGGGCTGAGCGTCGAGGGCACCTACGCCGGCATTCCCTTCCCCATCCCCAAGACCGGCCATGAGGCCATGTGGAACCACCTGCTGCGCTACGCCGGTCATGCCTATGTGGCCAAGTACGATTCGATCAACGTGAACGCCTCGGGCAGCGCGGTGCTGGCGACGACGGGCGAGATCACGGTCGAGTACCCCTATTACGACCCGCAGCGCACTGGCCAGTCCTCTGACAGCGACATCTACATGCGCACCAAGGTCGGCTACTCTGCCCCGGCGCGTCGTGCAGGCGAAGGCTTGCTGATCCAGGACTACATCAACCCGATCGAGTCCGCCCGCAAGGGCTGGCAGTACCTGCCGGGCCAGCGCCGCGTGAAGATGTCGCCCGATCTGGCCTATGACACGCCCAACCCCGCCACGGCAGGCACCTCGACCTTCGATGACAGCTTCGTGTTCAGTGGCGCCATGGACCGCTACGACTGGAAGCTGGTCGGCAAGAAGGAAATGCTGGTGCCCTACAACGCCTACAAGCTGGCCTACGCCAAGGATCCGTATGCGGTGACCACGCCCAAGCACGTCAACCCCGACTTCCTGCGCTGGGAGCTGCACCGCGTCTGGGTGGTGGAAGCCACACTGAAGCCGGGCAAGCGCCACATCTACGCCAAGCGCACCTTCTACCTCGATGAGGACACCTGGTACGCCCTGGCCTCCGATCAGTACGACGCCCGGGGTCAGCTCTACCGTGCCGGCTTCACCGCCTTCACTCCGGCCTACGAGCAACCTGCTCCCGGCGCCACCGCGCAGTTCTTCTACGACTTCGCCACCGGCAGCTACAACATCATCGGTTTGCTGGGCGCCTACAACCACGGCGTCAAGTACTTCGGTGGCCTGCCCGAGCGCCAGTGGACGCCGGATGCGCTGGCTGGCGCCGGTGTGCGCTGATTCTCGCCTGTCACCCAGGACCTCATCATGACCGTCAAACCCCTCTCCCTTTGGGTGGCCGCCTTGCTGGCCGTGTCCATGTGGCCCGCTCACGCCGACACGTTGCAGCGGCCCGCGCAACCCAGTGCCCTGGCCACCCAACGTCTGCTGACCGCGGTGGCCCCCGTCGGACGCGACCGTCTGGTGGCCGTGGGCCAGCGCGGCCATGTGCTGATCTCGCAGGATGGGGGGGGCACCTGGGCTCAGGCCCGGGTGCCGGTCAGCTCGGACCTCGCCGCTGTCCAGTTCGTGGACGCTCAGCGTGGCTACGCGGTTGGTCAAGATGGGGTGGTGCTGGGCAGCTCGGACGGCGGCCGCAGCTGGACGCGTCTGCTCGATGGGCGGGCAGCCAATACGCTCGCCCTGGCGCAACTGCGTCAGGCGCCTGACAGCGCTGAGCGCACACGCTTGCTGGACGAGTTGCAGCGCAACGTCGACTCGGGGCCGGACAAGCCCTTGCTCGACCTGTACTTCAGCAGCGCCCAGGAAGGGTTTGTCGTGGGGGCCTACAACCTGATCTTTCAGACCCGCGATGGTGGCAAGACCTGGCAGAGCTGGTACGACCGCAGCGACAACAGCGACAAGCTGTTCAACCTCTACAGCCTGCGTCCCCACAAAGGCCAGTTGTTTGCGGCCGGCGAAGCCGGTGTCGTCATGCGGCTGGATCCCGTGCAGCAGCGCTTCGTGCGTCTGGACACTGGCTATGCCGGCAGTTTCTTCGGCTTGCTCGATGCTGGCGGCGCGCTGATCGCCCATGGCATGCGTGGCAACGCCGTGATCACGCGTGACGGTGGCGCGAGCTGGCGCCCGGTGGTCACGGGACTGCAGGCCAGCATCGCCGCTTCCGCCAAGGGCGCGGACGGTCGCCTCTGGCTGGCTGACCAAATCGGCAACGTGAGTGTCAGCCGCGATGGCGGAGATCACTTCACCCGTGTGCCATTGGGCACCACCGTGCCGGTGGCCTCGCTCCATGTCACACCGTCCACATTGGTACTAGCGGGCCCGCGAGGGGTTCGCAGTCTGCCCTTGCCCAAGGAGTAACCCATGGCTTTGACCTCCGCTTCCACCGAAATGCCGGTCGTCCGAGACCTGGCTGACTTTCCCGCGCAATCGGGCAACCTGCTCGAACGCCTGGTCTTCAACCACCGTCGCTGGATGCTGCTGCTGTGTCTGCTGTTGACGCTCATGCTCGGCGGGATGGCCACACGGGTGCAGATCAATGCCAGCTTCGAGAAGATGATTCCGACGGCGCACCCCTACATCCAGAATTTCCTGAAGCACCGCAAGGATCTGCGCGGCATGGGCAACAACCTGCGCATCGTCGTCGAGAACACGCGCGGCGAGGTCTATGACGCGCGCTACCTCGAAGCCTTCAAGCAGATCAACGATGAGCTCTTCCTGATGCCCGGTGTCGATCGGGCCTGGATGAAGTCGCTGTGGACCCCGGCCGTGCGCTGGACAGAGGTCACCGAAGAAGGCTTCAGCGGCGGCCCCGTGATGCCCGATGGCTTCGATGGCTCACCGGCCAGCCTGGACCGCCTGCGCCTGAACGTCATGCGTGCCAACCTCGTGGGCAACCTCGTGTCCAACGATCTCAAGTCGGCAGCGGTGCAACTGCCTCTGCTGGAGAGCGATCCGCAAGGCGGGCGCATCAACTACTGGACGCTGAGCCAGAACATCGACCAGCTGCGCGACCGCTTCGAACACGGCAAAGCCCCTGATGGCCAGCCCTGGGGCGTCAAGATTCATGTCATCGGCTTTGCCAAGATCGTGGGGGACCTGCTCGACGGGCTGGTGCAGGTGGCGCTGTACTTCGCCATTGCCATCGTCATCTCCGCTGTCCTACTCTACGCCTACACCCGTTGCAGCCGTTCCACCGCGCTGGTGTTGGCCTGCTCGCTGGTCGCCGTGCTCTGGCAGATCGGTCTGCTAGCGGTGTTCAAGCTAGAGCTTGATCCGTACTCGATGCTGGTGCCTTTCCTGGTGTTCGCCATCGGTGTGAGCCATGGTGCACAGAAGATGAACGGCATCATGCAGGACATCGCCCGTGGCACGCACAAGCTGGTGGCCGCGCGCTACACCTTCCGCCGCCTGTTCTTGGCCGGCGTCACCGCCTTGCTGGCCGACGCTGTGGGCTTTGCCGTGCTGGTGCTCATTCCCATTCCAGTCATCCGCGAGCTGGCGATGACCGCCAGCATCGGTGTGGCCGTTCTCGTGTTCACCAATCTGCTGCTCTTGCCTGTGCTGCTGAGCTACTGGGGTGTCAGCCCCCGTGCTGCCGAGCGCGCCCTGGTTCAGGAGCAACGCCAGCTCGACGGGCATCGTGGCCTGTGGGTCATCCTCGACCGCTTTGCCGAGCGTCGGAGCTGGGCGCTTGCAGCGGTGCTGGCCTCGCTGGCCCTGGGTGTGGGCGGCTTCGTGGTCTCACAGCGCTTGCAGATCGGAGACCTGGACCCCGGCGCCCCTGAGTTGCGCGCGAACTCCCGCTACAACCAGGACAACGCCTACATCAACGCCAACTATGCGCTCTCCAGCGACGTGTTCGCCGTGATCGTCAAGACCCCGCCGGAAGGCTGTCTCAAGTACCAGACACTCGACATGGTGGACCAGCTGGCCTGGGAGCTTCAGCAGCTGCCGCAGGTGCGCACGACGCTGGCGTTGCCCGATGTCGTCCGCCAGATCACGGCCGGATCCTTCGAGGGCAACCCCAAGTGGCTGACCATCAGCCGCAACCAGGATGTCCTCAACTATGCCGCGCAACAGGCCAGCGTGAACACCCCTGACATGTTCAACACGGAATGTTCAGTGATGCCACTGGTGGCGTTCTTGACCGACCATAAGGCGGCCACCCTCACCGCCGTGCTGGACGTGGTGGAGCGCTTCATTGCCGCGCATCCGACGCCAGCCTCTGAACTGCAGCTGTTGCCCGCCGCGGGTAACTCGGGCATCGAGGCCGCAACCAACATCGTCGTGCGCGAAGCCTGGATTCAGATGCTGCTCTATGTCTATGCGGCGGTGATTGCCCTGTGCCTGGTGACCTTCCGATCCTGGCGTGCCACGGTGGTTGCCGTCTTGCCGCTGATCCTGACCTCGGTCTTGTGCGAAGCCCTGATGGTTGCACTGGGCATCGGGGTGAAGGTGGCGACCTTGCCGGTCATCGCCCTGGGCGTGGGCATTGGCGTCGACTACGCGCTCTACCTCCTGTCGGTACAGTTGGCCGCGCAGCGTCGCGGTCTGCCGCTGGCGCAAGCCTACGGGGATGCCGTGTTGTTCACAGGCAAGGTCGTGGCTCTGGTGGGCGTGACCCTGGCCGCTGGCGTAGTGACCTGGGCGTTTTCGCCCATCAAGTTCCAGGCCGACATGGGCATATTGCTGACCTTCATGTTCCTATGGAACATGGTCGGCGCATTGGTGCTCATTCCAGCCTTGTCGCACTTCCTCCTGAACGAGCGCCATGTGCGGGTTGAATCTACAGCCACTCCAACTGCGGTGGCCTGAGAACTGCATGGCTGCAGCAAATTGGCACTGAGGCGCCTAGTGCACGAGATCAGGCGCGGGATCACTGAGTAGGAAAGTGATGGTAGGAACTTGCCCCCGCAGGGCATACGGCTGCGTGTCCTTTCGACGGGGATGACGGCATGTCGCTGCAAAGGGCTTGGAGCTTCATCAACTGCAAGAGGTTCAGGTTTTCTACGGTTGCGCCGGGTGCGAATTGATAGGGTACGTCCGACTCAAGTCCAACAGATCGTTGAGGACTTGATCGCGACGATAACAAGTCGAATGTCAGGTCCCGGGGGAACAGCTGTCCTCCCAGCTGTTGAACGACGACTGTCTGGTCATGTTTGCTGCTGTCGTACGGGCAGGTGACAGCGAGTGACTCCGCTCAGCCTGAAGGAGTCCTAGAGCAGAGCTTCGATGCTCTATAGGTCAGTCGCAAGAACTAGCGTCCGTCAGTCGCAAAGATGTGGCGCCATTAGCAGCTACGTTGGCGCCCTACGGCGGAGAGGTTCTCCCGAGGGGGGATGTTTACGACTTCGGCATCTCACCGATCTGTTAATCCGAGTCGTAAGTCCTTGCCTCACAGTGAGTGATGTTTACGACTTTATTTGTCAAAAATAGGTATGTTTCTGGCAATTAAAGTCGTAAACACGCAAATAAAGTCGTAAACAACTTGCCTAGGAGCGCGGTGTTGCGGGCACCGTTTCCGAAGTCGTAAACAAGGAAGCTAGCTTCTGCCTTGGTTTCTGACCGGGTCGCGGCTACAGACCAACCCAGGCGGCCTCTTCGGAGGCCGCTTTCTTTGCTGCCGCGCGTCTCATGTGTAGTTCGCAGCAATCCCGCTGCAACACAACAAGGAGAACGAGATGGTGACAAAATGATGCCGGCAATCTGCACTGCGATCATTCCAGCAATGTCCAACAAGGAGTCCATCATGCAAGCCCAAACCGGAAGGCGCTTGACAGCCGGAATCACCGCTCATGAGCTGGACACCCTGAAATTGGCAACGATCACGCTGACGCGCAGAGAGTCGTCGCGGTTGCTCGAATTGCTTGATGCGCCGCCACCGCGCAACGAAAAGTTTGTTCAAGCTCAGGCTCGTTACCAGAGGACAAAGGCCGATGCTGGTCCCGCCATCTGAATGATGGTGATGACCGCTAGGGCTTCGACTGCGGTGACGTCTGCGGCGTTGAACTCGTGGTGAATACCAAGTCGGGCGCCATGAAGTTCTATCGACGCTATGGGCTTGAACCGATGGCGGATCACCGCTCAATCTGTTCTTGCCGCCTTGAAACCGAGGGGCTGTCACCGACCGGCGTAATGGAGCCACTTCGTGATCGGCATATTGGAGCCAGCCGATGATCGGCGTTATGGCGCTAGTGCGCGATCGGCGTAATGGAGCCAGTCTGCGCTGACTGAACAGCCTCCCGAATCGATTCGGGCCATCTCTACCCTGTGGGCTTTTTGCCTGGAGACAGGGAATGGCCCGTGTTTCTGGCAATTAAAGTCGTCAACAGCCAGCACCTCATTGCGAGGGGCTGGCTTTTTGCGTTCGGCACCAGAGATTGACGAGGTTTGAGCGGCAAGCAAACAGTTTCCTCGGGCCGCAAAAGGCTGATCTGCGACATTCGCGGGTGGTTCCTGGACGGCAGCGACTGCCAATAGCGAACATTGAGGGCCGGTGGCCTCAACCGACTGCTTTGCAACTGACACCAGTCGCTCGACGGCACTGCAGGCAGCAAGCCGGTTTGAATGGTCGCTCTGCGCAGAGTGACCGGCTCAAGCCGATCCGTAGCGTAAGTTGGATCGCCCGCTATGAAATTGCGCTATGCACGGGCAAGCGGTCGTTCTAGTCACCCAGGCCAGTGAAGCAACGGAACAGCGGCATGTCATGCGACGCTTCTTCCATGGCCAGATCGTTCAACGTAAACCACTGCTGCATGAAGTGGATGCACAGCTGCTACTCCACCGGAATCCGCGGAAGGCCACGTTTGCCTTCTGACATGTAGGGAGCGATCAACTCTACCAATTCGGACCATCGAGGAACTTCGATGCCGCGTGCGTCTCGTCGAAGTTCCCCACCCAACGCTCGCCATGCTTCATGGGCTCAATGAGCTCAGGCAACCACGCAGGTGCCACGGACGTGTTCGGACGATTTATCCAGGCCTTCCGCACCATTACGCGAATGTAATGCGCAGGTCATTCAAGGGAAAGGTCCGCCTCCGTAAGCTATTGCCTACTGCGCCAAGGTGGGTGCCCCAGGTGGCACCCAGGAGCAACACCCAATTGCATCTCCAGGAAACCCGACATGGCACCTCGAAACCCTCTTGTCTTCCCATCTGCCGGCTTGAGCCGTCGCCGCTTTGTCCAGGGGCTGACCGCTGGTGGTGTACTCAGCGGCTTGTCGCTACCGGCGATGAAGGCGCTCGCGCAGGCAGGTCAGCTCAGCCGCGGCACGGCGCCCGTTCTGCGCGGAAATACTTTTGATCTGGTGATCGCGGAGTCGCCAGTTAACTTCACCGGGCAGCCCGGCGTCGCCACGACGATCAACGGGTCCCTGCCTGCTCCGACCCTGCGCTGGCGCGAGGGCGAAGAGGTGACCATCCGGGTGACGAATCGGTTGCGCGAGGCGACCTCCATCCACTGGCATGGCATCATCCTTCCATACCAGATGGACGGTGTGCCCGGTATCAGCTTCCCCGGTATCGCACCCGGGGCGACCTTCACCTACCGTTTCAAGGTTCAGCAAAGCGGCTCCTACTGGTACCACTCGCATTCCGGATTCCAGGAACTGACCGGCATGTACGGTGCCATCATCATCGACCCGGCCGGTCCGCAGACCATCCAGGCCGACCGAGACCATGTCCTGCTCTTCTCGGACTGGACCGACGAGGATCCGATGCGGGTCTTCGCCAAGCTGAAGGCTCAGGGCAATTACTACAACTACAACCAGCCGACCGCCATCGACTTCTTCCGCGATGTGTCCCGCGATGGACTGCAGGTTTCACTCGCCAAGCGCAAGATGTGGAACGAGATGCGCATGAGTCCGACCGATCTGGCCGACCTATCTGCGCAGACCCTGACCTATCTTGCCAACGGCGTCACGCCGGCCGGTAATTGGACGGCGTTGTTCAAGGCTGGCGAGCGGGTGCGGCTGCGCATGGTCAACGGTGCGGGCAACACCTTCTATGACGTGCGCATCCCCGGCCTGAAGCTCAAGGTTGTGCATGTCGACGGGGTGGACATTGAGCCCATTACTGTGGACGAATTCCGCTTCGGCCCTGGAGAAACGATCGACGTGATCGTAGAGCCCCGAGACGATGCTTACACGATCTTCGCGCAGGCGATGGACAGGACCGGTTATGCGCGTGCCACGCTGGCTGTGCGCGAGGGCCTGCAGGCACCTGTGCCTGCGCTCGATCCCGTCCAGTGGTTGACCATGGCCGACATGATGGGGAGCATGGACCATGGCTCAGCAGAAGGCGAGAGCATGGAGATGACCGCCATGGCGGGGATGGCCGGAATGGATCACAGCGCCATGCAGGGCATGAACCACGGCGCGATGGCCATGGATCACAGCAAGCACGCGGCGGCCGCCGGCAGTCTGGCGATTCCGTCGACTCTGGCACGCCACGCGCGCACGGAATACGGCGCGAGCACGGACATGCGTGTCGACATGGCGCGCACCAACCTGGACGACCCTGGAATCGGCCTGCGAAACAATGGCCGTCGGGTGCTCACGCTCGCTGACCTGCACACGCCGTCAGGACCGATGGACAGCCGAGGCCCTGAGCGAGAGGTCGAGCTGCATCTGACCGGCAACATGGAGCGCTACACCTGGTCACTTGACGGGCTGGAGTTCGGCAACTCCACGCCCGTGCACTTCCGCCACAACGAGCGCCTGCGGGTCATTCTGCACAACGACACGATGATGACGCACCCCATGCACCTGCACGGCATGTGGAGCGAGCTGGAGAGCCCTGACGGCAAGTTCCTCGCACGTCGGCACACCTTGCCTGTGCAACCCGCGCAGCGAATCAGCTTCCTTGTGACGGCCGACGCACTCGGACGTTGGGCTTGGCACTGCCACCTGATGTTCCACATGGACGCAGGCATGTTCCGCGAGGTCGTGGTGTCGTGAGTCCCAGCGAGAAAAGGAACCCCAAAATGTTCAAACCAGGATATCTCCCAACGCTGGCCATGCTGGTAGCAACGTTGACCACCGTGAACGCGCAGGCCCAGACTGCCGCGTCCGAGGACCACAGCGCGCACCACGGTGCAACCTCGGAGCAGGCGCAGCAGCCAGATACGGCGCCTGCACCGACTGCGGCAGACCCTCACGCCGGGCATAGCACTACGCAAGGCGATGCGCCCCCGGCCATGGACCACGGCGACATGAAGATGCAGGGGGGCTCGGCGCCGGCGGACGCGCGCGACCCGCATGCCTATTCCAATGGCCTGAAGCTCGGCGAAGGCGAATATGCAGTGCCTGGCGTTCCTCGCCTGATGCTGGCCGACGAGCACCGCTTCGGTTCGCTCCTCGGTGAAACCCTGGAGCGTCAATTCACCCGCAAGGGGGGCGACAGCACGGCCTACAACTTCCAGGGTTGGTACGGTACGACCTACAACCGCCTGGCCTTGAAAGCCGAAGGCGCCATCTCCAACGGTAAGCTTGAGGAGTCTCGTACCGAGCTGCTATGGGACCGCGCCATCGCCTCGTACTGGGACACCCAGGTTGGGGTGCGGCTGGACAGCGGTGAAGGCCCCAGTCGCCAATGGCTGGCCTTCGGCATGCAGGGGCTGGCGCCCTACTGGTTCGAATTGGACGCTACCGCCTATGTGGGCAATGGCGGAAGGACGGCCTTGAGGCTCGAAGCGAGCTATGAGTTGCTAATCTCGCAACGACTGATCCTGGTGCCGAAGGTCGAGACGCAGTTCTACGGCAAGGACGATCCCGAGCGGCGCATCGGCAGCGGCCTAGCCGAGGCATCGGCCGGGCTGAGGTTGCGCTACGAGATCAGCCGCCAATTCGCGCCCTACATCGGCATCGAGCGTGCGGGCTCGTTCGGGAAGACGGCCGACTACGTCAGCGCCGAAGGCGGACGAGCAAAGCAAACACGCTTCGTGGCTGGCCTGCGGTTCTGGTTCTGACAGCGCCTCTGGCGCACCCATCCACTTGCCCCTAACCAAACTGGGAATCATGATGAAAACTCACCGTGACACCTCAGCCAGCAATTTGCTGCCTGACCGAGCGGCATGCCAATCATGATTTGGTGGATATCTCCCCCCTCGGTTTCCGATGTTGAAGAATTCGAAGGACCTTCAAGTCCCACGTTCTGCTTTTCCCTCCATCACTCCCACTGCATGGGATTATTCATGACGCTCTCAAACCTCTTCTCCAAAGCGACCCTCGCTGTCGCCTCCGCCTTGTTCGCTACAACGGCAGCATTTGCCCATCCGGCACTGTTGTCCAGCTCACCGGCGGACAAGTCCCAGGGCCCGGCTCCCGCGAAAATCGAATTGAAGTTTTCCGAAACGCTGACCACGCAGTTCTCGGGCGCGAATCTCATCATGACCGGCATGCCGGGGATGCCGAATCACGGCGCGATGAAGATCAATGCCAGCGTCGCTGGCGCCAGCGATGGCAAGACGATGGTAATCACCCCCGCCAGTCCCTTGGCCGCCGGTGACTACCGTGTGGAATGGCGGGCCGTCTCTTCGGACACCCACCCAGTCAAGGGCAGCTTTACCTTCCAGGTGAAGTGAGCCATGGCGGACGAATGGATCAACATTGCGCTGCGCTTCGCGGTGTACATGGACCTGGGCACGACCTTTGGTGTATCCCTGTTCGGTGTGTACGCACTTCGTCTGGACAGTCGTTCGCCCCCCATCGCGCAGCGCTACGCACGCGTCGTCGCTGCCGGTGCGCTTGTGGGCATCATGTTATCGATTGGAGCCATGGCTGTACTCGCCAAGGCCATGTCCGGCGCTGACAGCTATGGAGAGTTGAACAGCAACACCTTCGAGATGATCATTTCGGAGACGGCTGTGGGCATTGCCTGGTCGGTTCGTCTGCTGGCTCTTGCTGCATGCGTTGGTCTCGCCATGTCGAAGTTTCGTATCGTGTACCGGCTGATCGGCTCGGCCGCCTTGAGCGCTCTGGCACTCGCAACGATGGCTTGGTCCGGACACGGTGCAATGAGTGAAGGGGCTCAGGGCTATGTGCACCTGGCGTCTGACATCACCCATTTGTTGGCGGCGGGAGCATGGGTTGGGGCGCTTTTTGCCTTCGTCATGCTGGCGATGCATCGGGCTGCAACGACAAACGAATCGGTCGAGATTCTGAGCCGGCTGTCGAATGGCTTTGCGCAGCTTGGCACCGTTATCGTGGCAACGCTGGTCGTGACGGGCATAGTCAACTACCTGCTGATCGTGGGTGCGTCGGTCAAGCCGATCTTCACGACGCTCTATGGCGGCCTGCTCGCGCTGAAGATCGCATTGTTCATCGGCATGCTCGGATTGGCAGCCGCCAATCGCTTCCAGTTGAGCCCACGACTCGAAGTGGCGCTGAGCAGCGGAGATCATGCGCAAGCGGCCGTGCTGTTGCGTCGCAGCCTGGTCATTGAGGCATGCATGGTGGTCCTCGTTATCGCATGTGTTGCATGGCTAGGCGTTCTCTCTCCAGCCAAATGATGGTCGCATCGCGATGACGTGAACGCCAACCATACCGTCCAAAGCTACGTAGGTCTGACTCCTATCAGTGTGGAAACGACAACGTGAATTGCGTTTTACCTTCTCCTGATCGGGCCGAGGCATTGCCGCCGTGGGCTTCAACGATGGCCTTCGTAATCGACAGGCCCAGCCCAGTTCCATCAGAGTCAGGATGAGATCTTGCAGGATCTGCGCGATAGAAGCGGTCAAACAACCTTGGCAACACAAGGGGATCAATATCCTGCCCTGTGTTCTCCACCGTGATCTCGGTGGTCGCACGCCCCTCGACAACGTCGATGTGCACGTCTCCCTCGTCTGGCGTATGGCGGAGGGCATTTGAGAGCAAATTGCTCACGGCGCGGCGAAACATCAACCGGTCACCGAAAATCTGACCATCGCCCTGGGCGCTCAAACGGATGCGCTTTTCATCGGCCACGACGTCATAGAACTCCAACAGCGCCTGCACTTCACGGGCCGCCGAGAAACGCTCCTTGTTGGGCAGGTCCACACCTCGCTCGGTCTTGGCCAGGAACAGCATGTCCGACACCATGCGTGCCAGGCGTTGCAGCTCTTCGGCGTTAGATGCGAGGATGTCTCGGTAGGTGTGCGCATCCCGGTCGGCCGACAGCGTCACCTGCGTCTGTGTGAGCAAGTTGCTGATGGGGGTGCGCAATTCATGTGCCAAGTCCGATGAAAACTCTGACAGGCGCAGGAAGTCCTCTTGAAGCCTGCCTAACATCTGGTTCAACTCCCGTGCCAGGTCAGCCATCTCAATCGGTACGGCCTCAACAGGCATGCGCCTTTCCAATTGTTGGCCCGTCACCCCAGCCGCCCGTGCCTTCATGTCGCGAAGCGGGGCCATGCCTTGATGCGCAGCGATCCAACCCAGAACACCACTGATGAGCGTTGCAATGACGGCGTAGATCACCAGCTTGCCTTGCAACTCGGCCAGAAACTGCTGATGGTGTGCAGTCTCAATCGCAACCGTGACATCTAATCGTTTGACCTGATCGTACCCGGGTGAAGATTGAGAGTGGACTGCGTGAAAGTCACCTTCCCGGTGTTCCTTTGTGGGCTGCGCGTGGCCGCCTTGAATGCTGTCTGCGCTGAAGTCCTTGGCTAGATCGCCGAAACCATTGGTTTGGAAGATCACATCACCACCTGGTACCTTGACCAGCACATAGAGTCCATGATGATGATTCAGTGCCTCACTCAGCCGGGAGCGCGCGTCTCCAAGTGAATTGGACTTGGTCAAAATTTCGTCGATCAAGTGCTGCTTGTCTTCCAAGGTCGTACGGTCAAGCTCCTTGAAATGCTGATCCGTTGCCAGCAAGAGCAAGTAACCCAAACCGAGCACAACGGTGGCCGCCACGATCGTGAAAAACACAGTCAGGCGGCTGGTCAGCGAAAGATGGCGCAGCACTTACTGATCCTCCGGCGCTTCCAGCACATAGCCCATGCCACGGACCGTCTGAATCAGCTTGGTATCGTGCCCCTCGTCGATCTTCACGCGCAGACGCCGCATGGCCACCTCGATCACATTGGTGTCGCTATCGAAATTCATGTCCCACACCTGCGACGCGATCAGCGAGCGAGGGAGGACTTCGCCCTGACGTCGCATCAGGAGTTCGAGGAGCCCGAATTCCTTGGCAGTCAGGTCGATGCGCTTGCCCGCGCGCGAGACACGCCGACGCAGCAAATCCAAATCCAGGTCAGCCACCTTCAGTCTTGTGGGCTCGTTCCCGCTGCGACCTCGCCGCAAGATGATGCGCACGCGTGCCAACAGCTCGGCAAATGAGAAGGGCTTGACCAGGTAGTCCTCGGCACCCAACTCCAGGCCTTTCACTCGGTCCTCGACCTGATCTCGCGCGGTCAGGAACATGACCGGCATCTGCAGCCCCCGTTCGCGCATGGCATGCAAAACCTGCCAACCGTTCAGGCCCGGAAGCATCACATCCAGAATCACCAAGTCAAACTCGCTGTGCTCCATCAAATGCAAGCCATCGGTCCCGTTCTGGGCGAGATCAACAACGAACCCGGCTTCACGCAAGCCTTGGCGCAGGTACTCACCGGTTTTGGGCTCGTCTTCGACGATCAAGATTCGCATGTTTGTCTCCCCTCTCTCTGGCGTGACGATAGTGTGACGAGCTTTAGCGCCCCTGACATGTAGATAACAAATTTGTAATTCGTTAGATGGCTTTTTGTCAGGAGAGACTCTTCAGAATGGTTCCTTGAAATCGAAGCGTCGCCGACGAGGAGTCCATGTCGATCCCATTCCATCACGCCAGAACGGTGCTCTTAGGCTTGTTGGCACGTTCTGCTGCGACAGCATCGGCACAGACCGCTACCTGTACTCATCAGAGGAAACCATGAACAAAATCAACCAAGTGCTGAGCATTTCTGCGTTGGCCCTGAGTGTGGTCATACCTGTGAGCAGCTTTGCTCAAACAGCCATGGATCACAGCAAGATGGGCATGTCGCATCCGGCAGCCATGACCGACGGAGAAATTAAGAAACTGGACGTCACCAACGGCAAGGTCACGATCAAACATGGTGACATCCTGCACATGGACATGCCAGGCATGACCATGGTGTTCACGGTGAAGGACAAGAGCTTGCTGTCCCAAGTCAAGCCGGGAGACAAGGTCAAGTTCATGGTAGTGAACGAGGGCGGAAAGCTGGTGGTCACCGATATCCAGCCTGCCCAATAAAAAAAACACGTTGACCCTGCGTGCTGTTGCCGCCATGCCTTATGAAACCGGACGGGCAGTGGCTGATCTCAAACACTGACAGGAGAAAACCATGACCAACATTCGCAAGACTCTGATTGCACTCTGTGCCGCGACGGCATCGATGGGGGCCTTCGCACAAGCTGCTGAGGAACATCAAGCCCACCATCCAGCGGGCGCAGCGTCGGCGGCAGGGCCTGTCAAAAAAGCGCCTGTGAAAGCCATGGGGGCGGACAAGATGGCGGCGATGGACCAGCACATGAAGTCGATGCAAGCCATGCACGAAAAGATGATGGCGGCTCCAACCCTTGAAGCGCGTCAGGCCCTGATGGCTGAGCACATGAAGACGATGCAGGAAGGCATGACCATGATGAAACAGATGGGAGGCAAGGGCATGAAGGGTGACATGGCCAGCCGTCAGCAAATGATGGAAAAACGCATGGACATGATGGAGTCCATGATGCAGATGATGATGGATCGCATGCCCCCGGCTCCAGCCAACTGATTCGCATCAATTGATCGGAGAATCGCATGAACCACCAACACAAGGGCCATGATTCGCCCCCGAACTTCTGGACGACACGCTATGCCATCGGTTTGGTGGTGATTGGTGGCGTCACAGCCTACTTTCTGCTGGCGGAGCATTTGGCCCATGTGGTGGGCGCTTTGCCATATCTGCTTCTTTTGGCCTGTCCGCTGATGCACGTCTTCATGCATGGCGGGCATGGTCATCAGAATCAGCACCCGGGCCAGCCGGACAAACCGAGCAGCGCGAAGTCACGCAAGCCAGGAGAGCCAGGAGAGCCAGGAGAGCCAGGAGAGCCATCATGAATCATGCTGATCCTGCGTATGGCCTGTGGTCTCTGGTCATCTTCAATTCGGCGATCTTCATCATGTTCGCCTTCAGCTTCTTCAAGCCTGCGACAACGCGGGATTGGCGTTCATTCAGTGCCTTTTCCGCGTTCATCGTTGCCTTGTTTGTGGAGATGTATGGTTTCCCTCTGACGATTTACCTGTTGTCAGGATGGCTCCAGACTCGATTCCCTGGTCTTGACCTTCTCTCCCACAACTCCGGCCATTTATGGTCCACGCTCCTGGGCGAGAAGGGGGATCCGCATTTCGGCATCCTTCACATCGGTAGCTACATTTTTCTGGGCTATGGCTTCTATTTGTTATCCAAGTCCTGGAATGTGCTGTACCACGCACAGCGCCGCCACGGGTTGGCCACATCTGGGCCCTATGCACGCATTCGGCACCCCCAGTACGTCGCCTTCGTGATGATCCTGCTTGGCTTTTTGTTGCAGTGGCCCACCTTGCTGACGCTGATCATGTTCCCGATTCTGTTGGCCATGTATGGGCGTCTTGCCATCACAGAAGAGGCAGAGATGCGTGCAAGTTTTGGCGATGAGTACGAACGCTATGCACAGAAGACACCCAGGTTCATTCCTCGACTGAAGTTGAAATGACCGATTGGCGGGTGTGTCCCTCATGAAGGGGGCAAAACGAACGTTTGTCTGGTAGCCGCCAGCCAGATGATCTTGGCTGAATGGAGCAGAGCATGGAACAGATCGAACTGAAGGTGACGGGCATGACTTGCGGCGCGTGTGTCTCGCGTGTCAGCAAGGCCGCGTTGGGCGTGGCAGGGGTGCACAGCGCCGAGGTGGAGCTTGAAAGTGGCTTGGTGCGCGCCAGCGTCGATGCGGCTGACACGGTGCAGCCAGCGCTGTTGAAAGCCCTCGCGGCGGCAGGTTACCCAGTGGAGTCGGCTGCGGTGGCCTTGGACGGGCTGCACAGTGAACCCGAAGACGCCGCAACCAGCTGTGGCAGTGGCGCTCGTACAGGTCGAGGGTGCTGCTGCGGACACTGAGCCTGTCAGTTTGACAGGCTTACCGGCGGACGATGGTGGCGGCAAAGGGCCGACAAGGCAACCATGGCGCACCTGTTTGGGCGCCAATGCAGAAGAATGAATATGGAAAACGAGACCATGCACGAACACGCCCACCATAACCACCATCACGCAGGTTCTGACGGTGATGATCACCCGCCTGAAGGGGCGGAGGTCGCGCCGTCACTGAAGGATCCTGTCTGCGGCATGGCAGTGACCGAGCAGTCTGCTCACACGCTCGTCCACGAAGGACGACCCTACTATTTCTGCAGCGCTGGCTGCCAGAGTAAGTTCGCGACCAATCCGCTGCGCTATGTGCAGTCGCCCGATGCTGCGCCGGCGTCCACTGCGCCTGCGCCGTCGACGCCCGCGGCGATCTACACCTGCCCGATGCACCCCGAGATCAGGCAGGACCATCCAGGCAGCTGTCCCAAGTGCGGTATGACACTGGAGCCACTGATCCCTGAGCTGGAGGAGGACGAGAACCCCGAGCTGAGCGACTTTCGCCGCCGATTCTGGTGGACGCTGCCGCTCACAGTGGTGGTGACGATCCTTGCGATGGCCGGCCATCGGCTCAACTGGTTCGATATGGCAGTGCAGAGCTGGATTGAGTTGGTGTTGTCGCTGCCGATCGTGCTGTGGGCTGGCTGGCCTTTCTTCTCGCGGGGCTGGCAGTCGGTTGTTAACCGCAGCCCCAACATGTGGACCCTGATCGGCCTGGGCACCGGCGCCGCCTTTGTCTACAGCGTGGTCGCCACCGTGGCTCCACAGGTCTTTCCGGACTCGTTCATCTCCATGGGTCGGGTCGCGGTCTACTTCGAAGCGGCCGCCGTCATCATCTCGCTGACCTTGTTGGGGCAGGTGCTGGAACTGAAGGCCCGCTCGCAGACCTCGGCTGCGATCAAGTCGCTGCTGGGTCTGGCGCCCAAGACGGCGCGTCGCATCCGTCCCGACGGCACTGAGGAGGATGTGCCGCTGACCCATGTGCACGTGGGGGACCTGCTGCGCATCCGTCCCGGCGAGAAGGTGCCGGTCGATGGCGTGGTGATCGAGGGCAGCAGCGCGGTGGACGAGTCCATGCTGACGGGCGAGCCGGTGCCTGTGACCAAGCGCGTTGGCGACAATGTCATCGGCGCGACGCTGAACACGAACGGCGCGCTGGTGATGCGATCAGAGAAAGTCGGCTCGGCCACCATGCTGTCGCAGATCGTACAGATGGTGGCGCAGGCGCAGCGTTCTAAGGCACCGATGCAGCGCATGGCCGATCTGGTCGCTGGCTACTTTGTGGTGGCCGTGGTTACGATCGCACTGCTGACATTCTTTGTCTGGGGCTTTTTCGGTCCACAGCCGAGCTGGGTCTATGCCCTGATCAACGCTGTGGCGGTTTTGATCATCGCCTGCCCCCCAGGCTCTGGCCGATTACCTCTTGAAACATGCCCACGTTGCCGTTGTTCCCGGAGAGCCGTTTGGAAGCAAAGAACACATCCGGCTTTCCTACGCCACCGGCATGGACACGATCAATCGAGGGCTTGACCGTCTTGCGGAGGCGGTGCAAAAGCTACAAACCCGATAGGCTCCCCTTGACTTCCGACGTCTCGCGGTTATCTTTCCTCTGTTCATTCTTTTATTGCGAATCAGGAGAGCGCCGTGCCGATCTACGAATACTGGTGTCAAGCATGCGCGTATAAGTTTGAAGTCAAACAGAGCATCAAGGACGATCCGATCGCCGCGTGCTCTCGATGCGGGAAATCGGTCAACCGTATCATCTCACCACCGGCCATCATGTTCAAAGGAAGCGGCTGGTACGTGACGGATTATTCGGACAAACTGAAACCCCCGTCCGGTGATACGACGGATGCATCGACTTCGTCAAAAAAAGAGGCGACGACCAACGCGACCGCCGCCCCGGCTGCATCACCGTCCCCGGCAACAGCTCCTTCCTCTTCAGGAACGGCCTCCTCGGAGGGTTCTTCAACGTCGAGTTGATATGTGTGCTCCCCTGAGCGTTGACGATCAATCTTCAACTGCACGTACGGGCGTGAGGCCTATCGCTTTGTCGTCGAAGACTTTTTCCCAGACGAGCGCGTGGTCGATTTCTGGGCAGGCTTGCTCACTCCCTTTTGAGTTTTGGACGACTTCGCCTGGAATGCCGCGACTTGACGCTGTAAGCCGGTGATCAGAGTCGTCTTTTCCCGATTCAACCGGCTTAACTCATCGACCTGGGTTTGAAGGTCGCGCTTGGCTTTGGTCAATTCATCGACCTGTGACTGGAGTTCGGACTTTTCGGCCGCCAAGGTCTGGATTTCAGCCCGTAATTGTTCAATTTGAGCTTGAAGCGCCGGGGGCCAGTAGTCACATCCTGAGAGACTG
>JAJUGJ010000003.1 GCA_029268225.1 Burkholderiales bacterium | reverse complement strand
GGCGACAGCGCCGCGGCCATGCGTTACACCGAAATCCGCCTGGCCAAGGTCGCTCACGAAATGCTGGCCGACATCGACAAGGAAACCGTCGACTTCGGCCCCAACTACGACGGTTCGGAAAAAGAGCCGCTGGTGCTGCCCACCCGCCTGCCCAACCTGCTGGTCAACGGTTCGGCCGGTATCGCGGTGGGCATGGCCACCAACATCCCGCCGCACAACCTCAACGAGGTGGTGGACGCCTGTTTGCACGCGCTCAAAAATCCCGACTGCTCGATCGACGAGCTGATGGAAATCATCCCAGCGCCAGACTTCCCCACCGCCGGGATCATTTATGGCCTGTCGGGCGTCCGCGAGGGGTATCGCACGGGCCGTGGCCGTGTGGTCATGCGCGCACGCGTGCACTTCGAGGACATCGGCAAGGGCGACCGTCAGGCCATCATCGTCGATGAGATCCCCTACCAGGTCAACAAGAAGACCCTGCTGGAGCGCATCGCCGAGCTGGTCAACGAGAAGAAGATCGAAGGCATCACCCACATCCAGGACGAGTCCGACAAGTCCGGCATGCGCGTGGTGATTGAGCTCAAGCGTGGCGAAGTGCCCGAGGTCATCCTCAACAATCTGTACAAGCAGACCCAGTTGCAGGACACCTTCGGCATCAACATGGTGGCCCTGATCGACGGCCAGCCCAAGCTGTGCAACCTCAAGGACCTGATCACGGTCTTCCTGGAGCACCGCCGCGAGGTCATCACCCGCCGCACCGTGTACGAGTTGCGCAAGGCGCGCGAACGTGGTCACGTGCTGGAAGGCCTGGCCGTGGCCCTGGCCAACATCGACGAGTTCATCGAGACCATCAAGACCTCGCCGACCCCGCCGGTGGCCAAGGCCGCCCTGATGAGCAAGAGCTGGGATTCGTCGCTGGTGCGGGAAATGCTGTCGCGCACCGACGGCGATGCCAAGCTCTACCGCCCCGAAGGCCTGCCCCTGAACTTTGGCATGCAGCCCGATGGCCTGTATCGCCTGAGCGAAGACCAAGCCGGCGAGATCCTGCAGATGCGTCTGCAACGCCTGACCGGCCTGGAGCAGGACAAGATCATCGGCGAGTACAAGGACGTCATGGCCCAGATCGCTGATCTGCTGGACATCCTCTCCAAGCCCGAGCGCGTCTCAAGCATCATCGGTGACGAACTGGGTGCCATCCGTCAGGAATTCGGCCAGACCAAGCTGGGCGCTCGCCGCTCGACCATCGAGCACAACGCGCAAGAGCTGGGCACCGAAGACCTGATCACCCCGACCGACATGGTCGTGACGATCTCGCACACGGGCTACATCAAGAGCCAGCCGCTGAGCGAGTACCGTGCCCAAAAGCGCGGCGGTCGCGGCAAGCAGGCCACGGCGACGAAGGAAGACGACTGGATCGACCAGCTCTTCATCGCCAACACGCACGACTACATCCTGTGCTTCAGCAACCGCGGACGCGTGTACTGGATCAAGGTCTGGGAAGTGCCGCAGGGCTCGCGCAATTCGCGCGGCAAGCCCATGGTCAACATGTTCCCGCTGGAAAAGGACGAGAAGATCAACGTCGTCCTGCCCTTGACCGGCGAGTTCCGCAGCTTCCCTGAAGACCACTATGTGTTCATGGCCACCGCCATGGGCACGGTCAAGAAGACCCCGCTGACCGACTTCAGCAACCCGCGCAAGGCCGGCATCATCGCCGTGGGCCTGGACGAGGGTGACTACCTGATCGGTGCTGCCCTGACCGACGGCAAGCACGACGTGATGCTGTTCTCGGACGGCGGCAAGGCGGTGCGCTTTGACGAAGACGATGTCCGCCCGATGGGCCGCAGCGCCCGCGGCGTGCGCGGCATGATGCTGGAAGAAGGCCAGTCGGTCATCGCCATGCTGGTGGCCGAAGACGAGACACAGTCCGTGCTGACCGCCACCGAGAACGGCTACGGCAAGCGCACCTCCATCGTCGAGTACACCCGCCACGGTCGCGGCACCAAGGGCATGATCGCCATCCAACAGTCCGAGCGCAACGGCAAGGTGGTCGCGGCCACCTTGGTGCGTCCGGAAGACGAGATCATGCTGATCACCGACAAGGGCGTGCTGGTGCGCACCCGCGTCGCCGAGATCCGCGAACTGGGCCGTGCCACGCAGGGCGTCACCCTGATCGCCCTCGATGAAGGCGCCAAGCTGATTGGCCTGCAGCGCATCGTTGAAAACGATGCCCAAGCCAGCGCCAGCGACAGCGAAGACACGGAAGCCGGCACGGCCGAGGGCACATCGGACGGAACCGAAAACTGATCAGGCCACACCAAGCCTGACACCCCCTACCCTCCAGGAGGGGTTCACACCTCAACCAGATTGCAAGGACACACGATGACTCTGAAGAAAACCGCCTGGGCTGTGGCCGTGGCCACCACGTTGGCCGTGACCTCGCTGTCGGCCCACGCCGACAAGAAAGCCATCGTGCAGAAGATTCTGAGCTCGCAGCAAGCTGCCTTGGACGACATGTCGCGCAATGTGGCCGAGCAGCCGGCCCGTCAACTGGCCGCCGGTGCACGCCAGATCCTGATGCAAGCCGTTCCAGAGGACAAGCGCGAAGCCACCGCCAAGCAAGTGGATGCCGAGATCAAGAAGTATCTGGAGAGTGCAGTCCCCGCCGTTCGCGCCAGCGCCACCAAGCTCAGCCCCACCGTGCTGGGCGCCATCTACGAAGAGAAGTTCAGCGAGGACGAACTCAAGCAACTGCAAGCCATGCTGGAGTCGCCCATCCTCAAGCGCTATCAGAGCCTGCTGCCCGAGATGAGCAACGCGCTGCTGGAGAAGGTCGTCGCCGATGCCCGCCCCCAGGTCACGCCCAAGCTGCAGACGGCCGAAACCAACATCCGCTCGATCCTCGACAAGGCATCGGGCGGCAAGCTGAGCCAAGGCGAAGCCAAGCCGGTCGCCAAGCCTGCCACCAAGAAGTAATGTTCCCTGACGCCGGATGAGCGCCTCCCGCGCCCCGGCGTCCCGCCCGTCACACCGTTTGTGCCTGGATGTCGCCCATGACCCGCCCTTTCAATTTTTCAGCCGGCCCGGCCGCCCTGCCTGAAGAAGTCCTGCAACAGGCCGCCAGCGAAATGCTGGACTGGCATGGCTCGGGTATGGGCGTGATGGAGATGAGCCACCGGGGCAAGGAGTTCATCTCGATCGCCGAGCAGGCCGAGGCCGACCTGCGCGAGATCCTGTCGGTGCCGGCCACTCACAAGATCCTGTTCATGCAGGGTGGCGCCATCGCCGAGAACGCGATCGTGCCGATGAACCTGTCGCGCGGTGGACGGGCGGACTACGTGATCACCGGCTCGTGGTCGCAAAAGTCGGCCAAGGAAGCCCACAAGTACTGCGAAGTGCACATTGCCGCCAGCAATGCCGCCGATCACCACACCGCCCTGCCGGACTACGGCAGCTGGCAGATCAGCGACAACGCAGCTTACGTGCACGTGTGCAGCAACGAGACCATCCATGGCGTTGAAATGCACGAGTTGCCCGATCTGGCTGCGCTCGGCACCCAGGCACCACTGGTGATCGACTGCTCGTCGCACATCGTCTCGCGCCCCATCGACTGGTCGCGCGTGGGCTTGGCCTATGCCGGCGCCCAGAAGAACATCGGCCCCGCTGGCCTGACCCTGGTCATCGTCCGCGAAGACCTGCTGGGCCACGCCCTGCCGATCACGCCGTCGGCCTTCGACTACAAGATCGTGGCCGACAACGGTTCGATGTACAACACGCCGCCGACCTACCCATGGTATCTGGCTGGTTTGGTGTTCCAGTGGATCAAGCGCCAGCGTGAAGGCGACCTCACCGGTCTGGCCGCCATCGAGGCACGCAACGTCGCCAAGGCCAAGCTGTTCTACGATTACGTCGATGCCTCGGGCTTCTACGTCAACAAAGTGGCCGGCAACTGCCGCTCGCGCATGAACATCCCCTTCTTCCTGCCCTCGGACGACCTGAACGACGCTTTCCTGAGCGGCGCCAAGGCAGCCGGACTGCTGCAACTGAAGGGCCACAAGAGTGTGGGCGGGATGCGCGCCTCGATCTACAACGCCATGCCGCTGGCGGGCGTGGCCGCGCTGGTCGACTACATGAAGAGCTTTGCCGCACGCCATGGCTGATTCCGCGCACTTCCAACCCGATGATCGCCCGGTGGACGAGCAACTCGCCGACCTGCGTGTGCGCATCGACGCGGTCGATCAGCATTTGATCGACCTGGTCAACCAGCGTGCCCGCTTGGCCCAGGCTGTGGGCGAGGTCAAGAAAATCGACGGTTCGCCGGTGTTCCGCCCGGACCGCGAGGCCCAGGTCATCGACCGCGTCAAGGCCCAGAACCCCGGCCCGATTCGCGAGGACAGCGTTGCCCCCATCTGGCGCGAGATCATGTCGGCCTGCCGCGCCTTGGAGGCACGCCAGCGTGTCGCCTTCCTCGGCCCCATCGGCACCTTCAGCGAACAAGCCACGCTCAACTACTTTGGCTCGTCCATCGAGGCCCTGGCCTGCCCGTCGGTGGACGAGGTGTTCCGCGCCACCATTTCGGGCTCGGCCGATTACGGCGTCGTGCCGGTCGAGAACTCGACCGAGGGCGTCGTGGCCCGTTCGCTCGATCTGTTGCTGGCCTCACCTCTGACCATCGTGGGCGAAACCAGTTTGCTGGTGACCCACAACCTGCTGCGCCAGACCCCATCGCGCGAAGGCATCACCACCGTGTGTGCCCATCCGCAAGCGCTGGCGCAGTGCCACAATTGGCTGAGCCAGAACCTGCCCGAGGCCGAGCGCCGCCCCGTGTCCAGCAATGCCGAAGGTGCACGTCTGGCGAGCCAGGATGGCGCCATCGCGGCACTGGCCAGCGAACGCGCGGCCACCCAGTACGGTTTGCATGTCGTGCAAGCGGCCGTGCAGGACGAGGCCCACAACCGCACCCGCTTCGTGATCGTCACCCGCCCCGGCCCGCACGTCGGCGTGGCCCCGACCGGTCACGACTGCACCAGCCTGATCGTCTCGGTGGACAATCGACCTGGTGCCGTGCACGACATGCTGGTGCCGCTCAAGCGGCACGGTGTGTCCATGACCCGTTTCGAGTCGCGCCCGGCGCGCTCGGGCAACTGGGAATACGTCTTCTTCATCGACCTGGCCGGCCATCCGGCACAGGACAATGTGGCCGCCGCCCTGCAGGAGTTGCGCGCCCAGTGTTCATTCTTCAAGGTGCTCGGCAGCTACCCGCTGGACGTGCACTGAATTCCAAGGATCTTGCAGCATGTTCAACCAACTTGGCCTGATCGGCTGTGGCCTCATGGGGGGCTCCTTTGCCCTGGCCCTGAAAAAAGCCGGCCTGGTCAAGCGGGTCGTCGGCTACAGTAAATCGCCGTCCACCGTTGAAAAGGCCCGTCGCCTCGGCGTGATCGACGTCGCGGCCGAGTCGGCTCTGCTGGCGGTGTCCGGCTCGGACATCGTGCTGATCGCCGTGCCCGTGGCCGCCAGCGAAGGCACGTTCAAGTCCATCCGTCACCTGGTCAACCCGGGTGTGCTCTTCATGGACGTCGGCTCGACCAAGCGCGATGTGGTCGATGCGGCCCGCCGCGTGCTGAAGGAGCGCCTGCCCTCCTTCGTGCCCGCCCACCCGATTGCCGGACGTGAAGTGGCGGGCATCGAGCACGCAGACCCGACCCTGTACCAGGGGCGCAAGGTCATCCTGACCCCCTTGCACCAGACGGATCCGACGTTGGTCCAAAAGGCCACCGACGTGTGGGCAGCCGTGGGCTGCCAGGTGCTCAAGATGAGCCCGGAACACCACGATGCGGCTTTTGCTGCCGTGAGCCACCTGCCCCACCTGCTGGCCTTTGCCTACATGAATGCCATGGCCGAGCAACCTGCCGGACAGGAGTACCTGTCTCTGGCTGGCCCTGGCTTCCGGGACTTCAGCCGCATCGCGGCCAGCGACCCCACCATCTGGCGAGACATCCTGTTGTCCAACCGCGAAGAGATCCTGCGCCAGTCCGAAGCCTTCCGCCGCGCCCTGGAAGAGCTCGAACGCCAGATGCGCGACTGGAACGGCCCGGAGTTGCAAACCTTGATCGAATCGGCCTCGACCTCGCGCAGCCAGTGGCAACTGAACCCGAAATCCACGGTCTCTCGCCTCTGAGGCTCTCTCAGACTCGCCCCACTCAAGGTGGGGCACACGAGTTTTCTTTCGCATGTACACCACCGCCTTCCTTGACCTCCCCCCGCTGCTGTCCGCCGGCGGTACCGTGCGACTGCCCGGCTCGAAGAGCATCTCCAACCGTGTGCTGCTGCTGGCCGGCTTGAGCGAAGGCACCACCGTGGTCCATGATCTGCTGGCCTCGGACGACACCCATGTGATGCTCGAAGCCCTGCGCACGCTGGGCTGCGACCTGCAGCAAGACGGCGACACGGTGCACATCACCGGTCTGGGCGGCCAACTGGCCGTGAAGGAAGCCGAGCTGTTTCTGGGCAATGCCGGCACCGCCATGCGCCCGCTGACCGCCGCCCTGGCGCTGCTGTCGGCCACGCAAGGCGGCGTCTTCACCCTGTCGGGCGTGCCACGCATGCACGAGCGCCCGATCGGCGACCTGGTCGATGCCCTGCGCCCGCTGGGCTGCACCATCGAGTGCACCGGCACCGAGGGCTACCCCCCCCTGCGCCTGGCTGGCGGTCAGCTCGAGTTGTCGGCGCCGATCAAGGTCCGCGGCGACGTCTCCAGCCAGTTCCTGACCGCCCTCCTGCTGGCCCTGCCGCTGGTCTCGCAGCAACAGTCCCTGACCATCGAGGTGGTCGGCGAACTCATTTCCAAGCCCTACATCGAGATCACGCTGAACCTGCTGGCCCGCTTCGGCATCCAGGTCGAGCGCCAGGGCTGGGAGCGTTTCATCATCCCGCAGGGCAGCCGTTACCAATCGCCGGGTGAGATCCACGTTGAAGCCGATGCTTCGTCGGCGTCCTACTTCATCGCCGCCGGCGCCATCGCGGGCATCGACACGCCAGTGCGTGTCGAAGGCGTGGGCGCCGCCTCGATCCAGGGCGACATCCGCTTCGTGGAGGCCGCGCAGGCCATGGGCGCCCAGGTCACGTCTGGCCCGAACTGGCTGGAAATCCGCCGCGGCACCTGGCCACTGACCGCCGTGGACATGGACTGCAACCACATCCCCGATGCGGCCATGACCCTGGCGGTGATGGCCCTGTACGCCCAGGGCACGACCCGCCTGCGCAACATCGCCAGCTGGCGCGTGAAGGAAACCGACCGCATCGCCGCGATGGCCTGCGAACTGCGCAAGCTCGGTGCCACCGTGGTCGAAGGCGAGGACTTCATCGAGGTCACGCCACCCGCCACCGGCGCCTGGCAGCACGCCAGCATCCACACCTACGACGACCACCGGATGGCCATGTGCTTCTCGCTGGCCGCCTTCAACCCGCTGGCGCCGACCGCCGTGGCGGGCAAGCCGGTGTCGGTTCGCATTGATGACCCGCGCTGCGTGGGCAAGACCTTCCCCGACTATTTCGAGTCGCTGTTCCAGGTGGCCCAGACCGACCCGGACCTGATCCCGGTGATCACGGTGGACGGGCCCACGGCCTCGGGCAAGGGCACCTTGGCCAGCGCGCTGGCCCACCGCCTGGGCTACAAGTTCCTGGACTCGGGCTCGCTCTACCGCATCACGGCCCTGCTGTCGCTCGAACAGCAGGTCGATCTGGACGACGCGCAAGCGCTAGAAGCCCTGGCCCGCCGCGTCGGCCACGACATCAGCCTGCGTTTCGACGGCGAACACATCTGGGTGGATGACCGCGATGTCAGTGATGCCTTGCGTCGCGAAGAAGTCGGTCAGACCGCCTCGCGCATCTCGGCAGTGCCCGGCCTGCGTCAGGCCCTGGTCGAGCTGCAAAAGGCTTTCCGCGGCCTGCCGGGCCTGGTGGCCGATGGCCGCGACATGGGCACGGTGATTTTCCCGGATGCAGCGCTGAAGGTCTTTCTGACCGCCACAGCTGCCGAGCGCGCCGAGCGCCGGTACAAGCAATTGATCCAAAAAGGATTTTCTGCTAACCTAGACGAGATTTGCGCAGATTTGGAGGCGCGCGACCTGCGGGACCGTACCCGTGCCGTGTCGCCTCTCGTGCCTGCTGCAGATGCCCGCAAACTCGACAATTCCGCATTGTCCATCGAAGCATCGATGGACACTGTGCTGGGTTGGTGGGTCGAAGGCTGGCCTCACGTGATCGCCGGACATTGAGTTCGCGACGCGACGCAGGCCGATACAAGGCTGTGACAGCCGGCCCTGACCGCCAGGCCAGGGCATGAGCAATCTGGGTCGCCCCCTCGGTGGCTTGGCTGTCATGTTCTTCAACCCAACCCGTTCCGGTCGTTCCTGTCGATCTGAGCGTTACCGCTGGCTCACCCCAGCACAGGAAATTCAATGTCTGAATCTTTTGCCGCCCTTTTTGAAGAGTCGCTGCAACGTGCCAACATGCGCACCGGCGAAGTCATCACCGCTGAGGTGGTGGCCGTCGAACACAACTTCGTGGTGGTCAACGCCGGCCTGAAGTCCGAAGCGTACGTGCCCATCGACGAGTTCCGCAACGACCAGGGCGAGATCGAAGTCCAAGTCGGTGACTTCGTTTCCGTGGCCGTGGATGCCATCGAAAACGGCTACGGCGACACCATCCTGTCGCGCGACAAGGCCAAGCGTCTGGCTTCGTGGCTGTCGCTGGAAACCGCTCTGGAGTCTGGCGACTTCGTGACCGGTACCGTCAATGGCAAGGTCAAGGGCGGCCTGACCGTTCTGGTCAACGGCATCCGTGCCTTCCTGCCTGGTTCGCTGCTCGATACGCGCCCTGTCAAGGACATGTCGCCGTTCGAAGGCAAGACCATGGAATTCAAGGTCATCAAGCTGGACCGCAAGCGCAACAACGTTGTGCTGTCGCGTCGCGCTGTGGTCGAAGCCTCGATGGGCGAAGAGCGCGCCAAGCTGATGGAAACCCTGCGCGAAGGCGCGATCGTCAATGGCGTGGTCAAGAACATCACCGAATACGGTGCGTTCGTGGACCTGGGCGGCATCGACGGCCTGCTGCACATCACCGACATGGCCTGGCGCCGTGTCCGTCACCCGTCCGAAGTGGTGACCGTGGGCCAAGAGCTGACCGCCAAGGTTCTGAAGTTCGACGCCGAGAAGAACCGCGTTTCGCTGGGTCTGAAGCAAATGGGCGACGATCCGTGGGTTGGCGTGTCGCGCCGTTACCCCGCTTCGACCCGCCTGTTCGGCAAGGTCACCAACATCGCTGACTACGGCGCTTTCGTTGAGATCGAACCCGGCATCGAAGGCCTGGTGCACGTCTCCGAAATGGACTGGACCAACAAGAACATCGCTCCCAACAAGATCGTCAACCTGGGCGACGAAGTGGAAGTCATGGTCCTGGAAATCGACGAAGACAAGCGTCGCATCTCCCTGGGCATGAAGCAGTGCAAGCCGAACCCATGGGACGACTTCGCTCAGAACTTCAACCGCGGTGACAAGGTCAAGGGTCCCGTCAAGTCGATCACCGACTTCGGCGTGTTCGTGGGTCTGGCCGCCGGCATCGACGGTCTGGTTCACCTGTCCGACCTGTCTTGGAACGAGCCCGGCGAAGCTGCCGTGCGCAACTACAAGAAGGGCCAGGAAGTCGAAGCCATCGTTCTGGCCATCGACGTCGAGCGCGAGCGCATCTCCCTGGGCATCAAGCAGCTGGACAGCGACCCGTTCACCAACTTCACGACCCTGAACGACCGTGGTGCCACCGTCACTGGCACCGTGAAGACCGTGGACGCCAAGGGTGCCGAGATCAACCTGGGTGACGACATCGTCGGTTACCTGCGCGCTTCCGAAATCAGCCGCGACCGCGTTGAAGACGCTCGCAACGTGCTGAAGGAAGGCGACGAAGTCTCGGCCGTGATCATCAACATCGATCGCAAGACCCGCAACATCCAGCTGTCGGTCAAGGCCAAGGACAACGCCGAGCAGCAAGAAGCTCTGCAGCGTCTGAGCGCTGACACCACCAAGGAAGGCTCCGGCACCACCAGCCTGGGCGCCCTGCTGAAGGCCAAGCTCGACCAGAACAACGGTTGATCTGCCTTCTGCGCATCACATCCCTGCCGGCTTCGGCCGACGGGGGTTGTGATGAGCGTGGTACAAAGCCCCAGGTCCTGGCCCGCCAGGCCCGTGGGGCTTTTTGCTGATGCTCATCACAACCTCCCATTTTTCGCCTCTTTGACATGACCCGTTCTGACCTCGTGGCCCGACTGGCCGAACGCTTTGGCCAGCTGACGCAGCGCGACGCCGAATTTGCCGTCAAGACCATCCTGGACGCCATGTCGGAGGCGCTGGCCAAGGGGCATCGCATCGAGATCCGAGGCTTTGGGAGTTTCTCCATCAGCCGTCGCCCACCGCGCATGGGGCGCAACCCTCGCACGGGCGAGCAGGTGTTGATCCCGGAAAAGCTGGTGCCGCACTTCAAACCGGGCAAAGCCCTGCGCGAAGGGGTCGACAAGGTGGATACTGTGGGTTCTTCCGACACCTCTGACAGCTGAAACACCCATGCGTACCTTGAACTGGTTGTGGCGCGGCCTCCTGTTCTTCGTTCTGTTCGCCTTTGCGCTGAACAACCAGCACACGGTGTCGCTCAAATGGTTCCTCGGCTACCAGTGGCAGGCCCCGATGGTGTTCATCGTGCTGGCGGCCTTCGCACTGGGCTGTGCCGCAGGGGTTCTGGCCATGGTGCCAAGTTGGTGGCGCCAGCGTCGCGAAGCCCGCAACCGTCTCCTGTTGATGCCCGCCCCCGTCAAAACCGAAGCAGGCACGGCATCAGCCTTGGTGGCGGGTGGACAAAGCGATGTTTCCGAACTGACCTTGCCGCCCGAACTCCCCTTTCCTCCTGACATGCCCGCGCCCCGCAAACCCGTCAAGTAACGTGGCGGCTGGCGCAAGACTCTTTCTCGGAGCCCATGGAATTCGATCTGTACTGGCTGCTTCTGGCAGCCCCGGTGGTATTTTTGCTGGGCTGGGTCGCCTCTCGACTCGACCTGCGGCAACTCAAGCGCGAGGATCAGGCGTCGCCTCAGGCTTATTTCAAGGGTCTGAACCTGCTGCTCAATGAGCAGCAGGACAAAGCCATTGACGCCTTCATTGAAGCCGTTCAGCACGACCCCGGCACCACAGATCTGCACTTCGCATTGGGCAACCTGTTTCGCCGGCGGGGCGAGTACGAGCGAGCCATCCGCATCCACCAGCACCTCTTGTCCCGCGGCGATCTGAAGCGGGAGGAACGAGAGCGTGCCCAGCATGCGCTGGCGCATGACTTCATGAAGGCGGGCCTGTTCGACCGCGCCGAAGAAGCCTTCAAGGCCCTTGAGGGCACTGCTTTCAGCACCGATGCCCGACTCGCCTTGCTGTCTCTGTATGAGCGCTCCCGCAATTGGCACCCGGCCATCGAGGTGGCGCGTCAGTTGGAGGCAACAGGCACGGGGTCTTTTTCGCAGCGCAGTGCCCACCATTGGTGTGAAGTGGCTCAGGAAGCCGATGCGCGTGGCCGAGCCGATGAGGCCGATCAGGCCTTGGCGCGAGCCCGGGAAGCGGCCCCGCAGGCGGCACGCCCCCTGGTGTTGCAAGGCCAGCGACTGGTCCGCCAGGGCAAACACGCCGAAGCGCTGCAGGTTTGGGACGAGTTGATGTTCAAGCAACCGCAGGCCTTTGCCTTGATTGCCATGGACTATGCACGCAGTGCCCGGGCGTGCGATGCGGTGCCGACAGCACTGAACAAACTACAGTCGGTGTACGCCCAGGCGCCCACGATGGATGTGTTGAACGCCATCGGCGAGTTGCAACCCGACGCAACAGACCGCCGCGATGCCATCATGCGACACCTGCGCCAACAGCCATCGCTGTCGGCTGCCCAAAGTCTGATCCGCGAACGACTGGTCAGCCATGTGCCTCTGGAAGAGCCCGAGGTAGAGGTCCTGCAAAAAGCACTGACCAGCGCCGCCAAACCGCTGCAGCGATACCGCTGCGCGGCCTGCGGCTTCGAGAGTCAACATTACTTCTGGCAATGTCCAGGCTGCCAGAATTGGGATACGTATCCCCCTCGTCGCCTGGAAGATCAGTGAGCCATGCCGTGATGGTGCTGATGTGCGGCAGGTTGTGCCGCCATGCCTGAAGGCGTCGTGGCAGATGCTCCGCCAGAAGGCATCATCATGTGTGCCTTGACCGGAACGCTGATGGCCTGAGTGACCACCTTGCCATCGGCTGTGCGCAGCTTCAGGGTCAATTGCAGCACTTCACCCTCTGTCAGGGGTTCTTGAAGCTGGGTCAGCATCAGGTGATGGCCGCCGGGACGCAGTACCACGGCCTGTCCAGCAGGCAAGGCCAGATTCGAGATGGCCCGCATGCGCATGACTTGACCATCCATGGTCATTTCGTGCAACTCGGGCACACCCGTGCGAGCCATGGCAAAAGCCTCCAGGGTCAGTGGCTGGCGCGCTGTCAGAACCATGAAGCCTCCAGTGGCCGTTTGCCCCTTGACCATGGGGCGAATCCAGGCGGAATCGACCTGAACCCAGGGGGCAGCGGCCTGAACCGCCTGACCTGGCTTCTTGCTCGCATTCGCGCTCGGTGGGGTCGATTGAGCCCAGCCCGAAGTGGCCAGAAGAGACAGTGCCATGGCCGCGAGTGCTGTGCGGGTGCGTGGCTGATGTAGGCAAGACATGCGGAGATCTCCAGCTTGTTTGGATGGTGCAGAGTCTAGCCCTGAAGCACCGAAGGGCACACCCTGCCAGATCAAGACGAAGCCAGCGCACGTCGGTACTGAATGGCTTCGGCCATGTGAGCAGTGGCAATGCGTTCGGCTTCCGCCAGATCGGCGATGGTGCGCGCCAATTTGAGCACCCGATGGAAGGCCCGCCCTGACCACCCCAGGCGGGCGCAGGCCGACTGCAGGAAAGCCTGGGCAGCGGGCTCGGCGCCGGCATGCTGCTCCAGCGCAGCCCCCTCCAGAGTGGCGTTGAGTTGCCCCTGTCTTGACCATTGTCGAGCACGAGCGGCAGCCACGCGCTGGGCGATTTCGGCCGACGAAGACCCGTCAGGGCTGCCTGCCAGCACCTCGGGCGCCACCGCGGGAACCTCCACCTGCACATCGATGCGATCCAGCAGGGGGCCACTGAGCCGCCCTTGGTAACGCGCCACCTGATCAGGCGTACAGCGACAGGCTTTGAGGGGGTTGCCAAAGTGCCCGCACGGACAGGGATTCATCGCGGCGATGAGTTGGAAGCGCGCCGGGAAATCATGACGTCGCGCGGCACGGGAAATGGTGATGTGGCCCGTTTCGAGTGGTTCGCGCAAGGCCTCCAGGGCCGCGCGAGGGAACTCGGGCAGTTCATCGAGAAAAAGCACGCCATGATGTGCCAACGAGATCTCGCCAGGCCGTGGTGGGGCACCACCGCCCACCAACGCCACAGACGAAGCCGTGTGGTGCGGACTGCGGACCGTTCGTTGCCGCCAGCGACGGGCATCAAAATGCCCTGCCAGGCTGAGCACGGCCGCGGACTCCAGGGCTTCCTCGGGTGCAAGTTCTGGCAGCAAGCTGACAAAGCGCTGGGCCAGCATCGATTTGCCGCTGCCGGGCGGGCCCATCATCAACACCGAGTGCGCCCCTGCAGCAGCGATCTCCAGCGCGCGCTTCGCGGCAGACTGCCCCTTGACCTCCCGCAGATCCGACAAAGCAGCACCGTCAGCAGCGACGAAGGCAGGCACCGACTGGGTGCGCACCAAGGTGGCGCCAGTGCCCTGCCCCGCCGGCCTGAGGGCCTCGACCACCTCCATCAAATGACGGGCCCCGTACAGGCAGGCCCCGTCCACCAGCGCGGCCTCCTCGGCACTGGGCTGGGGCAAAACCAGGCCGCGCGCCTGCCCATCCCGAGCGGACTTCAACAGCGCCAGCGCCATGGGCAGGGCTCCCCGGACCGGTCGCAACTCTCCACCTAACGACAACTCGCCGGCAAACTCCAGCGTCCGCAGTCGATCAGGGTCGAGATGTCCCATGGCGGCCAGGATGCCCAGGGCGATGGGGAGATCGAAACGTCCCGACTCCTTGGGCAGATCGGCCGGAGCCAGATTGACCGTGATGCGCTTGTTGAACGGAAACTCCAGCCCACTGTTGCTCAGAGCTGCTCGGACCCGTTCGCGGGCCTCTTTCACTTCGGTGTCCGCCAACCCCACCAGGGTGAACGACGGCAGGCCGTTGGCGAGATGGACTTCGACGGTGACCTCAGGCGCTTTGAGGCCATCCAGGGCACGACTGTGAACGATGGCAAGTGACATGAAAGGGATCCAGACGCAATCGCGCCGCTCCGCGACAAAGCGTCGATTGTGTGGAGCCCAAGAGAAACGGACATTCCCTCTGAGGGGCGGTCCCCCCGCATTCGGGAGTTCCTGGGTATGGCACCGTTTTGGTGGATATGCCACGCTGCGAGATCGGATCACCGTCACGACGCACCACCTCAGTGCGTCAATTCATGCGAGGGACCGGAAAGCCGGCGCGCACGGGTGATCTGAGTCAGACCCACATGCCTGCATTGTGTTGGCACGGTTCATGCAGATGATGGGTGTCAACAATTTTTCACCAACCTCACCGGAGTACCCATCATGAAAATGGTGACCGCCATCGTCAAGCCCTTCAAGCTTGACGAAGTCCGTGAGGCTCTGTCCGCCATCGGCGTTCAGGGCATCACGGTGACCGAAGTCAAGGGTTTTGGTCGTCAGAAAGGCCACACCGAGCTGTACCGTGGCGCGGAGTATGTGGTCGACTTCCTGCCCAAAGTGAAGATCGAAGCAGCCGTGGATGACGCCATCCTCGACCGCGTGATCGAAGCCATCGAAACATCGGCCCGCACCGGCAAGATTGGTGACGGCAAGATTTTCGTCACCCCGCTGGAGCAGGTGATCCGCATCCGCACCGGCGAGATGGACAAGGACGCCCTGTGATCGGGCCACACACCTGATCCGACTTTCGCACTTGTGGCCGACATGCCCTGCGGGGATTCGCGCCGTCACACCATTCGTTCTATCAAGAGGCATTTCATGAGAAAGCTCATTGCGTCATTCGCGCTGGGGCTCGCGGCCTTGGGCCTGCTGGGCGTCGCCCACGCCCAAGAAGTTGCAGCGTCGGCCCCCGAGATCGCTTCCGCCGTCGAGGCAGCGGTGGCCCCCGCCGCTGCTGTGGCGCCGGAAGCCGCCTCGGCTGCCGAAGCAGCCCCCACCCCCACCCCCACCGTCAACAAGGGCGATACCGCCTGGATGATGGTCTCCACCATCCTGGTGATCCTGATGGTTGTCCCCGGCCTGGCCCTGTTCTACGGTGGCCTGGTGCGCAGCAAGAACATGCTGTCGGTGCTGATGCAGGTGCTGGTGGTGTTCTCGCTGATCTCCGTGCTGTGGGCCGCTTACGGCTACAGCCTGGCCTTCGGTGGGGCTGGCACCATCATCGGTGACCTGTCCAAGGCCTTCCTGAGCGGCATCACGCCCGCCTCGATGGCTGACACCTTCACGCCGGATGCCAAGATCCCTGAACTGATCTTCGTGGCCTTCCAGTGCACCTTTGCAGGCATCACCTGCGCCCTGATCGTCGGCGCCTTTGCCGAGCGCATCAAGTTCGGTGCCGTGCTGCTGTTCAGCGCGCTGTGGTTCACGTTCAGCTACCTGCCGATCGCCCACATGGTGTGGGGCGCCGGTGGCTACCTGCTGAGCAAGGGCGCCCTGGACTTCGCCGGTGGCACCGTGGTGCACATCAACTCGGCCGTGGCCGGTCTGGTGGGTGCTTACATGGTGGGCAAGCGCCTTGGCTACGGTCGTGAGTCCTTCACGCCGCACTCGCTGACGCTGACCATGGTGGGTGCTTCGCTGCTGTGGGTGGGTTGGTTCGGCTTCAACGCTGGCTCCGCCCTGGAAGCCAACGGCAGCGCCGCCCTGGCCTTCATCAACACGCTGCTGGCTACCGCTGCTGCCGTGCTGGCCTGGTGTGTGGGTGAGGCCCTGTTCAAGGGCAAGGCCTCGATGCTGGGTGCCGCCTCGGGTGCCGTGGCCGGCTTGGTGGTCATCACACCGGCTTGCGGCTCGGTCGGCGCGATGGGCGCCATCGTGATGGGCCTGATCGCCGGCTTCATCTGCCTGTGGGGTGTCAGTGGCCTCAAGAAGATGCTGGGTGCTGACGATGCACTGGATGTGTTCGGCATCCACGGCGTGGGCGGCATCGCCGGCGCATTGCTGACCGGTGTGTTCGCAGCGCCTGGTCTGGGTGGCACGGGCGCCGAAGACTTCTCCATCGCTCACCAGTTGCTGGTGCAGGCTGAGGGCGTGGTCATCACCATCGTCTGGTCGGGCATCGTTGCTGCGATCTGCTACAAGATCGTGGACTTGGTGATCGGTCTGCGCGTCCCCGAAGAGGAAGAGCGCGAAGGTCTGGACATCACTTCGCACGGCGAGACCGCCTACCACAAGTGATCTCCTGAACACGGAACCGGAGGCCGTATCAGTTCACGGCCTCCAACATGAAAAGAGGGCCTCTTTCGGGAGGCCCTCTTTGTTTTTTTGCATCGCTGTGTTGCATGACGCTGAACGCCAACAGGCAGCGATCTTCCTAAAATAGGCTTCCTACCTCCTCACTTCACAAGGCGCTTCCCCCCATGGTTCCTCACCTGATCACCGCGCTGACCGGCCCCATCAACGAACTCGAGCAGCGGATGCTGGAGTCCGTGCCTGCCATCGAACGCTGGTTCCGTCTGGAGTGGATGGAGCACACCCCGCCGTTCTATACCTCGGTCGACCTGCGCAATGCAGGGTTCAAGCTCGCACCGGTGGACACCAATCTGTTTCCGGGCGGTTTCAACAACCTGACGCAAGAGATGCTGCCGCTGGCGGTGCAGGCGGCGATGGCCGCGATCGAGAAGATCTGTCCCGAGGCCAAGAACCTGCTGCTGATCCCGGAAAAGCACACGCGCAACACCTTCTATCTGTCGAACGTGGCGCGCCTGATTCAGATCTTCACGCTGGCCGGGTTGAATGTGCGCCTGGGCTCTCTGGATGAAAGCATCACCGAGCCCACGGACGTGGCCCTGCCCGATGGCAGCCACCTGACCCTGGAGCCGATGGTGCGCACGCGTCACCGCCTGGGATTGAAGCACTTCGACCCCTGCACCATCCTGTTGAACAACGACCTGTCGGCCGGCATTCCGGAGATCCTGCAGGGCCTGCACGAGCAGTACCTGCTGCCGCCGCTGCACGCAGGATGGGCTGTGCGCCGCAAGAGCCAGCACTTTGCCGCCTACGAGGAAGTGGCCAAAAAGTTTTCCAAGCTGCTGGGCATGGACCCGTGGTTGATCAACCCGATGTACTCGGTGTGCGACGAAGTGAATTTCCAGGAGGGCACAGGCCTGGAATGCCTGGAGACGCAGGTGGACGCGATGCTGAGCAAGGTGCGCCGCAAGTACAAGGAATACGGCATCAACGAAAAGCCGTTTGTGGTGGTCAAGCCCGACAACGGCACCTACGGCATGGGCATCATGACGGTGCGTGATGCCAAGGAAGTGGCCGACCTCAACCGCCGAACGCGCAACAAGATGTCGGTGGTCAAGGACGGCCAGAGCGTCAACCGCGTCCTGATTCAGGAGGGGGTGGCCACGTACGAGCAAATCAACGAGGCCGTGGCCGAGCCCGTGGTCTACATGATCGACCGCTATGTCGTGGGTGGCTTCTACCGTGTACACGCCGACCGAGGTGTGGACGAGAACCTGAACGCGCCTGGGTCACATTTTGTTCCCCTGGGCTTCCCGGAACCGACGCAACTGCCCCGTCCCGGTGTGAAACCGGGTGCGAGTGCGCCGAACCGCTTCTACATGTACGGCGTGGTGGCGCGACTGGCCATGCTGGCCGCCAGTTACGAATTGGAAGCGCACGATCCAGATGCCGAGGTGTACACCTGACGCTCATGCACTGTTGCGGTGCAACAAAATGTCTGTGAACGCAGGCAGAATGGCGTACTCGTTGTCTCGGGAAGCTCCGTCATCGTGCAACACGCTCCTCACGCCAAACCCAACGCCAAAGAACTGGCTGCCCTGACCCTGGGTGCCATCGGCATCGTCTACGGTGACATCGGCACCAGCCCACTGTATGCACTCAAAGAAGTGTTCAACCACGGGCACCTTCCCCTGACACCGGAAAACATCTACGGCATCTTGTCGATGATGTTCTGGACACTGACCGTGATCGTGTCGCTGAAGTACGTGACACTGATCCTGCGGGCCGACAACAACGGCGAAGGTGGTCTGGTGGCCATGCTCACGCTGGCCTCCACCGCCGTGAAAGACAAGCCGGCCTTGCGGGGCAAGTTGCTGGCCCTGGGCATCTTTGGCACCGCCATCTTCTTTGGGGACGGGGTGATCACCCCGGCCATCTCGGTGCTCTCTGCCGTGGAGGGCATGGAGGTGGCTGCGCCACAACTGGAGCGCTACGTGGTGCCCATCACGCTGGTGGTGCTGACGCTGCTGTTCATGGTGCAAAAGCATGGCACCACTGGCATCGGCAAGTTCTTTGGCCCCATCACGGCACTGTGGTTCATCGTGGTGGCCTTGTTGGGTCTGTACCATGTGCTGCAAAACCCGACGGTGCTGGCCGCCATGAACCCGCTGTACGCCCTGAGCTTCATCGCGGATCACCCGATGCTGGCGTTCATCGCGCTGGGCGCCGTCATCCTGTGCGCGACCGGTGCCGAAGCGCTGTATGCGGACATGGGGCACTTCGGCAAGCTGCCCATCCGTCTGGCCTGGTTCAGCTTGGTCATGCCCGCTCTGGTGCTGAACTACTTCGGCCAGGGCGCGATGTTGCTGGCTCACCCGGAGAACGTGGCCAACCCCTTCTTCGAGATGGCGCCGCACTGGGCGCTCTATCCGCTTGTGGGTCTGGCCACTTGCGCCACGGTGATCGCGTCGCAAGCCCTGATCACGGCGGCCTTCTCGGTCACCAAGCAGGTGATCCAGCTGGGTTACCTGCCTCGCCTGCGGATCCTGCACACCTCTGAAAAGGAAACCGGTCAGATCTACATCCCCTTCGTGAACTGGGCACTGTACGGCTGCATCGTGCTGGCCGTGATCTTTTTCGGCTCCAGCGGCAAGTTGGCGGCGGCCTATGGCATCACGGTCACCATCGACATGATGATCACCACGGTGATGACCTTCTTTGTCATCCGCTTCGCCTGGAAGATGTCATGGATGGTGTGTGTGCTGGCCACAGCCTTCTTCTTTGCCATCGACCTGATGTTCTTCAGTGCCAACGTCATCAAGGTGATCGACGGCGGCTGGTTCCCGCTGCTGATCGGCATCGTGATGTTCAGCCTGATGATGACCTGGAAAGATGGTCGTGAGTTGCTCAGCAGCAGCCTGCGGTCGGATGCCATCGATTTGCGCCCCTTCCTGGAGGCCGTGTTCTGCAGCCCTCCGCTGCGCGTGGATGGCACGGCCGTGTTCCTGAACGCCGATGCGGGCACCACCCCCAATGCGCTGTTGCACAACCTCAAGCACAACAAGGTGCTGCACAAGCAAAACTTGTTCGTGACGGTGCGCTCGCATGAAGTGCCCTGGATCCCACTGAAGAACCGGATCGAGGTGGAAGACTTGGGCAATGACTGCTGGCAGGTCATCCTTCACTACGGGTTCAAAAACGAGCCCGATGTGCCGCGTGCGCTCAAATTGCTCAAGGAGCACAGCGTTTTCCTGGACGACATGGAGACAAGTTACTTCCTGTCGCGCGACATCGTGATCCCGACCATGGGTGGGGGCATGGCGCCTTGGCGGGAGAAGCTGTTTGCCAGCATGCACCGTAACGCCTCCGGTGCTGCGGCCTTCCTGAACCTGCCCACCAACCGCGTGGTGGAACTGGGCTCCAAGGTGGAGATCTGAACCAGGCGCCGCTTTCCCTGCGCCAGATCGCCCGGGACACCTCCCTCACGGCGATCTCGTCCGGTTTCGTCGCCACGCTGGTGGGCTTCACCAGCACCATCGCCCTGATATTTCATGCAGCCCAGTCGCTGGGTGCCACACCGGCCCAGGTGACGTCGTGGGTGCTGGCTCTGGGCGTCGGCATGGGGCTGGGCACGCTGGGCCTGTCGCTGTGGGCCCGTGCCCCCATCCTCATCACCTGGTCCACCCCTGGCGCGGCCGTGATCGCGAGCGCAGCCGGTGGTGGCGTGAGCCTGGCTGAAGCCACGGGCGCCTTCGTACTGTGCGGGGCGTTGATGTGGCTGTGCGGGGTCACGGGCTGGTTCGAGCGGGTCATGAACCGCATTCCTGTCGCCCTGGCGGCCGCCTTGCTCGCCGGCATCCTGGCGAAGTTTGCGCTGCTGGCCTTTGCGGCCGCCACGCCTCAGCCGGTGCTGGTGGTGGGCATGCTGCTCACTTACTTGCTTGGCAAACGCCTGTGGCCCCGCTACGCCATCCCCGGTGTCCTGGTGGTGGCGGTGCTGCTGGCCACTGTGCAAGGCCAGTTGCACACCGCGGCCTTGCGCTGGGAGCCAGCCCTGCCCGTCTGGGTGACACCACAATGGTCGTGGCGGGCAATTCTGGGCATGGGGCTGCCGCTGTTCATCGTGACCATGGCCTCGCAGGCAGTGCCGGGTGTGTCGGCCATCCGGGTGTTTGGCTATCGCACGCCGGTGTCGCCCTTGATGAGCTGGTCTGGGGTGATCACGGTGCTGCTGGCGCCCTTTGGCGGCTACGCCTTCAATCTGGCGGCCATCACCGCCACCATCGTGCTGCAGCCGCACGCCCATCCGGATGCGCACAAGCGTTACACCGCGGCTCTGATGGCCGGTCTGTTCTACCTGGTGATGGCCGCGCTGGGCGGTGCCGTGGCCGGCGTCTTGACCGCCTTTCCCCCCGCGCTCATCATGGGCGTGGCGGGGCTGGCCCTGCTGGGCACCATCGCGAACGGGTTGGCCGCCTCGCTGCAGGACACCCGCTACCGTGAGGCCGCCGTTATCACGTTTCTGGTGACGCTGTCGGGCGTCACGCTGATGGGCGTGGGCTCGGCCTTCTGGGGCTTGGTGGCGGGCGTGCTGACGCTGTTCGTGGAACACTTCAGGGCTCGTCCTTCGGACACCCCTTGACTCCCCCCGCACACCTCAGGCGCACACCGAGGTTGTGCGCCCGACCCTCGATCTGCAGACCATCATGAAACTCCTGTTTGTCGCCGACCCTCTGCACACCTTCAAGACCTACAAGGACAGCACCTTCGCGATGATGCGCGAGGCCGCCTCACGCGGACATGAGCTGTGGGCCTGCGAGCCTCAACAAGTGGTGTGGCAGCGCGGCAGTCTGGTACAGGCGCAGGCCCGCCGCATCACCCTGACTGGCGATGCGCACGACTGGTTTGACGAGCAGGAGCTGGCCCTTGTCGCACTGAGCAGCATGGACGCGGTGCTGATGCGCAAGGACCCGCCGTTTGACGCCGAGTACCTGTACGCGACCCACCTGCTGACCCAGGCCGAGCGCGAAGGCGCGCGTGTCTTCAACAAGCCACAGGCGCTGCGCGAGCACCCGGAAAAGCTGGCCATCCTCGAATTCCCGCTGCACATCGCCCCCACCCTGGTCACCCGCAGCATCGAGGCCGTGCGCGCCTTCCACACCGAGCACCGCGACATCATCCTCAAGCCGCTGGACGGCATGGGCGGCATGGGCATCTTCCGCGTGAAGGACGATGGTCTGAACCTGGGCAGCATCGCCGAGACGCTGACCAAGGACGGCACGCAGACCATCATGGTGCAGGCCTTCTTGCCAGCTATCAGCGAAGGTGACAAGCGCGTGCTGGTCATCGACGGCGAGCCCGTGCCCTATGCCCTGGCCCGCATCCCGCAAGGCGGCGAGGTGCGTGGCAACCTGGCGGCTGGCGGCAAGGGTGTGGCCCAGCCTTTGAGCGAGTCCGACTGGGCGATTGCCCGGGAACTGGGGCCGATTCTGGCCGCACGCGGCCTGCTGCTGGTGGGCCTGGACATCATCGGCGACCGCCTCACCGAGATCAACGTGACCAGCCCGACCTGCTTCCAGGAGATCACCGACCAGACCGGCTGGAACGTCGCGCAACGCTTCATTGACGCGCTCGAGAGCGCCGTGCAGCGCCAGCAGCGACAATGAGCACCTGCGTCGGCGGTGCTGGCGCCTTCTTTTTCCTCTCTGGATCGTTTCTTTCATGGCTCTTTTGACCCTGAGCGATGCCTGCCTGGCCTATGGCCACGTGGCCCTGCTCGACCACGCCGCCTTTGCGCTCGAAACCGGTGAACGCGTTGGCCTGATCGGCCGCAATGGCACCGGCAAGTCCTCGCTGCTGAAAATCATGGCCGGACTGGAAAAGCCCGACGACGGGATCTTGCAGGTGCAAAACGACATCGACATCGCCTATGTGCCGCAAGAGCCCAGCTTTGCCGACGACGCGACCGTGTTCAGCACCGTCAGCGAGGGTCTGGCCGAGGTCAAGGCCGCCCGTGAGCGCTTCGAGGCCCACGAAGAAGGCGCCGATCTGGATGCCCTGATGACCTTCATCGAGGCGCGCAATGGCTGGAACTGGGAACAACGGGTAGACGAGACCCTGCAGCGTCTGCGCCTGGATGCGAGCCTGGCGATCGACGGTCTGTCGGGCGGCACCAAGAAGCGCGTGGCCCTGGCGCGTGCGCTGGTGGCCAGCCCGGACGTGCTCTTCCTCGACGAGCCGTCCAACCACCTGGACCTGGACGCCATTGCCTGGCTGGAAGAGCTGCTGGTGGCCTTCAAGGGCGCCATCGTGCTGATTTCCCACGACCGCGCCTTCCTGGACAACGTCTGTACGCGCATCGTCGAGCTCGACCGCGGTGAGCTGCGCACTTATCCCGGCAATTTCACGGCCTACCAGGGGCTCAAGGCCCAGCAGCTGGCCGACGAGGCCGTCACCAACGCCAAATTCGACAAGCTGCTGGCCCAGGAAGAGATCTGGATCCGCAAGGGCGTCGAAGCCCGTCGCACCCGCGCCGTGGCCCGCATCAAGCGCCTAGACGAATTGCGCAGCACCCGCGCCGCGCGCCGTGAGGTGATCGGTCGCGTCAAGCTGGACGTGTCGCAAGGCGACCGCAGCGGCAAGATCGTGGCCGAGCTGGAAAACGTCTCCAAGGCCTTCGGCGGCCGCACCGTGGTGCGCGATTTCAGCGGCACCATCTTGCGCGGCGACAAGGTGGGTCTGGTGGGCCCCAACGGCGCGGGCAAGACCACGCTGCTGAAGATGATCCTGGGCGAGCTGGCCCCGGACAGTGGCACGGTCAAGCAAGGTGCCAACCTGCAAGTCGCCTACTTCGACCAGATGCGCGACCACCTCAATCTGGATGCCACGCTGGCCGACTTCATCAGCCCCGGCAGCGAGTGGATCGAGATCAACGGCTCACGCAAGCACGTGATGGGCTATCTGCAGGACTTCCTGTTCGCGCCCGCACGCGCCAACTCGCCCGTGCGCACGCTCAGCGGCGGTGAGCGCAACCGCCTGTTGCTGGCACGCCTGTTCGCCAAGCCCAGCAACGTGCTGGTGCTCGACGAACCGACCAACGACCTGGACATCGACACGCTCGACCTGCTGGAAGACCTGCTGGCCGACTATCCGGGCACCGTCTTCCTGGTCAGCCATGACCGGCGCTTCCTCGACAACGTGGTCACCTCCACCCTGGTGGCCGAAGGCGTCGGGCGCTGGCGCGAGTACGAAGGCGGTGTGGAAGACTGGCTGATCCAGTCACGCCGCGCACAGGCCCTGGCGGCGGGCAAGCCGGGTGCGGCTTCGATTGCCTCGGCCACGAAACAAGGTGCCGCCGCCGACAGCCGTACCCCCGTGACGGTGGCAGCGGACACGGCCCCGGCCGCGCCTGCAGCGGCACCGGTGGTGGCGCAACCCAAGCGCAAGCTCAGCTACAAGGAGCAGCGTGAACTCGACGAGTTGCCCGGCCGCATCGAGGCACTGGAAACCGAACAGGCCGAACTCAACCGGCAACTGGCCGACCCGGACATCTACCGCAAAGAAGGCGCCAACGTGGCCGCCATGCATGCCCGCGTCGAGGCGATCGACGAAGAGCTGCTGGTCTTGCTGGAACGCTGGGAGCAACTGGGCGAGCGGTGACCCCGGGTGTGGTCCTCACGCCTGCGCGTGGGACCATGCTTCAGGCGCTCTGGCGCATCTCCGCGGAAGCGGGCGACCACGCCACGGGCGCCGAGGTGCCCCCGCGATGCACGGTGGCAAACAACTCGCCGCAGGCCGCTTCCGGGTCATCGCTGGCCAGCACCTCGGGCACCAGGGGTGCGAGGCGCCGTGTGTCCACCCGCAAGACGCGCTGCTTGACCGACGCAATTTGGGTGGGGTGCATCGAGAACGTGCGCAACCCCATGGCCAGCAACAACTCGGTGAAAGCCGGATCACCCGCCATTTCACCGCACACACTCACCCCCTTGCCGGCGGCACGCGCCTGCGCAATCGAAGACTGGATCAGGCTGAGCACAGCCGGGTTCCACGGATCATAGAGGTGGGAGACCTCCTCATCGGTCCGGTCGATGGCCAGCGTGTACTGAATCAGGTCGTTGGTGCCAATGGAGATGAAGTCGAAGTGGCGCAGGAACACCGGTAAGGTCAAGGCGGCCGCAGGCACCTCGATCATGGCGCCGATCTCCACCTCGCCGAAAGGCTTGCCTGCCTCTGCCAGTTGCCGGCGCGCATGTTCGATGTGCTCCAAGGTCTGACGGATCTCGCGCAGATTGCTCAGCATCGGGATCATGACCTTGACCGGGCCGTGCGCAGCTGCGCGCAACAAAGCCCGCAGTTGCCGGCGGAACATGCTGGGCTCAGACAAACTCCAGCGGATGGCGCGCAGGCCCAAGGCGGGGTTGAGCACCGATTCATGGCGCAACTCAGATGGCGTCATGCCCTCCAGGGGCTTGTCGGCGCCGATGTCGACCGTGCGGATGGTGACAGGCAGGCCCTTCATGGCCTCGACCGCACGGCGGTAGGCGTCGTACTGCTCTTCCTCGTCGGGCAGGTCGCCGCCGCGGTTCATGAACAGAAACTCGCTGCGGAACAGGCCCACGCCCACGGCCCCGGCTTCCAGGGCGGCGGGCGCGTCTTCAGGCATCTCGATGTTGGCCACCAACTCGACGCGCTCGCCATCGAGCGTGACGGCCGGCGTGTGGCGCAAGCGCGCGAGGCGGCTGCGCTCCAACTCACTTTGGCGCTGGCGGAAGCGGTACTCCTCCAGCACGATGGGCGAGGGATCCACGATCACCAGGCCGGCATCGCCATCGATGATGATGCAGTCATCCTGAAGGATCAGGTTGCTGGCCTGCCGCGCGCCCACCACAGCCGGAATGTCCATGCTGCGCGCCACGATGGCCGTGTGCGAGGTCTTGCCGCCCACATCGGTGACGAAACCTTTGAACACACTGCGCTTGAAGCTGAGCATGTCGGCCGGCGCAATGTCGCTGGCCACCAGCACCAGCGGCTCATCGCCCCCGAAGTCGTGAGCACCTTGCCCCGGCTCGGGCACCGCCGACGGCGCCCCACGGCCCAGGCTGCGCAGCAAACGCTCGACCACCTGCTCCAGATCGGCCTTGCGTTCACGCAGGTAGGCGTCTTCCATCTCGTCGAACTGGCGCGCCAGCACTTCCAACTGGGCGGACAGCGCCCATTCGGCGTTGTAATGGCGCTGACGAATCCAGTCGGCCGAGGCGCCGATCAAGGCGTCGTCCTGCAAGAGCATGTGGTGCACGTCCAGCAGCGCGGCCAACTCGGCGGGCGCATCGGCCGGCAGATCGCGCTTGAGCACATCAAACTCGGCCGCCACCCCATCGCGCGCTGCCAACAGGCGCGCCACTTCTCCGTCGATCAAGCTGGGATCGATGAAGACGTGCGGCACGTCGATACGGCTGGAGGCCACCAGCACCGCGCGACCGATGGCCACACCGCGGGATACCGGCAAGCCAAATATCTGGATGCTCATACCGTCCATCCTATCAGCCTGCACCCCGCCAGACGGTCGGGATTTCTCATAGGACGTGCTTACCCCTCGTCACAGGCCTGTCATCCAATGTTCACCGCACCGTCACCGGACGCGTCAAAACTGTCCAGTCATGTCCACAAAGACCTGAGATTGGAGAGAGACAATGCGTGACCTCCCCCTGCCGACCCTGCCGATGGCAGACCTGTCCTCCCACCTGTCGGCCGAGTCCCGCGCCGCGCGGAGGTCACTTCACCCGGGGTCGACGCCCGAGGCCGGCACACGGCCAGGCATTGAAGTCGTTTGGGCTCGCACTGCGGAAGATGTTCTCGCCGCGCAGCGTCTGAGGTACGAGGTGTTCGCCCTGGAGATGGGCGCCCGCCTGAGTGTGCCCGTGGGCAGCCCTGCCGGTCACGACATCGACCTGTTTGACCCGTATTGCGAGCACCTGCTGGTGCGTCTGGACACCGGCACCGGCGAACCCGGCCCCGTGATTGGTACCTACCGCGTGCTGACGCCTGAATCGGCCAAACGCATTGGCGGCCTGTACAGCGAGACCGAGTTCGACCTGACCCGCCTGCGCCCACTGCGAGGCAAGATGGTGGAGTTGGGCCGCTCGTGCGTGCACCCCGACCACCGCAACGGCGGTGCCATCATGGCGCTGTGGGGCGCGCTGGCCGAGTTCATGGTGCGCAACGACCTGGACACGATGATCGGCTGCGCCAGCATCAGCATGCGCGACGGCGGCCACGTCGCCGCCAGCCTGTGGGAGCAACTGCGCCAGACGCACCTGGCCCCGATCGATCTTCAGGTACGTCCACGCCTGCCGCTGCCGGTGGACGAACTGGACCGCCACCTGAAGGTGGAACCGCCCGCACTGATCAAGGGCTATCTGCGTGTCGGCGCCAAGGTGCTGGGCGCACCGGCCTGGGACCCTGATTTCAACACCGCTGACCTGCCGATGTTGATGCGCATTGCCGACCTGCCGTCTCGGTATCGCAAGCACTTCCTGGGAGCCTGAGCCGGGCAGCGCATAGACTGCGCGGCATGAGCAAAACGGTTTCGACTTCTTCTCCCCAGTCACTGCCGCTGTGGCAACTGCTGAGCGGCTGTGCCGATGCGGTGGCCGCCGTCCGTCAGGGCCAGTCCCTGACCGATGCGCTGGCCGCACGTAAAGCGGCCGAGCGCCCAGGCGTGCAGGCCCTGTCTTTCGCAGTGCTGCGCCGCCTGGGCACCGCGCAAGCCCTGCGCAGCCGCCTGGTGCCCAAAGCCCCGCAGCCCTGGGTGGACGCCCTGCTGCTGTCGGCGCTGGCCCTGGCTTGCGGCACCGAGTACAACGCCCACACCCTGGTCGATCAGGCCGTGGAAGCCGCCAAGCGGCTTGCCAAGCCAGCCAGCGGTCTGGTCAACGCCGTGCTGCGCCGCTTCCTGCGTGAGCAAGCCACCTTGCTTGCGGAGTTGGAGGATGACCCAGTCGCCCACTTCAACCATCCGGCATGGTGGATCAAGCGCCTGCAAAAGGACTGGCCCGAGCACTGGCAAGCCATCCTGATGGCCAATCAGGAACAGCCGCCCATGACACTGCGCGCCAACCTGCGCCATGGCCGCACCGCCGCCTACCGTATCCGTCTGAGCGAAGCTGGCCTGCTGACCAACCTCACCACCGCCTCCGTCGACAGCCCCGATCAGCCTCAACCCATCGTGCTGCCCCATGGTGTGCCGGTGCAACGCCTGCCCGGCTTTGACCAAGGCGACGTCTCGGTTCAGGACGCAGCCGCTCAAATCGCAGCCCCCCTGCTCGTGTATGCCGGCGGGCACAAGCTGCCTGCGGGTGCCCGCGTGCTCGACGCCTGCGCGGCCCCGGGTGGCAAAACCGCTCACCTGCTGGAACTGGCCGACCTGGACGTGACCGCGCTGGACGCTGACCCCGAGCGCCTCGCCCGTGTGAACGACACCTTGCAGCGCCTGGGATTGAAGGCGCGCACCGTGGCAGCCGATGCCAGCCAGCCGCAAAGCTGGTGGGACGGGCAGGCCTTTGACGCCATCTTGCTGGACGCGCCTTGCAGCGCCTCCGGCATCGTGCGACGCCATCCAGACGTGCGCTGGCTGCGGCGCGAGACCGACATCGCGGCCCTGGCGCGCACCCAGGATGCCATCCTCAACGCCCTGTGGCCGCTGCTCAAACCAGGCGGTCACCTGCTCTACTGCACGTGTTCGGTCTTCAAAATGGAAGGCCAGGACCGCATCGACGCATTTTTGCAACGCACACCCGACGCACAGGCGCACCCTGCGCCCGGCCACCTTCTGCCTGTGGTCGAATACTTGGACCCCGCCGGCCGCGACCGTGGGGATGGCTTCTTCTACGCTCTGCTGAGCAAGTCCCCTCTGGGTTCCTGATGCCTGTGATGCGCCGCCGAGACCTGCTGCTCCGCAGCACCTCTGCCCTGTGGACCGCCGCCCTGGCCTCCACAGGCGGCGGGGCGTGGGCGGCCTGGGCCAACAGCGGCGCGGAACTGGCCCGCCTGTTGGCCCAACAAGACGAAGACGGCCTGACCCTCAGCTACGAGGTGCGTTTCGACCTGCACCGCGACGTGGAACAAATGCTTTCCAAAGGGATTGCCGTGGTGTTCGTGGCCCAAGCCGAGGTGTTCGAAAGGCGCTGGTACTGGACGGACCGCCGCATCGCCTCGGCCACCCGACGCTGGCGTCTGGCCTACCAGCCTTTGACGCGCCAGTGGCGGCTCAACTTTGACGGTTTCAGTCGCCCCTACAGCCGCCTCAGTGAAGCCCTGGAGGTGCTGCGTCAGGGCAGCCGCTGGCTGATCGCCGAGCAACTGGGCGATGCGGCCCCGGCCGATTGCTATGTGGACTTCCGCTTCCAACTCGATGCCAACGAATTGCCCCGGCCTTTGCAGATTGGACTGGGTGGCCAGGCGGACTGGACGCTGCAGATCGAACGGCGCGTGGGTGTGACCTCGGCACGCTGACGCCCCATGCCGGCCTTCAAACTCAACCAACGCTGGACCTGGATCATCGCCAGCGTGGCCATGCTCGGCGGTGGCCTGGTCCTGACCTTTCTGTTGGTGCTGGCCACCCAGAACAGCGAACAACTGGAGCCGTACTTCAACTGGCTGCTCTGGGGCAATGTGGCCACAGCCGCCCTGCTGGGTCTGGTCATCTTGTTGGCCTTGGGCCGGCTGGTGCTGCGCCTGCGCCAGCGCCGCTTTGGCAGCCGCCTGCTGCTGAAACTCGCCGGCATCTTCGGCCTGGTCGGCTTGTTGCCTGGCGTGCTGATCTACACCGTGTCCTACCAGTTCGTCTCCCGCAGCATCGAGACCTGGTTTGACGTGCGGGTGGAGGGTGCGCTCGAAGCCGGTCTGAACCTCGGACGCAACACCCTGGACAGCCTGACCCGAGACCTGGCGACCAAAACCCAGGTGGCGGCCGACCGTCTGGGCAGCCACCCAGACACCCTGCCCGGCCTGCTGGAGCTGGAGCGGCTGCGCGAACAACTGGGAGCACAAACCGTGAGCCTGGTCAGCGAAAACGGCCAGGTCGAGTGGAGCGCGGGCGGCGCAGGCGATGTGCCGCTGATGACCGAGCGCGTGAGCCCCTCATGGCGACAGGATGCCCGACAGAAAGGGGTGATGGCCCAGGTGGAAAACCTCGATGACGAGGCCATGCCCGACTCCGCCCGCATCGTGGCGCTCGCCTGGATGCCCGACCGCAGCTTTCAGCTTCAGGCACGGGGGCACTACCTGATGGTCACCCAGCGACTGCCTGCCGAGATTGTGCGCAACGCCCTGGACGTTCAGGCGGCCTACAGCGAATACCAGCAACGTGCACTGGGCCGCGAAGGCCTGCGGCGCATGTACATCGGCACCCTCACCCTGGCACTGATCCTGGCGGTGTTCGGTGCCTTCTTGCTCGCGGCCACGCTGGGGCAACAGCTGGCGCACCCACTGCTGCTGCTGGCGGAGGGCGTGGGGGAGGTGGCACGCGGCGATCTGCGACCGAAGGCCATCTTCACCTCGAAAGACGAACTGGGGGGACTGACCCGCGCCTTTGCGGAAATGACGCAACAGTTGGCCGACGCCCGAGCGCTGGTCGATCGCAGCGTGCATGACCTCGACAGTGCACGTGCCCACCTTCAGGCCATCATGGACAACCTGACGGCTGGCGTCATCGTGTTCGATGCCCATGGTCGCATCGAAACCGTCAACCCCGGCGCCACCCGTATCCTGCGTCTGCCGCTGTCGGTGTACCGAGGGCGCCCACTGTCGGACGTGCCCGAACTCGCCGGCTTCGCCGCCAGCTTAGCGCAACGCTTCGAGCTCTACGCCCATGACCCTACACCCGGCGAACGCCAGCAATGGCAGGAGTCCTACGAGTTGCAACTGCCTGGCAGCGCCGAGCCCCTGACCCTGCTGGTACGGGGTGCCGACCTGCCCCCCGACGAGCGCCTGATTGTGTTCGACGACCTGACCGAGGTCGTGTCCGCCCAACGGGCCGAGGCCTGGAGCGAAGTGGCTCGCCGCGTGGCGCATGAGATCAAGAACCCGCTCACGCCCATCCAGCTCTCGGCAGAGCGCCTGCAGATGAAGCTGCACGACAAGCTGGACGAGCCAGGGCAAAGTCTGCTGCAACGCTCGACGGACACCATCGTGACCCAGGTTCAGGCGCTCAAGACCCTGATCAATGAGTTCCGGGACTATGCCCGCCTGCCCTCGGCGAAGCTGGCCCCTCTGGACCTGAACGCCCTGGTCAACGAGGTGATGGCCTTGTACGGCCAGGCCCTGGAACAAGGTACCGTGCAGTTGAACCTGCGGCCTGATCTGCCGCACATCCTGGGCGACGCCGCGCTGCTGCGTCAGGTGGTTCACAACCTGGTCCAGAACGCCCTGGATGCGGTGGGAGAACACCCACCCGCCAACGACGTCCCACGCGTGGTGCTGCGCACCGACGTGTCTTTGAACGAAACGGGCGAGGTCCGCGCCGTGCGTCTGGCTGTGCAAGACAACGGTCCAGGCTTCCCCGAGAAAGTCATCAAGCGCGCCTTCGAGCCCTACATCACCACCAAGGCCAAGGGAACGGGCCTGGGTCTGGCGGTGGTCAAGAAGATTGCCGACGAGCACGGCGCTCTGGTGCGCATTCGCAATCTGGGATCTGCAGGGGGCACACCCCCAGGCACAGGGGACGCAGGCCCCATTTCTGAGCCGAGAGGGGCTCAAGTTTCGCTATCATTTTCAAAGCTTTCATCAGAAACACCACAAGCTGGGCCACACTACGCATAGTTCCCACTTGAGGGTTCCCTCCTATTCATGGCTACCATTCTTGTTGTCGATGACGAACTGGGCATCCGCGCCCTGCTGTCAGAAATCCTGAGCGACGAAGGTCACACCGTTGAAGTCGCTGAAAACGCCGCCAAGGCACGCCAGTTGCGCGAACAGTGCCAACCCGACCTGGTCTTGTTGGACATCTGGATGCCGGACGTTGACGGCGTCACTTTGTTGAAAGAATGGGGTGCCAACGGTCAATTGACCATGCCCGTCGTGATGATGTCGGGGCACGGCACCATCGACACCGCCGTGGAAGCCACCAAGTTTGGCGCCCAAGCTTTCCTGGAAAAGCCCATCACGATGCAAAAGCTGCTGCGCACCGTGGAGCAAGGCTTGTCCAAGCCGGCCCCACGTGCCGCTGCTCCGGCCCAGCCTGTGCACACCGCCACGGTCACGCCCATCACGGCGGCAGCCTCGTATGCGGTGCCCTTGAGCAGCACAGCCCAACCCTTGCGCAGTGACATGGTGGGCATCGAGCCCGTGCACACGGCTCAACCCGTGGCCTACGGTATGCCCGTGCACAACGGCGCCCTCAATGCCACGGCCCACAACGGTCTGTCGCATGAGCAAAGCTTCGAGCTGGATCGCCCACTGCGTGAAGCCCGCGATGACTTCGAGCGCGCTTACTTCGAGTTCCACCTGGCGCGTGAAGGCGGCAGCATGACCCGCGTGGCCGAGAAAACCGGCCTGGAGCGCACCCACCTTTATCGCAAACTGAAACAACTTGGTGTTGATTTGGGCCGATCGAAGAAATCGGCAGCAAATTGATGCTATAGTTCAGGTCTTCGCTGATCACTGCAACGCAGCAATCAACGAAGAGATGGCCTGGTAGCTCAGTTGGTAGAGCAGCGGATTGAAAATCCGCGTGTCGGTGGTTCGATTCCGCCCCAGGCCACCAGAATCATCAAAAAAGCCCATCCACTGCGATGGGCTTTTTTGTTTCCGGCCGCCAACTCGGGCTCACGCATCACGCCGCCCCGATGTCGCCCTGCTGCAATTGTTGCGATTTCACAACTGACTGCACACACCCACACGACCAAGCCATGAAGTCTTCGATCCACCTCGTCGACGTCGACCGTCCGGACACGTGGTCACGCTACCGCAACGGCCTGTGCGACAGCTGCGTGGCCAACTGCTGCACGATGCCGGTGGAGGTGAAGTTGCCCGATCTGGTCCGACTGGGCCTGGTGGACCCGTTTGAGGCCGAACACGAAGAGCCCAAGCAGATTGCCAAGCGCCTGAGCAAGGCGGGTGCGATCGAGCACTTCAATTTCAAGCACAGCATCTTCACGCTGTCACGCCGGGCCAGCGGCGATTGCCAGTACCTGGATGCCATCACGCGGCGCTGCACGGTGTACGAGCAACGCCCCAACACCTGCCGCAAGCATCCTCAGGTGGGGCCACGCCCCAACTACTGCCCTTACGGGGCGCGGGCGCAGCGCCGCTGAGAAGGGCATGAGGCCCCTGCGCTGCGCGGGCGGAATCGATCGTCAGGGCTTTTCGTTGAGGTACTGCTGCAGCAGGCTGAAAAAGCCGTCGTAGAAGGACTCTTCCGAGATCGTTTCGACCCCGACCTTGACCATGGAGTCGCTGCTCGACATCAAGGGAATGGAGAGCGAGCCGATGGCGCTGAGGCCCAGGCTGGCGGAGGTGTTGGCCTTCTTGAGGCTGTAGCTTTCCTGCACGCCAGTGACAAAGGCGAGGCTGACCTGCCCTTGGGCGTCTTCCGGCACACACACCACACGGATCAGCATCTTCAGGTGCGACTCCACGTCAGGCTGGAAGTGCTTGGTGCCCTCCACCAGGTCGGGGCTGCTGCTGTTGACAATGTAGCCCTGGCTGAGCAGTGCCCGGCGACCCGCTTCGCAGGTTTGCGCTGGCGTGGCATCGATCAGGCGTGAATAGGTTTCGGCCGCACCAAAGGCCTCATGGCGAGTCGAAGCGGGTTTGGGCGTCCCCGCACAGCCTGAAAGCCACACAGCGCATGCCACGATGCCCCACCCTGCACGAACACGCGCCCTGCGCCAAGTCTGCGGGAAAAGAGAAAAGCGTGTCATGGGCATGATTGTCAGGGTGCTGGCGCATCTTCGCACCGTCAGGGGCATGACCGTGTGTCAGGTTCATGCTCAGCGGGTCGGTGCGATCTGCCAGCGGGAGCAGGCTTAGGTAACATGTCGCCTCCGCGCAACCAGCGCCCGACGCATTTGCCCCCTGAGCTCGGACGCCGCGCCCCAGACATCTGTTTCTTCCTCATCATGAGCTCCACCCCTCCCTCCCTGTCGCGCCGCATTTCGCTGGCGTTTGGCAGCTTCTTCGGCATCCTGTCGCGCCCGGACTTTGCTGCCGACATTGAGCGCTTGCGTTCGGGCGGCGCTTCCGCCGCGTCGGCAGGCCTGCCCCCCTCCTCGGCGCCAGCGAGCGCGCCAGTGGCCGAGTCTGCGCCCACAGCACCGGCTCCTGTTGCCGCCGCACCCGTCGCACCTCCCGCAGCCCCCGCAACACCGAAAGTCGCCGACACCACCGCGGCCCTGCAACTGCTGTCGCTGCTGCAGCGGGAGGCCCGTCTCGTCGATTTCGTGCAGGAAGACATCGCCGCCTACAGTGATGATGAGATTGGCGCCGCCGCTCGCGTGGTGCACGAGGGCTGCCGCAAGGTGCTGCGCGAGCATGTCAGCCTGACGCCCGTGCGCACTGAAAGCGAAGGCAGCCGCCTCACCCTGCCAGCTGGCTTTGACGCCAGCGCCGTGCGCCTGACCGGCAACGTGGTCGGCCAGCCCCCCTTCACCGGCACGCTCACGCACCGGGGTTGGCGCGCCACCGAGGTGCGCCTGCCGCAACTGACCGAAGGGCACGACACCCAGATCGTGGCACAGGCCGAGGTGGAACTGTGAGCACGTCGTCGCGCTACACGATCGGCATCGACCTGGGCACCACGCACTGCGCCCTGTCTTGGGTGGACACGCAGGCCAGCGATGGCGAAAAAGTGGTGCAAGGCGTCTTGCCCATCCCGCAGTTGACTGGGCCTGGTGCCGTGGAAGGGCGCGAACTGCTGCCCTCCTTCCTGTACCTGCCGCACGCCAGCGAATTCGCTCCCGGCGATCTGAACCTGCCCTGGTCCACGACCGAGTCGGTGGCCGTCGGCGAGATGGCCCGCTCGCGCGGTGCCGCCACGCCGATCCGGCTGGTGTCCAGCGCCAAGAGCTGGCTGTGCCACCCCGGTGTGGATCGCCGCGCGCCCATCCTGCCGGCCGATGCGCCGGCCGAGGTCGAGCGCGTGTCGCCGCTGGCTGCCTCAGTGCGCTACCTGACGCATCTGCGTGATGCCTGGAACCAGGCCCACCCGGAGGCGCCATTCCGGGAACAAGACATCACCGTCACCATCCCCGCGTCGTTCGACCCGGGTGCGCGTGAACTCACCGCCGAAGCCGCTCAGCAAGCGGGCTACGCCAACCTGACGCTGTTGGAAGAGCCTCAGGCCGCGCTCTACAGCTGGATTCAGCGCAGCCAGGGCCAGTGGCGCAAGGAGGTGCAGCGCGGCGACCTGATCCTGGTGATCGACGTAGGCGGCGGCACCACCGACCTCTCGCTGATGGCCGTGCTGGAGCGCGATGGCAACCTGGAGTTGCAACGCGTGGCCGTGGGTGACCACATCCTGCTGGGCGGCGACAACATGGACCTGGCGCTGGCCTATGGCGTTGCGCGCAAACTGGCCGGCCAAGGCACGCAGCTGGACGCGTGGCAGACCCGCGCGCTCTCGCACGCCTGCCGCCAGGCCAAAGAGACGCTGCTGAACGACGCCAGCGTGGCCGCGGTGCCCGTGGTTGTGCCCAGCCGAGGCTCCAAGCTCATCGGTGGCGCCATCCGCACCGAAGTCACGCGCGACGAACTGAACCAGATCCTGCTGGAAGGCTTCTTCCCGCAGGTCGCGGTGTCGGATGTGCCGCTGAGCCGCGCCCGAGCGGGTCTGACGCAACTGGGCCTGCCCTATGCGCAGGATGCGGCCATCACCCGCCACCTGGCCGCCTTCCTGAGCCGGCAGCGCGATGCCCTGGCCGAACTGAGTGGCTTCGAAGGCCAACAGCTAGCCAGCGCCAGCTTCCTGCACCCCACGGCCGTGTTGTTCAACGGTGGTGTGCTCAAGTCCAGCCTGCTGGCCGATCGGGTGCTGACCATCCTCAACGGCTGGCTGGCGGCTGAAGGGGCTCCCAACGCCCGCCTGCTGGGCGGGGCCGATCTGGACCTGGCCGTGGCGCGTGGCGCGGCCTATTACGGCTATGTGCGTCGCGGGCGCGGCGTGCGCATCCGCGGCGGCACGGCACAAGCCTACTACGTCGCGGTGGAATCGAACACGCCCGCCATCCCCGGCATGGAGCCGCCCATCCAGGCCCTGTGTCTGGCCCCCTTCGGCATGGAGGAAGGTAGCGAGGCCGGTGTGGCCGCGGCCGAATTTGGCCTGATCGTGGGCGAGCCGGTGCGCTTCCGCTTCTTTGGCTCGTCGGTACGCCGCCAAGACAGCGTTGGCACCCTGCTCGACTTCTGGGGCCCCGATGAGTTGCAGGAGCTGGCCGAGATCGAAGCCAACCTGCCCGCGCAGGGCCGCACCGCGGGTGAGATCGTGCGTGTGCAACTGCACGCCCGCGTGACCGAAACCGGCGTGCTGGAACTCGAAGCCCTGCCCGTGGGCAGCCCCGAGCGCTGGAAGGTCAGCTTCGACGCCCGCGCCGACAGCCTGTGAGCGCACGCTACACCGTCGGGATCGACCTCGGCACCAGCCACACCGTGGTCGCGTATGCCGACCACGCGTCGCTGGCCACGGCAGGTGACGAGGCAATCCGGCTGTTTGCGATCCCCCAGGCCGTGGGGCCTGGTGAGATCGCGTCCCGCGAGCTGCTGCCCTCGGTACGCTACCACCCCGCGCCTGGTGAGTTGGGTTCGGGTGAGTTGAGCGCTGCCTCCCCGTCATCGGCCAACGAGGTGCCGGCGGTGCTGGGCGAGTACGCGCGCGCCTTGGGTGCCCAGGTGCCCGGACGCTTGGTAAGCAGCGCCAAAAGCTGGTTGTCGCACCCCGGCGTGGACCGCACCGCGGCCATCCTGCCCTGGGGCGCCCCGGACGACGTCCCGAAAGTCTCGCCCGTGGCCGCCAGCGCCAGCTTTCTGGCCCATGTGCGCGCCACCTGGGACGCGGCCTTCCCCGATGCGCCCTTGACCGAGCAGGACCTCGTGCTGACCGTGCCCGCCTCGTTCGACGAAGGCGCACGCAGCCTGACCCTGGCCGCCGCCGAACAAGCTGGTCTGGCACGCCTGAGGCTGCTGGAAGAGCCCCAAGCGGCCTTCCACGACTGGCTGTTCCGCCACCGTGCCGACCTGAACCAGGCCCTCGGCACATCCCGCCTGGTGCTGGTGTGCGACGTGGGCGGCGGCACGACGGACCTGACACTGATTCAGGTCGCACGCGACGCGCAAGGCCAACCGCAGCTCACCCGCATCGGCGTGGGCGATCACCTCATGCTGGGCGGCGACAACATGGACCTGGCGCTGGCGCATCGGGTCGAACGCCAGATGGCCCAGCGCACGCCCCTGTCGGCCGCGCGCTTGGCGCAACTGGTGCAACGCTGCCGCATCGCCAAAGAGCAACTGCTGTCCGACCCGGCGCCTGACGACGTCACGGTCACCCTGCTGGGGGGAGGCGCGCAACTGATCGGCGGTGCACAATCGGTCAAGTTGAAGCGCGACGAGGTCCTGCCCCTGCTCGTGGACGGTTTCCTGCCGCGCTGCGCTCTTGACGAACGCCCCCGTCAGCGTCGAGCCGGCATCGTCGAGTTCGGTCTGCCCTATCCGGCCGATGCGGCCATCACGCGCCACCTGGCCGCGTTCTTGAGCCAGCATGCCCAGGCCTCGCAGCACGCCCTGGGCGATCCTAAGCGCAACACCTCGGCCACCGACACGTCCACGCCCTTGGTCGTGCCCGACACCCTGCTGCTCAATGGCGGCGTGTTCCGCGCCCCGGCCCTGGCCCAACGCCTGGCCGACACCGTGGGCGACTGGGCCGGCCACCCCGTGCACGTGCTGCACAACGACGCCCCTGACGTGGCCGTGGCCCGCGGCGCGGTGGCCTACGCCTTGGTGCGCTCCGAGCGTGTCCCCGAGCTGGGCCACGGCATCGGTGGCGGCTCGGCCCGCAGCTACATGCTGGTGCTCGACGACACCCCAGGGCAACGCCAAGGCATTTGCGTCCTCCCGCGCGGCACACCCGAAGACACCGAAGTGGTCCTGCCCAACCGCACCTTTGCCCTGCGCCTGGGCCAGGCCGTGCGCTTCCACCTCGTCTCCTCCGTGGCCGACCTCCCCTGGCAAGCCGGTGAGCTGGTCACGCTGAACGACGAGCGCTTCGTGCGCCTGCCCGCCATCACCACCGTGCTGCCCTTGCCCGCCGGGCAGCGTGCCCTCGACGTGCAGGTGCAATTGAGCGCCACCATGACCGAAGTCGGCACGCTGGAAGTGCACTGCACCCGCATCGATGATCCCAGCCAGCGCTGGCGGCTCGCGTTCGAGTTACGTGGCCAGGCGTCGACTGCATCCAGCGAAGCGACCGATTCGAACGCCCCGGCGCATCCACGCCTGCCCGAAGCCGTGCAACTCATCGACCAGGTGTTCGGCACGCAAGCCCAAGCCGTCGATGCCAAGACCGTGCGCCAGCTGCGCACCCGGCTGGAGCGTTTGCTCGGCACCCGCGACACCTGGGACCTGCCCCTGCTGCGCGCCCTGTTCGACGCCCTGTGGGCCCGCATGCGCCGTCGCCGTCGCAGTGCGGAACATGAGCGCGTGTGGCTCAACCTGACCGGCTACTGCCTGCGCCCCGGTCTGGGTGCGCCACTGGACAGCTGGCGCATCGAACAGATCTGGCCGCTGTTCACCCAGGGCATCCAGTACACCCAAGACAGCAACAACTGGTCCGAATGGTGGACGCTGTGGCGCCGTGCAGCAGGCGGGCTCGACGCAGCACAGCAGTTGCAGTTGCTGGAAGTGGTGGGCGAACACCTGATGTCCATCCAGCACGCCCGGCGCGACAAAGACCCCTTGCAGAACAGCTACGACGACATGGTGCGCCTCGTGGCCTCGCTCGAGCGCGTGCCCGCCGCCTACCGCGTGGAGGTCGGCAACTGGCTGGTGCAGCGCCTGCAGAAGACCGGCGACAAGCCCCACACCTGGTGGGCCGTGGGGCGACTGGGCGCACGCGTCTCGCTCTACGGCAATGCGGAGAACGTTGTCCCGCCCGACACCGCCTGTGCCTGGCTGCAAGCACTGCTGGACCTGGATTGGCGCACCGTGGACCACGCCGCCTTTGCCGCCACCACCCTGGCCCGCATGAGTGGCGACCGGGCACGTGACGTGCCTGCCGAATGGCGCGACACCGTGATCCAGCGACTGGCAGCCATTCGAGCCCCCGCCAGCTGGAGCGCGATGGTGCGCGAGGTGGTGGAACTGGACGAAGCCGATCAGAAGCGCAGCTTCGGGGAGGCCTTGCCGGTGGGTTTGAGACTGGTCAGCAACGAACCCTAAAATGGCGTTTTGAAGCACACGGCCTCGGCCGTCTGCCCAGCGCTCACACCCATGCCGTCACCCGCCCCCCGCCGCATCCTCATCGTCCGACTCTCCGCCCTCGGCGACGTGGTCATGGCCTCCGGCCTGATCCAGGCCCTGCGGCGGCGCTATCCTGAAGCCGACGTCAGTTGGCTGACCGAAGCCCCCGCGGCCCCCCTGCTGAGACACAACCCGCGCCTCAAGGAAGTCCTGATCTGGCCTCGCGCCGAGTGGCGCAAACTGTGGCAGGCACGCCAATGGACCTCGCTGTGGCGTGCCATCCGTGCATTCCGTTCAGACCTGCGTGAGCGTCAGTTCGACCTTGTGCTCGATGCACAAGGTCTCCTGAAAAGTGGCATCTGCGCCTGGTTCACAGGCGCCCCCCGGCGCATCAGCATCATGGCCCGCGAAGGCAGCCACCTGCTGGTCCATGAGCGGCTCATTCCGCCGGCCGGGCAAGACCGCCGCATCAGCTCGGAATACCGGCATCTGGCCTCTTACCTGGGCGCCCAGGACGCTGATTTTCAGCTGGACCTTGCTGTGGGGGCCGCGCCGGCCAGCGCCGTGGAAAAACTCTGGGACAGTTGGGGGCAGCCTTCAAAGCTGGCTTTGTTGTGTCCGTTCACCACCCGCCCACAAAAGCACTGGTTTGAAGACCGCTGGGCCGATCTGGCGCATCAGCTTCAGGCCCAGGGCTGGCATCCCGTGATCGTCGGAGGCCCGGCCGACCAGGAAGCCGCCGAGCGAATCTGCAGCCAGGTACCCGGTCTCGTCAGCGTGGCCGGCAAGCTCAAACTGGACGAAAGTGTGGCCCTTGTGGCGCGCAGCCAGTTGCTGATCGGTGTGGACACCGGACTCACGCACATGGGCACCGCCCTGCGCGTGCCAACCGTGGCCCTCTTCGGCTCGACCTGCCCGTATGCCGACCCCACGGCAGAACGCACGCACATCCTGTACGACCAACTGCCGTGCTCACCCTGTCGACGTCATCCCACATGTGACGGACGCTTCGACTGCATGCGCCAACTCACCGTGGCACGCGTGCTGGGGGCCGCGCAACACGTGACCCGCTGACACGCAGACACCGCCTTGAGCCCTTACCGGCCCAACAACCTTCGGTACACCGCCCGGTTGCCCGCAGCCATCTGCGGCGCCGTGAAATCACTCTCGATGTAAGCCGGCCCCGCCTGTCCGAACTGCCGGCGCAAAGCGGGATCATCCAGCAAACGCACCAAAGCGGCGGCCAAAGCCTGCGTGTCCCCTACCGGCACCAGCAAACCCGTCACGTTTTCGCAAATCGCTTCAGGGATGCCGCCCACGCGCGTCCCCACAGATGGGACGCCAGCAGCGGCGGCCTGCAAACACACGTTGGCCAAGCCCTCGGTGTAGGCAGGATGGGCCAACACGTCCAACGCCCCCATCCAGTGGTTCAGGTCATCGCGGAAGCCCGCAAACACCACGCGATCTGGCCCCAGCCCGCGCGCTGCTGCCTCGGCAGGCAAGACATCTGACAAGGGACCGCGACCAAACACGATCAGCTGAACCTTCGGGTGCGTGGCCTCGATCAGCTTCAAAGCATCGAACAAGAGCACATGTCCCTTGCGCGGAATCAGTTGGGCCGCAATGCCCACGATCGGCGCGGAAGCATCCAGCCCGAAGGTCTGAGCCAACGCCTCCTTGGTACCCGGGGACTGGAAGAGCTTGGGATTGATCGCACTGTGCACCACCGTGATCTTCTCGGCGGCCACCCCATTGCTCACCAGCACGTCCTTGACCCCTTGCGCCACCGCCACCACATGGCGGTACAGCGGGTACTTGACGGCCACCGCCAGTCGCCCCTCGGCATTGTCCACACGGCGCGACAACACCGCTGGCACCCCCGCCCATTTGGCGCCCAGCCCGCCCCACACATCCGCACCTCGGCGGCTGTGCACATGCACCAGATCCGGCTTGAGCTGCTTGAGCAAGGCGGCGAAGCGGAAGATGAACCCCACATCGGCATCGCCTGACATGGGCAACTCCACCACATTGGCGCCTTGATCACGCCCTCGCACCGCCATCTCGCTGCCTTTCGCGCACACCAAGGTGCACTTCACCCCCAAGGCCGGCAGGTGTTCCTGCAGGTACAGCACCTGACGCGCACCGCCATACACATGCATGCCGGTTTCAAGGTGAACGATGTGAACTGTCATAAACCAGCGAGATTCCCCAAAACGGACCCGAATTATGAGGCGTTCCTCATCCGAGAGGCCCACAGGCCCCGCCTGCTGCCAGCGCCGCCGAGCGCAACCCGTATGGGTATGGATGGGTACAATCGGCCGCAAGCCGCCATCTGGCCCCCAGGCGCAGCGCCTTGGTCAATGCGGCAAGAACGCCGGCCCGCGTGGCGGCGTTTTTCATTTCAGCCCCCGCACACTGCGCGCCACATGACCCAACGCACACACCGCGAGCTTTACCTGAGACTGCTCAGGTGCCTATGCCCGCACTGGCACATCTTCGCTCTGGGCGTGGTCGCCATGGTGCTGTATGCCGCCACGGAAACCGCCATCCCCCTCTTGCTCAAAGAGTTGCTCGATGGCAGCTTCACCAAGAACAGCGACCACTCGCTGCACACCACCCCGCTGCTCCTGGTCGGCCTCTTCGTGGCTCGCGGCCTGACCGACTACCTGCACACCACGGCGCTGAACATCGTGGCCAACAAGGTCGTGCTCGACATGCGCACGCTGATGTTCGACAAACTGCTGCGCCTGCCCACCAGCTACTTTGACGGCACCACCAATGCCGCGCTGATCTCGCGACTGACCTACAACACCCAGCAGATCGCCCCCATCGTCACGGTCTCGCTCATCACACTCGTCAAAGACACGCTGACCGTCATCGGCCTGCTGGGCTACATGCTCTGGATGAACTGGCAACTGTCGCTGGCCTTCTTCACCGTGCTGCCCCTGATCGGCTGGACGATCCGCTCCGTCAGCCGCCGCTTGCGCACCTTGAGCAAATCGCAGCAATCGACCATGGGCACGCTGTCGCATGTGCTCGACGAAGTGATTGGCGGCCATCGCGAAATCCGCATCTTCGGCAGTGAGCGCTACGAGGCACAGCGCTTCTTCACCACCGCCAACGCCATCCGCCGCTACAGCATGAAAGTGGTGACCACGGCAGCAGCCAACGGCCCCATCGTGCAGACGATCGCTGTCATTGCGCTGGCCGCCATCATCTACTACGCCTCGCTGCAATCGAGCATGAACCAGTTGACGGTGGGCGGCTTCGTGTCGTTCTTTGGCGCCATGGCCCTGCTGCTGTCGCCCCTGAAGCGCCTGTCCAATGTCAACGAGCAACTGCAACGCGGTCTGGCCGCTGCGCAGTCCGTGTTCGAGTTTCTGGATGCCGATGAGGAGGTGGATGCCGGCACGCAAACCATCGGCCGGGCGCAAGGTCACCTGCGCTTCGATCAGGTGGGCTTCAGCTACCCAGGCACCGATCGCACGGCCCTGACCGACATCGTGCTGGACATCCAGCCCGGAGAAACCGTCGCGCTCGTTGGCTCGTCAGGCAGTGGCAAATCGACGCTGATGTCGCTGATCCCGCGCTTTTACGAGCCCAGCCAGGGTCGCATCCTGCTGGATGGCGTCGACATCCACCAATTGAAGCTCAGCGAACTGCGCGCCAACATCGGCCTGGTGACCCAGAACGTGGTGCTCTTCAACGACACCATTGCAGCCAACATCGCCTACGGTCGCCCCGATGTGAGCGAGGACGACGTCCGACGGGCGGCACAAGCGGCCAACGCGCTGGACTTCATCGAGGCCCTGCCTCAAGGCTTCCAGACCGAGATCGGCGAAAACGGCGCCCGACTGTCGGGGGGCCAACGCCAGCGCATCTCCATTGCGCGCGCCCTGCTCAAGGATGCCCCCATCCTGCTGCTGGACGAAGCCACCTCCGCGCTCGACACCGAGTCCGAACGTGCGGTCCAAGTGGCCCTCGACAACGCGCGACACGGTCGAACCACCTTGGTGATCGCACACCGACTCTCCACCATCGTCAACGCCGATCGCATTGTGGTGATGAGCGAGGGACGCATCGCTGAAATCGGCACCCACCAGGAATTGCTGACCCTGGGCGGCATCTACAGCAACCTGCATCGCATGCAGTTTTCCAACGATCACGCCGCGCCATGAGCACGACGGTTGCCCTGTACTTCGTTGCTTCGCCACTGCAGTACTTGGCAGCAAGGCAGATTGCAAGGCACCATGAACGTGGTGCCAAGCAGGTGCTGGTCTGGTATCAGCCGGGTATCACCTCACTGATCCAGGCCCATGAGTGGGACGCCAGTGCGTACATGCCCTGGCCTCGCTGGAATCCCCTCCCCGGCTGGTTTGGACGCCACCGACGCCTGCGCGCCAACATCCGCATGGTGGCCGATCTGGTCGGCCCTTGCGACGAAGTGCACATCCACAGCGCCGTTTTCGACACCGAGGCCATCAACTACTTCCTGCGCGCCCTGCCTCCCGCCGTCGGCGCGCGCACGATGAAAGCGCGCATCCTGCCTGATGGACTCATCAGCATCCGCCGCTACCCGCTGAGCCCCATCAAGCGCCTGCTCCAATACCTGCGCAAGCTGCGTCGACTGGCGGCCCCCGAGTTGGATTACTGGTGCTTTGCGGGCGACCGCATCGGCTCGGACGCGCCCTTCTGCGACCTCATCTATGTGCTGCCCGGCCTGCCGCACGTCTACCCCGCCGAGAAGGTGGCGACACTGCCGCCGCTGATCGAGCCTTCGACCCCCACCACGGAGGCCGCCTCAGGCAAACGCGCCCTGGTCATTGGCCAGCCCATGGTGGGGGCGGGCCTGATGAGCGCCGAGCATCGCGACCAAGTGACCCACGAGATCCAGCACTGGCTACAGACCCAGGGCTATGAAACGGTGCACTACAAAGGGCACCCCAAGGACCCGAACCAGGAACTGTGCAGCCCCACGTACGAAGTGCTGAACCTGAAAGAGCCCGTCGAGCTCTGGATGAGCCGCCATCGCTACGATGCGGTCATCGGCACCCGGTCCACCGCCTTACTGTTTGCCGCCCAACTCTACGGCGCAGGCACACCGGTGCTGGCATTCGGCTGGGACCGTACGCGCTTCAAGTCCCACACCGAGAAGCGCGACATGGTGCGCGCCTTTGAGCAAAGCGGTGTCAGGTTGATGGGCCTGACAGCAGGTGCGCCACGCAGTCAGCCAAGTCCTTGAACGCGGCATCGGCCTGCACATGCTCACCTGACGACTCTGCGTTGTCGGACTGCACGATGTACGCCCGGCCCACCCCGGCGGCGCGCGCTGCTTCAATGTCCGAAGGCTTGTCGCCGACCAGAAACGAGTCGGCGAGCGAGACGCCCAACTCTTTCGCGGCCCGCAAGATCATGCCCGGTGCGGGCTTGCGGCAGTCGCACTCCACCGCCAAATCGGCCACCTTGCCCTTGGGGTGGTGCGGACAGTGGTACACCGCCGTGACGGCTGCACCGGCCTGCGCCAAGGCTGCGCACATGGCATCGGTCAAAGCCTGGTACTCGGCCTCCGAATACATGCCGCGCGCCAGACCTGACTGGTTGGTCACCACCACCAGCTCATACCCAGCCTCCCGCAAACGGCGCATGGCCGCCACCGCGCCGGGCACAAACTCGAACTCTTCCCACTTGTGCACATAGGCACGGTCAAGGTTGATCACCCCGTCACGGTCCAGAAAGGCGACCTTGCGCCCACTGCCAGCACGGATGCGCTTCACCAAGGAAGTCGTCGAGTAGCCATCCACAAAAGGAATGGCCACCGCATCGCCACCCCAGCTGCGGACCACGCGGGTCTCTTCCAGGGTCTCCATGTCGTAATCGCCACCCTTGACATACAGGTCGGGGCGCATCGCCTCGATCAAGGCCACCGGCGTACGTTCATCGAAAAAGGTCACCAACGACACCGACGCCAAGCCTGCCAACACGGCCGCGCGGTCTTCGGCCTTGTTCAAAGGCCGATCCGGGCCCTTGCCCAGCATCCGCGCCGAGGCATCCGAGTTGACCGCCACCACCAGCGAGCCTCCCAGCTTGCTGGCCTCGTGCAGGTAGTTCACATGCCCGCGATGCAGCACATCGAACACCCCATTGGTGAACACCACCGGACGCTTCAAGGCTGCCACACGTTCCACGGCCTGCTCGCGTGAGCACACCTTGTCTTGCAACTCGCTCACGCGCACAACTCCTCATGGCTCACGTGGGCGGTGCCGAACTTGCCCACGACAATGCCACCGGCGCGGTTCGCCAAGGTCATGGCATCTCGCATCGACAAGCCGGCTGCCAGCATGGCCGCCACGGTCGCGATCACGGTATCGCCGGCGCCTGTCACGTCGTACACCTCACGGGCCTGCGCGGGCTCATGCCAATGGCCGGCCGCATCAAACAGGGTCATGCCCTCTTCCGAGCGGGTGAGCAACACCGCCTGCAGGCCCAAAGCCGTGCGCAAAGACTCGGCGCGCTGAACCAGGGTGGCCTCATCAGACCATGCGCCCACCACCTGCGTCAGCTCGGCACGGTTGGGGGTGATCAGGGTGGCCCCGGCGTACCGTGCATAGTCACTGCCCTTCGGGTCCACCAGCACCGGCTTGCCCGCTTGCCGGGCCAGTTCGATCATGCGCGGTATGTGCGCCAAACCACCCTTGCCATAGTCCGAAAACAACACCACATCGTGATGCGGCAAGGCCTGCTCAAAGTCACTGAGCATCTGGGCCAGAACCTCGTGTGCGGGCTCGCGCTCGAAATCCACGCGCAGCAGTTGCTGCGACCGGCCGATGACCCGCAACTTCACAATCGTTTGAAGCTGCGGATCCTCGCCCAATACCGCGTCCACCCCCTTTTCAGCGAGCAGGCGACGCAGACTGCGTGCAGCGTCATCACAGCCCACCATGCTCAACAAGGTGGCACGTGCGCCCAGTGTGGTCACATTCAGGGCCACGTTGGCAGCACCGCCCAAACGATCTTGCTCGCTGGTCACCCGCACCACAGGCACGGGTGCCTCAGGGGAAATACGGTCGACCGCCCCGAACCAGTAACGGTCCAGCATCACATCGCCCACCACCAACACGCGGCAGCGCGACAGGGTTTCTTTACTCGGAATCAAACCCGATCCTTCATTCATTGCCATTGGGGGCACCTCATGCCAAGCCCAGCGTCTCTTCGATCAGGCCACACAAGGTGTGGCCAATCAGGATGTGCGCCTCCTGAATGCGCGCGGTCACCGTGCTCGGCACCACCACCGGCACATCGCACAGCGGCGCCATCGCGCCACCGTCACGCCCCAGCAAGCCAATCACCGGCATGCCCAGCGCGCGCGCCTCTTGCACAGCACGCAGCACATTGCGAGAGTTGCCCGACGTCGAAATCGCCACCAGCACATCACCCGGGCGCCCCAACGCCACCAGTTGGCGAGCGAACACCTCTTCGAAGGCATAGTCGTTGCCGATACAGGTCAAGGCCGAGCTGTCGGTTGACAGCGCCACGGCGGCCAGCGGCCGGCGATCTTTGATGAAGCGACCGGTCAGCTCGGAAGCCAGGTGCTGGCTGTCTGCGGCCGACCCCCCATTGCCACAAAACAGCAACTTGTGCCCGTCCTGCAAGGCCGCCGACATGAGTTGCCCCGCCTCCCTCACCGCGCCATCCAATGCCTCCAGCGTCCGAAACAGCGACAGATGTTCGGTCAGGTTGCGGATGAACAGATCACTCATGGCGGAATCTCGGGCGGTGCTGCGTTGCAAACCGCTCATTGTCGCTGATCGCACCCAGAACAACTGAGTCCCCGAGCCAAGAGCGCAAAACCTCAACGCTGCAGCACGTTGACTCGCACGTCCTTGAACGCCCCCGCTTCCACCAAGCCCTGCGCAAAGCGCAGGTTCATGGCCCGGAACTCCTGCCGGATGGCCGCAGGATCAGGCAAAGCCACAAAGCCCTCGTCGCCGGACATCCGTTTGAGCTGCGCCACCAGCTCCGAAGTCTGCGAGCCTTGCCCCAGCCAACGCGTCAGCCATGCATGCTTACGCGGCTTCTCGTAGCGCAGCAGTGCACTCACGGGCAAACGCAAGGCTCGAAACAGGCTCTCGAACTTCGACGAATAGCCGATGACCTTGACGGCGTGCCCGGACAAAAGAGACCAATAGGCACCATGGAAAGAATTGGTGACCACCCGGGCACAGCTGGCCAAGGCTGCCTTCATCTCTTCGTCGCTGCAGCTGTTTTGCAAAAACACCCAGCCCCGTTCTGCGGCCAAGGCCTGCAAAGCCGGGACATCGGCCTCTCGGGTCACACGCTGATCGGCATTGACAAACAACAAGGTTTTGTCACCCACGATCGGCTCTTCGAGCATCGGGTGCAGGCAACTCACACAGGGCAGAAAGTGCGCAAGGTCGGCCACGCCATCCATGTCCCGCAACCCCCACGCCAAGTGCGGCAGATGGTCAATGACCTGAAGACGATCGCCTGCCCGCTTGACGGAGCGTCCAACCCCCCACAACACCGCATCCGACGCTGGTATTCGCAAGCGGCCTAACGCCTTCTCGCCCAAGTCTGAAAACACCCCGCCCCCAATGATGGCCATGCGTGCTCTGGGCTGAACGAAATCGAAGTAGTGCCGTGGGGAACACAACTCGTCACCTATGTTGCGCAACGCTGGTTGATGGTGTACGAAGACGACTTCAGAAGGCATCTTGTCAGCTTAACATGGCAGCCCTTCACACCTGCGCCCACCCTTGCTTCATCCCGTCATGACACCCAACGCAATCCTCACGTATGCCTGTGTCGCCACCGGCTCCATGCAAGGTCAGGCCAATGCCAGCATCGACCGCCTTTACAGGATGCTCCGGCGGTTTTCACCGCAGGCGCCTCGGCTGATCTGCATCACGGACCAGGTGCGTGCCATCCACCCGGACATTGTTCAGATCGATGCCTCCGCTTGGCCAGAGTTCCAACACTCTGGAACCCACCCCACGTACTACAAGCTCTCCCTGTTCAACCCAAAGTACGTCCCCTACCCTGATTTCATCTACCTTGACCTCAGCGTGATCATCCAAGGCCCCTTGGAGCCCATCGTGGCATTCGCCGATCAGTGCAACGAAGATCTGGTCATTGTGCGAGGGTGGTCCCAAAGCGAAGTCAACTCGTCGGTGATGCGCATTCGCAATGCACGGCTCGGATTCATTCATGGTGATTTTCAGTCGGGGATTCGTTACCCCGAACACGTACCAGGCGACCAGGACTTCATCGCTGGCGCCATGCACGCACACCACCGATCTTTTGCCACATTCCCAAGTAGTCACATCGTCAGTTTCAAGCACGTCATGCGACAAGGGATCAAAGATTGGGACACTGCACATAAAATTGCCTCGAACGCATCAATCGTCAAGTTCCACGGCGCCCCGAAACCACACACCATTTTTGAAACGGGGTATTTGACACTCCGATATGGCCCACGCTATTGGCTCAAGGGCCATCTCCATTACCCATTTGACACCACCCGGCTTCGTGACTGCTGGGATACTTCGGTCTGAAAGATTTTCGCATGCATGCTTATGTCATCAACTTGCAAAGACGTCCTGACAGACGCGAGGCGATACAGGCACAATTATCCCCACTGAACATTGAGGTTTCATGGGTATGCGCAATCGATGGCAGCGCCACCGAGTTCCTACAAAAACATGAGCAAGATCTCAAGCGAACATCCATTTTTCCGAATGAATACGCCTGTTATCTCAGTCACATTGCAGCTTGGAACGCCCTCGCCACGGGGCCTCATCCCTATGCGATCATCCTCGAGGATGACGCGCTGATTGCGCCTGATTTCAGCGAAGTGATCGCCCAACTTCCAGCATTGCTCGACGTTACCCCTGTAATCCGTCTTGGTGCCCTACAAAAACAAGTCGGGCATTCAATTGCAAAAATTCGGCCTCATCACCGACTTTTACTACCCACCAAAAATCTTAGCGGCATGCAAGGGTATGTGCTATCCAAACACGGAGCACAATCTTTGATAGATCACTTCAGCAGCATCAACGAGCCGGTAGACACCAGCCTCGATCGATATTGGCAAAAATCCTTACCAATTGCAGGCATCAGCCCTGTTGTGGTACTACACGACCGAGAAAGCCCGTCCGACATTTCGGGAGGCGGCAGAAAAAATACCAGCAGAAATCATCATTTTCTACCTAGAATTTGGCGCTCCATCCAGAAACACTTCAATATCACCTTAATGCTCGGCAGAGTGCATTTTCGCCGACGTCAAAAGCAAAGTCCTCTGGCGCGTTAAAATTCACGGATACACCAGGCGACATCAGCTCATATGCCGCACACGCCATTCAGAATCAATCAAAACGCCCCCCTGACTGGCGTCATATGCGCCTACAATCCGAGAAACAGTGGGATGTACACAGTTGATGAATCTGCGCATCGCTACTTCTCAACAATCAATTCACCATTTGAATTGATTGTCACGCAGGGACGCGACCGCATTGGTGGTTTGCGCTACCGCATGACTCGATACATCAATGATCTTCGCCGGTATCACACCATCGTCTTTTGGGGTGACTTTTTGAATAACCCCATGTGGGGTCTCGATTCTTACCCTGGTCGCCGCGGCGTAGCAGGACAACGCTCCACAGCCGAAGAGTGGTTAACCATTTATCTGGACCTCAAAAAACACCTGCCTGACACTCGCATTGTTGTCGCAGGTGGATGCGCTTTGGGCGCGTCCAAGTTCCTGTCGTCCGACGAAGATCTGCGTACCCGTTATGCAAACTTCATTCAATCTGCCGATGCTGTCATTCTTCGGGATCCCGGCTCATTGGCTCTGATCCAGCGTGAGGTATTGAACCCCGGCCCTCATGTGCAACTTGGCTTCGACTGCGCGAGCCTGCTCAAACCGTTTGCCCCCAGTCAGCACCGAGGGCGATACTTCGCGCATTGCTTTCATCGCAGTCTGCGGCCCAAGGAAGCACAGGAGGTGGTGCGCTTCGTTGAAGCGCAGACTGGTTTGCGCGGGATCCACATCAACTGGCTCAAAAACCAATGGCCACGCCCCACTTTTCACTGGCGGCTAAACGGACAACGCGCGTTGCTGAGGCACGCACAATTTTGCATCAGTGACATCTATCACCTCAGCATCTGCTCGATGAACGAGGGCACCCCCGCCCTGTGCATGAGCAAAGCCGAAAAGGAGGTCGACAGCACACTCAATGAGAGCAAGAAAAAGCTGCTATTCAAGATGATCGACCTTGAGCGGCATCACATTGAATGGACCGAGGCAACATGGCGAGATGAATTGCAGTCACGCCTGCAACGAATACCCGAGACCAATCAAGACCCCGAGTCATGGTCAATGGGGTTCACTCACGCACAGCAGCGCCTGCGCACCCAACTTGATCACCTGTTCACACCTGCGCGAGCACCTTGACCCGTCGCCACGTAGTACGCACGGCGCAACTTGGAGAACGCCAGCATCACCGGCACCCAGTATTGCCACAGGCTCTTCTTGCGGCCAACACCAGCCGCCGCAATCGCACGCCATTCCGCTTCCTGTGGCTGGGTTCTGAGCTTGGTCCGAAAAATATACTTGTTCAAATAGGCCTCACTTCCACCCAGGCTGCTCGGAACCGGCAAACCTTGGCTCGCGAAGTTCGCCATCGTACGCAAGCACTTCTCGCATTTCAGGCAATTCCCACCGGGATTACTCGCCAGCCAGCACACGCGGAGATGTGCCTGCCCTGCAGGCCAGTCGGCAATGCCGGCAGCCTTTTCAGACCGAGAGAACTCCGCGCTGTCGTGTATGACTCTCAAGCTGGAAGAAGACAACAATGGATCAGAGATCGGGGATGAACCCCAGGGAATGATCAAATCGTCGTACTTCTCACAACTGCCCAGCAACATCGTTCGCGCCTGATGCTTGTAGAAGTGCATGCACGCGACCAGAGCGGTCCCGTGCAGATGATTCCAGGGAACATCGAGGACTTTGCGCAGGTTCGTTCTCAGCGTCTTCAGTGACGCACCAATGCTGCCAAGCGTCTGGATCGCATTGGACATCGAAGCATCCACATGCGCTGATTCGTTGTACTGGATATCGAATCCACTGAGCATGACGAAAAACCGAATCTGACGGCTTCGCCATCCGGCGCGCCCGGTGTGATGTCGCCACGCCAAGAACGTGGCATCCAATCCCCCGGAAAACGCAGCCATCGCCGCTTCGGTTCCAAGAGGATCACCCGCAACACTGTCCGGGATGCCAACGCTCACCATGTCGGCAGAGATCTGCACCGAAGAAAACACTTTGGGCGCTGTTGCAACCCAAAACGCCATGTACTCCTCAAGGTTCTGCAGCAGCATCTTGGAAACGCGCCCTCGCACCTCAATATCGCGAGCCTCTTTCATCGCTTGCATCAACGCCGCGATCAGAAAAGGCTCCCCGTCATCCGCTTGCAAGGCGGCCTGATCATGCTCAGGCGCCTCAAACCAGAGCACATCACGGCTCCTCACCTGCTGACCATCCTTACGAATCAACTCACAGGACCAGCGCACATAACCATCAACTTTTTGTGACCCAGTGGGCTGCAGGATCAAAACCTTCATGTAACACGTCTCTCTGGAAATTTCACCAAATGGATAAGTATGCTTGATGAGGTTTTCACAACACCCTGATTGCTCGCAGCGTCGCACAACGCAACCGCTCGACACAGCCCTTTCATTCGCACACGTCAATCACGGCGAACCCGCGGTGTGCGCATTGTCTGAAGCGCACCAATGCAAGGCAAAATACACGTTTGCTTTTGCCTCCTGCTTCATGCGCGCCGCCCAAGACCATCGACCACGCACTGCGATCCTGCTGCAGTTCACTGGCATTGGGGACCTGATCTGGCACATCCACTACTTCCGCCTGATCGCTGAGCGCAGCCACAACGGTCAAGTCACGATCATTGCGCAACCCTCGACGCTGGCACGCGGATTCATCGGTCACGAGCCCTGGGTCGAAGAGATCATTGACCACGATCACCGCCCCCGACGCGGAGAGGGGCGCAAAGGGCAGCATGCCGGCCTGCGCGGCATGCATCGCATGGCCAGCCAACTGAGACAACGGCAGTTCGATCGGATCATCCTGTTTTCAGGTCGAGCCAGCAGAGGATTGGTCGCCTGGCTCAGCGGCATCCCCACGCGCATGGGATTTGGCTACCGTTGGCTACAGCGCATCTTCCTCAGCCAAGGCCCCTACATTCCCGCATACACCGGCCAGTCCGTGGCAGCCTTTCACGAAGCCAGTGCGTTCATGGTGGCACACGGCTTTTGTGGGGCGCCCATCCCGCCCCGGCTGGAGGTTCCAGCTGCGTTTGTCGCGCAAATGCAAACCAGACTGTCACATCTGCAACGGCCCTGGTACGCACTCGCCATCGGCACCAGCGAGGTGCACAAGCAATGGGGCGCAGCCAACTTCGCCGAGTTGGCCAAGCGACTCATCGAGGAGCGCGGTGGCAGTGTGATCCTGCTGGGGGGGCCCGGTGAAACCACGCTGGCACAGGAAATCAAATCCGCCATCCCCCCGGCCCTGCACCCCCATGTCGCCATCGTCACCGACGCGCCGCCACTGGGCAGTGCCGCGGTGTTGCAACTGGCCGATGCGTGCATCGGCAACGACACGGGCATGACCAACGTGGCGGCAGCGGTCCAAACACCCAGCTACGCCCTTCTCGGCGAGCGCCCGCCACTGGAACACGACCCCGTTTACCTGCACAACATACGTGCAAAGCGATTGACCGATATCACGGCGGCGCATGTCATGAGTCACCTGCCTCACCTGTCGGCGGGTGTCGCCGCATCCCGCTGAGCAAGCCATGGAACTCAAAGAAACCGGCCGGCGAATCCTGGCCTACGGCAAGCCACACTGGAAGAAGTTTGCAGCCTCTTTTCTGTGCTTCACGCTGGGTGCTGCGGTTGAGCCGGCCATCCCGGCGCTGTTCAAGAAGCTCATTGACTCTGGCTTCAAGGAAGGATTGAACTACCCGCTGTGGATCGTTCCCATCATCATCGTGGGCCTGTTTGCCATCCGCGGCGCATTCAACTTCGCGGGCAACTACACCATGACATCGGGCACCTCCAGTGTGGTGCTGGACCTGCGTCGCGACCTCATGCGCGCGCTGCTGCGCGCCGATGCACAACTCTTCACCAGCATCAGCCCAGGCCTCGCCGTCACCAAGATCATCAACGACCCGCAGTTTGCATCGCAGACTCTGGGTGGCTCGATGATCTCGGTCACCAAAGATGCCATGTCCCTGCTGTTTCTGGTCGGCTACCTGCTGTACCTGAACTGGCAACTCACCCTGCTGGCCTTCATCAGCATGCCCTTGCTGGGCATCACCATCAAACTGGTGCAAAAGCGCCTCAACAAGATCGGACAGGCCTCATACGAATCGCAACAAAGACTGGTCAATGTGGTCGATGACAACGCGCGCGCGTGGCGAGTCGTTCGAACCTTTGACGCCGCAGAGTTCGAGCTCCAGCGCTTCGATCAAGAGGCGCACACCCTCCGACGGATGGTCTTGAAGACCATGGCCACCAGCTCACTCATCACCCCCATGACTCAGGTGGTGGCAGCCGTGGGCGTCTCCATCATCATCACCTTGGCCATTTATCAAGCCAGCCAGGGCTCCACCACGGTCGGCGAGTTTGTCTCTTTCATCACAGCGCTGCTGATGACGATTTCACCGATGCGGCACCTTACCGACATCTACCAGCCTGTCACAGGGGCGCTCATCACGGCGCGTGGCGCCTTCGACCTCATCAACGCCCCGGCCGAGCCCGACCATGGCACCCAGACCATGGCCGCCTGCGAGGGGCACATCACGTTCAAGGATGTGACCGTTCAATACGAGGGCGCCCCCGCCCCCTCGCTCAAACAGTTCAACCTCCAGATTGGCGCAGGTCAAACCATCGCGCTGGTGGGGGCATCAGGTGCGGGCAAAACCACGGTGGTCAACACCCTGCTGCGTTTCGCCCACCCCAGCGGAGGTCAAATCCTGCTGGACGATACGCCCATTGAAGACCTCAAGCTCGCCAGCCTGCGCCGCCACTTCGCGGTGGTTTCCCAAGACATCGTGTTGTTCGATGGCAGCGTGGCGCGCAACGTCGCCTACGCCAGCCCGGAAGGCGTCAACCGCCAGAAGGTGGAACAATGTCTGCGCGCCGCCAACCTGTGGAACCACGTGTCCAGCCTGCCCGAAGGCATGGACGCGCCCATTGGCACCAACGGCAGCATGCTCTCGGGCGGACAGCGCCAAAGACTGGCCATTGCGCGAGCGCTCTACCGAGATGCCGCAGTCTGGATTTTCGACGAAGCCACCTCTGCGCTCGACTCGGAATCGGAAGCCGTTGTTCAGCGCTCAATTGAAGACCTGCGTCACGCCAAAACACTCATCCTGATCGCCCACCGCCTCAGCACGATCCGCAATGCCGACCTCATCTGTGTGATGTCTGAAGGTCAGATCATCGAGCAAGGAAACCACGCCGATCTCCTTGCCCTCAACGGACACTATGCCGGCATGGTCCGCATTCAGAGTGGCCTTCCCGCAGCAAACACATGATCCACAGACCACGCACCAGAAACATTGGCATCAGCTTTGGTGAGATCAAACACTTTCACGACGGCATCGGCGAGTTTTCGCGTCAGTTTGGCTTGACGCTTGCTGCGCGTGCGCCAGAGTTGAGGAAGCAAGGCATTCGCCTCTACTTCCACCTGCCCAAAGCCCATCACGGCCTGTTCGGGCACGAGGTGGGTTACCTGCACGCCCGCTCTCGTCAGCGGCATATACAGATCCGTCCGATCCGGTTCGACATCTGGCACAGCCTGAACCAACACATCCGACTCAAGGCGCCCGTCGGTACACGCACCCAGATCCTGACCCTGCACGATCTGAATCTGTTTTACTTCATGAGCGGTGCGGAAAAGGAGCGCGCCCTCAAGCGCCAGCTGAAAAACCTCAAACGCGCCGACACCATCGTCACGATCAGCGACTACGTCAAACAAGACCTGCACAGCAGACTCGGATGGCCCGGCCCGGTGCATCGCATCTACAACGGCGTGCGCTCGCTGCTTGACCACCCCCAAGAAGCCCTGCCTGAGTTGGTGGGACAGCCCTTCTTCTTCCACCTCAGCCGCATGGCTTCCAGCAAAAATGTGGAGGCTCTGGCCCGTCTCGCCAAGGCGTGGCCTGAAAAAAGGTTCGTGTTTGCCGGCGCCCGATCGGATGACTCCGAGAGCTTCTACAAACGCCTGCAAGCCGACAACATCACCAACGCCTCCTGCTACTTCGACATCTCGGATGCGCAAAAGGCCTGGCTGTATCAGCACTGTGAGGCATTCCTGCTGCCGTCATTGACCGAGGGATTTGGCCTGCCCACGATTGAAGCGATGTACTTTGGCAAGCCAGTCTTTCTGTCGGATCGCACGTGCATGCCCGAAATCGGTGGCGACAAAGCCTACTACTGGCACAGCTTCGAGCCCGATGACATGCGAACCGTCATCGAAACGGGGCTGCGCCACTTTCACTGCCATCCCTCGCAGCCACAACTTGTGCAGCAACACGCCGCTCAGTTCAGTTGGACACGCTGCATTGACCAGTACGTCGAGCTGTATATCAGCCAACTCTGATTGCATCGCCTCACACTCTGCCAACCGCGCGCCTGAGCTCCAGTGATCTACTTCGACATCACCGACATCATTGCTTACGCGCAGGTACACAAGCACGTATCTGGCATCCAACGCGTCCAGATACGCGTCCTGCAAGAGATCCACAGACTCTACGGCAGTCGAAACGTTCGTTGTGGATACCGTGATGAGATCACCGATCGGTACCACGCTGCGTGCATCAACGACCTGTTTCCGGAAACAGACGCTGGTCTGCAAACCATCCTGACACGCCACGAGCAGATCAGGCACGCCTGGCCCTTGAGCCCAATCCTGGTCAAGCAGCGGCTGGTGCCACACCAACGCCACAAGATTCGACGCAGTCTTCTCAAGACCAGGCTGTACGCCGCGGCCTTCCTGCGCATGCTGGCCGAACCCGGAAAGATGAAGGATCGCGCTCATGTGGTGCACCGACTCCACCCACACGATACCCTGGTGTTTCTAGGCGCCAGCCAGTTGAGTTGCGAATTGTTGGCGCTCGTCATGCGGCATCGCCAGCAAGGTGGACGCGTGATTCAAATGATGCATGACCTGATCCCGCACGTCGCGCCTGACTTCTTCCCCCCTGATCACCGCGCCTCATACGAACGCTTCCTTCAGGATGCCCTGAGCTACGCCACCGATTTCATCTGTGTCTCTCGCTCCACCGAACATGACCTGCGCACCCTGCCACATCGCGCTGGCACACAGATCGTCACCATTGCGCTCGCCCACGAGTTTGCGGGCTTTCAAAGAGGACAACGCGGCATCACCACCCACAACCCCGTCGTTCTCCGAGCCACTCAGAACACCCCCTACGTCCTGTGTGTCGGCACCATCGAGATCCGTAAAAACGGCGCTCAGCTTCTGGAGGCCTGGCGACGCATGCTCCAAGCGCCCCAAGCACCGAACCAGCCACGCATCCCACACTTGGTCTTTGCTGGCAAACCTGGATGGCAGACCGACACCTTCTTTCGCACCCTGAACGCACACCCCGAACTGACGCCACACGTCAGCCTGCTGACGGATTGCGCCGACCAAGACCTGGCTTACCTCTACGAACATTGCCTCTACACCATCTACCCCAGCTTGTACGAAGGCTGGGGACTCCCCGTCGGGGAGTCGGCCTGGTTCAACCGCCTCTGCGTCGCCTCCAACCGCAGTGCCATACCAGAAGTCTGCGGCGATCTGATGGTGTATTTCCAGCCAGATGACGTGAATGACCTGATTGCGAAGGCGCTTTTGCCTCTCCAGAATCCTGGCTTTTTGGCGAGCAAAGAAGCCGCAATCCAACAAACCCCACTGAGAACCTGGCAGGACGTCGCCAAAGACATCTGCCAGTTTGTGAACCTTGTCGCCTGACCGACAGCCGCGCCCAGCATTACCGCCCCTCGAACCATGCAACCGCTTCTGCTTCTCTACTCAGAAACCAATGCCGACAACATCTCCAGTCGAATTGGCAAGTCTGAATACAGCTACTACTTTGTCTTGAAGTGGTTTGCGCCGGCCCTGGCCACCCTCGGTGAGATCAAGATCATTCATGATCCCCTGACCGAAGCCGACCACGCCTATGACCTCGCTGCCCAACAAGGTCGCCCCTGCGTGCTGTTCTCCTTTGCGCCGCCTCATCGCACCCTCATGCCGCAGCGCTGCCCCATCGTGCCGCTGGTGGCCTGGGAGTTTGATCGCATCCCCGACTACAGCTGGGACGGTCAACCCGAAACCGACTGGCGCTACAACCTCAAGCGCGCCGGATGCGCCATCACCCACTCCCAATTCGCACGACGGGCCATCCTCAATGCCATGGGTGAGGACTTTCCCGTCTGGTCCATTCCCGCGCCTGTGTGGGACCGCTTTCACGCAAGAGGCCTTCAGTATCACGGTGAGCAGGGTCGCACGCCTGCGCGAGGCATCAACCTGCATGTCAAGGGCATGCTCTATGACTCCACCGAGCACATCCCGAGCGACCCCAGCGAAGGCCTGCGCCAAGCCAGGCTCGACATGGCGCGCCCCGCACCCGTGCAAGTCACCAAATGGCAACGGCGTGCTGCGCGCTGGCAGAAACGCCTCCACAAAGTCACACGACTTTTCAAGGCCGACGAGGCCTCCAACACTGCCCCCGCCCAAGCGTCACCACCTCCACTGCACCACCTGCATGCAAAAGGGGTTGTGTACGCCTCCATCCTGAACCCGTCCGATGCACGCAAGAACTGGTGCGACATCGTGACTGGCTTCGTGTCGGCCTTCCAGAACGTCGAAGACGCCGTGCTGGTGCTCAAGCTCAACGAGCTCGACAGCACCAACACCTTCATTCACATGACCTTCATGCTCAAAAAGTTCATGTGGATGAAATGCAAGATCTACATCTTCAACGGCTACCTGGAAGACCACGACTACGACCAGTTTCTCGACGGCATTGATTACGTCGTCAACTTCTCGACCGGCGAAGGCCAGTGCCTGCCCTTGATGGAGTTGATGTCCATGGGTGTTCCGGCCATCTCTCCGGACCACACCTCCATGGCCGACTACGTCACACCCGAGAACGCCTACATCCTGCCCAGCTTCAAAACACTGTCGAGTTGGCCGCACGACAGTCGGCTGGCATTCAGCACCCTGAGCTGCCAAGTCAGTTGGGAGGCTTTGCGCAACGCCTACACCGAGTCCTACCAACGTGCGAAGCTTCACCCATCCGCTTACCAAGTCATGTCACGCGCCGCCATGCAAGGGCTGGCGCAACACTGCTCCCTGAAAGTGGCCACCTCAACCTTGGCGCAAGTCCTCACCTCGCCAGCGGTGACCTCTCCAGCAGCCTGACCCACATCTGATCTGGCCGTCCTTCAGACACCCCATATACCCATCCGCAAAATGCCAACCACCACGTATCGATACGCAGTCCGCGACAGCCTGAGAAAACTCCGCATCAAGCTCGGACTGCGAAAACCCCTTCCCGCACCCGAGCCCGCAGCACCATCGCATCAGGTGTATCACGACGTCGGATTTGCCGATGCCATCGGCGCTGGCTGGTTCAATCACGCAAAGCAAGAGTTGTTCACGGGCTTCCCGATCACCGGGACAGATACCGTGATTGACGTTGGGTGCGGCCATGGCGGCAACCTCAAGTTTTGTGCGAATTACGCCAAGCGCGCCATCGGCATCGACATCAGTCCGGACCGGGTGCAAAGCACACGAAGCGCTCTTGAGCAAGCGGGCATCAAAGACTTCGACGTCATTCAAAGCGACGGCAATCCATTGCCGATCACGTCCAACACCATCGACAAGATTGTCTGCACAGAGGTACTTGAACACGTAGACGACCCCCAACTCACCATGGGTGAACTGGTTCGCATTGGCAAGCCAGGCGCGCTGTACATGCTCAGCGTACCTGGCCAAGCTTCCGAAAACATCATGAAGGCAGTGGCACATCCGGCCTGCTTCGAAAAGCCCAATCACATTCGCGTGTTCAGCGACACGGACTTCGAAGATCTCGTCAAGTCATCAGGCCTGATCATCGAAAGACATGAATACTTCAGCTTTTACTGGGCCGTCTGGCATGCCCTTGTCTGGACATCCGCTACAGACTATGACAGCGGCACGCACCCGGTGCTCGACGCGTGGGCACAAACATGGCGCCAACTGAGCGACCTGCCAGATGGTCGCAAGTGCATCGCCGAATTGGACAAAGCCCTCCACAAATCTCAAATCATCATTGCCAGAAAACCCATCTGATGACGGCGCTCAGCCGATGAAGTGCGTGCGCAGGCCCCATCACAACAATCATCCATGACCACATCGCAGACCAACCGGCACCACACCGTTCTGCCCTACCGAGAAGACATTGATGGATTGCGCGCCCTTTCGATTGCCGGGGTTGTCTTGTTTCACGCCTTCCCCGGCGCACTCACCGGGGGATTCATTGGGGTCGACGTCTTCTTCGTCATCTCCGGCTTCCTCATATCGAGCATCATCCTCAAGAAAATTCAGTCCGATGATTTCAGCCTTGTGGATTTCTACTGCAAGCGCATCATCAGAATTTTTCCGGCCCTTCTCAGCGTGCTCATCGCTGTTTACGCAGCCGGCTGGCTCACGCTGTACGCCCAAGAATTTGCGCTTGTAGGCAAACACATCGCAGCAGGGGCAAGTTTTGTACAAAACTTTGTACTCTTGAGCGAATCTGGTTACTTCGACACTGCCTCCGAGTCGAAGCCGTTGATGCACCTTTGGTCATTGGCCATCGAAGAGCAGTTTTACCTGCTGTACCCACTGTTGCTCATGATCGCATGGCGAATGGGTGGCAGATTTTCCATGCTCATCGTCGGTGCCCTCCTTCTCTCATTTGCCGGCAACATCCACCTGACCCAAACGCAAGCCAACCAAGCGTTTTATTACCCTCACGCCAGATTCTGGGAATTGCTGATGGGGGCGCTGGTTTGCCTGCTGCTGCAGCGACAGACAGTCATTCCCTCATCCATCAGGCAAGCGAGTTCCGTTTCGGGATTGCTCCTGATCATCGCCGGGTACGCCTTCATCAACTCAGGCAAGGCATTCCCTGGATGGTGGGCATTGATTCCGACCGTCGGCGCCTCGCTGATCATTCTCGCCGGCCCCAACACATGGACGAACCGCTGCATCTTGAGTCACGCAGCCATGCAATTCATGGGTCGCATCAGTTACCCCTTGTATCTTTGGCATTGGCCACTGCTTGTGTTTCCCGCCATCTTGTATGGCGGCAAGCTCTCGCCAGAGTTGCGGGCACTGCTCGTCGCCCTGAGTGTGCTCCTGGCTTGGGCGACCTATGCCTGGATTGAGCATCCCATCAGATTCAGCGGCCGACTCAGAGCCAAAAGCCTGGCGCTGCTTTTGACCAGCGTGTTCATCGGATTCGTTGGCTACAACACTTACCACCGCGCTGGCCTGACGTTCCGCAGCGTCAACAAACTCAACACCGCCCCGCAGACGGCCTCACTGCGTGCTGCTCAACCTCTGACCTCACCGGAATGCGGTGTAGCCGAACACGAGCGCTCGGCATTCCTGATGTGCCATCAAGACAAGCACAAGCCAATACGTTACGTTGTTTGGGGCGACAGCAAGGGTGAAGCACTATATTGGGGCTTAACCCAAAAACAAAATACACACTATGGTTGGCGCATGGTCGGCGACATCGCTTGCGCCCCCATGAAAGGTGCTCAGCGCAACACCCCTGATGCAGAGAATGACCCCTCTCGTTGCGCAAGGGCGAACCCGATTGCCTTGCGCTCCATCATCTCCAACCCTGAAGTCAAAGTTGTTCTGATTGGCACGGCATTCCGAGTTTTGACACGACACAACTATATTGAGGCAACAGGCAAACTGACGTCCGATCAAGCGGCTTGGCAGGGACTGAGTGCAGCCCTGAGCGAACTGGAGGCCGCAGGCAAAAAAATCATTTTTGCAATTGACAATCCCACATTACCGGACCCATCACAGTGCATGCCACCTCGGCAAACTGATTTCGCGCTGCTCAATCGGTTACTGGACCGCCCCCTTCCAGACGCTTGCACGATCTCGTACGCGCAACACCTGAATGAGACACGCGCATATCGACGCCATGTGGCAGAACTCCAAGCACGCCACCCCAATATGCTCGTCTACAGCCCAGACCACCTTTTATGTGATCTGTCCCAGGGCACCTGCCCCGTTCTGAAGAACGGTCGCTTCCTTTATAGCTACACCGACCATCTCTCAGACTACGGTAGCGGGCTGATCGCAGATGAAATCATGTCCTTGGTGGAGTCCGATAATCCCACTGCAGGCGCGCCATGAACGCTTTGGGGACCCAATCGCGCTTATCTATCGTTTAAAGTCTGAGTGCGAACTTCCGAGAAGTAAATAGCTTCATTGACACCCATGGCCGACTCCATCCTCGCAGAATCCCCAGGACACCTCACCGGTGTGGCCCGTGTCTTGGTCAATGCTGGCAAGCTCGACAGCGTGGAAGCCGACGCCTTGGCCAAAACCGCCAAGGAACAAAAGAGCAGTTTTGTCCACGCCGTGGTCAGCAGTGGCAAGCTCACGGCCAGTGCGCTGGCCCAAACCCTCTCCAAGGCCCTGTCGGTCCCGGTGGTGGACCTTTCGGCCCTCGATGTGCAGCGCCTGCCCAAGGGCATCATCGACAACAAGCTCTCGTCGCAATACCAGGTCCTGGCGCTGTCCAAGCGCGGCAACCGCCTGTTCGTCGCTGCCTCCGACCCCACCAATCAGGAAGCCGTCGAGCGCATCAAGTTCGCCACCCAACTCAACCCCGAGTGGATCATCGTCGAGCACGACAAGCTGCTCAAGATGCTCGAAGGCAGCACGGCCAGCGCACAAGAGCAACTGGCCGCACTCGCCTCCAGCGACTTCGAGTTTGACGTCACCGAAGACACCGGCACGGCGCAGCAAGACTCCCCCGACATGGCCGCCGAGGTGGAAGACGCGCCCGTGGTGCGCTTCCTCCAGAAGATGCTGATCGACGCGATCAACGCCCGCGCCTCCGACCTCCACTTCGAGCCCTACGAATACAACTACCGCGTGCGCTTTCGCGTCGACGGCGAACTGCGCGAAGTCACCCAGCCGCCCATCGCCATCAAGGAAAAGCTGGCGTCCCGCATCAAGGTCATCTCCAAACTCGACATTGCCGAAAAACGCGTGCCTCAAGACGGCCGCATGAAGCTCAAGTTCGGCAACAAGGCCATTGACTTCCGGGTCAGCACCCTGCCCACGCTGTTTGGCGAAAAGATCGTGATCCGTATTCTGGATCCGTCCAGTGCCAAGCTCGGGATCGAGGCCCTCGGCTACGAGCCCGCCGAAAAAGAGCGCCTGCTTGCGGCCATCGGACGCCCCTACGGCATGGTGCTGGTCACCGGCCCCACCGGCTCCGGTAAGACCGTCTCGCTCTACACCTGCCTGAACATCCTCAATCAACCGGGCGTCAACATCTCTACGGTCGAGGACCCGGCTGAAATCAACCTGCCAGGCATCAACCAGGTCAACGTGAACGACCGAGCGGGGCTGAACTTCTCCACCGCGCTCAAAGCCTTCCTGCGTCAGGATCCCGACATCATCATGGTCGGTGAAATCCGTGACCTCGAAACCGCCGACATCGCCATCAAGGCCGCGCAGACTGGTCACATGGTCATGTCCACCCTGCACACCAACGATGCGCCCGGCACCCTCACCCGCCTGATGAACATGGGCGTGGCGCCGTTCAACATCGCCTCGTCGGTCATTTTGATCACCGCCCAGCGTCTGGCGCGCAAACTTTGCGAAAACTGCAAAGTGCCGGCAGACTATCCCCGTGAAGCCTTGCTGCGTGCGGGTTACAAAGAATCCGATCTGGACGGCAGTTGGAAACCCTACAAGGCCGTCGGATGCTCATCTTGTAACAACGGTTACAAAGGACGTGTCGGCATTTACCAAGTCATGCCGATCAGTGAGGAAATACAACGGATCATTCTCTCGCAAGGCACAGCTATGGATATTGCCAAGCAAGCCAAGGCAGAAGGCGTGCGAGACTTGCGGGAATCGGGTCTGGTCAAAGTGCGCGCAGGTGTCACCTCTCTGGAAGAGGTCATTGCGGTCACCAACGAATAAAACCCACGATATCGACACGGAGTCCTGACACATGGCCACGGCACCTGCCAAGAAACCGCAAGAGTTCGCCTTCGAATGGGAAGGCAAAGACCGCAACGGCAAGATCGTCCGGGGTGAAATGCGCGCCGGGGGGGAAGCCGTGGTCGGAGCCACCTTGCGTCGTCAGGGCATCTTGGTCCAGAAGGTCAAGAAGCGTCGCACCTCGGGCGGCAGCTCCATCAAGGGCAAGGACATTGCCATCTTCACGCGCCAGCTGGCCACCATGATGAAGGCCGGTGTCCCCTTGCTTCAAGCCTTCGACATCGTGGGCCGCGGCAGCACCAACCCGCGCGTCACCAAGCTGCTGGCCGACATCCGCGGAGACGTGGAAACCGGTACCAGCCTGTCGGCCTCGTTCCGCAAGCATCCCCTGTACTTCGACGCCCTGTACTGCAACCTCGTCGAGGCCGGTGAAGCCGCCGGTATCCTGGAAACCCTGCTCGAACGCCTGGCCACGTACCAGGAAAAAACCATCGCCATCAAGCAAAAGATCAAGTCGGCGCTCACCTACCCCATCGCCGTGCTGGTTGTGGCCTTCGTGGTGGTGGCCGTCATCATGATCTTCGTGATCCCGGCGTTCAAACAGGTCTTTACCTCCTTCGGTGCCGACCTGCCCGCCCCCACCTTGATGGTGATGGCCATGTCCGAGTTCTTCGTCTCTTACTGGTGGGCCATTTTCGGCATCATCGGGGGCGGCATTTACTTCTTCCTCGAAAGCTGGAAGCGCTCCGTGCCCATGCAAAAGGCCATGGACCGCCTGTTGCTCAAGATCCCGGTGTTCGGTGACCTGATGTTCAAATCGGCCGTCGCCCGCTGGACGCGCACCTTGTCCACCATGTTTGCCGCCGGCGTGCCCTTGGTCGAAGCCCTCGACTCGGTGGGTGGCGCCTCTGGCAACGCCGTGTTTGCCGAAGCCACGGAGCAGATCCAGAAAGACGTTTCCACCGGCACCAGCCTCACCACGGCGATGCAGAACGTCAACCTGTTCCCCGTGATGGTCATGCAGATGAGCTCCATCGGTGAAGAATCGGGTTCGCTCGACCACATGCTGGGCAAGGCCGCCGACTTTTACGAAGAAGAAGTGGACGAAGCCGTCAAGGCGCTGTCCAGCCTGATGGAGCCTTTCATCATCGTGATTCTGGGCACCATCATCGGCGGCATCGTCGTGTCGATGTACCTGCCCATCTTCAAGCTCGGCCAAGTGGTTTGATCGCTCATGGATGTTGATTTGCTGTGGTCGTTTCTGACCAATGTGGTGCTCACGCCCTGGGGGCTGGGCATCCTGGGCCTGTGCGTGGGCAGCTTTCTCAACGTGGTCATCCACCGCATGCCCAAAATGATGGAGCAGCAGTGGCAGGCCGAGGCCCGGTCCGTTCTGGGCCTGCCCGATGCCGAGTCAGCCGCCAAAGGCGAGCCAGCTTCGGAGGGCGCGCCCGCCCTCAGCCTCTCCAAGCCAGCCTCCCGCTGCCCATCATGCGGTCATGCCATCCGCTGGTATGAAAACATCCCCGTGATCAGCTGGCTGGCATTGCGCGGCAAATGCTCTTCCTGCGGCACGCGCATTTCGCTGCGCTACCCCTTCATCGAACTGGCCACCGCCGCCCTGTTTGCGGCCTGCGCCTGGCGCTTTGGCAACCAGCCCACCACGCTGCTGTGGTGCGGCTTTGTGGCGGCCCTGGTGGCGGCATCGGCCATTGACTGGGACACCACCATCCTGCCCGACAGCATCACCCTGCCCCTGCTCTGGGCCGGCCTGGTCATCGCCGGACTGGGCTGGAACCTGCCCTTGAACGAGGCGCTGTGGGGTGCCGTCGCGGGCTACATGTCGCTGTGGTCGGTGTACTGGCTGTTCAAGCTCACCACCGGCAAAGAAGGCATGGGTTACGGTGACTTCAAGCTGCTCGCCGCCCTCGGCGCCTGGCTGGGCTGGCAAATGATCCTGCCCATCGTGCTGGGCTCGTCCATCATCGGCGCCGTCATCGGCATCGGCATGAAGCTCAGCAGCCAGCTGCGTGAGGGCGTGTACGTGCCTTACGGCCCCTTCCTCGCAGGTGCGGGCCTCGTGGTCGCGCTGGCTGGCTCGGCACGCGTCCTGGGCTGGCTGGGTTGGGCCTGATGGCCTCTCAGTCGCCTCGGCGCCTCACCGTCGGGCTCACCGGCGGCATCGGCAGCGGCAAATCCACGGTCAGCCAGATGCTGGTGGCGCTGGGCGCCCACCTGGTCGACACCGACGCCATCTCTCGCTCGCTGACCGCCCCCGGAGGCGCGGCCATCCCGCACATCGCACAGCAGTTTGGTGAAGCCTTCATCGAGCCCAGCGGCGCCATGGACCGCGCCCGCATGCGCGAACTGGCCTTCACCGACCCATCGGCCCTGGCCCGGCTCGAAGCCATCTTGCACCCCTTGATCGGCCTGCACGCCGATCAGCACGCCAGCCTGGCCATGCCAGACCAACACATCATCTACGACGTCCCCTTGCTCGCCGAGTCTGGCCGCAAGTGGAAAGACAAGGTCGACCGCATCCTCGTGGTCGACTGCGAGCCCGAAACACAGATCGCCCGCGTCATGGTGCGCTCCGGCTGGCCCCGCGAGGCCATCGAAGCCGTGTTGGCCAAGCAGGCGCAACGCGAAACCCGCCGCGCCCTGGCCGATCACATCATCCTCAACGAGGGCCTGAGCCTGCCTGAACTTCGCGCCGAGGTCGAGAAGCTATGGTGCATATGGAACAATCAGGCCTCCGTGAGACAAAACAGCATCAGGTGAAGCGTTGATCCTCTACGAATACCCGTTCGGTGAAAGCATTCGCACCATGCTGCGCCTTGAACACCTCTTCGACCGCCTGGGCATCCTGATGCACCGCGAAGACCCGGTGGACCATCACTACGCACTGTCCACCATCTTCGAAGTCATGGACGTGGCCTCACGTGCCGACCTCAAAAGCGACGTGCTGCGCGACCTCGACCGCTACAAAGCGCAGTTCATGAGCTACCGCGGCAACCCCGCCATCGAAGAGCGCATTCTGGACGACGTGTTGGGCCGCATCGAGCACGCGCACAACGGCCTCAATCAACTGCAAGGCAAAGCCGGACAGGCCTTGGCCGCCAACGACTGGCTGATGAGCATCCGCAGCCGCGTCAGCATTCCGGGTGGCACCTGCGAGTTTGACCTGCCCGCCTACTACGCCTGGCAGCACGAACCAGCCGCCAAGCGCCAAGCCGATGTGCAGCGCTGGGCCCACACCCTCAGCCCGCTGGCCGAAGCCCTCAAGGTGATGCTGGGCTTGCTGCGCGACGCCGGGCACCCCCACATGGTGGCGGCACCCAACGGCCAATACCAGCAAAGCCTCAAAGAAAACCGCAACTACCAGTTGCTGCGCCTGCGCATCGATCCGGCTCTGGGCTTGATCCCCGAAATCAGCGCCAACCGCCTGCTCGTCTCCATCCGCCTGATGCGCCCCGATGCCGACGGTAAGCTGAAAATGGCCCAAGATACCGACGCGGGCTTTGAACTGACCCTCTGCGCCTGACCCCTCCATGGCCCAGCTTACGCCCCCCACTCCACCCGAGCCGTCGTCTGCCAAGCCGCTGACGGTGCGCTGCCCATCGTGCGGTGTCATGCACGCCTACCGCACCGACAACCCTTACCGCCCTTTCTGCAGCAAAGGCTGCAAGGCGATTGACCTGGGTGCCTGGGCCAGCGAAGCCTATCGGGTTGAAGCCAAGCCGAACCCAGAAGACGCTCCCGACTGATGTGGAACTGATGGCGAACGGCCTGTCAAGCCATGCACCCAACAGGGTGCTTGTTAACCCTAGGTTTGCGGACGCAATCGCACTAGAATGGGCACCGGATATGTTCTGCCAGCGCCATGCCACTTTCTGATCCCCTGCTCTTTGAGCGCCTGCTGCTGATTGTGGGAGCCAGTTTTGGTGCGTGTCTGCTCGTGGTGTTGACCCAGCACTGGCACGGCAAGCACTCCCTGGATCACGACCTGAGCGGCGCCCAAAAGCTGCACGCCAAACCCGTGCCGCGCATCGGAGGGCTAGGGTTGATCATCGGGTTGCTCATGGCCGGCATCGGTGGATACCTCACACACGGCAACAGCTACCCCACCACACTGACCCTTCTGGTGTGCGCCCTGCCTGTTTTCCTGGCCGGTTTTGTCGAAGACCTCACCAAGCGTGTATCGGTGCGCACGCGCTTGCTCAGTTCATTTGTGTCCGCCGCCTTGGCCCTGTGGCTGCTGGGGGCTCAAATGCCCGATGCCGACACCCCGGGTTTGGACACCCTGCTGGAGCACATCCCCCTGCTTTCGATCTTGCTGACCATTTTTGTGGTGGGCGGCATCACCCATTCCGTCAACATCATCGATGGCCTCAACGGCCTGGCGGGTGGTGCGGTGTGCATCATGCTCGCGGGGCTGGGCACCCTGGCGTGGCTGCATGGCGACGCAGTAGTCACCAAACTGTGCCTTTGGGGTATTGCTGGGCTGGTGGGCTTCATGCTGCTCAACTACCCGTTCGGCAAGATTTTCCTGGGCGATGGCGGCGCCTACCTGGCGGGCTTCTGGCTGGCCGAATGCGCCATTTTGCTGGTGGCCCGCAACCCTGAAATCTCGTCCTGGACGGCGCTGCTGTGTTGCCTGTATCCGGTCCTGGAGACGTGTTATTCCATGTTCCGTCGGCACATCATCCACAAGGTGCCAAGTGGGCTGCCAGACATGGGGCACATGCACCAATTGCTGTACAAATGGCTCAAAAACAAGGTGCCCCGCCGCGCCTTGCCTCACTGGCTCAGCCACGGGCTGACCAGCGTGAAAATCTGGGCCATTGTGGGGGCGTGCCAACTCGTTGCCATTGCCACACCGGGTCATGCGGCCCTGCACTTCAGCACCATTGTGCTCATCACGGCGCTGTATGTGTCTGTGCACCGCAGGCTTTGGGCGGCAGACGAGACCCGCATGCCCACCATGGGTGCGGCTCAGCCACATTGAGGGCAACAAAAAGCGCCGCATGCGGCGCTTTTTCAATTCACTTCACCAGCTGTTTGAGCTTTTGTGCCGTCTCGGCATCTTGCATGCCATTGCGCCATGCCTGGCGTGCAAACACAAACAGCAAGAGCGCGAAGCCCGTGCCCAAGGTGGTCAACACCGCGATCATGGCCTTCTTGGGCTTCGATTTGCGCTCGGGCGTCTGCGCCACGTCCACCACCTGAATCAGGGCACCGTCGCGGGCTTCATCCAGCTTGGCCAACTCAAACTGTTTGGCAAACATCTCGAACAGCGATTCCTGGTATTTGAAATCGCGGTACTTGACAATGTAGTTGTCTTGTGCAGCCGCATTGTTGGCCGATTCGGCCTTGCTCAACTGCGCTTGCAGGGCACCCAACTCCGACTGCGCCACCTTGAACTCGGGCGACTGGTCTGTCAGGTAGGTGCGCATGGACTGCAACTTCACCTGGGCCGCTGTCACTTGCGCCTTCAGGGCGGCATAGGCTTCAGCAGCCATTTTCGGCTCGGCACGCAAGGCGCCTTCGTTGATGCCGCTGCCCTGCAGGGCCGACTGTGCTTCAGCCAGCTTGGCCTTGGTTTGCTCCAGCTGCTTTTCGTAAAACACACGACGCTGCTGGGCTTCGGTCACAGCCAGACGCTCCAAGAGCTTGCGCAACTCGTCCACGTGCGCATTGGCCAGCTGCGCGGCAAACGCGGGCTCTTTGTCGTCTACCTCCACCTTGATCAAGCCGTCCTTGCCAGCGCTGATGCGCGCCGTTTCTTGCAAGGCTCGCAGCGCGTCTTCATGCAGTTCGGCGTCGTAGCGGTTCTGCAAATCAAAACGCTTGACCAAGGCGTCTTGCACGCTGCGGCTCTTCACAAAAGCCACGTACTGGTCAGCCGGGTTCTTCAAACCGCTTGCTGCGCCCGCCAAGCCACCCAAAGCCCCCAGGCCCTGCAACATGGCCGCAGCGGCGCTTTGCTGCTGCTGCGGTTGCAGAAACGTGGTGGTGGCCGTGAACGTGGGCGCAATCAAAAAGCTGCCGCCCAAAGCCACCACACCGGCGGCCACTGGCGCCAACACCAACAGCTTGATGTTTTGCTTGATGGTGATGGCCAGGTCCAGCAGGCTGATCTCGTCGTCGTTCTCTTCACGCATGTCGCTCATGGCCGGCCTTAATCGCGGATGGTCTTGATGGCTGCGGCACCCAGGCCGAACTGATAGAAGATGGCCGTCCAGTCCTTGGCGCCCTGGATGAACTGGGTGTAGGCCGAGCGACGATCAAACTTTTCGGGCACGAAAATGGCATCGCCGGGCTGCAACTCCCTGCTCATGAAACCGCCACTGCCAAACCACCTGCGGTGGGCGGTGTTGCCTTCCACCGAGCCATCTGCACGGATGATGAGCGCGGCATCCACATCGGCTTCACGCAACAAGCCCGCCCGCTCCAGGTAGTCTTCCACGCTGGCATCGGGGCGGTGGATGAAGGCGTTTTCGGCCAACACGGCACCGAACACACTCACGAAGCCCGGGCGCACAGGAATGGTGATGCTGTCGCCATCTTCCAGTGGCAGATCGGGGTATTCGGGCCGCTCCGGCTTCAGCTCCAGGGCAATACGGCCTGATGCCTTCAGGCTTTGCATGCGCGCCAACAACTGCTTCTGGGCTGCCACCTGCGCCTGCACTGCTGCCGCAGATTCTGCATTGTTGGCATTCTGAACGGTGGTCAAAGCCTGGCCGGCAATGTCGCTTTCCAGGCGGCGAATGGCTCGGTCAAGGTTGGCTTGCTGCTGTGCCCTGGTCTTCTCGCGGGTGAGCTCGGTGGCGTAAGGGTAGGCTTGCTCGGTCATGCCACCCGCACGCGCGATGAGCTGCTTCAGGGTTTCGCCAGGCTGAATCTGGTAGAAGCCCGGCACCTTGACCTCGCCACTCAGTCGAACAAACTGGGTACGCTTTCCCACCGGCACAGGCAGGTCCTTCACACCGAAAATGGTGATGACGTCGCCAGGCTGCAGTTGCAGATTGTGGGCCGGATCCTTGTCTTTGATGGCCTTGCCCAGGTTGAACGGAATCAACTGGGTGCGCACATCGTTGGGGTCGATGCGCTCAATGGCAGCGTAGTCCCAGTTGATCTCTTCCAACAAGTTCTTGATCTCGCTGGCAACGCGAGCGGCGCTGACCTTGTCGCCACTCTCGTACTGCACCATGATGTTCTTGCGGGTGTAGTAGTCGGCCTGGATGAGAGCGTCGCGCTCGGGGATCAGGTCAGCCACGCGCATGCCCGACTTGTAGCTGTAGCGCAGCGGTGCCGCAACGTTACCCCGCAAGGTCACCGCGTTGGAAAACGCCGGGCTGATCTTGAACAAGGTGACCACATCGCCGTCTTTGAGCGTGCTGCGCAAGCCCTTGGCGTCCAAGGCCCGTTCAACGACCGAGCGCGGCGCCTTGGCCCGCGTTGCGTCAATGCGTTCAATCAGCACTTTGTGCGGCGTGGTGAGTGACAGCATGCCACCGCCATAGCTCAGAACCTGGGAAATGGGCTCCTCAGGGCGGCTCAATTCATAAATGGCAGGCGTGCCCAGCGCCCCAATCATGGCCACGCGCGGACCTGCAGGCGGGATCACGATCACGTCACCCGGCAACAGATAGGTGTCGGCCGACTTGTCGCCCTCGGCAATGAACTTGTAGAGGTCGATGGTGGAGATAACCTGACCATTGCGCTTGAGTTGCACCTTGCGCATGCTGCCACCAGCAGCCGGGCCACCGCTTTCAAACAAAACGCTCACCAAGCTGGACAAGCTGGACACGGTGTAGGCGCCTGGCTTGCGTGCCTGACCCACCACAAACACCTGGATCGACCGCAAGCGGCCCATGGTGGCATTGAGCTGGAAGTTCTTAAGGTACTTGCCCACCTGGCTGCGCAGCGCGTCTTCCAACTGAGACGACTTGAGCCCTGCCACGTTGACCACGCCCACACGGGGAATGGCCACCTGACCGTTGCGATCAACACGCAGCGAGGTGTCTGCCTCGACCACACCCCAGATCCTGAGGGCGATCTCGTCGCCGGGGCCGATGACGTAGTCAGATGGCACGGGCACGTTCTGCAATGATGGGAAGGTACGCCCGCCCGTGAAAAGGTTGTAGCCAAAAAGAGGCAAGGGCCGACCTGTGGTGTCTCGCACGAAGCGCTGAAACTCGGTGGCGCTGACATCGATGTCACGGACTAGATCGGTGACGGCTGGGCTTACAGAGTCTGTATCGCCCGTGTGCGCAGAACGCGCCACTGCAGCAGCTTCAACCGCTGTTTGCAGCGCCGAGGTGCTGGCCGATGTGGGCGAAGCCGTCACGGAACCGATCGAAGCAGTTGGTGCCTGTGCGTGTACGGTGGTGTTCAGGCAAAAGCAAACGGCGCTGACCAGCAAGCTGGCCCGATAAAGCTGGTGCATGTGCGGCCTTGCAATCAGGTATCTTGGTGGTTGCATTGTATTAGGGGAATGCGACAAGCGTAATCAAAAGGGATGCTGTCCATCAGGCACAACCTCAGCCCGACGTACCTCAAACCGCTGGCGCCCTAAGGTAACGGTAGCATCTCATAGACGGAGACATGACAGGGAAATTGGCAGCGCACTTTCTCGCTACCATTACAGAGAAGAGTTCAAAACAACAACAAAGAGGGAACACACCGCAGCACCCCACTCTGAAATACTATTTTTTTGGTGACACGAGAGCCGCCAGATAAGCATTCGCAATTGATTTGCTCGTGTATTGAGAACGCAAACTCTGCCGATCAAGATCAGGTTCCGCCTCAATTTTTACCAAGAGTTCATCTATGGCCTTTGCAAGGCTCGAAGCATCAGCGAAATAACTCGCGCCAGAACCCACAGTAACGCGGTTAAAACTTACGTCAAAACAGATGATGCTGCAGTCATAAAAAAGCATTTCCACCAGTGATGGATTGGTCCCCCCGACGCTGTGGCCATGCAAGTAAATCGCGCAGGACTCGCGCAGCTCGGCCAGAAGGCGTGGATCATAGATCGGGTCCAAGAGTACCAGCCTGGCATTACCGCGGAAGCGGTCACGTAACGCGCGACTGTAATCACTGTTAGCCCAGTTGCCCACTATCGTATAGCGCTTAAGATCGGAGCGCAAAGCGCCCTCAATCAACATATCCAGGTTGTTCTCGGGCTCTATGCGGCAGACCGTGAGGGCAGTTCCTGGTTGGCGAGAAACGTTCGGAAGGCGGAGCACATGATCACCTGAATATCGGATCTCCACCGCACGACCTTTTGCGGCAGGCAAAATATACGGAGCCAGCCCAGCGTTGTCATAAACGACCACGTCGGAAAAACGCTGCGCCAAATAATCAAACATGCGCAGAATTCGCTGCTTATTGCGACTGAATTTAGCTCGGCGCCACTCCACACCGTCGATGTTGACGCCGAGTCGCTTGCCTCCCAATCGACACATCAGCTGGAACAACGGGAACCAAACGCCTCCGGAAACACCCAGAACCATGATGTGAGTACTTTCGCGATAGACGCGGAAGAACGCGAGCAGATCATGCAAGATGGAAGAGGCACCGTTGGCGCGTGTTTTCAAGAAAACACGGCGGACACCTCGGAAATTTGGGCTCAAATCATCTTGGTAGAGCGCGGCGTCGCAGGTGACGACTGTGGACTCGGTCGCAGCAGCAAAGCTGGGACCACAGTGCTCCAAAAAGGATTCAAAACCACCGTAGCGGTTAGGGACGCCAGCACTACCGATGAAGGCAACACGCATCTCGAAAAAGTCAAAGTGCATAAGTCGAAGGGCACCCGATGCTCATCAGGTGCAGGTTCGAGAGTGGTCTATTAGCCGACCAAACTCGTGCGCCGCAGTACTCCACGCAAACCTCCCCCGCACATCGACAGCAATTCGGCCTGCCAACTCTCGATGGACGTCGCGGTGCGCGATAACCTCCCGAAGCATATGGACTAACCCCGCGCGATCTCCGGCGTCAAAGAAATAGGGAGAGAGCGGCGCAAAATCGCTCATCGCGGTGTTTCGCGCGCACAGGGACGGGGTACCCGCTGCGGCAGCCTCGAGAGGCGGCATACCGAAGCCTTCGGCAAGACTTGGATAGATCGCCGCAATGGCATGCGCATACAGGCGTTGAACATCATCGAACGACAAGTCCTGCATGAACACGATCCTATCCTTGGCCGCAGCCGGGATGGCTTCGTAGGCCGCGTCAAACTCAGCGCATTCCAGTGTTCGACTACCAACAAAAACGAGTGATATGCCCTGCGTCCAGAAACCTCCTTCGACGAAAGCCCCCAAAGCTGTCGCCTGGTTCTTGCGAGGCTCGAACCGACTGACGCACAGCAAGTAGCCAGAAGGCGAGGCTATAAGCGCGCGCACTTGGGGACTCGGTGGGGCGAGACCAACCTCGCCTGCCCGATTTGGGTCGACACCGTTGGGAACCACGTTGATGCGTCCTGGATCGATGCCGTACCAAGCGGAAATCCTCTCTCTCGAGTAAGCAGATACGGTGGTCAGCAAATCGGCTCGTCGAGCGGATAACGGGAACAAGACGTTCCGCAGACGCGCATAGCCCGGTGGAAAGTACTGAGGGAAATCATTAAAGAGGACGTCGTGGATAGTCACTATCCACGGACAGGTCTTAATCAACGGGGTGAAGTACTGAAAGTGCGCAAAATCGGGTCTTAAACGAGCAACCACCTTTGGGATGTCATACGTGAGTCGACGAATGCGATTGGTCGTCCCATACTGCACCGCCTCAATGTGCGGATCACCACCAAAGTTAGACAAAACCTTATCTGGATTGGCGCAACCCAGAATAACTCTAAAGTCTCCAGGACGCTGCCGAACAAGCGCCAAGTACAGACCTTGAATAAACGAGGCTGCGCCATCAAAACCATGGTCAAACTGGTGCGCATCAACAAAAATTCTAATCAAACTCATCTCGCAAATTGCAATCCGTTAGCGGACTCGCGACACATTAACAAGAAAGCAACGAAAAGGCCACATCACTTGCACCCCCAAACCAGCACCAAAGCAACTAGAACCAATATTTGAAACCGAGCGAAAAGTAAATTCCGAAGATCGCACTGACTCAAAACCAGCAAAGGCCATCAATCATCAAGGAAAAATTCATATAGAAGATTGACCACAAAACCGAACCAATCCGCGGCAACAGCTTTTGCTCAAGTCAACATGAAAACGAAAATTCCCGGCAAAAAATAAGATGCACTTTTCTCAGGATGACCTAGACGCGAACCAATATCCAGCAACCTCATACCGACTATGCATCTGCAGAGAAGCCCGACGCAAATTAATCAGGAGACTTCCTCACAGGCAAAAAAACTCACCCGGCAACGATGCTGGATATCTAATAAAACTCAGCCCCAAACAGCAACCAACTTGCGCGACAAAATTCTTAAAATGATACTTTTATCGCAGATGTGCACGCACGCGATACATCGTGATTTTCGCGCCATCAAGATTCAGTACGACCCGAAACTGGCGCGATTCCTGAAACAGGTCGGGGCCCAAAGCTTTTCTTGCGTAACAGCGCATCGGGTGATTTGAAGATCAACGCGCAAGCGAGTCCAAAGAACAGAACGTGACTCCATTCGCTCAAGCCCTGCAGCGTAACTGCCTTGGCCAGCACAAACAGCAGCATCCATCCTGCGGCCAATAAGACCCCCCCCTTGTATGGAACTCGTGCATTCCACCAAGCTCGGCCGAGTCGAAAAAGAAAAAAGAGCAGTGCAATCAACCCAATTATTCCGAACTTGAGAGCTAATGTGAGATAGCTGTTGTGAAGGTGAGGGATTGTGTCGTTACCATTGAAGTCGACAACCCCCAGGGGCAAAGACAATCGACCACCTAAACCGAAGCCGAACCACTGCGTAAACGAATCAGCGCTTAGATACTGATCAAGGAACGCAAGGTTTTCAATAAAGCGCCACGCCAGGGAGGGATCATCCTCGTCAACGCCAACCTCTATACGCTCCTGAACAACGCTAAGTTGCAGCAACAAGGGCATCGTGACCGAACCGATCGCGAAAGTAATAAGCGCAAAGCGTAGTGCGCGCGGATCACTGGCGATATAACGGAAATGGACCCAAGCCTGAACTATTACGATAAGTGCTATCAGCACCAGATCCGTGCGGGAAAGTGAAGCTAATGTCCCCATCACGCAAAATAATGCACGCCGCAAGTAGCGACTGCGCAAACGAGAATCCATCCGCGCGAGGCCTAGGTTCACCGCAAAAATATAAGGCAACCAGGAATGCGCCATGGGCACATACTGCCCTCTCCAGAAGTAAGCGTCGGCACCAGCTAGAAATGCCAAAGCCGCCCCGGCAATGGTGATCAGCACCACAAACCAACCGACATTAGAGATTCCTTGCATCAGTTCTAAACGCCAGTCGTCTCCCGAAGATGCAAACAGACGCGGCAAGGTCGCGTACCCAACGTAGAAGGCCATCAGCACACCAAGGTCGCGCAGGACATCCCTCAACGCGTTACTGTGTGTATAGGTCTGAAGCAAGACCACAGGGAGCCAAGTAACGCAAAGAAAAATGACGCCAAATGGAACATGCCGCGACACCGCCATCCGGGCACCATACAAATGCGCAAATACAAACAGCAGCACAAATGCAACAAGATATCCGTTGTAGGCTGGCTCAACCACCTTCGGGCTAATCGCCAGGATCACGAAAGCTAGCAGGAGCAGCAGGCGGCGACGCGACATAGTGCGTTAACAGGTAGGCGTTGTATCGTGATAGCTCAGCCTGGTATGGACAAACCTTGCGACGCCACCCATGGCTGCTGCATTGCTCAGGGTAGCCATGAAATCAAATTTGCCAGGCACGGTGAAGTCGAGGTAGGCCGCGGTTGCGTGAACGATCGCGGCGTTTGATACAGGCTGGTACGCCAACAACCAGGAAAGCTTCGCACCAATGTCTGAGAAACCATCAACCGTTCTAACATTCGGAAAATAACGATAGAAGACATTCCCGAAAGCCAGTACAGGCTTGTTCAATACCGCCCCCTCAAAGCCTGCAGTGCTGGTAAGCGTCACGACGCCCTGACTTTTGCGAATCAAGGCCTTGGCGTTCAACTCCGGACTGATCAGGCGCACGTTAGGCAGTCGGCTCAGTTGCTTGTAGAACCCGAGCGGCTGCAACGCAACGGCTGAAGGATGTTCCTTGACATACAACTTAACATTGGACGGAAGACGGAAGGCAACAGCCTTGATCACAGATAGCTCGTCAACATAGTCGGCCGCATGGATGGAGGTTGAGGCTTCCGGATGGAAGTGTAGCGGGTAGACCAAGAAGTTTTCTGCAGGCAGCTGCGTTTCGAACAGCTTGCGCACTGCACTCAGCCGCAGTTTGCGCCAGATGGCGCGTCGCACATAGGCCAACGATAGCGCGACGGGATCACCGTGCTGATAGGCCAAAGCCCAATCGGAGCGCTGAGTTCGACTGTAGCGCCATATACGCAGGAAGTACGAGAGCTTGTCGAGCCTCAAGTATTTCTTGCGCAAGCTCATCTGGTCCAGCCCATTGGTCTTCATGTAGTCCGGCACCTGCTGATCGATCGACGCAAGATATGCGAGTGTTTCCTCCAGAATTTCGGCAGGAATACCGTCGCGAGCATGTCGTGCCTGGACAGCTTCAATGGCTGCGAAGTCTTTGAGCGCGCCCGAGGTACTGAGCTCAATGCGCCCCGGTATGCGCGATGGGCTGATACTCAGGAACGGCACACCTCGCAGTTGAGTAGCTCGGTAAGCAGCAAGCGCAAAGCTATTACTCACAGGCTCGTACAGGACCGCCGAAGGGCTGAGCCGTTCGAAGATGTCGCCGAAAAACGCATCAAGCTGAGCAGGGATATCCTGATATTGGAATCGCCCGTGTGCCTGCGCTGGAGCATCTAGATTGAAAGTGAGCCAACGATCAAAATCAGAAAACAGCGACTGCCATGTCGTAGCGGCGCGAACCGATTCAGCGACTGGCCCAGGGTTAGCACGAAGATAGTCGGTGAAGTAATCGGCGCATTCGAGTGCCTGACCAGCCCCGTGTAGATGGTCACTAAAATGAGAATCAAGCGCAAAGTGCACCCTGTAACCGAGGGTGCGCAGGTGTGGCGCCAACTGCTCAAAATAGCTCCGCGAATAAGCAGCAGAGTTAATAAGGCAAAGTATGAGCTTCGATTCTGAACTAGCGGTCATGTATCAGAGAAATCATAGCGTCCGTGGCATTTTGCAACGAACCGGCAACAATGACTGGGGAGCGGAAAATGGTTTCCGTCAGGGAGTATCTAAATTGCACCAGCAAGCGACGACCGGCCATTGGCAACTGCCCTTTGTGAATACCATAGGTATCCTCAATGAACGCATCACCGGCCCGGCCTGTCATGCAAAGCACGTCGGACCCAAATGCCTCCCGGACCTCTTCGTCGGTTAAGCGGCGACGCTCCAGCAGCTTGCCAGAAGTGTGTGATCCAGCGACATAAACATGAGGACCATTGACCTCACCAACGTCGGTCAAGTAAATAAAAAACTTCAAAAAACGGATGGAATCATTATCACGATGGAAATTCTCGGCCTCCTCGGCCTGATCATGACCGGATAGCGACCACCACGCTTGAATACTATCAAGATATGGGCGGCAGCCGAAATAGCCTGCCGCAAGATCAAGGATACGGGGGTCGCTCGCCAAGTCATGCAACAGGCCCACGCAAGGAGCAAGACGGATCTGCGCCACGTGGGTTCGGCTTGGTATGTTCTCATGAGAGAACTCCCCTAACTCTTTTGCCCAAGGGTCGAAGCAGGGGAGTGCTTTGAGTGCATCCCTGAGTTCGAGTACGCTCTCGTCCGAAATGAACTTAGGGAAAGTGACAATCCCACGAGCAAATAACTCGTTAAGAGCCGGACTGGCCGACGAAACGCCTCGGGGTCGCACCGACGCGATGAACCTTGCGATGCCACGGCGCAGCGCAGGGTGACGAATACGCTCCTGAATACGGTGCCACGCACGAGTGGGGATCGTCGGCTTCACGCCCTCGCGTAAGACTTGCAGTTGCGCTACGGTTCTCATTGAGTTGACTCTGGAAGGTCTCTGATATGCCGGTTCATTGAGCCGACAATGATTGCCCGCGGGGGCACGTCTTTTGCCACAACGACGCCAGCGCCGATGACAGCGTGGTCGCCCACGGTAACACCACCTAACACTGTTACCCCACTCCCCAACCATGCGCCGGTGCCAATGTGGATCGGCCGAGCAACATGCCGGTATGGCAGTGGTGTAGAGAAATCGAGCGTGGCTGTTTCAATGGTCACACCACGAGAGATGCGCACCAGATCACCAATGTGCACCGGAGCCATCGCGCCGATCACGCACTCCGCGCCGATGGTAACTCCCCGCCCAACAAAGATGTTCTGTGAATACTTTATGGTTGTGCGGAGATCCAATGAAAGATCCTCGGCAGACGGAAAGACCGCACGTGCTTTCGCCATTGACGCCAGTCTCACCAGAATTTCCCTGAACTTGGCACAAACGCGATACAAAAGAACCGCGAAGCCTGACCCTGCAGCTCGATATAGAAAACTCTGAACAACCTTCTTCACAGTAGTGCCTTCGTACGCAATATTTTCATAAACAGAATTCGGACGGCCGCCACCATTAAACACACCGTAAGTGGCGCGATGACCGCACCACTTAGACCCAGCCATCCTATGAAAACAATATCCAACGCCAAGGCCACTACCAGCGACCCTGCCATCAAACGAACCAAAACTCGGTCATGATGAGCCGCATACAAGGCCAAATGAATTGGCTGCGTCCACATCATGAGAGTCTGCGCAACGATTAGCACCGGCAACAACCAGAGTTGCAACATATAGTCCGGCTTAGAGAGTGCGATGGTCAACGGGAAAGCAAGAGCGCAAACGGCGCACCCAGCAAGTGCACAGATCTGCAATACCCGCTTCCGCAAGTCTGATAGATATTTGAACCTGTCGGGCTGACCTTGCCCGAAACGGATCAATATATTAGGAAGCGCGATGTTAAGCGTCGCCGTCTGAACTAGAGCTGTAAGGGTATTGCTCAGCATCTGAAAGAAGGAATACACGCCAACTGCAGACGGTCCCAAAAGCAACTGCAGTACGAAACGCTCCAAGTTGTTTTGAACGACCGTCAGCGATGCAATCGCGTAGTAGGCACGCGACTCTTTGAGGCCGCGCAACAAATATCGACTGCGACATGTTGCGAGAGGCCACCAGAGGTCTCTAAGCAGAAATCCGCTCCACGCAACTCCAACAACTGTGGAGATCGTCCATAGTCCCAGCAGAACACGCAGGCTGTTCGTAGAGTCGGCGCCAATCAGCATAGGTAGCGCAATTGGCTGCCATGCCGCCGTGCGCAGCAGGGTCAGCACCACTGACTGGACTGGGCGACGCGCCAAAATAAGGTAGCGCCCCAATTCCTGCGCAACAGCCCCAGTGGTCATCAACGCTGCAAGCAAGCCTAACGCAATCCAGTCCCGAGTGAAGGACAAAGCGAGCGCTGCAACGAGACCAATCAATGCGGCGAGTGGGGCAGTAAAGCGCAGCAAATGGCGATGTGAGGACACCAGTACCCGCAACTTTGCGCGATCGCCTGTACGCGCGTAGCGACGCGACGTGAAGGTGTGGAACTCCATGCCGGCCAAATAGACGACGACTGCCTCGATCGAAGCAGCCAAACCGTAAAGCCCCACCAAGTCGGCACTCGTCCAGTAGACGAGTGCCATCACAAAGCCCAGGCGGATGGCTAGACCTGCCGCGTGGACAAAAGATGAGACAACACCGGTTCGAAAAACACTCATGAAAACATGACGCCTTGGATAGGCGTACGGGGCAGTAATAGAAAGAGCCCCAATCCTTTCAATTAATGAGCCCCAAATTTAGTGCGGAGCCGGCAGTGTGAGCTCACGACTCAGGCACCTACACACGCAGATCGCATCCATCGTGCTTTTTACGGAAGCGTCTGACACGGACATCTTTCGCGCAACGCCAGTCGGGCGCCAAGCGAATACATATTTAAACTTGCGCAGGCCACTCTGAAAGAGCGCCCGCTTGACCAAGCTCTTGCCCACCGGCGCATTCAAGCAATAGTTCCACACGCCCAGGCTCATACCAAGCCGCTCGGTCCGATCAAGCTGACTGAGATCCGTGCTGTTGTGCAAGGTGCGCATGACTCGAAGGATGGCAGCATCTTGCATCTTGGCATGGTGACTTGTCATAGGGAAATTTGGGCACGCTACCGCCGTGCTGTGTCGCGATCAGCATGCGCGGTCAACGGCTCTTTCAACGAGCCTAAACAGTGTCAGAAGGTGAACATTGTGCCGAGGCACTGTGAGCGTTTCCGAAAATCCACTCTGAAATTTGTGAGCGTTGGCAATTCGCACCACAACGGTGCGTAGCCAAACATCACACCGACCGCCGCAGTGCGGCAGCACTCACCGGCACTGCCACAGGCTTACTCAAGATCGTGAGCAGCACCACCGCCCGCTCCTGCGCATCGGTCATCTGATAGATGGCCTCCAGCCCTGCCCACGGACCTTGGGAGACAAGCACGGTTTCGCCTGCTTCAAACAGCCGCTCAGTGGGCATAACCTGCTCACGTTGACGCAACCGTTGCATCAGGTCGTCACTGACCTTGGCTGGGCGGGTCCCGAACCGAACCAGTTGGCTCACGCCCAAAGTGGAGCGAATGGGGGCCCAGCTCGGCGCGTGTTCATCGGTGCTGAGTTGCACGAACAGGTAACGTGCAAACATGGGCTCTGCCACCACGTGGCTTTTGCCTCGGCGCACTTTCTGAACACTCAGGAGAGGCAGATAGCAGCAATAGCCTTGGCGGGAGAGGTTCTCAAGAGCGATCAATTCTTGCCTAGGCTTGGTGTGCACCAGGTACCAGGCAGTGCTCAGGGTGGGGACGGACGTAGGCATGGGCAGTGCAGATTGTCAGCGAAACGGGCGAACGCTGCTCAGCAAACGATGTCCGTTGTCCTGTGTATGGAATCCACAATACGCCCCAATTCCCAGCCTCATCAGGCTTACATTACCCGGGCACAGCACTACAGTAAGCGCACCATGCTCAAAGACGCAAGCATCCTCGTCACCGGTGGCACCGGATCATTCGGCAACACGTTTGTCCCCATGACCCTGGCCAAGTACAACCCACGACGCATTGTGATCTTCTCTCGCGACGAGATGAAGCAGTGGGACATGGCCAAGAAGTTCCAAGGCGACCCACGGGTGCGCTTTTTCATCGGCGACGTGCGTGACAAGGACCGCCTGTATCGCGCCCTGGATGGCGTGGACTATGTGGTGCACGCTGCCGCTACCAAGATTGTGCCCACGGCCGAGTACAACCCGTTTGAATGCGTGAAGACGAACATCCACGGGGCCATGAACCTGATCGATGCGTGCATTGACAAGGGCATCAAGCGCGTGGTGGCCTTGTCCACCGACAAGGCGAGCAGCCCCGTCAATCTGTATGGCGCCACCAAGCTCGCGTCTGACAAGCTGTTTGTGGCCGGTAACTCTTATGCTGGCGGACACAGCACCCGGTTTGCCGTGGTGCGCTACGGCAATGTGATGGGCTCACGCGGTTCTGTGATTCCCTTCTTCATGTCCATCAAGGACAGCGGTGTGCTGCCCATCACCGATCCGCGCATGACCCGTTTCATGATCTCGCTGGAGCAGGGTGTAGAACTGGTTTGGCACGCCTTTGATGACATGAAGGGCGGTGAAATCTACGTCAAGAAGATTCCGTCCATGAAGGTGACGGATCTGGCCCGCGTGGTGGCGCCCGAGGCCCGCCAGGAGGTGGTGGGGATTCGCCCGGGCGAGAAGCTGCATGAACAGATGATCAGTGCCGAGGACTCGTATCACACCTACGAGTATCCGGAGCATTTCAAGATCTTGCCGGCGATTCACAACTGGGATCACGATCCCAACCGCATCAAGGATGGCATCAAGGTGCCAGAGGGCTTCAGCTACACCAGCGACAACAACACCGAGTGGATGAGCGACCAATCGCTGCAGGCGTGGATCGAGTCCAACCGCGACAAGATCGGGAGCATCTGAGCATGATTCCGTACGGCCGCCAGGAGATCACGCAGGCTGATGTGGACGCCGTGATCGGCGTGCTGCAGTCAGACTTCCTCACGCAGGGGCCTGCGGTGCCGCAGTTTGAGGCTTGTGTGGCAGGCCATGTAGGGGCCCGGCATGGGGTGGCGTGCAACAGTGCCACGTCTGCCTTGCATGTGGCTTGCCTGGCGCTGGGTCTCGGGCCCGGTGACTGGTTGTGGACCACGCCCATCACGTTTGTGGCGTCGGCCAACTGCGGGTTGTATTGCGGTGCTCAGGTTGATTTTGTCGACATTGACCCGCGCACCTACAACCTGTGTCCCGTGGCGTTGGCGGACAAGCTGGCCGCAGCAGAGGCCGCTGGGCGTTTGCCCAAGATTCTGGTGGTGGTGCACCTGTGCGGGCAACCGTGCGACATGGCCGCCATTCATGCTTTGTCGCAGCGTTATGGCTTTCGCATCATCGAGGACGCGTCTCACGCCATCGGGGCACGTTACCGGGGTGAATATGTGGGCAACGGTCGGTACAGCGACATCACGGTGTTCAGCTTTCACCCGGTCAAGATCATCACCACGGCCGAAGGCGGGATGGCGCTCACCAACAGCGACGAGTTGGCCCACAAGATGGCTCTGCTGCGCAGCCATGGCATCACCCGCGATGCCGCGCACATGACGCATGCCCCAGACGGCCCGTGGTACTACCAGCAGGTTGAGCTGGGCTTCAACTACCGCATGACCGAGTTGCAGGCTGCGCTGGGCGTGAGCCAGATGCAGCGCCTGGACGACTATGTTGCTCGCCGACATGGGCTGGCGCGCCGCTATGACGAGCTGTTGGCACGCATGCCCGTGACGGTGCCTTGGCAGCATCCTGATGCGCATTCGGCGCTGCATTTGTATGTGATCCGCTTGAATCTGGATCAAATCCGCCAGACCCACCTGGAGGTGTTCGAAGCCTTGCGCCAACGTGGTGTGGGTGTCAATTTGCACTACATCCCGGTGCACAGCCAACCGTATTACGCGCGCATGGGCTTCAAGGTGGGTGACTTCCCACAGTCGGAGCGGTATTACGCAGAGGCCATCAGCTTGCCGATGTACCCGACGTTGACGCATGCGCAGCAAGACCATGTGGTCCACGCGCTTGAGCAGGTGTTGACAGCATGAGATTGGCGGTGATTCCGGCGCGGGGCGGAAGCAAACGGATTCCGCGCAAGAACATCAAGCTGTTTGGTGGACAGCCGATGATGGCTTGGTCGATTCAGGCGGCGCAAGACAGTGGCTGCTTTGATCGCATCATCGTGAGCACCGATGACGAGGAGATCGCCGAGGTGGCACGGGCCCACGGTGCCGAGACCCCATTCATGCGGCCGAGCGAGCTGTCTGACGATCACACCGGCACCATCCCTGTCATTGCCCATGCCACGCAGTGGCAGCAGTTGCAGGGCCCTGCGCCCACCGAGGTTTGCTGCATTTATGCCACCGCGCCCTTTCTGCAAGCAGAGGATGTGCGACGGGGGCTGCAGTTGCTGCAGGAGACAGGCGCAGCCTATGCGTTTTCGGTGACCAGCTTCGCGTTTCCCATTCAGCGTGCCATTCGCATCACGCCAGATCAGCGGGTGGAGATGTTCTACCCGGAGCACTTTCACACCCGCTCGCAAGATCTGGAAGAGGCTTGGCACGATGCAGGGCAGTTCTACTGGGGCAAGGCGTCTGCATGGGTGAATCAGCTGCCGCTGTTCAGCCATCATGCCGTGCCCGTTGTCTTGCCCAGGCGCCGCGTCCAGGACATTGACACCCCAGAGGATTGGGAGCAAGCCGAATGGATGTTCAAGGTGCACCAGCAGCCCAGCACATGATGCGCGTCGCCTTTCGCGCAGACGCGTCCGTGGAGATGGGCACGGGTCACATCATGCGATGCCTGACCCTGGCCGATGCACTGCGGGCGCACGGGGCGCACTGCAGTTTCATTTGCCGTGAGCACCCGGGAAATCTGATCGCATTGATTCAGCAACGCGGGTTTGCGGTGCATGCCCTGGCGGGTGTGGCCACACATCACCCGTCGGCCACCGAGCCAGCGCACGCTGCCTGGCTGGGTGCCGATTGGCGTCATGACGCGCAGCAATGTGGTGCCGTCATGGGAGCAGACGGGGTGGACTGGCTGATCGTGGACCACTATGCACTGGACCAGAACTGGGAGCGCGCCTTGCGTTCGCAGGCAAGCCGGATCATGGTGGTGGACGACCTGGCTGACCGGCCTCACGATTGTGATCTGCTGCTGGATCAGAACTGGTTTGGCGAGCTGACTGCGTTGCGCTATCAGGAGCGCGTGCCCGCCACATGCCAATGCTGCCTGGGGCCACGCTACGCTTTGCTGAAGCCCGAGTATGCGCAGTGGCGCCAACAGCGCAAGCGCGTGGACGGCGTGGTGCGACGTGTGCTGGTGTTCCTGGGGGGGAGTGATCCGAGCAATCAGACGCTCAAAGCGCTTCATGCCTTGATGCAGCCGGATTTTGCCGAGCTGGCGGTGGATGTGGTGCTGGGCCCCAACCACCCCGACGTGTCGGGCGTGAAGGCCGCGGCGGCCAGCCGAGCGAACACCATCGTGCACCAGGCTCTGCCCTCATTGGCTGCGCTGATGGTAAGTGCCGACTTGATGATTGGCGCGGGGGGCTCGACAACGTGGGAAAGGATGTGCCTGGGCTTGCCCGCCCTCGTGGTGAGCATTGCCGACAACCAAACCCCCATCAACACCGCTTTGGCGCATGATGGCTACATTCAGTATCTGGGCGAGATGAGCCAGGTGACTACCGAGACCATCAGCGACGCCTTGCGTTGGAGTCTGCGCCACCCCGAAGCGTTGTTGCGACAGAGCCGGATGGGGCAGGCGTTGGTGTCTGGAGAGGGCGCATCAGCCCTTTGTCAGTTGTTGCTGCAACCTAGGGATTGAGCCATGTCATTGAGACCCCTCACCGCCCAGGATCTGTCGATGGTGCGCGCATGGCGCAATGCACCGGAGGTGCGGTCGTGGATGTTCAACACGCACGAGATCTCTGAGTCCGAGCACCAGGCCTGGTTCGAGAGACGCAAGAGCGACGCCACATCGTGCTGGTTGATCCATGAGGACGAAGGAGGTTGCCCGGACGGCGTCGCTTACTTCACTCAGATCGAGGCAACGAGTCGGTCGGCGTTTTGGGGCTTTTATGCGGCGCCAGGCGCCCCCAAGGGAACCGGCACGCGGCTGGGCGTGGAGGCGATGGACCATGCATTCGGGGCGTTGAACCTGCACAAGCTGAACTCTGAGGTGATCGCTGGCAATGAGGCGAGTCTCAGGTTTCAAAAGAAGCTGGGTTTTCAGGAGGAAGGCGTTCTGCGCCACGCTCACTTTGATGGCCAACAACACACCGATGTCGTGCGCCTAGGGATGCTGAGCGACGAATGGCACAAACGGCGGCCCATGTTGACGGAGGTCCGTACGCAGCACGCTGGCTCGGCTTCAGCCCACAGCTACATCATCGCCACCTGCAAGCCTTGGCATCAGGAGGGCTACCGGGCCTTGATCACCGCCGTGCACGCCTCGTGGACCTTGGTCAGCTCACCTGAAGAATTGAAACAGGCACTCCTCACCTGCCAGCCTCGGTATGTCTTCTTCCTGCATTGGAACTGGATCGTTCCGCGAGACATATGGTCGCGTCATGAATGTGTCTGCTTTCACATGACAGACGTGCCGTACGGCCGCGGTGGCAGCCCCTTGCAGAACCTGATCCTCGCGGGTCACCGAGACACAAAGCTGACGGCCTTGCGGATGACTGACGAAGTGGATGCGGGGCCGGTTTACCGGAAGGAGCCCTTGTCGCTGGCAGGCAAGGCGCAAGACGTTTATGTGAGGGCGGGAGACCTCAGCTTCGAGATCATCAAATGGATGGTTGAGCACGAGCCTGAGCCCACGCCTCAACAAGGTCATGTGGTGCACTTCACCCGCCGCAGACCTGAGCAAAGCATGCTGCCCGGAGAGGCATCTCTGGAGGCGACTTATGACTTCATTCGAATGCTGGACGCAGAGGGCTACCCTCACGCGTTCGTTGAACACGGTGGCTTGCTCATCCGGTTCACGGATGCCCAACAGGAAGGCAATGTGTTGATTGCCAAAGCCATCATCACGTCCAACAGCCCCACACAGCGAGCTTAAGGCCATGACATTCCAGATCCAACACCGCCACATCGGCCCTGACCACCCGCCTTACATCATTGCGGAGCTCTCGGCCAACCACAACGGCAACATTGAGCGTGCGTTTGAGACGATCAAGGCTGCCAAGGCCTGCGGGGCCAGCGCCATCAAGATCCAGACCTACACGGCCGATACGATGACCATCGACTGCGACCGGGAGGACTTCATGATCCACGGTGGCTTGTGGGATGGATTCAAGCTCTACGACTTGTACAAGTGGGCCGAAACCCCATATGAATGGCACAAAGAGATTTTCGAGTTTGCGGCCAAGATCGGCATCACGCTCTTCTCGACACCATTCGATGAATCGGCCGCGGATCTTCTGGAGTCGCTGAACGCACCGGCCTACAAGATCGCGTCGTTTGAAGCAACCGACCTGCCTTTGATCAAGTACGTGGCGAAGAAGGGCAAGCCCATGATCATGTCCACCGGGATGTGCTCCGAGGACGAGATTGAAGAGGCGGTTGCAGCGGCACGCGATGGGGGCTGCAAAGAGCTGGTGCTGCTTCATTGCATCAGCAGCTACCCCGCGCCCATGGAACAGGCCAATCTGCTTCAGATGCCTCATTTGGCGAAGCGCTTCAACACCATCCCTGGCTTGTCAGACCACACCCTGGGCACGACGGCATCGGTGGCCGCTGTGGCGCTGGGAGCATGTTTGATCGAAAAGCACTTCACGCTTAGCCGCCAGGACAAGGGCCCCGACAGCGAGTTCTCGATTGAACCGCACGAGTTGGAGCGACTGTGCACGGACACGAAGGATGCGTGGTCTGCACTGGGTCGGGTGGGCTTTCAGAGGCAACAAGCGGAAGAGTCGAGCAAGCGCTATCGCCGCTCGGTGTATTTCGTGAAGGACATGAAAGCCGGCGAGGTGATCACGGAGGCGCACATTCGTCGCATCAGACCGGGTTACGGCGTCGCCCCCAAATACTTCGATCAACTGCTGGGGCGCACGGTGAAAGTGGATGTGGCCCGCGGTATGGCTGTGCAGTGGGAGTTGATCAATGGTTAAGAAGATTTTGATCGTTGCGGCACACCCCGACGATGAGGTGTTGGGCTGCGGCGGGACCATTGCACGCCATGTGGCCGAGGGCGATACCGTGCAGGTGGTGTTCATGGCCGATGGCGTGACCTCTCGCCAGAACACGCTGCAAGCAGATCTGGCTCAGCGCGACAGCGCCGCAGAGCAAGCCCGGCGCGTGCTGGGAGTTGAGCGGAATCACTACATCGGGCTACCTGACAACCGGATGGACAGTGTGCCGCTGCTCGATGTCATTCAGAAGCTGGAAGCCATCATTCACGCGTATGAGCCAGAGGTCATCTACACCCACCACGTTGGCGACCTGAACGAAGATCACCGCATCACACAGCAAGCGGTTCTGACGGCTTGTCGCCCTGTGCCCGGCAGCAGCGTGCGTGAGATTTACGCGTTTGAAGTCCTGTCCAGCACGGAGTGGTCAAACCCACATGCCCTCCCCTTCACGCCCGAGTGTTTCGTGGACATCAGCGCCCATCTGACGAAAAAGATGGACGCGCTGAACGCGTATGCGTGTGAGATGCGGGAGGCACCGCACTCGCGCAGCCTGGCACATGCGGAGCTTTTGGCACGGCACCGTGGCCACTCAGCCGGCATGGACGCAGCCGAGGCATTCAAGGTACTGCGGTTGCTGCGCTAACCCCCTCTACCTCGGGGCACACCCGTGTCATCTTGACGACCCTTGTGACGTGTGCAGTTCCTTTCTGCCCCAGCATCCTCAGAGACAATCGCGGCGTTATTTGAAGGAAATCAATGAAAACCTACCAGTGCATCGTGTGCGGCTATATCTACGACGAGGCTCAGGGTTGGCCGCAAGACGGCATCCCGGCCGGCACCAAGTGGGAAGATGTCCCCGACACCTGGGTGTGCCCGGACTGTGGCGTGGGCAAAGCCGACTTCGAAATGGTCGAAATCTGATCCCCGGAGCGCTGCATGTCTGATCCCGTGGTGATCGTGGGTGCCGGGCTGGCCGGCTACAACCTGGCGCGCGAGCTACGCAAAGCCAGTGCCGAGCTGCCCATGGTGGTCATCAGCCAGGACGGGGCGGGGTTTTATTCCAAACCCATGCTGTCGAACGCGCTGGCCAGCGGCAAAACGGCTGCGACGCTGGTGATGAAGTCGGCCGAAAAAATGGCCGAGGAGTTGCGCGCGCGCGTGTTGCCGCGCACCCGGGTGACACAGGTGGATGCCAGCGCGCAAACGCTGACGCTGGACTCGGGCGAGGTGCTGCGTTACCGCGACCTGGTGCTGGCGGTGGGGGCCGACCCGGTGCGCCTGCCCTTGCAGGGCGACGGGGCCGAGGCCGTGCTGTCTGTGAACGACCTGGATGACTTTGCGCGCTTTGCCCAGACACTGGAAACGGCCGCCTCGGGCCAAGCTGCGCAACGCGTGGTGATCTTGGGGGCAGGCCTGATTGGTTGCGAGTTTGCCAATGACCTGCTGGCGCGTGGTGTGACCCCCACCGTGGTGGACGTGGCTGACCGGGTGCTGGCGCGTTTGCTGCCGCCCGAAGCCGGCGACCTGCTGCAAGCGCGTCTGACAGCGGCTGGTGCGCAGTTCAAGCTGGGCGTGAGCGTGGTCGCGGTGAACCAGGGCGCCAGCGGCCTGAGCGTGGTCTTGAACGATGGCAGCAGCTTGCCAGCTGACCTGGTGGTGTCGGCCGTGGGGCTGAAGCCGCGCACGGATTTGGCCGCCCAGGCGGGCGCGACGGTGGGGCGTGGGGTTCAGGTCGACCGCTTGCTGGCCACCAGCGTGCCGCATGTGCACGCCCTGGGTGATTGTGCCGAAGTGTCGGGGCAGTGGCTGCCCTATGTGATGCCCTTGATGCAGCAGGCCCGTGCCCTGGCGGCCACCCTGGCAGGCTCGGCCACACAGGTGAGCTACCCGGCCATGCCGGTGATCGTGAAGACGCCCGCGTGGCCCACCGTGGTGTGCCCGCCGCCGGCAGGGGCGCCCGGTCAGTGGGCAGTCACCTCTTCAGACGACGCACTCGAAGCCCGTTTTGTGTCAGCCCCAAAGGCTGACCAGACTGGCACTCTGATGGGGTTTGTGCTGCAAGGCAAGGCGGTCAGTCAACGGCAAGCGTTGGTGGCACAACTTCTGGGCTGACATCGCTTTCAACTGCGTCGGCCTGACGCATCAATAACCTTGGAACAAGAAATCCAGGGCAGAGATGATCCTTGCTTGCTCATCCGCCAGCGAGGTGACAGGTGTTTTCAAGATGCGCTTGGGCACAGCGCCCATCTTGGGCGTTTCCAGCAAAAAGTCTTGCCCTGCAACGGACAGCAAAGGCGTCAATTGAGTGGGCAACTTGACCGTCGGAAAGTGCGCCACGCTTCGCAGTGGCACCACCATCCGGCTGTCGAGACCATCAAGCAGGTCACTTTGCACATCCAACAAGTAAGGCGTGGTTGCCACGTGGCTGCCAGGGTTCTCGTAGACATCAAAACGAGCCATCAGAAGCTTCTCCACTCGTCCAGCGGCAAGCCCTCGGCTTCGATGGTGGCGTTGTAGGCGTTCACGAATTCGGCGTGCTCCTGGCGCCAGCGACGCTCCTGCTCGCGCCGCACCACTTCGCGCAGGTAAGCGTCGCATACCTGCGAAATATTGATGTCCATGGCTTTGGCGGCCTCCAGCACATCGGCACTCAAGCTCAAGTTTGTGGCGCGCTTGCCCGCAGAACCTGATCGGGCGTGCGGGACAGAATGGACGGCTGACATTGCAATCTCCATGCGCATGATGATATGCGCATGATGTTAGCCCATATCTTTTGCTGGCGCACTCACTGCGACGCCACCCGCACCCGGATGGCGTTGACCTTGATGCCTTTGGCCGCCAAGGCTGCAGCGATGCGAGGCTGCAGTTGCCGCAATTTGGCAGACACGGCTGCGTTGGCGGCCAGCAGCGTCCAGCCCTCTTCGTCGATGGGGCCCGCCTTGACGTGCGCGGCCATGGCGGGTGGCAAGCAGGTTTTGACCGCGGCCAGGCATTCCTGCGAGGCGCGAAGGCGCTGCATGAGGCTGGCCAGGGTCTCGGAGCGCTCCAGGGCCGACTTGACCTGGGGCACATCGGGCACCATGGGCTTGAAGGTGGCAGTGGGCGTCCAACGCTTGTCGTTCACGGGTGAGCTCGTTCAAAAACCATTGGTACAGTATCGCCCATGCGGGGTCAGATGATGACAAGGTGGGGCTGGCGTGTGCTGCTGGCCATGGCAATGCTGTGGATGCAGCAGGCCGGCCTGCGTCACGACCTGGAGCATGCGCTGGAGGACGCCAATCAGGCGGCCCATGTGCTGTGCCAGGAATGCCTGAGTCATCACGGCGCACAGGCGGCGCTGGCTTCCACCCCCCCTGCCCTGCATCTCAGCCCGGCGCGCCATGCGCTGGTCAGCATCGCTGCGCCCGCTTGGCGCAGTGTGCCCATGGAGCGGGGTTATTGGTCGCGCGCCCCGCCGGTCCTGTCTGTTTGAAATGTTTCGCCGGCCCCGCGCCTTGCTGGGGCTGTTTGGCCTTCGCCATGCCACTGCCTACCTGTGTGAACAGGGTGAGCGGGCTTGGGCGTTGCGCCGCATTTTGATTTGTCAGACAGCCAAACCATGTTGAAGTACACCCCTTTGATGGGCGCGATCGCCGCCGCCCTGTTCTCCGCCCTGCCCGCCCACGCCGCCACCGGCGCCAGCGACACTGAACTGCAGCAGCTGCGCACCCAGTTGCAGGAGCTGCGCCAGCAATACGAGCAGCGCTTGCAGGCCCTCGAAGCCCGTTTGAACCAGGCGCAACAGGCCCAAGCGGGCACTCAGGGCACGGCCTCCGCAGCCCCCACCACCGACACGCAGACCGCCGACGCCGGTTCGGGCATGGCCCTGCCGCCTGAAGCAGCCGTTGCTTCCCGCAAGGGCAACAGCGCCTTCAACCCGGCCATCGGCATGATCCTCACGGGCACCTACGCCAATCTGTCGAAAGACCCGGAAAGCTGGACGCTGAGTGGTTTCAACCTGGGCGGGGATGGCCACGGCGTCGGCCCGGGCCAGCGCGGCTTCAGCCTGGGCGAATCGGAGATCACTTTCAGCGCCAATGTCGACAACCTGGCCTACGGCGCCCTGACGCTGGGACTGGATGGCGACAACGAGGTGGAGGTGGAAGAAGCCTTCGTGCAATCCACCGCTTTGCCCTACGGCCTGACACTCAAGGGCGGGCGCTTTTATGGGGCTCTGGGCTACCAGAACGAGCAGCACGCCCACACCTGGAGCTTCGTGGACCTGCCCCTTGCGCACCAGGCTTTTCTGGGCGGACAGTACAAGCAGGAAGGAGCACAGCTGAAGTGGGTGCTGCCCACCACGCAGTACATCGAACTGGGTGCCGAGTTGGGCAATGGGGGCGCCTTCCCTGGGTCGGATCGTGGCGGCAATGCCCTGGGAGCGGCCCTGCTGTCAGCGCGCACCGGCGGCGATGTGGGCGACAGCCACAGCTGGCGCCTGGGCGCCTCGTGGCTGCGCACCAAGGCGCACGAGCGCGCCTGGGGTCTGGCACACGACCATGGCCATGAAGGCGAAGAGACACACGAAGCAGCCAGCTTCAGCGGCAACAGCCGCATGTGGGTGCTCGATGGTGTGTGGAAATGGGCCCCCAACGGCAATGCCAAGCGCACCAACTTCACCTTGCAAGGGGAGTACTTCTGGCGCCAGGATTCGGGCACGGCCAGCGTGCCGCACGACGATCATGCGCACGAGGACACCTACCGCAGCCGCCAGTCGGGCTGGTATGTGCAGGGCGTGTACCAGTTCATGCCACAGTGGCGTGTGGGCCTGCGACATGACCGCCTGGACAGTGGCTCTCTGCGCCTGGGCAGCGGCATTGCCACCCACTACGCCGAACACGAGCTGGCCAGCCCGGGCTACAACCCCAAGCGCACCAGCGTGATGCTGGACTGGTCACCCAGCGAGTTCCAGCGGTGGCGCCTTCAGCTGAACCAGGACCAGGCACGCCAAGGCGTGAAGGACACGCAGTTGTATCTGCAATACCAGATGAGCCTGGGCGCCCACGGCGCACACGCTTTCTGATCGGAGCCTGCCATGAAAGAGAGCTTTGTTGTCAACAAGCCAGCATGGTGGGCAGCGCTGCCCGCTCTGCTGGCCTGCGTGACCCCAGCCCATGCGCTGAAGGTCTTTGCCTGCGAGCCCGAATGGGCCGCCTTGACGCGTGAACTCGCGGGTGAGCAAGCCAGCATCTATACCGCCACCCATGCCTTGCAGGACCCACACCTGGTGCAAGCCAAGCCCAGCTTGATCGCCGCGGTGCGCAATGCCGACTTGGTGGTGTGCACGGGAGCCGAGCTGGAGGTGGCCTGGCTGCCCGTGCTCTTGCGCCAAGCTGGCAACCCCAAGGTGCAAGTGGGCCGCCCCGGCTACTTCGAAGCGGCCAGCGCGGTGCGCATGCTCGACATCCCCAACCGACTGGACCGGGCCGATGGCGACGTGCACGCCGAGGGCAACCCTCACATCCAGACCGATCCGCGCAACATTGGCCTGGTGGCGGTGTCGCTCGCCCACCGTCTGAGCCAGGTCGATCCCGCACAAGCACGCACCTACGAGGCCCGGTTGGCGGACTTCAACCGGCGCTGGGGCATCGCGCTGCAGCGGTGGAGCCAGGAGGCCGCCCCCCTGAAGGGCACGCCCATCGTGGTGCAGCATCAAGGTTTCCCGTATCTGGAAAACTGGTTGGGGCTCAAACAGGTGGCGGCGCTGGAGCCCAAGCCGGGCATCGAGCCGTCCAGCTCGCACCTGTCAGGGGTGGTCAAGCAGTTGCAGCAGCAGCCGGCCAAGATGGTGATTCGTGCGGCTTACAACGATGGCCGAGGGGCCCAGTGGTTGGCCGAACGCACCAAGCTGCCCGTGGTGGTCCTGCCGTTCACCGTGGGTGGCAGCGAACGCGCCAAAGACCTGTTCGGCCTGTTCGATGACACCGTGGCGCGCCTGCTGGCGGCCACCCGCTGAACCTGACCAGGACGAAAGCCAAACCCATGAGTCTGGACGCGCTCTCACCCTCGCACTGGCATCCGGTGGACTGGTCCATCGTCGGCCCCGCCCTGGTGGCCGGTTTGCTTGTGCTGAGCACGCATGTGCCCCTGGGGCAACGTGTGCTGCGCAAAGGCATTGTCTTCATCGACCTGGCCATTGCCCAGATTGCCGGGCTGGGCGTGATCGCGGCCGGCACCCTGGGCTGGTCCGACAAAGCCTGGGCCGTGCAAGGGGCGGCCGTGGGCGCCGCCTTGCTGGGCGCCGTGTTGCTGACCTGGATGGAGCGGCGCTGGCCAGACATTCAGGAGGCCTTGATTGGCGCCTTGTTTGTGCTGGCCTCGTCGGTGGGCATCTTGCTGCTGGCGGGCAACCCGCACGGCGGTGAGCACCTCAAAGACTTGCTGGTGGGGCAGATTCTGTGGGTGACGCCAGACCAGTTGTGGGGTATGGCCGCCCTGTCCGTCGCTGTGCTGGCTGTGTGGTTTGGAGCGCAACGCTGGCTGGGCCAGGCGGGCTTTTACCTGCTGTTTGCCTTGGCCGTGACAGCCTCGGTGCAGTTGGTGGGGGTGTACCTGGTGTTCAGCAGCCTGATCATGCCCGCGCTGGCCGTGCGTCAGGCCCCGGTGCGCTGGCAACTGCCTCTGGCATGGGGCTCTGGGGCACTGGCCTACACCGTGGGCTTGTGTGTGTCGGCCATGTTTGACTGGCCCTCCGGGGCCGTGGTGGTGGTGGCCATGGCGCTCGTCAGCGCCGTGTTGGGTGGTGTGCTGGCCTGCTGGCTTCACCCCGATCCGGAACAGATGTGAACACGGCGATGACTCGCCGGATCTTGCTGGCGCTCTGGATACTGGGCATCAGTTACCTGGAGTGGCGGGGGTGGTGGGCGACCCACAAGGCCCACATGGCAACGCTGATGACCGCCTCCCAAGGGGTGCTGGAGGGCACCCCTCATTGGCGCGCTTACCAAAATCGTCTGCTGGGCCCTGCGCTGTTGGAGTTTCTCGGGCTGTTCAGCCGTGAGCCCTTCAGGGTGTTCGCCGCCATCATGTTCTTGACGGGTAACCTCGCGCTCTACCGAATGTGCGCCCGGTGGATGCCCGCCACATCGCGCGGTGCGTGGCAAGCGGGTTGGGTGCTGCTGCTTCCCTTCTTCGTGTGGATGCAAGGCAGTCATTTCTGGACCTATCCATGGGATTTTCTGGAAATGCACACCTTGCTGATGCTGGCTTACCTGGCCTTGACAGTCCCAGTGGGCACGGTTTGGCCCTTTGTCGCGCTCTATGCGGTGGCGCTGTTCTCCAGAGAGTCGGCGCTGTTCATCCCCATGTTCATGCTGATCAGAGCTTGGATGGTGGACTCCCCAAACCGGTGGCGTCAGACGGTGCTGGCCCTGGGTCTGATGGCGCTGGGCACGGGGCTGATCCAGCTGACACGCCACAGCCTGTTCGAGCACTCTTCACTGCCGGGGGTGGGCCTGGATGCCACACACGCCGTGTGGGGCAATCACTTGACGCTGCAGATCAACCTGTCGGACTGGAACAGGATGCGGCAAACGGGTCTGCACCAAGGCGCCTTTGCCTTGTTCGGCGGGCTGACCGCCTTTTACGCCCTTGCCTGCGGATGGCTCTGGAGGCGCCAAGAGAAAGCCGCCACCGCACTTGTATTGACGATGCTTGCCTATATGTTGGTCATGGTGCCGCTGGCTCATCTCAAAGAGGGCCGGATTTACCAACCTTTGGGCGCCTGCACGGCCCTGATCGCCTGTTATTGGGCCTTGCACCGAAAGAGGGGGGTGTAGTTTCCCCAGCTTCCCCAAGTGGCAACAGCCTGATCACCCTTGGGTGCTACACTTTTTTGCTTTGGTGGGCTGGGGAGAGTGTCTCCAGAAACCAAGCGCCAGCCCAGTGGCTGGCAAACCGACCGATTGGATTGATTGCTCCATGTTGCCCAAGCTTCTTACCTCGATTTTTGGTAGCCGTAACGAACGCCTGCTGAAGGAATACCGGCGCACGGTGACCAAGATCAACGCGCTGGAGCCCACCTTCGAAGCCTTGAGCGACGACCAACTGCGCGCCAAGACCGAAGAATTCAAGCAACGTGTGGCCAAAGGCGAATCGCTCGATGCCCTGCTGCCCGAAGCCTTTGCCGTGGTGCGCGAAGGCTCCAAGCGTGTCTTCAAGATGCGCCACTTCGATGTGCAGCTGCTGGGCGGCATGGCCCTGCACAACGGCAAGATCGCCGAAATGCGCACCGGCGAAGGCAAGACCCTGACCGCCACCCTGCCCGTCTACCTCAATGCCCTGACCGGCAAGGGCGTGCACCTGGTCACCGTCAACGACTACCTGGCACGCCGCGACGCGGAGTGGATGGGCAAGCTCTACAACTTCCTGGGCCTGAGCGTGGGCATCAACCTGCCCCAGATGCCCCGTGAAGACAAGCAGGCCGCCTACAACGCCGACATCACCTACGGCACGAACAACGAGTACGGCTTCGACTACCTGCGTGACAACATGGTCTACGAGGTGGCCGATCGCGTGCAGCGTCCGCTGAACTACGCCATCGTCGACGAGGTGGACTCGATCCTGATCGACGAGGCCCGCACGCCGCTGATCATCTCCGGCCAAGCCGAAGACCACACCGAGATGTATGTGCGCATCAACGCCGTGGTACCCCGCCTCAAAAAGCAGATTGGCGAAGCCGACCCGCGCACCGGTGAAGGCGTGATCGAGCCGGGTGACTTCACGGCCGACGAAAAGTCGCGTCAGGTCTTCCTGACCGAAGCCGGCCACGAAAACGCCGAGCGCCTGCTGGCCGAAGCGGGCCTGCTGGTCGAAGGCGCCAGCCTGTACGACGCGGCCAACATCACCCTGATGCACCACCTGTACGCCGCGCTGCGTGCCCACCATCTGTTCAACAAGGACCAGCATTACGTGGTGCAGAACGGTGAAGTCACCATCGTGGACGAGTTCACCGGCCGCCTGATGTCGGGCCGTCGCTGGTCGGATGGCCTGCACCAAGCTGTGGAAGCCAAGGAAGGCGTGCACATCCAGGCCGAGAACCAGACCCTGGCCTCGATCACCTTCCAGAACTACTTCCGCATGTACAAGAAGCTGGCCGGCATGACCGGCACGGCCGACACGGAAGCGTTCGAGTTCCAGTCCATCTACGGCCTGGAAACCGTGGTGATCCCGCCCAACCGCGTGCTGGCCCGCAAGGACCAACTGGACCTGGTCTACAAGACCGCCAAGGAAAAGTACAACGCGATCGCTGCCGACATCAAGGAATGTCACGAGCGCGGCCAGCCCGTGCTGGTGGGCACCACCTCGATCGAGAACTCCGAGCTGATCGCCCAGTTGCTGACCCGCGAAGGCTTGCCGCACCAGGTGCTGAACGCCAAGCAGCACGCCCGTGAAGCCGACATCGTGGCCCAGGCCGGTCGCCCCGGCATGATCACGATCGCCACCAACATGGCCGGTCGCGGCACCGACATCGTGCTGGGTGGCAACGTTGAAAAAGACATTCAGAACATCGAGGCCGATGCCTCGCTGGACGAAGCCGCCAAGGCCGCCAAGATCGAAGCCCTGAAGAAAGAACAGGCCGAGCTGAACGCCAAGGTCAAGGAGCTGGGCGGCCTGCGCATCATCGCCACCGAGCGCCATGAATCGCGCCGCATCGACAACCAGCTGCGTGGCCGTGCCGGCCGCCAGGGTGACCCCGGTTCTTCGCGCTTCTACCTGTCGCTGGACGACCCGCTGATGCGCATCTTCGCGGGCGACCGCGTGCGCGCCATCATGGACCGCCTGAAGATGCCCGAGGGCGAGGCCATCGAAGCCGGCATCGTGAGCCGCAGCATCGAGAGCGCGCAGCGCAAGGTCGAAGGCCACAACTTCGACATGCGCAAGCAGCTGCTGGAGTACGACGACGTGTCGAACGACCAGCGCAAGGTCATCTACCAGCAGCGCAACGAAATTCTGGAAACGGTGGACGTGGCCGAGTCCATCGCCAACCTGCGCAAGGGTGCCCTCAGCGACGTGGTGCGCACTTTCGTGCCGGCCAACAGCCTGGAAGAGCAGTGGGACCTGGTCTCGCTGGAAAAGGTGCTGGCCGAAGAGTGGCAGGTCAATGTGGACCTGGTGAAGTGGGTGGAAGGCGCCACCTCGGTGGAAGACGAGGATGTGCTGAACCGCGTGCTGGAAGCGGGCAACCAGGCTTACGAGGCCAAGGTGGCCATCGTGGGCAAGGAGCAGTTTGCCGGCTACGAGCGCATGGTGCTGCTGCAATCCATCGACAGCCACTGGCGTGAACACCTGTCGGCGCTGGACTACCTGCGCCAGGGCATCCACCTGCGCGGCTACGCCCAGAAGAACCCGAAGCAGGAGTACAAGCGCGAGGCCTTCGAGCTGTTTGGTCAGCTGCTGGCCGTGGTCAAGATGGACGTGACCCGCACGCTGCTGACGGTGCGCATCCAGACCCAGGAAGAAGCTGCGCTGGCTGCCCAGGCCATCGAGCAGCAAGGTGAGCATCTGAGCAACGTCACCTACACCCACCCGGACGAAGATGGCAAGCCGGTGACGGAGGCCGACGCCGCCACCGTGGCGGGCGAGGTCCCGCGCGTGGGCCGCAACGACCCCTGCCCTTGCGGCAGCGGCCAGAAGTACAAGAACTGCCACGGCAAGCTGGCCTGATCGCGCCCAACCGCCGCCCAAAAAGAGAACCCGTTCGGGTTCTCTTTTTTTTCGCCCACGCCAGGCCCAAGACGGTTCACGACCGCTCACGACACTTGGTCGCAACCCTCTGTGAAGCGGATGGGAAGTTCGCTAGATTGCCTCTTTTCCCTCACCTCTCACCGAGATACGCCATGCCTTTGTCTTTGCTGCGCCGCTTGACCGGAGCCGGATGGCTCGCCCCGCTGGTGGCGATGTGGAGCCTGTGTGGCGCGGGCGCACAGGCTGCGCCCACCATTTGCGTGTGGGACCCTCTGGGCGCTGCGGGCCAGGTGTTCGATGGTGCCAAGACGTATGCCCTGGCGATGCAAAAGCATGGGGCCGACATCGCCGTCCGGGCCTATTCTGACGAGCGCATCGCGGCCGACGATTTCCGCGTCGGGCAATGCCAGGGCTTGCTGGCCACGTCCTTGCGGACCAAGCCTTACAACGCGGTCACCGCGGCCATGGACCATGGGGGAGCCGCCACGATCATCAAGGATGGGCGGGTGGACCTGAACGCCAGTTATGCCGTGGTCCACAAGGCGGTGCAGGCGCTGGCATCGCCCGGGGCAGCGAAGCTCAATGTGCAGGACGGTTTCGAGATCGCCGGCGTCATCAGCACCGGAGCGCTTTACACCATGGGGCGCGACCGGACCCTGTTTGCACGTGGCTTTGCGGGCGCCCGCATGCCGGCCTTTGACCATGACAAGGTGCAGGCCCACCTGATCAACATGATCGGCGCCCAGCCCGTGTCAGCCGACCTGCGCAACTTCGTCACCAAGTTCAACAACGGCGGGCTGGACGTGATCTTCTCGCCCGCCGTGGCCTATCTGCCCATGGAGATCAACAAGGGTGTGGGCACCCAGGGCGGCATCTCGCGGCTGCCCCTGGGCTTCACCACCTTGCAACTGGTCATCCAGCGGTCGCATTTTCCCGAAGGGCTTGGGGCAGCGTCGCGCACTTACTGGCTGAGCCAGCACGATGCCGTGCTGACCGCAGTGCGCAAGGCCGAAGCCGACATCCCACCCCAGATATGGGTGGATTTGAAGCCGGAGGAGGCGGTGGCCTTCGTGACCGCGCAGCACAATCTGCGCGTGGAACTGGGGAAACGGGGCTTTTATGACAAGCAAGGGTTGCGCTTCATGAAGCGCGTGCGCTGCAGCGTGCATGCGCAGGCCCCCGAGTGCGCCACGCGTGCGGAGATCGATTGGTGACGCCACCGCAGGTACTGCTGTGGCCGCATGTGCGCCGTTTGTTGAGCCTGCAGCCCTTCTGGGCCCTGGCCTTCGCCACCTTTTTCAAGGCGCTGGAGATGGCCAACCCGGCGCACAGCGCGCCGCCGCTGTCGTTCGTGCATTACTTGGTTGCCAACGTGATTGGCGCGTTGACGACCCTGGCGGTGGCCGCCCCGCTGTGGTGCGGACTGGCCAGCCGTTGCTGGCGTCAGAGTGACGCAGCCCGGCAGCGCCATGCGCAAGAGGGCATGTACGCCCTGCTCCCGCGCCCGCTGATGCTGACCCTGGCCCTGGTCGTGTTCCTGATCAGCGCCCCCTTGTCCCATGGGCTGTGGACGCTCTACATGCGGGGCACACCCGGCATGCCGGCAGACCCGACCGCACCGGCCACACTGCTCATCGCGATGATCTTTCATGGCTTTTCGATGCTGGTGATCTTCGTGGTGGACCTGTTTCGGGTGCGGGCCCAGATGCTGCGGCAGCGCGCCGAGCAGAGCCAGCGTTTGCACGCCCAGGCCCAGTTGCAACGTTTGCAGGCTCAACTGGAGCCGCACATGCTGTTCAATACGCTGGCCAACCTGCATGCCTTGATCGACACCCAACCCGCCGCCGCGCAAGACATGCTGGCGCACCTGATCGATTACCTGCGTGCCACACTGAGCGCGAGCCGTGCTGGCTCGGTCACACTGCGCGAGGAGATGACACACGCCCAGGACTATCTGGCCTTGATGCAGGTGCGCATGGGGCGCCGGCTTCAGGTGCAGATGGACATTGCCCCCGAGTTGCACGAGGTGCCCCTGCCCCCGATGCTGGTACAGCCCCTGATAGAGAACGCCATCAAACATGGTTTGGACCCTTTGCCTGAAGGTGGCACGCTGCACATTCGTGTGTATCGTGAGGGCGAGATGCTGACCATCCAGGTGCAAGATTCCGGGCAGGGCTGCTCCGCGCTGGATGCGCCTCTCGCCCAGCCAGGGCAAGGTTTTGGCTTGAAATGCATCCGCGAGCGCCTGCTGGCCTCCTATGGCGATGCGGGCGCACTGCACTTGGACAGCACACCTCCTGCATTCGCCCCTCACCAAGCCGCCTGCGGCACCACGGCCACCTTGAGGCTGCCGCTGCGACCACCCACCTGGGCGCCCGCCCACAGCTGACATGACCTCCCCCTGCGCCTTGATTGCCGAAGACGAGCCGGTGCTGGCCGAAGCCTTGCGCCGTCAGCTGGCACAGCTGTGGCCCGAGCTGCAGGTGACGCATGTGGTGGGAGACGGCCAGCAGGTGCTTGACCTGGCATCACGACATCGGCCTGACATCCTGTTTCTGGACATCCACATGCCACGGCTCAATGGCCTGGACGCCGCCGAGCACGTGGTGGAAGCCTGGCCCCACGATCGGCCCCTGCCCCTTGTGGTGTTCATCACGGCTTATGACCACCACGCCGTGCGCGCCTTCGAGCGGGCGGCGATCGACTACGTGCTCAAGCCCGTTCGCCCCGAACGCCTGGCGCTGACCTGCATGCGGCTGCAACAGCAGCTGGCCCGCCGTGAGCCCCTTGCGCCCGTGCACGAGGATGCCCTGCCCGCCCACCTGATGGACCTGCGGCGGGCTCCCGGCTTGGCAGAGGTCGAGGCGCCACTGCGGGTGCTGCAAGCGGCCGCAGGCTCGTCCATCTACCTGATTCCGGTGGAAGAGGTCGTCTATCTGGAGGCCTCGGACAAGTACGTGCGGGTGGTCACCGCCACGCAGGACGCCCACGCGCCTGACTGGCTGATCCGCACCCCGCTGCGCGAGCTGGTGCATCGGCTGGACCCCAGCCTGTTCTGGCAGGTTCACCGCAGCCATGTGGTGAACGTGAGGGCCGTGGAACGCATCAGCCGCCAGGAGCACCGCACACGCCTGCACCTGCGCCAGCGGCCCGAGGTGCTGGAGGTGAGCCGCCTGTACGCCCATCGCTTCAAAGCGATGTGAACAAGCGACATGTGAGTGCGGCACAATCAGGGGCCTTCGCAGGAGCCCCCTATGCCCGTCAACCTGACCGCCCCCCTTCCCTCTGATCTGCATCCCGTGCCTGGCGTGAAGCTCGGCATCACCATGGCCGGCGTGCGCAAGGCCAACCGCCGCGACCTGACCGTCATCACCCTGGACGAAGGTGCGGCCGTGGCCGGCGTGTTCACCAAAAACCGCTTTTGCGCCGCGCCCGTGCAGCTGTGCCAGGAGCGCCTGGCCGCCGGCAACGAAATCCGCGCGTTGCTGATCAACACCGGCAACGCCAACGCCGGCACCGGCGAAGACGGCCTGGTGCGCGCCCGCGCCACCACCATCGCTCTGGCGCGCCTGCTGCATCTGTCGCCTGAGCAGATCCTGCCGTTCTCAACCGGCGTGATCATGGAGAGCCTGCCGGTGGAGCGCATCGAAGCCGGTCTGCCAGGTGCCATCGCCGACCTGAAGGAAGACAACTGGGCCGTGGCCGCCGAAGGCATCATGACCACGGACACCATCCCCAAGGGCTACTCCAAGCAGATCACCCTGGGCGGCCAGACCGTGACCATCACCGGCATCAGCAAGGGCGCCGGCATGATCAAGCCGAACATGGCGACCATGCTGGGCTACCTGGCCACCGATGCCAACGTGGCCCCCGGCCTGCTGAAGGCGCTGGTGACCGAGGCCGCGAACGCCTCGTTCAACCGCATCACCATCGACGGTGACACGTCCACCAACGACTCGTTCGTGCTGATGGCCTCGCGCAAGGCTGCGCACGCCGAGATCACCGACCTGAACAGCACCGACGGTCAAGCCCTGCGTGCCGCCTTGATCGAGGTGTCCCAAAAGCTGGCCCAGGCCATCGTGCGCGACGGCGAAGGTGCCACCAAGTTCATCACCATCACGGTGGAAGGCGGCCGCGACGAAGCCGAGTGCCAGAAGGCGGCCTACGCCATCGCCCATTCGCCGCTGGTCAAGACCGCGTTCTTCGCCTCCGACCCCAACCTGGGTCGCATCCTGGCCGCCGTCGGCTACGCCGGCATCGACGACCTGGACCAGAGCCTGATCGAATTGCACCTGGACGATGTGCACGTGGTCACCAAGGGTGGTCGCCGCCCCGAATACCAGGAGGCCGATGGCCAGCGCGTGATGAAGCAGGCCGAGATCACCATCCGTGTGGGCCTGGCCCGTGGCAACGCCACCGCCACGGTGTGGACCTGCGACCTGTCGCACGAGTATGTGACGATCAACGCCGACTACCGCAGCTGACCCCCCCTGACCGGCCTCACTGGCCGTCGCTGCCCGACACCAGACCCGCAACGGTCTGGTGTTTTTTTTGGGTGCGGGCGTGCTAAGGTTTGGGCGTCACCCGCGCGGAACAGCCGGGCATGCCCATGAGGAGTCAGACATGAGCCCAGTCACCTCGGACGCCGACTTCAAGGTCGCCAATCCCCACGCCCTGGCCACCATCCTGGAAGCCAGCGAAACCCGCACCATCATCGCGTCGAACGACATCTTCGACATCAATGGGATGAAGCTGTGGGCCCGTGACCAGCCGGTGTCGCGCGATCTGCAGCGCAAGCTGATGGACCGCGCGCTCAAGCAGCCGCTGGAAACCTGCCTGATGGCCGAAGATGGGGTGACCAACGCCACTCTGCAAGCGGCCGTGCAAAAACTGATCGACGGCCAGGGGCCCTTGACCCCCTTGCTGCGCCCCCATGCCGAGGCGCTGGTGCGTTGCGCCGGGCTGGTGCGACTGCATTCGGTGGTGCAGCTGCTGTTGAGTGCAGTGGAAACGGCTCGTCCGGCCGCATTCCAGCATGCGATCGATGCCATGGCGGTGGCCGGCGCCCTGATCCGTGCGCGCAACACCGATGACCGCCTGGTGGCCCTGGCCATGACGGCGGGGCTGCTGCACGATGTGGGCGAGATGTACATTTCGCCCGCCTATGGCGAGGCCGATGCGCTGAGCACGCTGGATGTGGACAGCTACCGCCAGTTGGTGGTGCACCCGCACATTGGGCAACTGCTGCTGACGCAGCTGACGGATTACCCCAAGGATGTGGCGCGGGCCGTGGCCGAGCACCACGAACGGCTGGATGGCTCGGGCTACCCGCACCGACTGACGGGGGACAAGATGTCTCCTTTGGGCAAGCTGCTGTCGGCCACGGAAGAAGCCTTGGCGGCCCTGCGCCTGCCTGGCGCCAACCTGCACCATGCCAGCGTGGCGCTGCGGGTGGTGCCTGGCGAGTTCGACGAGCATCTGGCAGGCCCGCTGTCTGCGGCGGCGCGTGCTGTGCCGCCCATGAAGCCCCGCCGCGCCTTGCCCGAGTTGCTGTCCGAGCTTGATCGGTTGAACGTGGCACTGCAGGAGACGATGATCCATGTGGACGGCGTGCTGCCGGCCGAGCCCAGCCCGGCACTGCAACGCGCAGCCGACCTGACGCTGTACCTGCTTCACAAGCTGCGGGCAGGCTGGAACGAGAGTGGTCTGTGGAGCCCGGGCGCGATTGGCGACGAGGTGGCAGCCGAAGCCGAGGCGGTGCAAGATGCGCTGCGCGCGCGCCTGCAACTGATCGAGCGGGTGGCCCGCCTGGCTGCCGGGCCGAACCTGTCGGAGGACGACGAGGAGCGCCTGAACTCGCTGTGCCGGGGCCTGGTGGAAGAATCTGCAGCCGATGGGGCTTGAAATCCCTTCAACCGGACCGATATCACAGAACAAGGTCAACACGGCGAGAGCGATCAAGCCTACAATGACTCTACTTTTCCTGGGGCCGACCTGGTTTCGACGTGGGTGCGGATTCGGGACAGGGCATGTCGAGCACCAGTCAGCTCGTAAATCCACTGGAAAAAAACTAACTGCAAACGATCAAAAGTTCGCACTCGCCGCTTAATACCGGTGAGCCTCTCAACAGTTGGCCTATGGGCTGGGCTTGAGTCGCAAGACGATAGCTGAGAGGTCATTCACATAGGCTGGGCTCCAGCTGGGTCACTCAGCTGGGGTCGAGATCAAGTGACTGGCTGGCTTGGTAGCGTGCTGCTGCGCGATCAGGTTGGCGAGACTCAAATCAGACAGCTAAACATGTAGAACTGCTCGATGATGGCTTACGGACGGGGGTTCAATTCCCCCCGGCTCCACCACATTCAGGCCCAAGTGACTCACTCACTTGGGCCTTTTTCATACCCAAATTGGAAGACGGGTCCGGTCACCAGTATCCAAACGCCCGACCGAAGTCGCCAATGCGCTGCTGTATCTCGGCCACCTCGCCCTCTGTGAGCTCATCTTTGTAACTACCGATGCTCGCGTCGGAGATGTCTTTCGTGTACATGTCCGACCAAAACGCGCCGGCAAATTTGTCCTCTAGCCTTTTCTCTTTGTCGAAATTGGCGGCCTTCTGGTGCTCGTCCGAAAACTTGAGCGCTTTATCAGGGTCGTACTTGGCCCCGGTGAACATGGCGACCTTGGTCAGCTGATCGCTTGCGTTCATGACGAAGTCCTCGTATTTCAGGAAGATATGCTTGCCTTTCAGTTTGGAGAAATCAACCGTTTTGTAGTAGGACAAGTATTCAAGACAGAAGTCTGATATAGACCTCAACTCTGTTTGGGGGGTATGCAAGCCACTTTCTTGATGGCGCTTCTGAACCCTCTTGATGGAGGCGATCACATCGCGAGGATCGCGCACGATGACGATGAACTTCCAATCGTCAAAGTAATCCGATATGTCATTGAAGAAACGGGTGAGCTCAGGATGCTTGAGCATAATCACTTCAGGATCGTTGTACTTGGCTGAAACCAGCGTCACGTACTTGCGGAAGTTGTCAAAAACAACATCCTTGAAGTTTTCAATGGACCCGAACTGATCTGCATTCCGGACATCGTACCTTGTCAGGTTCCATTTATAAATGCGCATCACATCCAGGAGATACCAACTCTCTGAAATATACGGATTGGTATTCTCGCCAGCGCACAAGGCTCGATGAATAACGGTGGTACCGCTGCGCATCGCCCCACCGATCAACACCACTTGTCTTTTTTTCATATACACCTCAAGGTCAGTGGCCGGCATCCGCCAGCGCCTGCAGCTTCTTTTTAACCATGTCATTCACCAGCGCATTGAGATCTCTCATCGCGTCATGCGCAGACTGAAGACTGACGACGCCACTGACAGGTTGCAAAGCACTCAGATGTTCTTCGTACCCAACAGGAAGACGAGGAAGGAGTCGCCTGACTGCAGCCCCCCCTTTTTCCAAAACCGGATACTTGCCATTCAAAGCAAACATCAAAATATCAAAGAAAAAGACGAATTGAGACGACAGCGCAATCAGGTATTGCAAGTCGGCGTACTTCTTGATCTTCAAGGCGTGGATCACCGTCACATCCATCTGCACCAAAAAATACTGCATCAGCGCCTTGAGCAACTTGGGCGAAACGGGCTGGGCGCTATCGCGAATACGCTGCAACGCGCCAGCCCGATCAAACAAACAATCCAGATTCACCAGATGGTGTAAAGCGGAGGTGCTGAGGTCTCCATGAGGGAAAAGTGGCTTGATGAACCACTTGAAGCGACCTTGCTGCGCCTGCTCCACCTCACGTTCGATGGATGTCAAATCCTTCAAAAAGAACTCGTAGCTCTTGCCCCCGAGTGAAGCTGAAATCAAACTGGGCGTTTTCTTGATCTGACAGGAATCACCCAAGGACTGGAGAGCGGATACCAAATGCGCATTGGTAAAGCTGCGCGGATCCCGGCGATGCACGACCACATCGTAGTCCGAACTCGCACTGGCCACACCCAAGCCACGTGACCCCCCTAAGCTGATGGCCTCAATGCCTTGAACAGGCACCAGCACTGACAGAATATCTTCCATGGCACCTTCAATGAAATGATTCAGGGGTTTTGCACAGCAGCACGCTGACCATCAAAGGCCATGACCATCCAAGTGGAACTCAGATGATCTTCGTAGATGGCATGAGCCTTTTTCTCGGCACTTGGCGCCAAAGGCTTGGCATTGCATTTCATGCCATTTGCCTCAAGGAAACGGCATAACGCGGCGGCGTTCACGGCATAACTCACGTTCTGCACCAGATCACCGTTTCGCTCTGCCATTTTCAAAGCATCCAGCTTTCTCTGCACCAACCCCACCAGCAAACCGTCCAAAGAGATCACCGGACCACCGGAGTTCCCTTTCTGCACAGCGGCACTCAACTGAAAAACTGTGTCGGCGACGCGTCGGTACCCACTGATGAGTCCCCCTGTGATTTTCAGCGACCTGCCCAAGAAGGTTGGGCTGGGGTATCCCAGCACAACAACGTCGAGTCCGATGGGGACGGTTGACCAGTCGGCGATCTCAAAGGGCTTGCATGGCTGACTGCCCTTGATCAGCGCCACATCAAGATCAGCGTCAAAGCCCATCAACTGCGCTTTGACAAATTTTTCCGCCCCACTTTGACCTAACGCGATGGCATCACGACCTTTGACCACATGGTGGGCGGTGAGAAAGATGCCATCGGCGTCAACGCAAAACGCCGTCCCTGTCGCAATTTTGTCGATCGTCACGCCCTGCGGTGACGGACTCGCGATCGCTTGGGTGCTCATCATGATCGATGACACCAGCACCCATTGCTTCACGGAAATCCAGTGTCGCTGGTTGGCCGGGAAACGCATCATGCTGTCACTCCCATTCCTCATGCAGCCGCAGAACTCATGCGAGGGCGCGCAAGCAGTTGCAGCCCGGTGCGATGCAGCAAGTCTGCGGCTTGTGCACGAGTGACTGGCTGAGGCAGTGCAGGTGGCTTTCCTTGTTGCCGCTCCAACGTTCGCCACACACCCAAAGCCTTCACCCATTGGAAGCGCGCCTCGACATCCAAGGTCATGGGGAGTTGTGCGGCCAGGAGGCTCAAGTAAGCGTGCTCGCGGTCGTACACCATGGCATACCCTGTCTCGCCATTGGGCAACTCAAATGACTCGCCATGGAAAGGCACATCCAGACCCTTGAGGTGCTCATAGCGCGTGCGCATGGCTTCGCCAACCAGGCTCCAATCCGTGTGTATGACCACCACGCGATCGCATCCTTTCATGAAAGCCAGCGCAGCACCAAATCCCGCGGCAGTGCCGGAATAGCCCCGGTGCCGGGGCAACTTCAAGGCATGCACACCGGCAGCGTCGAGCACCTCGCATGGATGGGGCACGTCGTCTGGCATGACGATGAGGTCCAAGTCAGACATCGGCGTCATCCGCTCCCCTCTGGGAGTGCGCCTACGCCAGTCCACGATGACCAGTCCGATCTTCGGCGGATCCTGACGAGCTTGTGACGGGTCTGATGCCACTGGCGGTGCAGACAAGCCGGTCATTTGGTGAAAGATGCCCTCGTTGAAGTGCGTGTGCACACTGCGCTTCGGTGCCCTCAGCGGAGCAACGGGGGCCTTTCCTTGCAGTCGATAGTGCAGTGGCCAGTTCGTCTGGTACCAGACCGTGGGCACATTCAACCGAGTGGTACGCAGCCTCATCTTGTTGATCAGCACCAGCATCATCCTGTCCTCGCCGATGCCGAAGTCCTGTGGCCACATCAGCCATACGGACAGCAAGAAGGCCGCACGCTTGCTCATCACATAGCAGTTGGTGTCTACATGCCGCCCAGATTCGTCAGAGGCATCTGCAACGGTCATCACTTCGCCGTCTGGAAAGACCATGCGGCGACGCGCAAAGACCACGTCAACATCTTCCTGCTGAAGCGCCTTCACCGCGCGCTCAATATGATCGGGCTCATACCAGTTGTCAGCATCCAGAAAGGCAACCGCGTCGAATCCCAAATTGAATGCCAGTTGTGCTCCCAGGCCACGTGGCGTTCCACCGCTGTTGCCGATGTTGTATGGCAGCTGAACATGGATCAGATCAGGACGCTCGGGGAGTTGGGCCGGCACCCCGTCCGAGACCAGAATGTGTGTCACCCGATGGGTCTGCTCGCGCACCGACGCCATGCATTTTGCCAACACATCCGGTGCCTCCCGCCAATAGGGTGTGATCACGGCAACCCGCCACGTTGGAGTGGATGTTTGCTCTTTGACAGCGTGAGAGTGGCTCATGTGGCGCTTTTCATCTGTTGAGGCTGACGCCGATGGCTCACCAGCAAGTTGTCTGGGGGCAAGCCTTTCAGCGCACGCTGATGTGCCGCGATGTAAGCAGCTTCCAGATAGAGGGTCCGGCCGATGGCATCAAAAACGGGCAATGGATGGCGCCGCTGACGCAGATGCTGCTTCATGGTTCGCAGTTGCTGGGGACGACGCAAAAGGTCGATACAGCAATTCACATAATCACGCGGGGTGGGCAGCACCAAGCCACCCAGACCTGCCGCTTTCAACAGTCCGCCGCTGACCCTGGATGCAAAGTTCTTGCCTTCCAGAGCCACGACGGGTACGCCCGCAAACAGGGCATCGCTGGTCGTGGTGTGGCCGCCATAGGGCCACGGGTCCAACATGAGATCACACAGTCGCATGCGTGCCAGGTGTTGCTCCTGCCTGCACTTGGGCGCATAGACGATGCGGGAGGGATCTACACCCAGCGCCAGTGTTTCAGCCCCGATTTTGGTTTTGGCCACATCCCCGGGCTCCAGCATCCACAACACTGTGTTCGGGACCGCTTTCAGGACGCCCATCCACGTCCGCCATACGTCGCGGCTGATCTTGTTCACGTTGTTGAACACACCCAATATGAGCGCACCTTCTGGCAAACCCACCGGACGCACTTTGGGGGGCGGAGGCAGATAACGAGCCAGGTAGTCGTTGATCTGGTAGGTGTCTGGTATGCGAATGATTTTTTCGGGATAAAGCGACTCACTGCCCGTTGGAACCGTGTATCCATCTGCAATGACGTAGTCGATAAAACGGCCCCCAGAGCTACCGGGAAAACCAAGGTAGTTGATCTGTACCGGTGCAGGCCGCCACGCCAAGATACCCAAGCGAGTGCCCTCGGTTAAGCCATTCAGATCGACGAGAACGTCGACTTGGTCTTCGAAAATCTGACGCGCTGCCATCTCGTCGCTCACATTGGCAAAGCTTCTGACCTTGTCAAAGCGGGACAAAATATCGCGGCGCAATGCACTGCCATCGTCAAAGCTGGTGCAATAGCCGAAAAGCTCAAAGCGATCACGATCGTGATGCCTCAAAAGGCCCATTGCCAGCAAAGAGGTGGCGTGTTCACGGTAGTCATACGAGAGATAGCCCACACGGAGCTTGCGCCCCGCCTCCCAGGGATGCGCGCGCAATGCGATGGGCTCGCGCACGGGAAAGGCTCTTCGGGCAAAGGCGGCCGCCACCTTGACATTGATCGCCTCATCGCCACACCACAAAGCATGTGTTCTGGGGGTCTCACCGACCGAATCCGTGTCGCCGCGATGATGCGCCTGCGCCAACTGGCGAGTGAGGTGCTCGACGAAGTCCCAATCCGCGCACTGCAAAGCCACACGCAACGCATATGACGCCAGTGAGAGGGCTTGACCGGATTTTTCATAGCCCTCTTTGACGACGAGCAAGGCGGTGGCGTTATCCCCCATGCGGGACAGTTGACGGCCAATGTCCACCAACTCAGAAGGCGTAGCCTTGGCATGACGCGCCCGCTGCGCTGCGGCGATCGCATCCTGCCGACGCCGGGCGTCTTCGTAAAGTGTGGCCATCACAGAGAGAGGACGGGCCAACTCTGGCATGAGCCGATGAGCTGCTTCAGCACAAGCGATGGCCTGTGCCCTGTCTTCATGTCGCAGACGCACGGCGACATGACACAGCAAGGGCACATGAGATGGGCGAGGCACGTTGCAATCTGGACGCAACAGCAATGTGGCGGCCTGCTGGACCTGACCTGACTGAAGCAATGCCTTTGCTTGCTCCAACAAGGCGGTTCCCGGCCTGTCAGAGACCTCGGGCAGGCCCGACCTCTTGAGATTTTTTTTGGCTGCGCGTGTCATTGTCTGCGGCACCACATTCGGTATGGCCACCGTGCATCGTTCAGCATAAATGAAAAAACCCGTGCTTTTCAGCACGGGTTTTCAAGGGCACCAATGCCCCGTTCACCAGGGCATATCAGTGTCAGGGGATGATTTGCGCGTTGGTCACGTAGGTTTGGTTAAACGTCGTGAGGTCATCAAAGCGGATCAGGTAAGAAATGCCACCATTACCGTCACCGTCCGACACGGCCAAGAACCCTGCATCCAATGTCAAATCTCCATTGGTGTCCACGGCACCGAAGAAAAAGTCAACCGTATCCAGAGCAGTATCGGCTTGGGTCAGGAAGTCGTCCACCGTGTCAAACGAACCGCCGTCCACATACGACGAAATGGACAGGTTGCTGAAGGTGATGCTGTCGGTGCCGAAGCCCTGCGCAAAACCATCGATCGTGATCATGTGATCGGCGAGGAAGGCAACGTCAGGCGTGCCATCGAGCGCAGCACTCCACTCGGTCGCGTCAGCATCGTCCGCATCGCCACTGACGCCCAGTGACAGCGAGAAGTTACCCTCAAAGTCCGTGACACCACTGCCCAAAGTGATGCTGTTGGAGAAGCGATCGCCGAAACGCAGATCGACATAGGTGTCTTCGCCGCCCGTGACGGTGACATCGCCCACGCTGGATGCGATATCCAGGGACTCGCCGTAGTACTGCGGAACGTCAATCTGCGCGAACACCTCCTCGCTCAGCCCCCCAGCGCCGGTGCTAATCGAAATGTCTTGCACACTCTGTGCAGACAAGCGCAGCGCCACATCGCCACCGCTGACCGCGTTCAAGGAGATGTCCCCGGTCACGTTGCCACCCACCAGCATCGTGGCGGATGCGTAATCGGCGCCGCCTGTAGCCGACACAGAGATAGCACCATTGACATCACCGGTAACCTCAACCGGACCGTGATACCCGCCATCCTCGCCGAACTGAGCCGTCGAATCGACGCCGCCGGCCAGCACAACGATGTCACCGCTGACAGAGCCATCCAGGGTCATGAACATGTCTACATCACTGGATGCACCCGAGGCTGTCACGCTGATGGCCCCCGCGGTACCGGTGGCCGAGAAGATGCGTCCCTCACCTGTACCGTAGTCATCGCCCACGTAGGCGTAGGCATAAGAATAGGCGCCACTGGCTTGCACCGTGAAAGTGTTGCCTGTCAACTCTGCCACCGGCGTAGAGGTGTAGGCGCGCTGGTTCACACCCACATATGCCGCTGAATAAGCGCCGCTGGCGGTGACCGTCACATCGCCATCCAGTGTGTCGCCGGCATAAGCAACCAGATACGCATCGGAGCTCTCACCAGAGGCTGTCACACTCAGATCGCCAGACAGCGCGCCATTGGCGTAAGCAAACAGATACGCATCGGAGCTCTCGCCAGAGGCTGTCGCGCTCAAAGCACCCGTGATATCACCCTCCGCGTACACGCGGGCACGGGCATTGGCCGAGTAATAGTCAGCATAGCCGCCGACAATATCAAGAACATCGCCAGAGGCCTCAACCGTGATGCTGCCCACGATGTCACCGCCTGCCCAAACGTTCAGGTTGGCCTCACCACCGACGCCCTCTGCTTTCACCGAGATGTCTCCGGTGACGCCGGCACTCACTTGCGCGTAAAACCCAGCGTGCGCATAGTAGGCGTCATAACTTTCGCCGGCTGCATCTGCCGTGACCAAAACGTTGATGTCACCGCTGATGTTGCCGTCAATGTTCAGGTGACCTTCGGCCCAGCTGCCCGCGCCCGAAGCCTCGACATTGATGACGCCAGCGGTGCCAAACGCGGTGTCCACGTAGGCGTATGCATAGGCGTACTGCCCGTCGGTGGTCACGGTGATGTTGCTACCTGTGAGCTCCGCCCGCGAAGCGTCGGGGAGTTCAAACTCGAAGTTTTCGTACAGCGGCGGCACATCTGCGCGCAACGCAGCTTGCGTCTCGGCGTCATAGAAGCTGTTCAAGGCATCCGCGACCGGCACAACAGCGTTCCCTCCGGCCTTGAGGACATCGTCAACATAGGTCTCGAAAAATGCCGTCAGTTCGGCATCTCCGATCGCATCGGTCGAGGCGCTGAACAAGGCGACGTACGAGAAATTGCTGATATCGGCCAAGCCGCTCAACGAGAAGTCTTCGTTATCGGCATTGCCATCCACAGCACCGACAGTGACATCCGCCGGTACGCCTTGGTAGATGAAGAGCCGGTTCATGGACGGCTCTTCGGCGCTCGATCGGTAGGCAATGGCTGTGAAACCGCCATACTCGCCCAGCACCGCGACATCCTCAGCAATGGAAGAGTCTTGACCGGTGTTACCAGTGATGGTGAAGGTGTCCGACTTGTTACCGGTCACCAGCAAGGCAAAAATCGAATCTTGGTATGCGAAAACGTGCTGGCTGCCTGTGCCAAATGCGTCATCGGACAACACCTCAGGGGTGTAGAAAATATTGCTTTGAAACTCAGTGCTGACGTAGTTACCGCCATCGTACTGATCGCTACCGCCATCACTGATGTTGTTGGAAGGGCTGTTGTTGAAGTTGACATACAACTCTGTATCAGCTTCAAGACCTGAGGACGTCACGATGATGTCGCCACCGACCTGACCATCCAGCGTCAAATTGGCGTATGCGCCAGCGTAATCGCCGGTTGTGGTCACGGTTACATCACCGCCCACACCATCGGTCAATTGCAGATACGCTGCCGCATAAGTATCTTCACCGCTGGCGCTGGCAGACACGACCAGATCACCGGTCACCGCACCGTCCAAGGACGCACTCAAGAGAGCTTCCGAATCAACGCCGTCCGCACTGACCTCGATGGTCCCTACAGGCCCCTGAGCCGCAATGAGTGCAGATGCATTCGATTGCTCCCCGTCTGAGGTGACGGTGATGTCGGCCGGAAAGCCCTCACTGAATTCGATGACGGTATCTTCGCCGTCCAGCACCGCCACGTCGTAAGAGTTGACACTCTGCACCAGAATGTCGCCGTAGGGCCCGCTCTCCGTCTCAGACAAGACACGGATGTTTTCGTAGTGGGCTGGAATGCCCAAATCCTCATCGGCGGAGACCGCGACACCGCCATTCGGCAGGTCGTTGGAGATCACCTTCAAGCCATCAGGGCCGGACTCGCCACCAGAGGAGCCGGCGGCCAGTGCAACAGCGCCCACGCCAGCCAGACCGGCGAGCACCCCACTGTTGCCGGCAAACAGCGCACCCGAAGTGGCAGCACTGCCACCCGCTGTACCGCCTGCAGCCCCGGAGCCACTGCCCTCCAGCAAAACGGCAGCGCCTCTCTCACCCTCGGCCACCGCATACGTGGCATCGATCAAGCTGTCGCCAACGGCAGACTCACCTTGGGCCGAATCAACCAATTCGACAACCAGGTCACCCTCTTGCGCTGCGGCAGCGGCATCCTCTTCCAGCTTGCGCTGAGCCTCCCAAGATTGCTGCGCATCGTCCAGCCACGCTTGGTCGGCCAATGCGATCGCATTTTTCGCAACTGGACCTTGTCCAGCGGCATTCACCGACTTGCCCTGCTGCGCAAGCTGATCTGGTGAGGCTTTGATTTGATTGGTATTTTTGGTTGCCATATGACCCCTCCTGGGAGATTGAACACGCACGAATCTGCATGCGACCCGTGTAACCGCTTGTTCGTTATACATGAACCGATCGTTTGCAGCAAAAGAAAACATACTGAATTGATCCACCCGGCCTGCGCGCTCGCCCGAGCCTGCTTTGCTCCACGCAAGACTGGCGATTGGAATGGGTGTTTTCACCTAACCACCCGTGCCCACGTTTCCCCGGCAGCACAGGCGCAACAGGCGAGCAGGATGCGCAACACCGTGTGTCTGCCATACTGATCGAGTCATGTGTGTCCCGCTTCGGAAGGACACGCTCCCATATGAATACGAGGTTTTCCTGTGCCCCGCCCTAGCTTGCCTCTTTGCTCGGCCTTCCAAAGTGGTCTGAGCCGCACCGCGGCAGTGATCTGCTTGGCGATATCTGGATTCAGCAACATCGCCAGCGCTGCACCACTGACGCTGAATGAAGCATTTGAGTTGGTGATCAAGAATCACCCTGTGATCTCAGCCAAAAGAGATGACTTGCAGGCGGCCCAGCATGGGGTGGATGGCGCCAAGTGGCAGCGTTTTCCCAGTCTGTCCGGGCAGTCGTCCGCGAACAGCGAGAGTGGCTCTGTCACCACCTTGCGACTGGAGCAGCCGGTTTGGACGGGCGGACGCATCACCGCAGCGATCCAATCAAGCGAAGCGAAGTTGGCAGCTGCCGAAGCCGGTCTTGCAGAAACGTCGCAATCCATGCTCGTCAGAGTGGCAACCACTTTTTTCGAGTTGATCAGGTTGAACGCTCGCATGGAGGCGGCCGATGAAAACATTGCTGAGCATGAGCGCCTTCTCGCCCTCATTGAACGGCGCAGCGCACAGGGCATTGGCTCACCGAGTGAAGTCATCACGGCCAAAGCCAGACTTCAAAGAGCCCGATCAGAGCGCCTGCAACTCCAAACCGCGGCATTCAACGCTCGTGCAGACTTGGCGCAAGCCACCGGCGTCCCCGTATCTGAGATTCGCGCGCCAAAACCTGATCTGAGCACAGAGGGGAGTTTGTCAGGGATGGTGGAAAAGGTGCTCGACCACTCACCACAAATGAAGCGTCTGCGAGCAGAAACATCTGCCATCTCCGCTGATGTGCAGCTGAAGAAATCAGCCCTTAACCCACAGATCGCCGTGCGGCACGAGTTTCTGAAGGGCAAGAATTACCCAAGCACTGCCACCTACCTGGCCTTGACCCTGCAAACCGGCAATGGTTTGTCGGCCTTGTCTGCTATTGACGAGGCGCGCGCGCAGGAAAGCGCATCTGCCTACAAAGAACAGGCCACGCTCAAAGACATCTCCGACAGCATCCGCGCAGACTGGAACAAGGTCCAATCCGCAAGGGAAGAGGCCGCCATCCTGCGTGAGTTGGTCAGTGTGACTCGGAGCATGTATGAGTCATATGTTCGGCAATATGCGGCGGGGCGCAAGAGCTGGCTGGACGTGTTGAATGCAAGAAGCGAGTCGATTCAGGCACGGTACTCGCTGATTGACACGGAATGGAGTGGCGCACTGTCAGCCATCAAGCTCAGGATTGCAGCAGGCGAGTTGACCACAGCCAGCGCTGGCAGCGAACAAGATCTGGCCAAATAACAAAGCGCGCCGCACAAGAACTTTGCCCAATACATGATGAACGCTGCCACGCAAACCACTCCGCCGAGTCTTTCCAGTTTTGATCGTGCACTGAGCACCCTGCTTTCGCGCTTGGCCGGGATGCAGGGACGAGCTGCGCCAGTGCACAGGTTCAGCATGACGTCGGTCACGTCTCATGGCACGGAAACTCGGATCTTGAGTGCCAGTCAACGGGCAAAGGATTTATGGGTGTCCGTGGTGCCCGACGGTGACGCAGCCGTCTCAACCACCCCGATCACCAAGCAGGAGATTCCCGCGCTCTGGATCAGCGGAGATGAACTGACCGTCAGGTTGCTCCGAGGGATGACCAGCAACGGGAATTACGTCTGTGAAGACGCTGAGGGCAAGGTCGGTGAACTGGATGCGAGCATCGCGGGTGCCGGCACGTTTTTAATGCTGCGCACATCACCTCAAATCAGTGACGCAGATGGCAAGCCACCAGCCAGCGCACAAGATTGGTTCTTTTATGCCATCGGAAAGCGTAAAGGGGTCTTCATCGAAGCTGTGCTGGCCACCTTTCTGATCAGCACCCTGGCCTTGGTTGGCGGCTTCTACAGCATGCAGGTGTATGACCGCGTCATACCGACGCAGGGCTACTCGACCCTCATTGTGCTGACCGTCGGCACCTTCATGGCCATTGCACTGGAGATGCTGATCTCTTACGTGCGCACCAGCATGTTGGAGCGCGCCAGCAAGGCCATTGATCTGGAATTGTCCGGTGTGTTCTTCAGCAGGATGCTGCAGATTCGCATGGATGCACGCCCCAGGGCTGTGGGCACCTTTGCTGGTCAGATTCGACAGTTTGAAATGGTGCGCAACTTCATGACGTCAGGGACACTGTTCCTCTTGGCTGATGCGCCATTTGCCTTGTTTTTCATCTGGGTCATCTTCTTGATCGGAGGGCCGATTGCGTTGGTGCCACTCACCCTGCTGCCGCTGTCTTTGATTGCAGGGTTGTACGCACGATGGCGAGTGGCTCGTTTGTCCGAAGAGCAGCTGAAGGACGCAAACCGCAAGAATGGATTGCTGATTGAAGCCATCGATGGGATCGAGGCCATCAAGGCGGCTGGTGGTGAATGGAAGCTGCTCAACAAGTGGCAAGAATTCACCGCCGAATCCGCTGAACGAGAACTGCGCATTCGCATGGCGTCCATGCTGTCTGCGAATTTGGCGCAAACCATTCAACGCGCGGGCTATGTTTGCCTGATTGCCGTGGGCGCTTACACCATCAATCAAGGACTCATCACACTCGGCGCGTTGATTGCATGCTCCATCATCAGCAACCGGGCGTTGGCGCCCATCAATCAAATTGCCAACTTGTTCGTGCAGTGGCAACACGCACGTTCAGCGCTGAAGGACCTGGACGCGATGATGGCTCTGCCCCGCGATCAAGAGGATGACGCCCGAGTGATCATCCCTGAAGTGTGCCAAGGGGAGTTGCGACTTGAGGATGCCACGTTCAGTTATGAAGAAGCCGGCGTGGCCCTGGAAGCAACAAACCTGGTCATTCGACCAGGCCAGCGAGTTGCTCTGATTGGACCGGTAGGCTCTGGTAAGTCGACCTTGATCAAAATCCTGTCCGGGCTGTACAAACCCACTCAAGGACGCGCCTTTCTTGACGGCATCGACATGTCGCATCTGGCGCCCGAGTTTTTGAGAGAACAGATTGGTTATCTCACACAAGACGTCCGGCTGTTCAATGGGTCTCTTCGAGACAACCTGACGCTCGGACTGCCCTCCCCCACCGATTCTCAGATTCTGGCAGCTGCAGCGCGCACCGGCCTGGATCGCCTGATCCGCTCTCATCCACGCGGACTGGAATTGCCGATTTTTGAGGGGGGTCGTGGGTTATCAGGCGGGCAGCGGCAACTTGTTGGGCTCACGCGCCTGCTTCTGGCCAAGCCCAAAATACTTTTGCTGGATGAGCCCACGGCATCCATGGACGGTGACTTGGAAGCGTTTGTGATGCGCAATATTTTCTCTGACACCGAGAAAGACAGCACCATCATCTTGTGCACACACAAACGAAGCCTGCTGGGGTTGGTTGATCACATCATGGTCGTCGACAAGCACCGATTGGTGATGAGCGAATCTCGTGATACCGCTTTGGCAAAGCTCTCAGCCGGCCGAACTGCGACATCGTCACCCGCCCCCATCAAAGCACAGCAAACCCACAGTGCCTCAGAATGAAAAATCCTCTCACCCAATTGTTGGCTCGTAGACGTGCGACGACGCGCGATGATGCACATCATCCGCACATTCTGATTTGGATCTCTTTGGCGGGTCTGATCATTTTTGTGGCGTGGGCTTCCCAAGCAGAGATTGATCAGGTCACGCGAGCCCCCGGACAGGTGATCGCCAGTTCGCGAACACAGATCATTCAGTCCTCTGATGGCGGCGTTGTAGAAGCCGTCTTGGTCAAGGAAGGTGATCAAGTCACGAAAGGGCAGATGCTGGTCAAACTGGACACCACCAAAGCGGAAGCCGCATTTTTGGAAACCAGAGCCAAAGCCAATGCTTTGCGTGCCACGCGAGCACGCTTGAACGCCGAGATTTTTGGAGGGAGTCCCGTTTTCCCTGAGGAGGTCAACAAGTACCCTCAATTCATCAGCAATCAGCTGCTTTTGTTGTCAAAGCGTCGTCAAGCCATCAGCTCCGAGATCAGTGCACTTCAGGGCATTCTGGCGCTGGCAAAGCGTGAACTCCAGATGAATCAACCTCTGCTGGCGACCGGAGACATCAGCATGGCGGAGGTCCTCAAGATTCAGCGACAGGTAGCGGACCTGGAGGCGCAGATCGTGAACAAGCGCAACAAGTACCTGCAGGATACCCAAGCCGAGTTGGGCAAAGTTGAAGAGGACCTTGCGGGTGTTGAACAGTTGCTGGCTCAGCGCAAGGATCAACTTGAACGAACCCACTTGGTTTCCCCGGTCAGTGGTGTTGTCAAGAACGTGCGCATCACCACCATCGGCGGTGTTGTCAAGGCTTCAGAGGAAGTCATGCAAATTGTCCCGATGGAAGATGACTTGGTGGTGGAGGCCAAAGTTCGTCCTGCAGACATCGCGTTCTTGAAGCCCGGCCTGGATGCCAGCGTGAAAATTGATGCTTATGACTACACGGTTTATGGTTCATTGAACGGCAAACTGGCGTACATCAGTGCCGACACGCTCACGGAAGACCTGAAGCAAAACGAGCAGGCTTATTACCGCGTACAGGTGAGGACCACAGGAAAACAGTTCTCCGGACGACAAAGTTTTCGAATGGAGATCCAACCAGGCATGACCGCAACCGTCGAGATCAAGACAGGCTCCAACACAGTGTTGAAGTACTTGTTGAAGCCGCTGGTCAAGACCATCGATGAATCACTGGGTGAACGCTGATTGGGCCACTCAGGCCAGCACCATCTCCCCCCACAGATGAAGAGCTACCAAGACCTCTTTGAAGTTCGCGGTTCAAGCTATGACCTCGCGATGCGCCAACACCCAGGGGCTCGCGCAGCGGAGTTTCAGCAAATCGTTGAGCGCGCCAACCTGAGTGCGGGCATGCATGTCGCAGATGTTCCTGCGGGAGGTGGTTACCTTCGTGCTTACTTGCCTGGCCATGTGGTTTGGTCAGGTCACGAACCCTGCACCAGTTTCCAAGCGGAAGTTTGCGCCTCAACGCCACTCGCACATCAGCAACTCCTGCCTTTGCCTTGGCATGATCATTCCATTGATGTGGTCATCAGTTTGGCCGGGGTCCACCACATTGAGGACAAGCGCGCCCTGTTCTCAGAATGCCTGCGTGTGACCAAACCTGGCGGCATGCTGGCACTGTCAGACGTGGCTGCGCATTCCGATGTCGCATCGTTTCTGGATCAGTTCGTGGATGCTCACAACAGCACAGGGCATCGAGGCACTTACCTGGATCAGAGAACGTTGGATGAACTGGAAGAAGCAGGGTGGACTGTCGACACCCATGAGTCTGTTCATTACCACTGGTGCTTCGACGACCATGTGAGCATGGCGGACTTTTGTCGAAAGCTCTTTGACCTTCGCAACACATCGGATGTCACCATCCAAAAGGCGATAGAAAAGAGGCTTGGCGTTGACAAGTTACCGTCAGGTCGTCTTGGTATGAGATGGTCCCTGATGACCATTACAGCGAGGAAACAAGGTGAGCATTGAATCGCCTCGTGAGTTGATCTCACTGACATCCATCAAGCTGATCGCAGGTTACTACGGGGGCCGGCAACAACCCTGCATCACTGCCCGGCTACGTATCAAGGACACGCACGACAGCACGACTTTGCTGGCATCGGTTTTGAAGAGCTTTGCAGAGCAGTGCTTGGTCGCAACCGAACTCACTTTGGCGATCAAAGCCACTGAACACCTCCCCGTCTACGAACGTGCGGCATCTTTCGTGGCGAATTGGGCCACGTACTCACTCCAGAGCGCCGAACTTTCAATCTTCGAGAAGCCGTTCGTGTGTGCTCAGCAGGGAGGAGGCGGAGACGAAGTCAGCATTGATTTGATCGTCCCGGCCATGGTTGGAAAAGCCGACGCATCGAAGCATGCGCTGCTGGGGGCTTTGTCGTGCCTGAAGCAAGCGCTCTCCGACACCAGGTCTCATGAGTCAACTGACTGGCCGCGGCACCTGACGGTGTCTCGCGATCAACTTCGCAAGTTTGCTTCCACAAGCTCGAACACCCCGCGTTTCTTGCATGCTGCATTCGACGCCGGCATTCCCGTGCAAAGCCTGGGCGGCAATCTGTACCAGTTTGGATTCGGGCGAACAGGGCGCTGGTTGGACAGCACGTTCACCGATGCCACCCCCAACATATCCACGAAGATCGCACGGAACAAGCAGTGGGCATCGGCCCTGCTGCGACAGGCGGGGCTCCCTACGCCACCACATGGTGTGCCCCGCTCTGTAGAGGAGGCCCTGCATATTGCCGGTCGCATAGGTTACCCCGTGGTGGTCAAGCCGGTGGATCTTGACGGCGGTAAAGGGGTCGCAGCGGGGTTAGACAGTGAAATCGAGGTGCGGCAGGCCTATGAGATCGCCAAGAAGCTCTCACCGAATGTCTTGGTAGAAAAGCATGTTGAGGGCAAAGACTACCGATTGACTGTTTTCAACGGAAAGCTGCTGTGGGCCAACGAGCGGGTTCCGGGAGGTGTCTGGGGCGATGGCGTCAGCACGATCTCAGCCTTGCTCAACGCACTGAACGCAGACCCGCGAAGAGGCAATGGCCCTGCCGCCCCGCTGAAACACCTGAAGCTGGATGATGAAGCCAGGGAGTTGCTCGCCAAAGCCGGCCTGTCACCAGAGAGCGTGCCACAGAAGGGTACGTTTGTTCGCTTGCGACGCACCGCCAATGTGGGCACAGGTGGCATGCCAGTCCCGGTGTTCGAGGAAGTTCACCCTGACAACGCCCGTCTTGCAGTGAGGGCGGCGCAAACGTTGAATCTGGACCTCGCAGGGATTGACCTGCTGATCCCTGACATTCGCCGCTCGTGGAGAGAGATCGGCGGGGCGATATGCGAGGTGAATGCACAGCCCCAGTTGGGCATGGTCACAGGCTCACATCTCTACGGCCTGATTTTGAAGGATCTCATCAAGGACCGGGGACGGGTGCCAACGATTCTGGTGATCGGCGCCCCGCCCGAACGCACCCTCGCTCATGACATCGAGTGCGCGTTAACTGCGGTACACGACGGGGTGGGGTGCTACGACGGGCAAGAGGTCAGACTGGATGGCGAACCTTTGACCACGCTTGCGCAGTCGCCCTACTCCGCAGGCAAGCTGTTGACGCTTGAACGGCGCATGGGTGTGATGATCCTGTCTATCGATGACAGTGTCTTGCGAAGCGGGTTGCCGGTGCCACAGGTAGACATCGTGGTCATCGCGGGTAGCCACATTCGCCAAACCAGTGATCAGACGAATCATGCGCCCGAGGCTGTCCTCCGCCAGGTGTTGGATGTCGTACTGCCCGCATGTGACGGCACGGTGCTGATGCTGAATGAGTCCGGACTGTCACACGACCTGCTGGCGTCTGGCAGGTGCCCGTCTCAGGTGTTGGCGTGGCATGAACTCATGCCAGCACTCATCGCTTGCACCACCCAGCAGCGTGCCAGCACAGATGGCGAACGCGGCGTGAACGCTTCTCCAGCCCCCAATCTTCATACTCAGGCCTTGAGTGTGCGACGCGAAGACAGGGAGGGTTTGCAAGGGCACCCAGGTTTTGTCTTGTGGTTTACCGGACTGTCAGGGTCAGGAAAGTCGACCATTGCAAATGCGCTGGAGCAGCGGCTGCACGCAATGGGATATCACACCTATACGCTAGATGGCGATAACGTGCGCCAAGGCCTGAACAAAGATTTGGGCTTCGCGGATGCGGACCGAGTGGAAAATATTCGGCGCGTCGCAGAGGTTGCCAAACTCATGAGTGACGCCGGCCTGATCGTGATGACAGCGTTCATTTCACCGTTTAAGAAGGAACGGCAAATGGCCAGGGACCTCATCGGCTCAGATCGTTTCATTGAGGTCTACGTCAACACGCCTTTGGAGGTTTGCGAGTCCCGCGACGTCAAAGGCTTGTACAAAAAGGCCCGCGCGGGATTGATTCCCAATATGACAGGCATCGACAGCCCTTACGAAGCACCTGTAGAGACCGACGATCTGATCGTCGTCAGTGGCACAGCGTCAAGCTGGGAAGAGGCCGTCCAAAATCTCGTCAGCCGCCTCACCGTCAAGTTTGGTGCGATCACTTCACAACAGATCAGCTGAGATACGCTCACTCTTGGCCCGGCCCTTTGGAGTGTCTGCTGCTCGCGATATGCTGGTCGCTTTTTCTAATAAAGGGGCACCGTCTTGCGTATCGCCAATCGAAAACGAGTGCTGGTCACAGGCGGCGCCGGGTTCCTGGGCTCACACCTCTGTGAGCGCTTGCTGCAACAGGACTGCGACGTTCTGTGTGTAGACAATTTTTACAGCGGCACCAAGGACAATGTGGCCCACCTGCTGGGCAACCCGCATTTCGAGTTGATGCGTCACGACGTGACCTTCCCGCTCTATGTCGAGGTGGACGAGATCTACAACCTGGCCTGCCCGGCCTCTCCGATCCATTACCAGCGGGACCCGGTTCAAACCACCAAGACCAGCGTGCATGGCGCGATCAACATGCTGGGCCTGGCCAAGCGCACGAAGGCACGCATTTTTCAGGCGTCGACCAGCGAGGTATACGGTGACCCCGAGATCCACCCCCAACCCGAGGGCTACTGGGGACGTGTGAACCCGATCGGTATTCGCTCCTGTTACGACGAGGGCAAGCGTTGCGCGGAAACGCTGTTTTTTGATTACTGGCGCCAGCATGGTCTGGAGGTCAAGGTGGTCCGCATTTTCAACACCTATGGCCCACGCATGCACCCCAATGATGGTCGGGTGGTCAGCAATTTCATCGTTCAGGCCCTGCGTGGCGAGGACATCACCATTTACGGGGATGGCTCACAGACCCGCAGCTTCTGCTACGTGGACGACATGGTCGAGGGTTTCGTGCGGATGATGGCCAGCCCGGCAGCCTTGACAGGCCCCATCAACATGGGCAACCCGGGGGAGTTCACGATTCTGGAGTTGGCCGAGACGATCTTGCGGATGGTGGGCGGACGCTCCAGGCTGGTGATGCGGCCCTTGCCCCAGGACGACCCCCAACAGCGCCAGCCCGACATCACCCTGGCCAAGACGGCACTGAACTGGAGCCCCCAGGTCCATCTGGAGGAGGGGCTGACCCGCACCATCGACTATTTCAAGAACTTGCTCGCGTCATGATCAACCCGCGCCATCGTGTGATCGTGGTCACACCCATCTATGAGGACACGGAGGCGAGTAGCCGCCTGTTCAAGGAATTGGCGACCGAATGGGGCGATGACGTGTTCGTGGTAGCCGTGGACGATGGCTCCGTCCACCACCCGGTCGACGTGGGGAGCCTGAAAGCAGCACCGGTCGAGGGTGTGGTGCTCAAATTGAAGCGCAATGTCGGCCATCAGCGGGCCATCGCCATTGGCCTGAGTTACGTGGCGGAGCGCCTACATGCGCAGCAGCGTGTGGTGGTGATGGACTCCGACGGCGAGGACCTGCCTTCGACGCTGCGCGACCTGCTGGCGATGCTGGAGGCTCCGGCGCTGGACGTGGTGGTGGCTCAGCGCAAGCGTCGGGTGGAGACATGGCGATTCAAGGCGTTCTACATGGTCTACAAGCGCTTCTTCCGGTTGATGACCGGCCGCGCGATCAGCTTTGGCAACTTCATGGCGCTCAAGCCAGGGGCTGTCAAACGCCTGGTGGCCATGCAGGAGTTGCCCATTCATGTGGCGGGAGCGGTGCTGGCGTCCAAGCTGCGAACAGGTGTGTGTCCTCTGGACCGTGGGCCCCGCTACGCGGGCAAGTCCAAGATGAATTTCGTGGGCCTGGCCTTGCACGGTTTCAAGGGGCTGATGGTGTTTGCCGAGGACGTGCTGGTGCGTGTGGGGCTGGCTTGCGCAGGCATCGCAGCCCTGTCCATCTTGGGTATCTCGGCCGCCATCGTCTTGAAGCTGATCGGCTTTTCGACCCCCGGATGGTTTTCGATCGCACTGGGCATTTTGGTGCTGATGCTCCTGCAAACCGGCGCCCTCGCGCTGATGACGCTGATGCTGACCGGCGTGATGCGAGGCGGCACGGTCACGACCGCCGTCGCGCATCAGGACTTCATTGATGAAGTGGTGAGCACGGCGTTGCCCACGACATCGCCATGAGTGCCCGGGCGCACGAGGTTTTCAGGTACGTCCTCAATGGCGTGCTGGCCACCGCCGTGCACTATGGCGTGCTCATGCTGAACATCGAGGTCTTCGGCTTTCGGTCCGCAGGCATGGCCAATGCGGTGGCGGCGCTGTTTGGCATCTCGGCCTCTTTCTTGGGGAGCCGCTATTTCGTGTTCCAGCACACCGTGGGCAGTTTCCACCGCCAGGCACTCGGCTTCGGCTTGTTGTACGGGGCCACGGCCGCTTTGCATGGCCTGTGTTTGTGGCTATGGACCGACCGCCATGGGCTGGACTATCGGGCCGGTTTTGTGATCGTCACGGCCATGCAGATGGCCCTGAGTTATGTGGGCAACAAGTTCCTGATCTTCAAATCATGAAATTTATTCGCGCATTGACTGCAAGCTTGTTCTTCGTAGCCGTCTTGTTGGCGGTCTATCACGCGCACATCACCTACTTCAAGGTCAATGTCGTCTTTTACTCGGCCATCCTGGACGCCGTGCTGGCCGCCGGGGTGGCCGGCGCGGTGTTGTTCGGGATGCGGTACTTTCGGGCATTGGGAGGGTTCGAGAAGGCGCAGCTCGTCTTGATCTGGCTGCTGGGTGGCTATGCCTTTGCCATTTCGGTGCCCACGGTGATCGACCGGTCGCTGTCTTTCTACATTCTGGAAAAGCTGCAGCAGCGTGGTGGTGGCATCCAGCAGGCGGCGTTTGAGGCGGTCTTCACACAGGAGTACATGAAGGAGCATCGACTGGTGGATGTGCGACTCACGGAACAGTTGGCGTCGGGCACCATCGTCATTCGGAACGGTTGTGTCCTGCTGACCCCCAAGGGGCGCGACTTGGCAACCTTCAGCCGCTATTTCAGATTGCACTGGCTTCCCAAGCAGCGCCTGCTGATGGGGCAGTACAACGACGACCTGACGGACCCATTCCGCGCCAGCGGCCCGGCACCCAGCTACACATGTGGATCATGAGTGCGCAGGTCGGGACAATGAAGAAGGCTGGGACGCGCCTGTCCCTGGGGTTGGCCTGCATCTGGCTGTGCGTCATGTCGACCATGACCGTCTGGAAGTTCGGGCCAACGGCGCTCAACGCCGACATCCTGATCAACACGGTCATGTCGCTACAGAAGCTGACCTTGTATTACTGGGGACAAAACCGGCTGCTCAATGTGCTGCCCTGGGCCACCACGTGGCTGCGGGATCCTGCTGCGAACTTGTTCGCGGTCCTGTGGCTGACAGCCTTGTCCTGCTTCTCCTTGCTGTACCTGTTTTCGCACTTTGCCGCCAAGGTGTTGAAGGCCACGGATGTGAATGCGACGGCACTCCAGGCGTTGATGGTGATGTCGTCGGCGTTCGTCCTGATGCTCACGCCTCGCGCGATCGGGGAGATCGCGATCGGACACATCGAATACGCCTTGGCCGCGCTGCTGGGTGGGTTGTCCCTGTATCTGGTGGTGAACCGACGGTCTGCGCGCTGGTGGTCATGGGTGCTGCCGGCGCTCACGTTGACCGTCGCGATGGGGATGAATCCGTCAACGGTGATACCTGCCGTCTTCGCGGTCATGGTATTGACGCTGTACCGGCGTCGACCTGCGCCCGCGGAGCTTGCCTGGGGCGGGCTGGCCATTTTGGCCTTCGTGTCGTGGACGCTGATTTCACGCCAGTTCGGCGACGCCTCGTACGGCCATTTCGACCTGTCTCTTTTGCCGACGGGTGCACGGCGCGTGGGACTGGGTCTGCTGGAAACCCTGCGCGGGACCGCGTCGCTGGTCTTCGCAGGCTGTGTCTTCGGTGCGTGGCTGCTGGCCCGCTCAGGTGCCAGCCCCTCGGCGCCTAAGTGCGGACGTGCCACTCGCTACATCGTCGCTGGCGCGCTGGTGTTCTCAGCGGGATGGTTTGTGCTTTTTGCAAGCAGTGGATGGGTGGCCATCAATCAGTTTTCATGGCGCTACTTCACCTATGTGATTTTTGCCTTGCTGTTGTTGGGGACGCTGTTCGTCACGCACGCGCTGTGCCTGCTCAAGCCGGCGCTGGGCAAGCTGGCGGCTGTGGTTGCGGCACTGGTCGCCGCCGTCGCGACATGGACGACGCCCCTCCCAGTCGAGCAATACAAGGTTTTCCAGCGGGTGAATACCCAGACACGCCCGGGTGGTCACCTGTATGCAGGCGACTATTGGGTGGTGTGGCCATCGGTGCTGCGCGACATGCTGCATCAGCAAGAGGCCTACGGGCTGGCTTTCCGTGGTGAAGCCAACCGGGACGCGGCCCTGGCCTACATGACGCAACACATCCAGCAGCACGGGCATGTGGATGTTTACTGCCTGAACGAAACGGCCGACACCTGCCAGCAACAGATTGCACGCTCGGTGGGCCAGTTCAAGGCGGCCGGCGTGCAGCGCTTGAGTGACAACGTGCAGGTGTTGAGGCTAAACCGGTATCAACCTGGCTTGAGGATCATGGACGAGGATTTGCTGCGGCTGCCCTCGGCAGTGGGCACCACCAGCGAGGGAGCCCGAACCACAGATGGGCGTCGTGGCTTCCTGTTGTACGGCCCGTATCGCTTCTTGCATGCGGGTCGCTATCAGCTGGTGGTGAATGGCACCTCGCGGTTCACCGAGGGTGCTTATGTGGACTTGGCTTCACGCACCGGTCGCCAGATTCATGCGAAGTTTGACCTGCGGCCCAACGCCAACGGTGAGTTGGTTCGGGATGCGGTCGTTCACCTCGATCGGGACGTCAATGAGTTGGAGGTCCGCGTCTGGGTGAACGCGAACAATGCGGTCAGCGTCACAGGCTACGCTCTGCAACGCTTGCCGGATGACGCTGCCCCGTGAAGTTTCCGGGACACGGCGGGCAACTCACTCTTTGCCGGGATCCTTGACGTTGGAGATCTTGTCGAACTCGACGTTGTGCAGTTGGCCATTCACGCGTTGCACCTTGCGGATGTAGACCGTCTGCACCACGTCACGGGTGAGGGCGTCGATGGTCACGACCCCGCGGGGGCTGGTCCAGCTCAGGCCTTTGGCGGTGGCCACGAAACGGTCACCACTGGCATCGCCACCGGTTTTGGCCAGCACCTTGGCCACCAACTGCAGCCCGTCATATCCGCCCACGGACATGTAGTTGGGACGGCTGGTCGGGTAGGCCTGGGTGTAGGCCTGCACATAGGCCTTGTTCTCTGCCGAGGGGTGGCTTTGCGCGTAGTGGTGGGCGGTGATGAGGCCCAGGGCGCTGTCGCCCATGGCGTCGAGCGAACCTTCCTCGGTCAGGTCACCGGTGGCGATGATGCGCACGCCGGCCTTGTCGAGCCCGGCCTGAGAGAAGGCCTTGATGAAGGCCACGGTTTGCTCACCCGGCGGCACGAACAGGAACACGGCCTCGGCCTGGGTGGCCTGGATGCGTGGCAGGACTTTGGCGAAGTCGAGTTGTCCGACCGGGATACGGAGATCGCCCACGATCTTGCCGCCCAGGGACTTGAAGGTGCGTTTGAACTCGGCCTCGGCATCGTGTCCCGGGCCGTAGTCACTCACCAGGGTGAACACCTTGTTGACGCGGTTCATGGCGCTCCAGGTGGCCAGGGGCGCCGTGACCTGGGGCAGTGTTTGCGACACGCGCACGATGTAATTGGACTGCGTCGTGACCTTGGAAGCCGCGGCGTTCATCACGATCATGGGCTTGCGGGCCGCGGTGGCCAGGGGTGCCACGGCCAGTGCGCTGGGGGTCAGGCCAAAGCCGGCAAGGATGTCGACCTTGTGGGTGCTCAGCAACTCTTGCGCAGCGCGTTTGGCCGCATCTGGGGACACGCCCGTGTCGTCCTTGAGTACCAACTCCACCTTGCGGCCGGCAATCTGGCCACCGTGCTGTTGAAGGTACACACGCGCGCCACGCTCGATTTGCTGACCATAAGAGGCGTAAGGACCGCTCAGGGGCAGCACCATGCCGATCTTGAGGGCTTCGGCCGCCAGCGCAGAAGCTGACAAGGTGGAGGCGACCAGCGCCACGGAGAGCGAAAGGAAAGACTTTGTCAACGCCATCGTGCTACCTGTTCATGGGGGGGGTAGCGGGCATTATCAACATCTTGATGCGCTGCAGCAAATGGCACACGTTGTTGGTATGACATCTGCGCCGTCAAGACAACGCGCCCCGGCACAGCAGCGTGTGGCGGGGCGCGTGAGGGGCGTCACCTCAGGGGTCAGCCTGGTCTCAGTTCGATGTCATCAAGGCGGGCAGCCAGGTGGACAGCTGTGGCACCGCGGCGATCAGGATCAGCACGGCCAGAACCGCGATCAGGAAGGGAATGGTGGCTTTGAACAGCGCGCCCATGCGGATGTCCGCCTGCACCATCGCGATGTAGAGCCCGGGGCCGACCGGCGGAGTGACCAGGCCGATCACGGTGGCCACGGTGCAGATGACGCCGAAATGGATCGGATCGATGCCCAGGCTGGTGACCACCGGCATGAGCAGCGGCACGACCACGATCAGCACGCTGATGCTTTCCAGGAACATGCCCAGGATCAGCAGCATGACGATGACCAGCAGCAGGAAGACGAAGGGCGAGTCGGTGAGGTTCTTCATCCACTCCACCACCAGATCCGGCACGCCCTGGAAGGCGAGCGCCCAGCTCATCACCGAGGCCGCAGCGATCAGGCCCGTGATGGTGGCGGTGTTGGTGGCCACGTCCAGGAAGATCTTGCCCAGGTCACGCACCTTGATCTCGCGGTAAGCAAAACCCAGCACCAGCGCGATGATGGAGGCCACGGCGCCCGATTCGGTCGGGGTCATGATGCCCAGCATGATGCCGGCGATGACGACCAGCGGGATCAGGCCCGGCACCAGACCGGCCAGCACGATCTTGAACGACTCGGAGCGATGGCCGCGCTCGCCCTTGGGCAGGCCGGGCCCGAACACGCCGTAGAGGAAGATGACCAAGGCCAGCGCAACCACGATCAGGATGCCCGGCACGATGCCGGCAATGAACAGCGGGGCGATGGGCTGCACAGCCACCACACCGTAGATGATCATCAGCATGGACGGCGGGATGATGGGTCCGAGCAAGCCCGAAGACACGGTGACCGCCCCGGAGAACGCACGGTCGTAACCCGCCTTCTCCATGGCCGGAATCATGACCTTGCTCATGACGCCGATCTGCGCCACGGCCGAGCCGAGGATGGAAGCGGCCATGGCGTTGGTGAAGAGGTTGGCGTACGCCAGCCCCCCACGCAGGCCCCCGACCAGCACTTCCGTGACGGCGATGAGGCGCTGGGTCAGGCCGCCCTTGTTCATGATCTCGCCGACCAGCAGGAACAACGGAATGGCCAGCAAGCTGTTGATTTCCAGCGCACCGTAGAACTGGATGGGAATGGAGTCGAACAGCACCGACAGGTCGTTGGTGGCCATGAAGGCCACGGCGCCGGCCAGGATGGTGGCGACGATGGGCAGGCCGGCAAACAGCAGGCCAAAGAAGATGATCAAGGCGGTCATTGGGCGGCTCCCTTCACGACCACATGGAGATCGCGCAGGATGGCGGCAAACTGATGCCACACCAGCAGCGCCAGGGCGGCCGGCATGGCCGCATAGTTGTACCAACGCGGCAGTTGCGTGGTGGCGCTCAGCTCGATGCGCACGTCATCGCGCTGCACCCACTCCCAGCTGAGCCAGCCGATGTAGGCGAACAGCACCAGGGTGATGGCACCCAGCAGCGCCAGCAAGGCATGGCGCGCACGCAGCGGCAAGGCCCGCGGCAGGAAATCGATCGTGACGAGTTGCTGGTGGTGCACCAGCAGCGCCAGACCGAACAGTGTGACGAACACCAGCAGCTGAACCGAGATCTCCTCGGCCCAGAAGATGGGCGAGCTGAAGAAATAACGCAGGATGACCTGCGCCATCATGATGACGGTGATGGCCGCCGTCAGCGCCACCAGCAGCACACGCTCCGCGGAGGCGACGCCACGGTCAAGCTTTTGAATCAGTTGGAACATGGCGCCCCTCTCTCTCACAGACCCTTGGCCTGGTCGTAGAAGGCCTTGATCAGCGGGTTCTTGGCGGTGTACTTGTCACGCACCTTGGCACCCACGGCCTGGAAGGACTGCAAGTCGGCGTTCACGACCTTGGCGCCGTCGGCCTTGGCCTTGGTCAGGTTGTCGGCTTCGGCCTGAACGGCCAACTGGTAGCCCGCCTTCTCGGCATTGGCGACGACCTTGGTGATCATGTCGCGCTCGGCAGGTGTGCGGGTGCTCCACCACTTCTTGGACACCACGATGACCGAGGGGAAGGCCATGTGGTTGGTCAGGGTCAGATTGGGTGCCTGTTGGTGGAACTTGAGTCCGACAAGCGCGTCAAGGTCCACGTCCACAGCGTCGAGCAACTTGGTGGTGAGCGAGGGGGCCACTTCAGACAAAGGCATCGCCGTGGGGGCAGCGCCGTTGGCCGTCCACCAGTCGTTGTAGATGGGGCTGGGGAAGGAGCGCACTTTCTTGTTGACCAAGTCCTTGGCCGAAACCACCGGTTGCACCGACAGCACGTGGCGCTGACCGGCGAAGGCGTAGCCCAGGCCCACCAGACCATGCTGGTCCAGACGCTTGAGCATTTCCTTGGCAGCGGGGGTGCTGGCCGCGCGCGAGGCGTGGGCCACGTCCTTGAAAACATAGGGCAGCGACCAGGCCTGGAAGGACTCTTCACGGTTGGACAGGCCGCCCACGGTGAAGATGCCGAACTGCTGGGCGCCCGCCTGCATCAGGTTGATCATCTGACCTTCGTTGCCCAGCTTTTGCAGCGGGCTCACGGCGATCTTCATCTTGCCGCCCGAGGCTTTTTCCAGGTCAGCCGAGATCTGCAGGGCCACTTTGTGCCACACGTGGGTCGGCGGAACGATGTGACCCAGCTTGAGTGCCTGTGCCTGGGCGCCCAGGGCCAGCGTCGACAGAACCACACCGCTGATCAGGGTGCGCAGAGAGGGAATGGCGTGCATGCGAAGCTCCTCGGTAATACAAAGTGTACTGATGATCAGCAAACGAACGGTCAGTGTAGGAATGGAATGACCGGAAATCTCTTAGGGGTTTCCCTTGAGCTACATCAAGAAAACACAGGGGTTAGCCCGAGTGTGTGTTCAAGCACATCATTCGTACACTGATCGTCAGTGCACAACCAAATTCGCACGCACACATTCATTCAAGCCTATTGATATCTGGAGATTTCATGAACAAGTATGTGATTGGCGCCGGCCTGGCGTTGCTCGGTTCGGCTGCCAGCGCACAAAGCAGCGTGACGCTGTACGGCATCGTTGATGTGGCGGTGGAACACCTGTCGAAAACCGGTCCGAATGGCGACAGCCTCACTCGCATGCCAGGCCTGACGGGCTCGGTGCCATCGCGCTTCGGATTGCGCGGCACGGAAGACCTGGGGGGCGGCCTGCGCGCCGGCTTCACGCTGGAATCGGGCTTTGGCGCCGACACGGGCTCCTTCAACCAGGGCAACCGCCTGTTCGGCCGTCAGGCCTTCGTGAACCTGAGCGGCAACTGGGGCTCGGTGATGCTGGGTCGCCAGTACACGATGCTGTTCCACGGCCTGCTGGGCTCGGACATCCTGGGCCCCAATGCCTTCGGTTCGGGCTCGCTGGATGTCTACATCCCGAATGCCCGCACCGACAACGCCATTGGCTACCTGGGCACGTTCTCGGGCGTGACGGTGGGCGGCACCTACAGCACCGGCCGTGACACGTCGACCGCCGGCAACCCGGGCGGCACCAACTGCGGCGGAGAGAATGCCGCCGACAAGAAGGCCTGCCGTGAATGGTCCGCCCTGCTGAAGTACGACTCGCCCACCTGGGGTGCCGCCTTGGCCGTGGACGAAATCCGGGGCGGTGCAGGTTCCTGGGCCCCGGCCGGCCTGACCAGCTCTGATCTCACCGACCGTCGCATCTCGCTGGGGGCCTATGCCAAAGTCGCGGGCGTGAAGTTGGGCGCCGGCCTGCTGAGCCGTGACAACGACGGCAGCAGCGCCAAGCAACACGACGGCATCACCACGGCCAAGCGCAGCGACATGTGGTACATGGGCGCAGCCTACCCGGTCACCCCCAAGCTGACCGTGGACGGCCAGGTCTTCCACCTCCGGTCCAAGGACAGCGCCAACAAGTCGCTGTTGTTCGCAGTGCGTGGCACCTACGCCTTGTCCAAGCGCACGGCCCTGTACGCCACGGCAGGCAGCATCGACAACAGCGGCACCCAGACCCTGTCGGTGAGCAACGCGGCCGCAGGCGGCACCACGCTGGCGGGCGGCAACCAACTCGGCTTCGCCACCGGCATCCGTCACGCCTTCTGATGAAGCGTCGGTGACATGGCAAGGGCCCGTTGCGCACGCACGGGCCCTTTGTGTTGGACGGTGACACACCCACCTGGCGACGTCTGGCGCCACCGCTGGCAATCAGGCCAGTCGTCCGGCGCGGAAGTCGTTGACCGCCTGATAGATCTCTTGCTGGGTGTTCATCACAAACGGCCCGTACTGCGCAATCGGCTCATTCAAGGGCTGGCCTGCGATCAGGAGCAAACGGGTGTCGGCCTGCGCCTCGATCACGACGCCATCGCCCTCGTTGCGCAAGATCGCCATGCGCTGCACCGGCACTGCCGTGTCGCCCAAGCGCGCTTCGCCACGGTACACATAGACGAAGGCATTGTGCGCGGCAGGCAGCGTCTGCTCGAAGCGCGCGCCCGCGGGCAGGTGCACATCCAGGTAGGTCGGTGCGGTTGCTTCGCGCGTGACTGCGCCGGTCACCCCATGACTCTGGCCTGCGATCACGGTCACCACCACACCGTTGTCCAGCGTGAAACGCGGCAACTCCGCGGCACCAAAATCCCGATACCAAGGCGCCGACATCTTGTCCTTGCCCGGCAGGTTCAGCCACAGCTGAAAGCCTTCCATCACGCCGCGTTCCTGCTGCGGGATCTCGGAATGGATCACCCCGCGGCCGGCGGTCATCCACTGCACCCCACCGTTCTCCAGCAGACCTTCGTGGCCGGCGCTGTCGCGGTGCAGCATGCGGCCCGCGATCATGTAGGTGATGGTCTCGAAACCGCGGTGCGGGTGGTCAGGAAATCCGGCGATGTAGTCATCAGGGTTGTCGCTGCCAAAGGCGTCGAGCATCAAGTAAGGGTCGAGCCGGCGCTGTAGGTTCTGCGTCAGCACCCGCGTCAACTTCACGCCTGCCCCATCCGAGGTGGGATGCCCCACGATCAGGTGCTCGACCGTGCGAGGCTGTTGCACTGGCAATGCGGTGTCGGAACTGTTCATGGTGTCATCTCCAATCCAAATGTGCAGGGCAGGCGCGTGAGCGTATCAACCCAGGGCGGCCAGCAGGTCGTCTTCGGCCTGGGTGAAGCCCTTGTCCACGGCCTCGGGGCCCATGGCCAAGCCTTCGGCGTAGATGTACTTCACATCGGTCATGCCCAGGAAGCCCAGAATGGTCTGGATGTACGGGGTTTGCGAATCGGCCGGGGTGCCACGGTAGATGCCACCGCGGGCGAAGGCCACGTACACCTTCTTGCCCTGGATGAGACCTTCCGGACCGTTGGCGGTGTAGCGGAAGGTCACGCCGGCGCGGGCGATGGCGTCCAGCCAGGTCTTCAGTTGCACGGGTACACCGAAGTTGTACATCGGCACGCCCAGCACGATCACGTCGTGGGCTTGCACCTCGGCGATCAGTGCGTCGTCCAGAGCCACGCGAGCGGCTTGCTCGGGGGTGCGCTGGTCGGCGGGGGTAAACAGAGCGCCCAGGGCCGCGGCGTCCAGCACCGGGTGCGGGGTGACGGCCAGATCGCGCACGGTGACGCTGGCACCGGGGTTCTTGGCTTGCAGGCGGGCGGAGACGGTGTTGGCCAAACGGGTGGAGTTGGCACCTTCAACGCGGGCGCTGGAATTGATTTGCAGGATCTTCATGAGAGGGCTCCAAGTGGGTGAGTCGATGAATGAACTTTATTCCTCAACAATTCACCTGATAAGAGCCTCAAATGGTTAACATTGATCCACCATTGGAACAATATACCGAATCCACCGCAGGCATCGAGGCCAACGACCTGCTGATCTTTGCCCGTGTGGCCGACCTGGGCAGCTTCAGCCGCGCCGCAGAGCGCCTGGGCCTGCCCAAATCCACCGTGTCGCGCCGCATCGCGTGGCTGGAATCCCACCTGGGCGAACGCCTGTTGCTGCGCACCACCCGGCGCCAAACCCTCACGGAGTTCGGGCAGTTGCTGCTGGAGCACGCCCGCCAGGTGGCCGCCGAGGTGGAAGCCGTCACCGCCTTGCGCGAGCACCGGCAGGCAGCCCCCAGCGGCCGCTTGCGCGTGTCCATGCCCAGCGACTTTGCCACCCTGCTGCTGGCCGACATGCTGGCCGCCTTCGTGGCCCTGCACCCGCGCATCACCCTGGAGTTGGACCTGTCGCCCCGGCGGGTGGACCTGCTGGGCGAAGGCTTTGACGTGGCCGTGCGCATGGGCGCCCTGCCCGACGACGCCCTGCTGGCCGCGCGCCGCCTGACCGTGTTCACCAACGGGCTGTATGCCTCGCCGAGCTATCTGGCCGAGCATGGGGAGCCGACGTGCCCGGAAAGCCTGTTGCAGCACGACACGGTTCGCCTGCCGGGCCGAGCCAGCGACAGCACCGAGCCCGGTCACTGGGTGCTGACGCGCGGCGAGGACCGCTGGGAAGGCTCACCACCCAGCCGTGTCATGGCCAACCAGCCGGAGTTGCTGCTGATTCTGGCGCGCTCCGGCGCGGGCATCACCGCGGTGCCCGACCTGTTCGCCCAACCCTGGCTGCAGCGAGGCGAACTGCGCCGGGTGCTGCCCGATTGGTGCCTGCCCTCACACACCGCGTGGGCAGTGTTCCCGGGACGCAAGCTGATGCCGGCCAAGACCCGCGTGTTCATCGACATGCTCGAAGCGGCCTTGACATCCCCCTGAGCCCAGTCGGCCCATCTCCCACCTGGCACGCACACCATACCCCAACCGGTATCATGCGTCAGCCCTCTTCCTTCCATCGGCGGTTTCCATGAACAAGAACCTCTGGCTTCTGGCTGCGGCCCAGGGGCTCTTCCTCACCAACAACGTCGTCTTCATCGCCATCAACGGCCTGGTGGGCTTCAGCCTGGCCCCCGCGGGTTGGATGGCCACCCTGCCCGTGATGGGCTATGTGGTCGGTGGCGCCCTGTCCACCGGGCTGGTCGCGCGCAGCCAGCAACGCTGGGGCCGGCAGGTGTCGTTCCAGTTGGGGCTGGCGGTGGCGCTGGGCTCGGCGCTGCTGTGCGCCCTGGCGCTGTGGCTGCACAGCTTCTGGTTGCTGGTCACCGCCACCGTGGTGGCTGGCTACTACAGCGCCAACGGCCAGCTGTACCGCTTCGCTGCCGGCGAACTGGCCACCCCGGCCTTCCGCGAGAAAGCCGTCTCCCTGGTGCTGGCCGGCGGTCTGCTGGGTGCGGTCATCGGCCCCAACCTCGCCAAGTACACCCGCGATGGCCTGGGCACGCCCTTCTTGGGCGCCTACCTGGCCCTGGCGGTGGTGGCCTTGTTGTCGATGGCGGTGATGATGGGCATCCAGTTCCCGCCCGCCGTGCGGCAGGCCAAAGGCGCCGACACCGGCCGCCCGCTGCGCGACATCATGCTCCAACCGGTGTTCATCGTCTCGACCGTGGGGGCCGCCCTGGGCTATGGGGTGATGAACCTGCTGATGGCCGCCACGCCCTTGGCCATGCAGGTGTGCGGCATGCCCTTTGACGACGCTGCCTTCGTGCTGGAGTGGCACGTCATCGGCATGTTCGCGCCGGGCTTTGTCACCGGCCACCTCATCAAACGCCACGGCGTGCTGACCATCATGGGCGCGGGTGTGGTCTTGAACCTGGCCTGCATCTGCATCGCGCTGTCAGGGCAAGACCTGCACCAGTTCGCGGTGGCGCTCTTCCTGCTGGGCGTCGGCTGGAACTTCCTGTTCACTGGCAGCACCACCCTGGCCATGCAAGCCTACCGGCCGGAGGAAAAAGACAAGGCGCAAGCGGCCATCAATTTCTGCGTGTTTGGCGTGATGGCCATCACCTCGTTTGCCTCGGGAGCCCTGATCACCACCCAAGGCTGGACCTGGCTGAACCTGGGCTCGCTGCTGCCCGTCGGCCTGACGGGCCTGGCCCTCATCTGGCTGGGTTGGCAGCGACGGACGGCGCAGACGCGTTGAGCGCAGGCGCCCAGCCTTTCAAGCGCCAGACCTCGTCCTGCAAAGGCGGCACCAGGCGCAACGCCAGGGTGAGCTGCGTGTGCAGCAAGCGTTCGGTGCGCGACATGGCTGCCAGCCCCGCCTCGCTGTCGGCGTCACTCAGATCGTTGTGCAGCAGCGCCGACGCCACCGCTGGCGGGCTGGCCTCGCGTGCCTCCAGCGCATCGGCCAGGATGCCCAAAGCCGCCTGCAGGCGATCGGCCTGCGCCAGCACCGTCTCGCTGCAGGCCTGCAACGACACTTCACTGCGATGCGCTCCCAGAGCCGAGAGATAGTTGAGCACGGTGTGTGACAAGGTCAGAAAGCGCCCGCACACCGCCGTGTCCAGGCGCACCCGCACCGGCTCCTTGAGCATGGCCGACAAGGCGTTGGACAGCGCCGCATCGGCCTTGTGGGCATTGCGCCGCGCCAGGCGATAGGCCAGATGGTCTTGCTTGCCCGTCTGATACTGCAGCAGGATGTCATGCAGGTATCGCGCCTGGGTGCGCAAGGCCTGCGCCGCCAGATGAGGCCACTGGCGCGCCTGCCAGTTCGGCCACACCCGCCAGGCGGCCACGGCTGCAATCGCCCCGCCCAACACGGTATCGAGCAAACGCGCCGGGATCACACCCTGCGCCATGCCCATCTGGTGAAAGCTCAACAACAAAAGCGTGGTGACCGCGCTGGTAGACACCACATAGTTGGTGCGCCGCGAGCCCAGAAACACCGCGCCCGCCACCACCAGCAAGGCCGATTGCATCACCGCCCCTGGGAACAGACGGATCAAGGCCCAGGCCAGCGCCAGCCCAATCACCGTGCCCATCACCCGCTGGGTCAACTTGGTCAGGGTGGCCGCGTACTGCGGCTGGCTCACGAACACGATGGTCAGCAAGATCCAGAAACCGTGCGGGTCGTCCGTGAGCCACATCACCCCGCACCCCACCATCAGGGACACGCTGAGCCGCAGGGCATGGCGACACAACACCGAGCGCAGGCTCAGCTGCACACGCAAACGCCGCCAAGCCTCCCCCAGCGTGCGCGGGTGGGTGTCCAGCAGGCTCTGATCCACCTCGCCCTGCTCCGGCTCCAGCACCGTGCGGAACACCTGTGCCAAAGCCGTGAGGTTGTCACCCAAGGCTTGCAAAGCCCGCAAGGAACGACTGGCCGCCTGCCCATGTGACAGGTGCGCAATCGCCGCCTGCATGTCTTCGATCGCCCGTGCCGTGGCGCCGTGATGCTCGGGGCTGCGGCGTTGGGCCATGGCGACCGACAGCTTCAAGGCCTGGTCCCCCGTCAACGCCAGCACCCGCTGACAGCGGTACAGCGCATCACTGTGAAAGAACGCATCGGCCAGCAACTCGTAATGCTCGTGCGACGAACTGGCACGCTCGTGGATGTCTTGCGCGGCCAGGTACTGCCGCATCGCCGTCTGCAACCAGGGCGGTGGACGCCGCTTGCCCAAACGGCTGAAGATCGCCTCCTTCGTGCCCCCCAGGCTTTCCACCACCCGGCCGTTGTGCAGCGCCAGCGCCATGCGACGCTGCGCCCGGTCGGCATCGCGCACCGGCTCCAGCAACTGCGCCTTCAGGTGCAGGTACTCGCCCAACAAGGCGTACAACTGCGACAGACGGTGACGCACCGGGGGCTGCGGCAGCAGCGCCGCCCAGAGCACCGACACCAAGCCATACCAGGCGGCCCCAGCCAGCATCAAAGGCGTCACATCCAGCGCATGCAGGCGACTGGTGCGCGCCGACATGGCCACGTAGATGAACAAAACGAGCGACCCAAACGCGATCGCACGATAGCGCTCGCTGAGCGCCCCCAGCATCGTCAGGCCAAAGGCCGACAGCGCCAGCACGGTCATGAGCAGGATGGGCCACGGCAGGGTGAGCCACACCGCCCACGCCATCATCACAAATGCCCCCAGCGCCATCAACTGCGCCCGCAAGCGGCCACGCCAGTTGTCGTCGGTCTCGGTCAGGGCACTGGCGATCACGCCCAGCAGAACGGGCATCAACTCATCTTGTCGCCCCGCCCACCAGCCCACTGCCAGCACGCAGGCCAGGGCCAGCAAGGCGCGCACGCCATTCATGGCCCCTTCATGCTGAAGGAGGGTGCGCCATCCGTCTTTCCAGTTCTCGTCCACTTGCTGCAACCGCCCGGGCACTGTGCCCGCCAAGATCGTGAGCATACGGCCGGAGTGGCTCGGAAAGAAAAAACCCCGCCGCAGCGGGGTGGTGATCAGCGCGGCCGGGCATCACAGCCCGAAGCGCGGATCCAGATCTCAAGCCTGACGCGAGCGACGGCGCGAGACGTAGGCGCCTCCCATCAGCGCTGCACCCAGCAGGGCGAGCGAAGCAGGCTCGGAGACTTCCGTGGTGGTCGACACCTTGCAATTGCTGCAAATCCACAGGGTTTCGGCGCTGCCGTTGTTGTTGGCGGTGCGGATGTCAAGCGACAACACCCAATCAGCGGCCGTGGTCGGCGCAAAAATGAAGTCGTTCAGCGCCTTGCTGTAGGCAGCGTTGTCCGCATTGGCGCTGCCGATGTTGCCGTTCACATAGTAGCCGTTGCTGTTGGCGCAGGTGGTGGCCGTGCCCGTACCCAGGTTGTAGGCAATGCCGCTCACCTTGTCCACACAGTAACCTGTGAACACGGTGACATAAGGCGAGGAGAAATCAAAGGGCCCGTTGGGCTGGGCAGGCGCCGTGGAGGTGCAGCCAGCTGCCGAGGTGTTGTTCAACTCAAAACAACCGAGCAGGTTGGTGCCATCGGCCGACAGCACGCGGGCTTGGCCCCAGATCTGCAACCACTGGTTGGCCGCATCCCCTTCCTGCGAGTTGTCAAAGATGAACACCAGATCGTTGTTGCCCAGATAACTGCGCAGCGCAGACACCTTGATGTCCCACTTGCCCGCCTGGTCACCCGCGAAAGAAGGCGATGGCTCTGGCGAAAACGCAGAACCCATCAGAAAAGTCGAACTCTGCTGGCCGCTGGGCGACGCAAAAGCGTTGTCACCGGGCGCACCGTTGGGCAAAGGCTCAGGCTGGTTGGTCGATTGCGGACCACCGTTTTCGCCGGTGAACACCGTGAGTTGTGTTTTGGTGAAGCCACCGTTGGAAGAGATGGGCAGAGGGCCACTGGGCTTGCAACGCGAGTCATTCGCGCCCGCGCACTGCTCCAGCAGGTCCAGTGAATAGACAGCGAAATCACCGTACTGAACGGTCGACATGACATTCGACCCTGGCAACAACACCGCCTGAGCGGGCGACGCAACAGCCAACAAACCGGTCGCGGCCAAACTGACCAAAATGCCCTTGCGGAAAATGCTTGTCATGATAGGTACCACCCAATACAACTTGATGCCCCTGTCACAGCACGTTTTGTGCCAATTACAAGTACACCTTGCGAAACAAGCACTTACAGAAATGACCGCCACTGACACACAAATGACTGTCAAAAATCTCGACAAGCTCAGTGCCTGCGTGTTTCACATCACGGTGTTAGCGTCCATCAAATGAAAAACCTCCACCGTCTTTGCCTGCTGGGTCTGCTGTGCCTGACGGCCTGCTCCGCACCCACCACACACTCTGATCCCGCCCGTCCCCACCACCGCCCAGAGGGGTTTGCCAACACCAACACCCAGGTCCAGATCGGGCAGTTTCCCTGGTACGAGATCATGTGGCGCCGTTGGCGCGGTGACTTTGAGCCCATTGCGCCCCCAACAGGCGGCTACGAAGCCTTTGCCGCGCGCTGGCGCATCCCGGTAGACCTGACACTGATCTCGCAACGTCATGAAGCGCCCGTGCTCACCTGGTTGGGCCATGCAGGCATGTTGCTGCAAGTCGGCGGCCTCAACATCTTGCTCGATCCACATCTGAGCGCCCATGCCGGTCCGCACCCCTGGCTGTCGGCAAAGCGGCGTGTCCCGGCGCCTGTGCGCGTCGATCAACTCCCGCCCATCGACCTGGTGCTGATCTCACACAACCACTACGACCACCTTGATGCCAACACCGTCCATGCCTTGGCGGCCCGCGCCCAGCCGCCCCGCTGGATCGTGCCGCTGGGCCTGAAAGCCTGGTTTGACGAGGAAGGCATTGCCGGGGTGAGCGAACTGGACTGGTGGCAACACGAGAAGGCGGGCCCACTCACCGTGCACCTCACACCCGCACAACACTGGAGCAAGCGCACCCCCTTCGATACGAATCGATCGCTGTGGGGCGGCTTCGCCATTGAGTGGCACAGCGACTCGCGCCCCCAAGCTTGGCGCTTTCTGTACACGGGTGACACGGGCTACTCGGACGATTTCAAAGAGATTCGCCGCCGACTGGGCCCGGTGGACTACCTGGGCGTGCCCGTTGGCGCCTACCTGCCACGAGACTTCATGCGACCACAGCACACCAATCCTGATGACGCCGTACAGATCGTGCTGGACCTTGACGCCCGTGAAGCCATTGGCCTGCACTGGGGCACCTTCGAACTGACACAGGAACCCTTCGATCAACCTCCGAAAGACCTGGCCATCGCACTGCAACAGCGACAGTTGGCACCTGATCGCATCCGGTTGTTCAAACACGGAGAAAGCCGGCACCTGCTGCCGCGTACCAGCAACGGGCACACCCCATGACCGCGGCATTGGCTCAAAGAAGGCGCTGAGGGTGGGCCAAGAGCCAGAAACAACAAAGCCCTGTCGTGCAGGGCTTTGTGAATTCTTGGCGAACAAGGAATATGTGGTCGGGGTGAGAGGATTCGAACCTCCGGCCTCTACGTCCCGAACGTAGCGCTCTACCAGGCTAAGCTACACCCCGATGTCATTGATTTCGACTGCGAACCGCTCAAGAAGAGCGGTGAATCGAATCAAACGATAATTGTAGCAGAGCTTCGCGCCACTCCGAAGCCGGCAAGGCCTCCAGACACTTTTTCGCCACTTCGGCCTGGGCTTGCGCGGCCTCTCGCGTGACATCCAGCGCGCCAGTGGCCTTCACCACGGCCACGATCTCGGGCATGCGCTCGACCTCGCCGTTCAAGATGGCGTTGCGGATCATCTCGCGCTGCTCGGGCGTGCCGCGCTGCATCGCTGCCAGCAGCGGCAAGGTCGGCTTACCTTCACGCAGGTCGTCGCCAATGTTCTTGCCCAACTCGGCGGTGGTGCCTTCGTAGTCCAGCAGGTCGTCGATCAGCTGGAAGGCGGTGCCCAGAGCGCGGCCATAGGCCGCACAAGCCTCTTCCACTTCGGGAGAAGCGTCGCTGATCAGGGCTCCCAGGCGGGTGCTGGCCTCGAACAGCTTGGCCGTCTTGTATTCGATCACGCGCAGGTAGTCGTCCACCGAGATGTCGGGGTCGTGCATGTTGACCAACTGCAGCACCTCGCCTTCGGCGATCACGTTGGTGGCTTCGGCCAGCACTTCCATCACGCGCATGCGGCCGGTCGAAACCATCATCTGGAACGAGCGCGAGTACAGGAAGTCGCCCACCAGCACGCTGGCCGCGTTGCCAAACATCGCATTGGCCGTCTGGCGGCCGCGGCGCAGATCGGACTCGTCCACCACATCGTCGTGCAGCAGCGTGGAGGTGTGGATGAACTCCACCACCGCGGCCAATTCGTGCATCTGCGAGCTGTTGCAGCCCAGCGCGCGCGCCACCAGCAGCAGCACCATCGGACGCACCCGCTTGCCGCCCGCGTTGACGATGTAGTGCGAGATCTGGTTGACCAGCGCCACCTGCGAGGACAGACGACGATGGATGACCTGATCGACCTCGGCCATGTCGGGCGCGGCGAGGGTACGGTAGCTGGCGGGGGGGGTAGTGGTGCTCACGCGGAGTTGCAGACGAAACGCCCGGTCACGGGCAGACCCGAGATTATAGGAAGGGCGACACCGGCTCCCGCACCGATTTTCCACAGGACAATACAAGGGCATCCGGCTTTTTCTATTCAGGTCTGCCCATGTCTGCTCCCCACGCTTCCGACACCTCCGCGCCCCTGTCCTCGGTCGAGCTGCGCCTGGCCATCATCGGGGCCGGCCCGGCGGGTCTGAGCCTGGCGCTGCAAGCCGCGCGCGCCCTGCCCGCTGCACGCATCACCGTGTTCGACGCCCGCCCGGCCGACAAGGACGTGCGGGCCGATGCGCGCACCCTGGCCCTGTCCCAAGGCACCGTGCAGGAGTTGCACCGCATGGGCATCTGGGACGCCATCGAAGCCAGTGGTCACAGCGCGCCGATCAAAGCCGTGCACGTGTCGCAGCAACAGCCCACGGTGCTGTGGCCCGGGTCGCAGCAGCCCGCCGTGCGCATCAGCGCGCAAGAGCAAGGCGTGCCGCAGTTGGGTGCGGTGGTGAGCTACGGCACCCTGGTCGCCCCCTTGCAAGAGGCCTGGCTGAAGGCCGTCGGCAGCGACGAACATCGCCTGGCCATGCGCTTTGGCACGCCGGTGCGCGGTTTCAAGTCCCTGCCGCAAGGCGTGGAGATCGACGCTGACATTGCCGAGACCTTTGACCTGGCCGTGGTGGCCGAAGGTGGCGTGTTTGCCGACCAGCCCAAGCTGCAATGGCCCGAAGGCGTGAGCCGCGACTACGAACAAACCGCCTGGGTGGGTCAGGTTCTGCTGGACGACAGCAGCGCGCCCGGCGTAGCCTACGAGCGCTTCACCCCCTCCGGCCCCGCCGCCTTGTTGCCCCTGCCGCCCGGGCAGGTCCAGGTGGGTGGCCCCATCGGCCGCCGCGCCGCGCTGGTGTGGTGCGTGCAGCAGGCCGACGACCCCGTGCGCGATCTGAACGACGCCCAGCGCCTGACCCTGCTCAACACCATCTTCCACGAAGAGGTGGGCGCCATCCGTCAGATGTCATCGCTCAAGGCTTTCCCTCTGGGCCTCAATGCCCATCGACATCTGGTCAGCGATGGGCAGGTGGTGCGCATCGGCAATGCCGCGCAAACCTTGCACCCCGTGGCCGGTCAGGGCTTCAACCTGGGCATGCGCGATGTGCACGAACTGCTGGCGGCCCTGAAGGACCAGACCTGGACCCCGGTGGACGACGATGCCGCGCGCCAGATGAAGGTGCAACGCGCGTTGCGCCGCTTCGAGCGCCGCCGCCAACCCGACCGCCTGGCCCTGGTCGCCTCCACCGACTTCCTGGCGCGCAGCTTCACCTGGCCTGCCCCCATCCTTGCCACCGTGCGGGGCCTGGGCCTGGGCGCGGTGCAGACGCTGGGTCCGGTCAAGCGCCTGCTGGCGCGTACGATGATGTTTGGCGTGCGCTGAGGAGGCCTCAACCCTGTTCTTCGCGCGGCGCGTCGGGCAACCGGGCCTGCGCTCGCTCACCGAAGCCATCGCCTGCCGACGGATCAGCGCCCACCTCCAGGCTGGCATCACAGCCACTGCCTGCAGAAATCAGGCGACGCACCCAGCGCAGCGCCAAGGCACGCACCGGCCTGGGCCAGCGCAGCAACGCCCGCGCAGCCACCGGCCCCGCCTCCACCGTCTCGCTCCCTGCGGCCAGCATCAGCCCGCAGTGATAGCGCCCAGCGGCCACCGACCACACCAAGGCCGCACAAGCGCCGCTGCGCTTGCGACTCACCACCATCCCCACGGGACAAGGCTCGGCCAGACAGCACACGCCGCAGCCATTGCACGGCGCGCCCTCCGGCGGTTTGACGGGAGCGTCAGGGTGAATGTGGATGACCTGGTGCATGGCGAGCAGAGTTTGCGACAATCTTGCCTTATGAACACCGCGATCACCCCTTCCGCCGACCTGCCGGTTGACCAGTACATGACCGCCGTGGGTCAAGCCGCCCGCGTCGCGGCCACCACGATGGCCGCCGCCAGCACCGCCGCCAAAAACAACGCCTTGCTGGCCCTGGCTGCGCAGATTCGCACCCATGCGGGCGAGCTGAAGGCGCGCAACGAGGCCGACGTGATGGCCGCCGAGCGCCACGGCCTGGCTGCCCCCATGGTCGACCGCCTGCGCCTGACCGACAAGGTCATCGAGACCATGGCCGAGAGCTGCGAACAGGTCGCCGCCCTGCCCGACCCGACCGGCGAGATCACCAATGTGCGCCGTCGCCCCACCGGCATCAGCGTGGGCCAGATGCGCGTGCCCATCGGCGTGTTCGGCATGATCTACGAGAGCCGCCCCAACGTCACCATCGAGGCGGCCTCGCTGGCCATCAAGAGCGGCAACGCCTGCGTTCTGCGCGGTGGGTCTGAGGCCATCCATTCCAACCTGGCGCTGTGGAAGCTGGTGCAAGCCGCCCTCACCCAGGCTGGCCTGCCAGCGAATGCCGTGCAACTGGTGCAGACCACCGACCGCGCTGCCGTGGGCCATCTGATCACGATGCCGCAGTACGTGGACGTGATCATCCCGCGCGGCGGCAAGGGCCTGATTGAGCGCATCAGTGCCGAGGCCCGCGTGCCGGTCATCAAGCACCTGGACGGCAACTGCCACACCTATGTGGACAGCGAGGTGGACTTGGACCTGGCCGTCAAGGTGACCGACAACGCCAAGACCCAGAAGTACAGCCCCTGCAATGCCACCGAGTCGCTGCTGGTGCACGTGAAGCAGGCCGAATCCTTCCTGCCCAAGATCGGCGCCGTGTTCGCGGCCAAGGGTGTGGAGATGCGCTGCGACCTGCGCGCCAAGTCCGTGCTCGGCAAGGTGGACGGCGCCAAGGTGGTCGATGCCACCGAGCAGGACTGGTACGAGGAATACCTTGCACCGGTCATCGCCGTGAAGGTGGTCGACTCGCTGGACGAGGCCATCGCCCACATCAACCAGTACGGCTCGCACCACACCGACGCCATCCTGACGACCAATCACCCGAACGCCATGCGCTTCCTGCGCGAGGTGGACTCGTCGAGCGTGATGATCAACGCCTCGACGCGCTTTGCCGACGGCTTCGAGTATGGCCTGGGCGCCGAAATCGGCATCAGCACCGACAAGTTCCACGCGCGTGGCCCGGTCGGTCTGGAAGGACTGACCTCGCTGAAGTACGTGGTGCTGGGCCAGGGCGAAGTGCGCAGCTGATTGACTCGCCCTTTTCAGCCCTGACACGAGCCCGGCACCCTGCCGGGCTCTTTGCTTTGAAGCCACCCTTGTGATGCTGGACCTCACCCTCACCAACGTGAGCCTGATGCTGCTGGCCTCGGCCGGTGCCGGGCTGGTGGACGCCATCGTGGGCGGCGGCGGGCTCATCATCGTGCCCTCGCTGTTTGGCCTGTTCCCGCAGGCCGTGCCGGCCACACTGCTGGGCACCAACAAGGCCGCGTCCATCTGGGGCACGGGCTGGGCGGCACTGCAGTACGCCCGGCGCGTGAAACTGCCCTCGGCGCGTCTGATGGGCGCCATCTTGGCCGCCATGTTGGGTGGTTTGCTCGGCGCCTGGCTGGCCACCTTGATCCCGGCGACCCGCTTTCGGGTGGCGCTGCCGTTTGTGCTGGCCGCCGTGTGGGTCTACACCCTGTGGCGCAAGGACCTCGGGCACCACCATGCGCCGCACTGGTCAGCCCGCACCGAAGCGCTGGTTGCCACAAGCATCGGGGGACTCATCGGCTTTTACGATGGCGTGTTCGGCCCGGGCACCGGCAGCTTCTTCGTGTTCGCCCTGGTGCGCCTGCTGGGCTGGGATTTCCTACATGCCAGCGCCGCCGCCAAGCGCCTGAACTTCGCCACCAATGTGGCCGCCCTCGCCTGGTTCATCCCGCACGGGCATGTGGTGTGGGCGCTGGCCTTGCCGATGGCGGTGGCCAATGTGGCGGGCAGCGCGGTGGGCACCCATCTGGCGCTCAAACACGGCGCTGGCTTTGTGCGCGCGGCCTTCCTCTTCGTGGTCGGTGCACTCATCCTGAAGACCGGGATGGATGCATGGCAGTTGCTGTGACGCCTGCGGTGACACGGCATGAGGCCAGACATCACCACAGTGCCCTTTCAACTGATCCGCAGCCAAGCGGCCATCATTTGACAAAACTATCAAATCAATCAAATCAGTCGACTGGACCAATGCGGCCTCCGCCGGAATAATGAGAACCATTCTCAAACAAGAACCCGTCTGACAAAGGAGTCCACCATGGCCAAAACCGCAACCTTCGGCGTGATGCACGTGATCACCGCCTTCAGCGTGACCTACGCCATGACGGGCAGCATCACCATTGCTGGCGTTGTCACCTTCGTCGAGCCCGTGGTGAACACGATGATGCATTACTTCTTCGACAAGTACTGGGATCACCCGCGTGCCCAGGCCGCTCGCCAGGCCATCGCCCGCGTGGTGCAGCAGATCACCCCACACCGAACGCGCCAACAAGAAGGCCCCGAAGCGGGGCGCGCTGTCGGGGCCTGAGACGGCGGGTTCACGCCCACCAGACGGCAGACACGCCCGGGCACATGCCTGGGCGATGTCTGATGCGTGAGCTTTACTTTTCCACGAACGCGCGTTCGATCACATAGTCGCCCGCCACGCCTTGCGACGGAGAGATCTGGAAGCCACGCGCGTCCAGGATCTTGCACAGGTCGGCCAGCATCGAGGGGCTGCCGCACATCATGGCGCGGTCGGTGGCCGGGTTCAGCGGCTGCAGGCCCAGGTCGGCGGCCATCTTGCCGTTCTCGATCAGGTCGGTCAGGCGGCCCTGGTTGCGGAAGGGCTCACGTGTCACCAACGGGTAGTAGATCAGCTTGTCGCGGATCAACTCGCCCAGCAATTCGTGGTCGGGCAAATCGTGGGTGATGTAGTCGTGGTACGCCAGCTCGGACACCGTGCGCACGCCGTGCACCAGGATCACCTTTTCGAACTTCTCGTAGGTGTAGGGGTCCTGGATGATGCTCATGAACGGGGCCAGGCCGGTGCCGGTGCCGAACAGGTAGAGGTTCATGGCGGGCTTGAGGTCGTCCACAACCAGGGTGCCCACGGCCTTGCGGCTCACCAGCAGCTTGTCGCCCACCTTCAGGTGTTGCAGGCGCGAGGTCAAGGGGCCGTCCTGCACCTTGATCGACAGGAACTCCAGATGCTCTTCGTAGTTAGCGCTGGCAATGGAGTAGGCGCGCATCAGGGGCTTGCCGTCCACTTCCAGGCCGATCATCACGAAGTGGCCGCTGGCAAAACGCAGCGCCGGGTCGCGGGTGGTCTTGAAGCTGAACAGCGTGTCGTTCCAGTGGTGAACGTAGGTGACGGTCTCTTGATTGAACGCGGCCATGTTGGTTGATCCTGACGAAAACCCTGAATTGTCCCTCAGATCGTCACGCGAACGTCATCTGACCCCGTGCTTTTGGGGCCTTTGAGCTGGCATAAGCTATGCTCAAAAAGTCATAAAAAACATCGCCTTGCACCGTCATGTCACAGGATCCCCGCACCGCACTGGTCGTTTTCTCGGGAGGCCAGGACTCCACCGCCTGCCTGGCCTGGGCGTTGGCACGCTACAGCCACGTCGAAACCATCGGCTTTGACTACGGCCAGCGCCACAAGGTCGAGCTCGACTGCCGCGGCCGCATCCGCACCAAACTGGCGCAAGCCTTTCCGGAGTGGGCGCCACGTCTGGGCGAAGATCACCTGCTCGATTTGGGCCTGCTGGGCCAGATCTCCGACACGGCGCTGACCGAATCGCGCGCCATCGAGATGCAGGCCAACGGCTTGCCCAACACCTTTGTGCCGGGGCGCAATCTGCTGTTCCTGAACTTCGCGGCTGCGCTGGCCTACCGCCGCGGTGCCTCGGTGCTGGTGGGGGGCATGTGCGAAACCGACTACTCCGGCTACCCGGATTGCCGCGACAACACACTCAAGGCCCTGCAGGTGGCGATCAGCCTGGGGCTGGACAGCCCCATGACGATCGAAACCCCACTGATGTGGTTGACCAAGGCGCAAACCTGGGCACTCAGTGAGACACTGGGCGGACAGGCCCTCAACGACCTGATCATTGAGCACACCCACACCTGCTACCTGGGCGATCGCAGTCAACGGCACGCTTGGGGGTATGGCTGTGGGCACTGCCCTGCTTGTGAACTGCGTCGTGAGGGCTACGCACAATACCAACACGACAAAGGGAATGCATGAGCACCACTCAGATCATTTTGCTGGCCTTGGGCGCCGTCCTGCTGTTCTGGGTCGTCGGGGCCTACAACCGCATGGTCCGGATGCGCAACGAGATCGGCAACGCCTTTGCGCAGATCGATGTGCAACTCAAACGCCGGCATGACCTGATCCCCAATCTGGTCGAGGTCGCCCGCAAGTACCTGGAACACGAGCGCGAGACGCTGGAGCGCGTGACCGCTGCGCGTGCGCAAGTCATGGCAGCCACCGACATGGTCAAGTCCCACCCTAACCAGAGCGGCCCGATCAAAAGCCTGAGTCTGGCTGAAGGCGTTCTGGGCAGTGCCTTGGGTCGCTTTCAGGCGGTGGTGGAGTCCTACCCGGAGCTCAAGGCCGACCAGCAGATGGCCGACCTGCGCGAAGAGTTGATCCACACCGAAAACAAGGTGGCGTTTTCGCGCCAGCTGTTCAACGACGTCACGCTGGACTACAACAACGCCATCCACCAGTTCCCGACCAATCTGCTCGCCGGCCTGTTCAGCTTCCAGACGGCCGAGATGCTGCAATCGACCTCCTCCGAGGCCGAGCGCGCCCCGGTGAAAGTCAGTTTCTGACCGCAGGGGGCCATGCGTTTTCGTCAGCACCAAGGCGCCGCTCAGACACGCACCCTCCAGCTCATGCTGTGGTTTGGCGTGCTGGTGGTGGCGCTCACCCTTGCCATCAACCTGCTGCTGGCCTTGCTCTACAAGGCCCTGGTGCCTGTCAGCATCGGCTTCCCCAACCTCTTCTTCGAGACCAACACGGCGGTGGTGCTGCTGTTTGTGGTGGGCGGCGCCATCGTGGAGACCCAGCGCCTGCGTGCGGGAGGAGGCGAGCGGGTCGCGCATTGGCTGGGTGCTGTCGAAGTCACCGACCCCGATGACGCGCTGGAGCGGCGCCTGCTGAACGTGGTCGACGAAATGGCGATCGCCAGCGCTCAACCGGTGCCGCGTGTGTTCGTGATGCGCCGAGAAGATGCCATCAATGCCTTCGTGGCGGGATGGGGGGCCGATGACATCGCCCTCACCGTGACACGGGGTGCGCTGGAGCGCCTCAATCGCGCCGAGTTGCAAGGTCTGGTGGCCCATGAGTTTGGCCACATCAAGGAAGACGACCTGCCCCTGAGCATGCGCATGCTGGCCCTGGTGTGGGGCTTGTCGCTCATCCACGGTTACGGCCAGAGTCTGATGCGCCCCAACCATGAGGGTCAAGTCAACCCGCTGACATGGTTGGTCGGGCTGGTGTTGACCGCTGCGGGCTGGATGGGCTGGCTGGCTGGCCGCATCCTGCAGGCGGCCATCTCACGCCAGCGCGAATTCCTCGCCGATGCCAGCGCCATCCAGTTCACCCGCACGCGCGATGGCTTGGGCAATGTGTTGCGCAAAATCTGGCACGACCAGAAGCTGCTGGCGGGACGCATGCAGCATCCCGCGGCCGAAATGGTGGCCGCCATGCTCATGCACGAGCCTGGACAAACCCATTTGCTGGCCTGTCATCCGCGCCTGAGTGAACGCATCCGGCGCGTCTGCGGGACGGTCTTGCCCCCGCTGCCCGCACGCCTGTTGCGCGAAGACGTGTCCGAGCCCCGGCGTCCTCGCCTGGCCTCTTTGCCCGAGGGCGCTCTGGCCGCCGATGCCGCAGTGGCCTGGAGTGGCTCGGTCTCACCCGGGCCGTCGGGAGGCACCCAGCATGATCTGATTCAGGCCCACAGCGAGGGTTGGCAAGCCCGCGCACATGCTGACCGTGAGAGCCGCGCCCGACTTCAACGCCTGCAAGGACCGACCGAGCAACGCCTGCTGCTGCTAGCCTTGATGATGGACGCGGGCAACGCCTCGGAGCGCCGCTGGTGGGAGGTGCGCTGCCAGGCCTTGACGCACGGTGCCAGGATTCTGGAAGACGTGCAATCGCTGCTCCCCCAGCACCGCATGCCCGAATTCGAGCGCGTGACGGCCCAGTTGGCATCGGCGCCCATTGAAGCCCGGCGCCAGGTGGTGCAGGACGCCCGTCAACTGCTGCGCGCCGACGGCCGCATCAGTCCGCGCGACCGACTGTGGTGGCTGACCCTGCGACATCGCCTCAACGGACAACCGGGCGGCGCGCCCCTGATCTTGCCAGTCACCCACCATCATGCCGACATCGCGACACTGCCAGATGCCGATCGCAGCCACGTCGCCGCTCTGAGCGCCTATCTGGCGCGCTTCATTCCAATGCCGGAGCGCGCCGATGGCGTGCACCCCGCTTCGCAGGTCTGGTACGACCAGGTGATGCAACGCTGCGGCGAAGACACCACGGCGAGCTTGATGCCCACGCCCCCTGATGCGGATGGCTTGGTACATGCCTTGTCGGCGGTGCAGGAATTGAGTTGGGTATTGCGCGCGATCTTGGTGAAAGCCTGGGTGGAAGAAGCTTTCAACCACAGCCCTCAAGGCTTGCTCAGCGACGACAGCGCCGATGCCTTGCGCATGTGTGCATGCCTGCTCGACACCCCCTTGCCCCCGATGCTGGAGGCACACTACCGCGCCACTCGCTGAGCAGCGCGGCAGTCAAGTCCGATCAGCCGATCAGCCCTTGGTCAGCCCCAGCAGACCATTGCGGAGGTCGGCCGGTGCGCCTTGACCGATGTACATGCGCATGTAGATCTGGTAGGCCAGTTCGTCCTTGATGACCAGCGGCTTGCCATCCACTTCGTTGAGCGATTTCCCATTGTGGGTGGCCAACCAGCCACGACCAGGCACCCAATCCAGGTTCACCACATCGCCCTTGACGACTTCCTTCACGTTGCCGTACGCGGCACCGATCAGCCCGATCGGGCCAATCAGACGCTTGAATTCTTCCTCGGTGGCGGCCTCCTTGAAGTCGGCCAAGAAGATGCGCGTGATCGTGGACGATGTGAATCGACGCAAGATGTTGAGCTGGATGCGTCGCACGCCATCGAGCTTGTAGATGGCATCGGGCGAGGACATTTTCTCGGGCAGATACAAAGCCGTGACGTCGGCCTTGAAGTAGCCGCGCTTGCGCACGGCGGAGCCGTTGAGCACCAGCTTTTGGCCGTAGGCGGTCACGGTCGGGGCCAGATCGACCCCCTCCATGGACGTTTGCTGAGCCATGGCCGGTGCGGCCCAAGGCAGGAGCGTCGAAGCCGCCGCACCCATGGTCAACTGACGACGCAGGGTGTTGATGGCTTCCGGCTTTTGACGTTCATCGTGCATGGTCATACCTCCAAGCTAAAGGGGGGCAGGATCACAGGGGCTTCGAAATGGTCAGCCAGAAGGCTTGACCTTGGGTGCGGTTCTTGGCACCGAACTCCTTGATGAACTTGCCTTCGATCAGCATCTCGCCGCCGTTCATCAGCCAAGCCACAGCAGGGCCAATGGCGTTGACGCTGGCCTTGCTGCCCTTTTCCATGTCGATCAACATCTGGTCAATCGCGACCTTGGAGGTATCCGCCTGAACTTGGCGGACAAAGTAGCCCTGCACGCCCACACGGATGTCTTCCGACACAAAGGCCATGGCCTGCCAGTCGAAGTTGAAGATCTTGCCGCTGTAGTAGCCCGAATCCTTGTTCCGGGTGTTGAACGACATCACGGCACGACCGCCCAAGTCCCAGCCGTCGCCGATGAAGGCGTACTGAACGGACGGACGGAAGGTGTAGTAGTCACCAAACCCGGCATTGGCACGGCGGTCTTCCTTGAAGTCACCCACGGGCATGATCATGGTCGGCGCGAAGGTCACCGATTGGTGATCACCGATCTCCCAGTGCATGACCGGAGAAATTTCCAGGTCAGCCACGCCGGAAGCGGAGCCATTCTTGGCACTGACGATCGACGCATATGGGCTCAAGGGGTCCACAGTCGACAACGAGGCCTTGCGCTTGACCACTGGCAGCATGGCCGTCACACCCACGTGCGCGCCAAGCAGACGATGGCTGCTGATGTAGGTCAGACGAGGCAGGATGGCATAGGTATCGGTGTCGATGTTGACCGGGGCACCCAGAACTTGACGCTGCTTCCCGTCATTGCCTTTGATCTTGTCAGCGTGGTAGGCCACCATCGGCGTCTGGAAGTACAGACCCGGAACCACGGGGGTGGTCATGTCGCTGCCGCCAATACCGGCCGAATAGCGCTGGTTGCCATTCTCAACCGCGACGGCGTTGGTGGCGGCTGCCAAGGCCAGAACCAAGGCGGAAACCTTCAGGGTTGAACCTTGAATCGAGAGCGAGGAACGGTGCATGAAGTGACTCCTTGGTGCACGGAAACTGTGTGAAAGCCGCGATGTTGGGGCGATCTCCACCCCCGTTTGCGGGATGAGCCAACTTTGCCTTGAGAACTTACGTCTGGGCACAATCTCTGCTGTCTGGGCGCAACAAAAAATCACGGTTTTGCGCGAACTTGTGACAATTTCGCAGCAGATCAAGGGTAAACCCTCGTCGGGTTATTCGCCCTCGCCAAACTTGTCGTTGATCAGCGCCAGCAAGGCCTTCATGGCCTCCTCTTCTTTCGGGCCGTCGCACTCGATTTCCACGGTGCTGCCGAGGCCGGCGGCCAGCATCATCACGCCCATGATGCTTTTGGCATTGACGCGGCGGTCGTTGCGGCTCATGAACACTTCACAGGGAAAGCTGCTGGCCAGCTTGGTGAGTTTGGCCGAGGCACGGGCGTGCAGGCCCAGCTTATTGCTGATGTTGGCGGTGGTCTTGATCATGGCTGGTAGGTTGGCTGGCCTGGTTTTGCGGCCGACTGGAGGCAATCTGCATGACACCCTGGGTGCCGCCAGCCAGGGCGCGCGTGACCAGGGTGTCCAAGGGTTCGCTGGCGTAGTTGAGGGCACGCCACAGCATGGGCACATTGACCCCGGTGATCACCTTCACCTGCTGTCCGTCTGCCAGGCGTTGCACGGTGTTGCAAGGAGTGGCGCCGAACACATCAGTGAGGATCAAGACTTCACCACGGGCGTCGGAGCCTTGCGCCATCCCCAGGAGGACACGCGCCTGTGCCTCCAACTCCTCGCATGGCAGATTGGGCGGCACATCCAGCGCTTGCAAGTGCTGCGCCATTTCAGGAAAACAGTGTCCGGCGGCCAGCTTCAGGGCTGAGGCCAGGGGGGCGTGCGCGATGATGAACAGGCCGGGCATGAGGCAGACGGTGAGAGATCAACCAGGGAACTGAAAACCGTCCCGAAAGGACGACTCCGCATCTTGCGCCGAGCCACGTGGTTCTGTCCCGCCTGAACCGACGGGACGCGACACCGACGCCTGAAAAATCTGCAGGCCGTGGGCAAAATGCCACGCGGTGACGCTCATGTCCAGGGGCCTGCCCCAGCCATCGACCCGTCGCGCCTGGAAGCGCCACCCTTTCGCTTGTGGCTGCGGCGTCATGCCCGGCACCTGCACAGCCCCCAGTGGGGTCACGCTCACAGGGGTTGTGCCACTCGCCATCTGGCTGGCAGCCTGCAAGTTGTCTTGCATGACACGCGCCAGGGCGGCCAAGGTCGGCCCCACGTCGGTCACTTCCTTGACCTGCACACGGCTGAGGGCCCAGGTCGTCTCGCCCGTCTGGCAGGACCACATCTGCATGGGCAAGGGCTGTGCCATGCCGGGCAGGGAAACGGTGCGTGTCACGAGGTCAGGCTGACAAGGGAACATCGCCCGCAGACCGTGCGCTTCTGCTGGACGCAGCTCACGCCAGTCGAGCGCGGGGGAGCAGGCACTCAGGGCCAAGAGTCCCAGAAGCCAGCCCACGTGACGACCGCGTGGGGATGCCCTGCGGGCCCCATGTGCTGCGTTGCGCATGCCACCGCCCCCGTCAGCTGGCGGACTGGCTCAACAACTGCCCCAGCAGCTTGTGCATGGCATCGAAATCAGGTTCGCCCACGTAGCGCTTGACCACCTTGCCCTCGCGGTTGATCACCAAGGTGGTGGGTGTGAGTTGCACATCCCCGAAAGCCTTGGCGAGACTGCCATCGTGGTCAATGGCCACACGAAACGGAAGCTGACGCGTTTGCGCGAATTGCATGACGTAAGCAGGTGGATCGTAGGACATGGCGACAGCCAGCGTCTCCAACCCCTGCGACTGAAAGCGCTGGTGGGTGGCCACGATCTGCGGCATTTCCTTGACGCACGTGGTGCAACTGGTGGCCCAGAAGTTGAGCACGGTCACTTTGCCTTTGAACACGCTTGTGCGATGCTGGCTGCCATCCAGCTGGGTGAAGGGCAAATCCGGCAAATCGGAGCGGGTGCCTGACAGGCAGGCACTCAACAGCACAGGCAGGCCCAGGATCAACAGACGGCGGCTCATCGGCATGGGGGTCACCACAGCAAGCAGAAAGGAAACAACATGAAACGTCGCAGTGTATTGTCATCTGCCGGGGTCTGGTGCCTCGGTCTGGTCACCCTGCCTGCAACAGGGTGGGCGGCGGCCTTCAGCAGCAAGGATGCCACGGCTGCCTTGCGGGCGGCCCTCGACAAGGGGGCAGATGTGGCCGTGTCTCAACTGGGGGCACACAACGGCTTTTTGAGCAACGAGCGGGTGCGCATCGGTCTGCCCTCGCCTCTGGATCAGGCCGCCCCCCTGTTGCAGGCCATGGGAAGGGGCAAGCAGGTGCAGCAACTCACCGAAGCGATGAACCATGCCGCCGAGCAGGCCGTGGCGCTGGCTCGCCCGCTGTTGAGCAAGGCGATCAAGGACATGAGCGTGCAGGACGCGGTCGGCATCTTGCAAGGCGGTGACAACGCGGTCACGGCGTACTTTGCCCGCAAGACACGTGAACCGCTGACGGTGCAGTTCCAACCAGTGGTGAACCGGTCTCTGGAGAAGCTGTCGGTCACCCAGCGTTACAACGATCTGGCCGGCAAGGCGCAGCAGTTTGGCCTCCTCAAGGGTCAGGGGGCAACCTTGCAAGATCACGTCACCGGCAAGGCGCTGGACGCCTTGTACATGGTAATCGGCGAAGAAGAGCGCAAGATCCGCCAGGATCCGGTCGGCACAGGCAGCGCTTTGCTCAAGAAGGTCTTTGGGGCGTTGTGACCTCGGCTGGCTTGGGCTTGCGCTCCAGCTTTTCCACGTGCGGATCGGCCCAGGAGCCGGTGATCATGAACTCTTGGGTGCTGGCATCGGCCACCTGTTTGCGCAGCAGATACTGTGCGATGAAGGTGCCAATGCCAATGACAGGATTGATGGCAGCATAGGCCAGCGACGCCGCCTCGGCGTTGATTTGTGGCACCACGAACACGTGCAGGCTCTGCGTTTCCTGAGCCAGATCGGCCTGCCCCTCCATCAGCACGATCGCCTGCACCCCGCGCATGCGCAGGTTGCGCGTGGCCGCCACACCCTGCGTGACCTTGACGTCACCATCGATGGCATCAAAGGCAAAGCCTTGCTGGAAGAGATCGCGGAAATCCAGGGTCAGGCGGCGCGGCAGGGACTGCAGGCTCAAGACACCCAGGAGTTTGGCCATGCCAGGATCGGCCTTGAGGAACTGTCCACTGTTGATCTGAACCTTGATGTCCCCGGACATCGTCAATGGATCGGGCTCCAGAGGCGAACCCAGCCAATTGACCTGACCAGTGAGTTGGCCCTTGCCGCCTCGCAGCGTTTGCGGCAGACCCAAGCGGGTGAGCAGGGCCCCGCTGTCGCGCAGGTCCAGGGTGAAGCCAAAGGCCGATCGCGGTCGACCCGGGGTGCCCAGCGCAGCCCAGTTGCCGGAGGCGTCCAACTGGGCTTCGGGCGTGCTCAGGCGCAAGCGATGAAGGCGCCACTCGGGCAGCGCGCCCTTGCCCGCCACGGGCACCAGGCGGTTGAGTGCCTCCACCTCCAGGCGCCCCAGCGCAAGGCCGCGCCATTCAAACTGCTCGATCTGGATGTCCAGCGCCGGCAGTTCGGTGGCCGCCTCACCCGACAGCATCTGCGCGGTGGCCTGGGTCTGCAAGGCTTGCGCGTCCGCGTTGGGAATGGACAAACGAGACAGACGAGCGGTCAACCGTGTGGAGGAGGGGCCTGCGATCAAGGGAGATTTGTCGGCGGTTCTGTCCGGTGCCCATTCCACCTGGCCCGCCACCTGATCGGCGCTGAGTTGCAATCGCCAGACCTGAGGGCTGGGATGGGCCAGGGTGGCAGAGACGTCCTTGAGCGTGCGTTGACGGAATGTCAGTGCACCGGTCTGGATGCTCACGGTATCAGGCATGCCATCGGCCAGGCTGACCGGCGCACTGCCCTCCGAGCCACCGCGGAAGCTCTGCACCACCGGCAACCAGGTGTCCAGATCGAGTGCGGGGCTCTGCCACTGGGCCACCACCCCCTTGGCGGGCAATGACGGCAGCGCGCTGGACTGCCCCGGCGCGGCTTGTGTCAGGCTGATGAGTCCACGCAGGACACGTGCCTCGGCGCCGCTCACATCGCGACGCAGGTCCACGCGCACGCGCGGCATGACCACCGGGGTCATCGCCAGCGACTGTGGGTTGCCGACGTCCACGATGATCGCATCCTGCTCACCACGCTCCCCCTCGGTCCGATAGGTCACCGACAAGGGCCACAGGGCACTGGCTGGCTTGGTCAGAGGCGCTGGCAGTGTGGCGCTGATGCCTTGCAGACTGGCGTTCACCTGGACCTCGGTGCGCGCGCCAGCCGCCACGCTCACGCTCACCGGCGTCTCGCCAGACAGGTGGTTGGCCAGGCGAGCCAGAGCAGGGTATTCCTGGGCCTGCCTCAGCCCTTCGGCGGACATGGTCCCTCGGGCCGCGAAGCGCACCACACCGTCGGAGCCACGCTTGCCCTGCACCACCATGTCCTGCCCCCAGACACGGGTGCGAGCCTGGACGTCCAGCTTCGACTCGGTGAGCGCAATGGTGCCGCGCAACGCAGCGAAGGCCGGAATGGCAGGGCTCAGTCGCATGCCCGCCTGATCCTTGTCCGTCAAGGTGACCAGGCCTTGGATGCGGGTGTCTTCCCCTCGGTTCAGCGGAATGTCCAGGGAGAGTTGCAACGCCCCCCTGCCACTGCCACGCGCAGCGCTGAGCGCCCCCCCGGTCCACTCACCGACCGGCGACGTTGCCAGGAATCGCAACAGGTCGTCCATGGGGCCAGCCCCGCGCCCCTGAATGGTCAGGTGCGGATCGTCAGCGCCCATGTCATCGATGCGTCCCGAGACCTCGTTGAGCGCAAAGCGCCCGGAGCCGATGGTGCCGAGTTGCGCGCGCGCGTTGTCGATCAGCATTCGCTGCCCCTCGAAACGCAGCATGCCCTCCAAGGCGGTGAACGCAGGCCAGAACCCCGTGGGCGCGTCCGCGGCCACCCCCATCAAGGCTGGCGGCACATAGTCCATGACGACCTGACGGACCGGCACCCGTACACGGAACCGCCCGCCCACATCGTCCTTGAATGGGAAGGCGTTCAGATCCCCCTTGACCTCGAAAGTCACATCCTCCGCGTGACCGCTGCGAAACGCCTGCCGCACGTAGTCGCGGGTATCCGGGGGGATGCTCAAGGGCAGGTAGCGCCACACCCGGGTGGCCTCACCGCGCGCCAGGCGCCCAGTCATGTCCAGCACACCAGGCAGATGTGACATGGCCTGCCCCTGAGCATTGCGCTCACCGGCTTTGGCCGTTCGCCAGGAGGCCTCCAGCTCACCTTCTGCGTCCGCGTTGGCAAAGCTGGCTTTGCTCACGCGCAGGGACCAGTCTGCGGGCGCAGCCCCCCCGCCCCCGGGCTGCCTGGACCACTCCACGCGCGCATCGAGCCGATCCAGCGGAATCCGGGGCTCCTCGAACACGCCAGGAAACGACAACCACCCCTGCTTCATGGCCAGATCCGCTCGCCCACCGGCGTCGGTGGCAGACACCATGACATCCGCCTGTGCCAGCCCAGGTCGCATGCCCTCACGGGACTCCGCCAACCCCAGTCCCTGAACACGGGCCTTGACGCGATAGCGCGAAGGCGCGGTGGCAGCGCCCTCCCAGCTCAGATCCAGGTCGGACACCACCCCTTGCGGGGCCAGCTCCTGCAAAAGTTGACGGTGCGCGAGCGCCAAGGGCAAGCGATCGGCCACGCGCGCCAACAGAGCCAGGTCCAGATGCTCTGCCTGCGCCTGGCCACCACGCGTCTGATGCCAAGCCTTGGCCACATCCACCAAGGGGTCGGATGCATGCCGCCACACCAAACGCCCCTCGCTGGCGGGCCACGACAGTCCATCGGTGAGCTCAAACGCCAGCTGCTCAAATGCCAGCCCGGTCTGGTCTGCCCGATGATCCAGGCTCAGGCGTCCCGTCAGACGGCGAAAACTCAGTGGCGCCAACTCCGGCGCCAGGCGCACATCGACCCCCTGGAGCGCCAGTTGCAGCGCACCACCGGCCAGGCGCCCGTCACGCAAACTCAGCTCCGCCCGCACGGCCCCCTGCCCGCCACGCACCTCGACTGGCAGATCCACGTGACGCTGCAAGGTCTGCACGGTCACATGAGGCATGTCCAGCACCCAGGACCCGGTCCACCGCTGCCACTGACTGGGACGGGTGAGCGTGGGCCACCAGCTTTGCCACCACCGTGCCTGCTCGCCCAAAGCCCAAAGAGGCTGGCGCATGCGCATGTTCAAACGCAACGCCTGGCCAAACTCCGGCGGCGGCGTCGCAGTCAGGCTCAATTCATGGTGGCGTCGACCCAGCCCAAGGCCATGACGCAATGCCACCTCCACCCCCTGCAGCCGCAAGGTGGGACGGCCGCGGAGCTCGTCAGTCCAGCGGACACTGCCCCCGCGAATCCGAATGAGGGATTGCGACAACACCCAATCGGCCCCTGCCGACGTGCCATCCGCTCCCGAAGGCTGGCTCGACACACGCAGGCCCGCCACATGCAACTGCCCCTGGCGGTCGCGACGCACATTCAGATCCGGACGCAGCAATTCCAGGCGATCCAGACGCACCTCGCCCGCCCACAGCGCCTGAGGTGACAAGGTGGCCAACGACACCCGTGCCGACACCTCCGGCAAGGACAAGGCCACCTGCCCCCGATCGTCCAACAGTTCGACTTGCCGCAGGCTCAGCACCGGCCACATGCCATCGGCATGCCCCTGCAAAGCGCCAATGCGCACCGTCACCCCTAATGCCCGCGTGGCTTGTTCGGCAACGTCCTGCCGCCAGTCTCCAATACGGGGCAGAATCTGAAATAGCAACACCGCCCACGCCACGGCCGCCAGCAACAACACCGCCCCCATCAAGCTCAAGCCCATGCGGACCACGCGTCGAGTGGCCAGCCCCATGATCAGGGCAGAGGACCACAAGGGATGGTGTCGCCGGGGCACAGCGCTCGGTGAATGCTCAGGAGAAGCAGGAGTTTCAGACATGGATCAGACAGTTCATCCGTCGAACCACCTACAACGTGGCCTGACTGCTGCTCTACCATTGCCAGTACAGCCCCAGGGATCGACAACCGATAACCCTAGCACAGACCTCTTCGCCGGCGACACGGTCCATGATTGATTTCCCATTCGATGCGGTACCCACCGCCACCCCTGCGGCCCACTCCCGCTACGTCCAACGTGTCCGCCGCCGCTACGCCGACGAGATCACCCGGTTCGCCCAGACGGCTCCCGGCACGCCCCGCACCGCCGAGATCACGACCCTGATCGCCCATCTGCGTGAGCAAGGGCGCGAGTTGGGCTCGGCCCTGCGCGTGGCCCGCCACCTCGTCATGGAACGCCTGGCATGCCTGGACGTCGAAGGCGGCGCCCCCATGCTGGAGATCACCGCCTCCGTGACCGAGCTGGCTGAAGTCACGCTGGACCACGCTCTGGCCGCCGCCGAAGCCGAGCTCGACCTCAAGCACGGCGCCCCGCTGGACGCCCAAGGCCAGCGCATCGACATGTGGGTCATTGGCATGGGCAAGCTCGGTGGGCGGGAACTGAACGTTTCGTCCGACATCGACCTCATCTACGTCTACGAAGACGAGGGCCACACCACAGGCATCGAAGACGGCGGCGTGGTGCGCGGTCGCATCACCGCCCATGAATACTTCAGCCAGGTGGCCCGCCGGCTGTCCACCCTGATCGGCGACACCACCGAAGACGGCTTCGTCTTCCGCGTTGACCTCGCCCTGCGCCCCAACGGCAACTCCGGCCCCTCCGTGGTCAGCATGGGGATGCTGGAGGAGTATTTCCTCGTTCAGGGCCGCGAATGGGAACGCTTTGCCTGGCTCAAGAGCCGCATCATCGCCCCCCGGCGCGCCATGCCCGGCGGCGAACACCACCAGCGTGCCCTCGCCCTGCGCGACCTGGTCATGCCTTTCGTGTTCCGCCGTTATCTTGACTACGGCGTGTTCGAAGGGCTGCGGCAACTGCACCGCAAAATCCGTGACGAGGCCACCCGCCGCGCCGCTGGCCGCCCCGAGCGTGCCAACGACGTCAAACTGGCTCGCGGCGGTATCCGCGAGATCGAATTCACCGTGCAATTGCTGCAGGTGGTACGCGGCGGCCAGTTCCCGGAAATCCGCACCCGCTCCACGCTCAAGGCCTTGCCCCGCTTGGCGGCCCGCGGCCTGATTCCCGCCGACAAGGCCGAGAAACTGGCCGAGGCTTATACCTTCCTGCGCCGCATCGAGCACCGCATCCAGTTCCTCGACGACCAGCAGACCCACATGCTGCCCACTGAGGATGCCGACCTCGCCTGGATCGCCAACAGCCTGGGGATCCTCCCCCGCGAACAAGGTAGCGCCGACCGCCCCGAGTGTCGCTCCAGCACCTGCCAGATGCTCGAAGCCCTGTGCAATGTGCGCGAGTTTGTGGCCACCGAATTCGATGCCCTGCTCCACGACGGCCGCGATCCCAAAGCCAACGGCTGCAAGGGCTGTGGTGGGCCACCGCTGCCCGTGGACAGCGAAGAGTTCCTCGCCAAATTGCCGGAAGACCTGGCGCCACACGTACGCCAGTTCGCCCTGCACAGCAAGGTCGCCTTGCTGTCCGATGCGGCCAAGCTGCGTCTGGCCAAACTGATTGGCCGCGCCACCAAGGCCGCCCTGGACGCCCCCGAGGGCCCGGACGGCGCGCCGTGCATGAGTACCGACACCGTGCGCCACTTTGTGGACTGGCTGACACCCCTGCTGCGCCGCGACAGCTACCTGGCCCTGCTCGACGAACGCCCCGAGGTGCTCAACCGCCTGTTGCGCCTGCTGGGCCTGGCCAAGTGGCCCATGCAGTACCTGCTGCGACACCCCGGTGTCATCGACGAGTTGGCCGACCCGCGCCTGCTGGACAGCCGTTTTGACGCTGCGGCCTACCAGCGCGACCTCGAAGACCGCCACACCGCCTGGGTTCGCGCGGGTCAGGCCGACGAAGAAGCCTTGCTCGACACGCTGCGTCGCGCCCACCACGCCGAAGTGTTCCGCACCCTGGTGCGCGACGTCGAGGGCACGCTCACCGTCGAGCAGGTGGCCGACGACCTCTCCGCCCTGGCCGACGCCACCTTGGCCGTCACCATCAAGTGGGCGTGGAGCTACCTCCAGCAACGCCCGGGCAAGCAAGGCCGCTACGCCGTGGGTCGCCAGCCTCACTTTGCTGTCATCGCCTACGGCAAGCTCGGCGGCAAGGAACTGGGCTATGGCAGCGACCTGGACGTCGTCTTCCTCTTCGACGAAACCCAGGATGCACCTGACCCGCAGGCCGGCCCGGACACCCCCAGCGCCATCGACGCCTACCTGCTGTTTGCCCGCAAATTGGTCACCTGGCTGACCCTGCGCACCTCGGCGGGCGAGCTGTTCGACATCGACACCGCGCTGCGCCCGAATGGCAACTCCGGCCTGTTGGTCACCAGCTTCCACGCCTTCGACGACTATCAGCGCCAGCGCGGCAGCAACACCGCCTGGACCTGGGAACACCAGGCGCTGAGCCGTGCGCGCTGGTGTGCCGGCGAATTGGCCCTGGCCGAACGCTTCGAAACCACTCGCCGCAGCGTCCTGTCCTCCGAGCGTGACCCGGTGGCCCTGCGCGACGAAGTCATCGCCATGCGCGAGCGCCTGCGCGAAGCCCACGCCTGCCCAGCCGACCAGTTCGACATCAAACACAGCCGCGGCGGCATGATCGACGTGGAATTTGCCGTGCAGTACCTGGTGCTGACCCACAGCCATGCGCACCCGGCCTTGCTGGACAACGTCGGCAACATCGCCTTGCTGCAACGCGCCGAAGACGCCGGCTTGCTGCCCCCAGGCGTCGGCCATGCTGCCGGACAGGCCTACCGCGAACTGCGCCGCATCCAGCACCGCGCGCGGCTGGACGATGCCAGCACCAAATTGAGAGATGAGGCGCTGGCCACCGCAGCCCCCCATCGCGAGGCGGTATTGGCACTGTGGCAAGCCGTGTTCCCAGGTCATTGATGACAGCCAGTGGGCTGGACTAGCACTGTCACGGCGGCACAACAGGCCCAGCCCCCCATGTGAGCGGCAGGAGAAAACCCCAGGGAACTCACCCCTTCCCTGCGTGATCATTCACCGGTGACGCAAAAGAACGCGTGCACCCGTTCTGGTTCCCACCTTGACTTGATCACTCCTGCCACACCATGACCCATCGCCTGCAAGCCATTGCCCGCCAACGCTCCATCCGATCGATGGCGCTGCTGCCTGTCGTCGTCGCTGCCGCCCTGGTGGCAGGTTGTGGCGACAAGTCCGCCTCGGGAGAAGGCAAGGCCACCCAGGCGGCCGCACGCGTCGATGGCAGCGAAATCACGGTGCACCAGATCAACCAGGTGCTGTCGCGCCAACCCGGACTGAAACCCGAGCAGGCCGAAGCCGCCAGCCACCAGGTGCTCGAAAGCCTGATTGACCAGCAACTGGCGGTGGCCAAAGCGGAAGAGCAAAAGCTCGACCGCGATCCTCAGGTCGTGCAAATGCTGGAGGCCACCCGCCGCAGCATCCTGGCACGCACCTACCTGGAGAAAGCCGCAGCGGCGGGCGCAGGCACCCCCACGGCTGAAGAGATCCGCAAGTACTACGACGAGAACCCCGCACTGTTCTCGCAACGCAAGGTGTATGCGCTACAAGAGTTCACGGTCCCTGGGACCAAGGAGCAAATCCAGCCCCTGATGGAACAACTGAAAGCCACTCGTGGCACCGTCCAGTTTGTGGAGGTACTCAAAGCCAGCGGCATCAAGTTCAATGCCAACCAAATCACACAGGCAGCCGAAGGCCTGCCACTGGGCATCATCGACCCGCTGAGCAAGGTCAGCGATGGAGAAGCCCTCTACATCACAGGCAGCGACGGCTTGAAGGCCCTGTTGGTTGTAGCATCCAAATCGCAGCCCGTCAGCTTCGATCAAGCCAAGCCAGCCATTGAACAGTACCTCACTGCCCAGCGCCGTCGCGACTTCGCGACCAAGGAAATGAAGAACCTGCGCGAAGCCGCCAAGATAGAGTACGTTGGCAAGTTTGCGAACAAGCCTGCTGCTGCGGCATCAGGCCCAGCCTCCGCAGCCACAACAGCTATCACTCCGCCCACGGCTGAACCGGCTGCCTCTACCAGCATCGATCCCGCATCCTTGAGCAAAGGCCTCTCGGGCTTGAAGTGACCGTGGCTCGCCGCCTCTCCACACCCGCCATGCTGCATCGCGTTCCCACGCCCGTTGACCAACCATGACCTTCGATCAATTCCTACGCATTGTCAGAGCCCGCTGGATTCTGGCTTCTGCCATTTTTCTGACGATTGTCACAGTCACGGTCATACTCAGCCTGATCTGGCCGAAGTCCTACAAGGCGTCGGCCAGCGTCATGGTAGACATGCGGCCTGATCCGGTATCGGCCACCAGCAGCAGCCTCGGCGCCACCCCTACTAGCCACATCGCCACGCAGGTTGACATCATCAACAGCAAGCGTGTGGCACTGCGCGTTGTGCGACTGACCGGTATGGAGCAATCTACCGAAATGCGCGCACGCTGGGCCAAAGAGACCCAGGAACGTGGCTCCTACGAAGACTGGCTTGCCACCATACTGGGCAAGAGCCTCGAAATCCAACCATCGCGCGACTCCAACGTCATTGACATCGTCTACGAAGGCAGCGATCCAGCCTTCGCGGCTGCCATGGCAAATGCCTTCGCTCGCGCCTATATCGAATCGAGTACGCAACTGCGCGTTGATCCGGCTCGCCAATACGCCGACTTTTTCGAAGAACGCGCAAAGCTGGCCCGCGACAAGCTGGAACGCGCGCAGCTCGCACTGAGCGAAGCACAAAAGCAAACCGACATCCTGGCCACCGACGAACGTATGGACGTCGAGACCATTCGACTCAACGATTTGTCGCAACAACTGGTGGCCCTCAAAGCGCTACGCATTGAATCGGCCAACCGCAGCCGTCAGGCACGTCTGAGCCCCGACCAAAGTGCCGAGGTGCTGAACAACGCCGTAGTGTCGAGCCTCAAGAACCAACTCAGTACCCAAGAAGCCAACCTCAATCAACTCTCCGAGCGCATGGGAGACAACCACCCCCAGGTCATCGAATTGAAGGCTAGCATCTCCTCATTGCGCAGCCGTATTTCAGCCGAAACCGGGCGCGTCACCAACAGCGTCGCCTCCAACGACGACATCAACAGTTCGCGCGAGGCTGCCGCCAACGCCGCCTACGAGGCCCAGCGTGCCAAGCTCATGCGCATGAAGGAAGAGCGCTCACGCTTGGCCGTGCTGGAACGTGAGGTCGATAGCGCGCAACGCGTGTACGATGCAATTCAATTGCGCCTAAGTCAGACCAATCTGGAAAGCAACAACAGCCAGTCTGGCGTTGTATTGCTCAGCGCTGCAGGAGAACCCACCTCGCCCTCCTCACCCAAGCTGATGCTCAATCTGGGCCTGGCCATCATCCTGGGCGCCCTGCTCTCCCTCATCGCCGTTTTGGGTGTTGAACTGCTTGATCGTCGTGTGCGCAGCCCGTTCGACCTGGTGGACGTGCTGGAGTTGCCCGTGATCGGCGTCATCCCCTCCTCCACCCCGTCCAAATATCAGGCTCGGCTTCCCTGGCTGAAAAAGTCCAAACGCGCCGGATCCTTCAGTGCGATTTCCACCAACGTCAAGCGTGTCGAGACGGCCTGAGGCAAGCACCATGAATCACCCATCGTTCCAGCCTTCGCAATCTGCGCCATTCCAACCTGACCCCAGCGCCGAATTCCAGGACACGCAGCACTTCTCACGCGAACAATCCATTGGCGACATCATTCGTCAGGCCAACAACCTCAACACCGAGCAAATCGAGCAAATCCTCGCTTACCAGCGGGACAACGGTGTCCGTTTTGGTGAGGCGGCCGTAGCCCTGGGTCTGGCCAATAGCGACGATGTCCTGTGGGCACTGGCTCAACAATTCCACTACCCCTACGCCAACGAAAGCCGCACGAGTCTCAACGCCGAACTCGTGGTGGCCACACGGCCGTTCTCCGAGCAGGCCGAGGCGTTCCGCAGCATCCGCAGTCACCTGATCATGAAGATGTACAGCGACGAGGGTCCGCGCCATGCTCTCGCTGTGCTCAGCCCGGAAAGTGGAGATGGCAAAACCTTCTTCGCCGCCAACCTGGCTGTGGCGTTTTCCCAGTTGCCTGGCCGCACGCTGCTGATTGACGCCGACATGCGCAACCCCCGCTTGCACGAGGTGTTCAACATGGAATACCGTGGTGCAGGTCTTTCAGCCGTGCTGTCAGGTCGTGCGGCCACCAACGTGATCCAGTCCGTTCCAGACCTGAACAACCTCTTCATCCTGCCGGTCGGTGGTACGCCCCCCAACCCCCTCGAACTGCTGGAGCGGCCCGCATTCGAACTGCTGATTCGTGAACTGCGCACCAAATTCGATCGCATCATCGTGGACACACCCGCTGCCGCCAGTGGGGCCGACAGTGCCGTCGTGGCGGCCAAATGTGGTGCGGCCCTGATGCTTGCGCGTCGCAATCACACCGGCGTCGCCGCCATGCAGAGCCTGCTGGGCACCGTCTCCATGAGTTCAACTCGGGTGGTGGGCACCATCCTCAACGAGTACTGAGCACCGCCTCATAAATGCCCTCTGCCGCATTCCGGTAGGTGTAGGGTTTGACTCGCTCCACGCTGCGTTGCGCAAACTGCGCATACAGCGTGGGCCGGGTCAACAGGGCGACGCAAGCGTCCACCCAGGCTTTCAGAGCCAAGGGCAAGACATAACCATTGTCCTCATGCACCACCAACTCGCCGGCCACACCTGCCATCGGCGTCACCACCACAGGCAAACCTGCCGCGCAAGCCTCATTGGCCACCACACCCCAGGTGTCCAACTGCGTAGGAAACAGCAAAATCCTGGCTGACGCATACAAGCTCGGCAACTGAGCCTGCTTCACAAAGCCCGCAAACGTGGCGCTCACCTCCGTGGCCATGCCATCGGCCACCTTGCGCATCTCATCGGCCATCTCACCAGAGCCGAGCAACAAGATGCTCATCTGGCGACCCAAACGCCGCGCCACGGCCTGAGCCACCTCCAAGGCAAATAAGGGGTTCTTGCCAGGTACGAAGCGCCCACTAAAAACAAAGTCGTGGGTTTTGCTCACCTGCTCTGACACGCCCACATAGTCATCGTTGTTGGCACACAAGTGAGACTGGAATATCTTGGCATCCGCAATGCCATAAGACCGGTAGAGCTCAAACGAGCCCAAACTGGCCCCAATGAAAGCCGACGTGCCGGCATACACACGCCGACGCACAAACCGATGCACGGCTGACAAGCTTGCCTCGGTCGTCGCGGTTCCATCGGTCATCGCGATGTGATGCGCTCCATGCCAACGTGCATACAAGTAGGCCACCAAGAACGTTGGGTTGAATCCGCTCGTGATCACCACGTCGGGCCTGAATGCCGCCAACGCCCCCCATGCATCCGGGTTGCAGTGCACGAACTTGCCTCGATAAGTGAAAAACTTTTCCTTGAAAAATTGCTGTTTCACGGGCGAATGGCGCAAATCCCATTCCCGATCAGGCTCACGCCCACTGCAATAAAACACACACACATCCAGGTCCTGATGCGCCACCAGATGCTCAAACACCTGTAACCGGTACGGTGCCGGAATGTTGGTCACCACCGCCACCCTGGTCGGCTTCTGCGCCCTCACTCTCGCCTCTCCCATCTCAGTCATGCCCCCTCCAACCGAAGTCCGACACCGCATCATTCACGCGCCGCAGCACCACCGGATCCACACGCTGTCTCCCAGCCGCATCCAACTCGGTCATCCTGATGAAACTGCCTCCCGGCAAACACTCGGGGTCGCGGTTGAGCAAGTCAAACGAATACAGCGCCACCATCATCACGCCAAACTCGCGCATCTGCGCCAGCGAACGATACAAGGCCTCGGCGGCATCCTCCGAGCGCATGCGCCCAAACACCTGCGGATACGCTGGCGTGCCCTGCGCCACGCAACTTGAAATGCCAAACTCCGTGATGGCCAAAGGCTTGTTGATGCCATGCTTGCGGCTCATTGCCGCCATCGCTTCCAACCCATCCCGCAAGCGCAACTTCGAGTAGTCACGTCCTCGCGCATCCGAGCCCAGGCGGTTGTACAGGTGCGCCCCCACCACATCACAAAACTGGTGAATGGGCTCGCCTGCCGAGGTCCTCGCGCTGTACACAAAATCCATGTGCACCGGGTCATCGGCCTGCGGGCAAATCACCGGCACCGTTGGCTCTACCGCCTTCGTCGACACGTACACCGCTTTGCACAAATCAGCCAAATCCGTTTGTGTGCCGGTGAAAAAATCACGGCTGTTGGGCTCGTTCCAGCACTCGGTCGCCAGCAAACGCCCCTTCAAACGCGTCACCGTCTCTTTGACCATGCGCTGATACGCGGCCCGATGCACGGCGGCCGGCGGCGCCGCATACCCCATCAAGCCCATGGCCGAACGCTGATGAGGCGCCGCACTGGCCCAGCGCGGTGTGCCTGAAAACGTCATCACCAACTTGCGCTCATTTTCATTCGCATGAAACTGCGCCCAACGCATCAAACCACGCCAATCGTATTCATCGGGGCCCAGCCACCATTGCACGCCATAAGCGAGATCACTGGCCAAACTCCGCGCCAACTGATAACGCGCCTGAAGTGGCCCCAAAGTGCTCTCACTCGCCCCCGGATAACGGTGAAACGAATACCCCACCCACATGCCTGCCGCCTGGCTCACCTCCAGCACACCCAAGCGTGTACGCACCTTCTGCCTCGGCAACTCATACCAAAGCTCGTACTTGCCATTGGGCATGATCTTGGGCAAGCGCACCTGCCACACATCCTCATGGCGGCCCGAATGGTTCAACACCAGTGAATGGGTCGAAGGCAAGTTCACACGGCTGCCACCTGAAACGCTCAACAGCGCCAGGCGCGACACCACTTCACCTGAGCCCTCTTGGGGCCTGCCCCGCAAACCTACCGTCAACGGCAACACAGCGCCTGGCGCCACCTTTTGAGGTAGCGCATTCACCGGCAAGACCTGAACACCTTTTACACCCGAGTCTGCCGTCAAGACAACGCCGCTGAAGCGAAACCGAAACACCGAGCCCGCCGGAATGTTGTACACCGCCAGACGAGGAAAACCGCTATCCGGCACACGCCCTGAACGCTGATCTGGCACACCGCCCGCGATCTCGGCCTTCAACTGCTGCGCGCCGCCCAAGCCCGCCTGGTACGCACCTGCGCCATCCACCCACTCAGACAGATACCCCCCATTGGCCTGATACAACTGAAAGCCCAGGTTCATTACCACTGGCCTCGGAATAGGGCCGGACACGCTCACCCAGGTGGAGAGGCTGTACGTTTGCCCCTCGGCCAAAGCAATGCGTGATGTGGACAGGTTCAGGGTGTAGTTGGCCGACTGTGAGGCACGGTTGCTCAACTCCACCTCGGTGTAAGGGCGGCCATCCATCGCCTTCCCATTTCGGTAGTTCACCGACAAGGTACCCGCGCCAGCCGGGCCGGTGCTGGCGTCATAACCCACGCCGTGGAACATGCCCCTGGGCACCTGCCCTTCCACGCCATCCAAAGTGGCATGCCTCAGCAAATTGGCATGCGCAACGCCCAGCATCAGCAAACCGCAAGCAAACGGCCACAGCCTCTTCATCACGCCCCCCTGCCCAGATACCCCTTGCGCCACAGGTAGATCGTCACACCCACCGACACCGCCAAGCATGCCACCACATTACCCACTGCCACAGCCTGAATCGCCTGGGGAATGAACAGCCATGTCACCGCCAGCTGGATGACATAGGCTGCACCTGACCACCACAGCCAAGGCCGCTGCGTACCCAGACAAAAAAACACCCGCTCGTACACCACATTGATGCCCGCCAACACCGTGGCAAAGGCGTTGAAGGCCAGCATCCAGAACAAGGTCTGTCGTTCCACACGGTACAGGTCCGCCACCCAAGGCGACACCGCCAGAACCGCGCCCCCACCCAGCAAAGACACCCACGCACAACGCCACAGTTGCCGGCGCATCTCATGCTTGAAGTTGGCAGGCCCCTCCAGATGCGCGAGGGACAAAGCCCGCATGACGCGCCCGCCCCAACTGCTCACGGGCAGTTGCATCAAAGCCATCCACTGCAAGCTGATGGCCACCACGCCCAATCCGGCATGCCCATGAAAGCGCTCGGCCAAATAAATGCACGCGAGCCAGTTCGTCCCATTGTTCAGTACCGTGGCCAGCATGTTCGGCCAGGCCTTGCGAAACTGCTGAAAGCTTTCAGCACTCAGGCCCTGGGCCGGCGCTCTTGCAACGCCCCCAGCCTGCTCACGCCATGCCAGCGTGCACATCCACAGGCCCGGCAGCAAAGCCACACACATCGCCTGCACCACAATGCCCTGCAAACCCCACCAGTGCAGCACCGGGTATGCCGACAACAGCGCCACCACCGTCGTGGCACTGGTCACCCACGAGGCGCGACGCGACAAATCCGAGCCGTGATACACCCCCACCACCGTGTGCGTGAGCAGCTGCCCCAATACCAAACCCGCCGTCACCCACAACACCATGGCCACGGGCAACATGCCCGAACTGATCAAGGTCGAGGCGTGCAACATCGACGCACAGCCCAAGGCGGCCAACAACAAACCCCACAGCCAGGCCGGCCACTGAGCCCACAACAAGGCCCACACCGTTGCCTGTCCATGATGACGCGCGCTCAACATCGTCGCGTTGTTGGCCAACACCGCTGAGACCGGCGTCGTGGGGCTCGCTGCCGTGATCAACAAGCCGGAATACAACCCCAGGGCCGACACACCCGCCAAGCGCGACACCAGCAAAGACACCACAAAGCCCAGCAGCCGAGACAACAAGTTCGACAGCAGCAGCCACGCCTCCGGGGAGCGCCACAGGCGCTGCAAATGGCTCACCGCAGACTCATGATGCACTGATGGCGCACACGTTGATCCTGGGACTGCTGAATGGCAAAGAACGCATACGTGGCCACACACACCCCCAACAACACCGTAGAAGGCGCCGCCATGCCCGCAAAAGCACGCTCCACCATCGCGTGAATCAGCAGCATGAACATGCAGCGCAAGGCACACACCGCCATGTCACGCTGATCATCGTCGCGCAACACCTGGCTCCGCGTCACCATTCGGGTCAAACCCACCGTCGACATCAAGACCACCGCCAACAGCAAGCTCGTGCCAATCACCCCCACACTGATCAAGCTTTCGAGCACGAAGTTATGCGCCGTGGCCGCCGTGTTGCCCCACTCGTCATAAAACACCTTGGGGATCTCGATGCGCACACTGCCCAAACCATAGCCCTGCCAAGGCTTGTCCTTGATCAGCCCCCAACACGCTTCCCAAATTTCGCTGCGCCCCGTGAAATTGGTGATTTCCTCGGTACTGCCACTGCGAGAAAAGTTCTCAGCAACAAAACGCAACAACCCCTTGGCCAAAGACGGCAAGGCCACCACCGTCAAGAATAAGGCGCCACCCAGCAAAGTCAGCAAAATTGTCAAAATGGTCTGCCTGCGCCGCACCACCTCCACCGCAGCCAGCCCCAAGATCAAACCCAGCAAGGTCGAGCGGCTGTTTGTCAGCACCAAGGCGACCACCATGGCCACCCAGAACAAGCGATGCATGTTCTTGCGCCACCCCGGCTGAGCCTGCTTGATCAGCATCAGCCCCGCAATGATTCCCAAGGCCATGATGGGTCCCAGGCTGTTGGCCGAGCCCGTCAAGCCCCGCAGGCGATAGGCCCCCGGGTCCGCCAAATCGCGCGCCATCAAAGGCACGGTCGCCAACAAGAGCAGCGATGACACGCACAACACCACCGCCACGATGTACAGCCCGTACCAATACGACTTCAAATCCTTTTGCGTGGATGTGGCGGCACGGGCCGTTGCAAACGCGATCCCCAGCAAGGCAAAGCCCGAACCAATGCCCAAAGCCCTTGCGCTCGAATACGACGCCGAGAATAAGCCAAAGGCCGCGTACGCAAAAAACAGCCACAACACTGGCAGGCGTGCCACACGTGTGGCCCCATTGAACAGGCCATATCCCATCAACAAGGCTGCAATCCCACCCTTGACCAAAGACTGCAAGTCCACACCACCGCCACCCACCAGGCCCTGGCGCACCGTGAAGTCCTGCGCAAGGTAAAGCAAGGCCATCAAAAACGCGCCAGTCCACTCAGGTGGATTGAGGAAATAACCCAGGCCAAAAAACAGCAGCAAAAATACCGCGCCCAGCAACAGAGGCAGCTGCAACAAGAAAAACTGCGGCGCCATCAACAGCCAGGTGAAGACCGTGAAGAAGGTCAACAAGGCCAACAGCGTGATCGCCCCCGCAAAAGAGCGCGACCGGTTCGCGCGCTGCGCACCGGGCGTGATGGCAAGGAAAGCATTACGGCTCATGATCAATCACTGGTTCGTGGGTGCGCCACATCGGCCATCGCCCGACGGTAAATCTCTTCCAACTGCTGCCCATTGCGCTCTGGCGTGTAGCACGACTCATACTCCAAACGCGCTGCATGCCCCATGGCTTGCATGGCTTGCGGGTTCGCGTCCGCCCACTGCAACTTTGCCATCAGGTCGGCCGCATCCCCGGGCTCAAACAACAGCCCTGTGCGCCCATCGTCCACCAACTCCGCCAAGGCGCCGTGACGGCTGGCAATCACCGGCACCCCACAGGCAAACGCCTCCACCAAGGTGCGCGGAAAGCCCTCGTAACACACGCTGGGCAGCACCAGATACGACGCCGAACTGAGCTGCCTCATTACCTCTGACAAAGGCTGAGCACCCAGGTAGGCCGGCCCCGCCACCTCACGCATCGGCGCCTCAAACGGGCCGCTGCCGATGACGGTCAAACGATGCTCGGGGTAGGCGCGCATGACCTCCATCAGCACCTCCACCCCCTTCTCCACCGACAAGCGCCCCACATAGAGCCCGCCTTGACGCGCAGACCAATCCGGGGGCGGCATCATGTCCATGAAATTGGGCTTGATGTCGATGCGCTGCGCGTCCAGCCCGCCCTGCACAAACTTGTCTTTGCCAAACTGCGTCAGGGCAATGAAGCGCGTCACCTTGTGACGCCATGTGCCCAAGGCCCGGTGCACGCCCAGCATCACCGCCACCGCTGCCGTCTGAGCCGCCGAGTCCCGGTAACAACGGTGCTTCACGGCCGCCCAGGGCAAGCGCCCGACACAATCCTCACACACCCGGCCATCGCGCAGCAAAGTGGCCTGGGGGCACAACAAACGAAAGTTGTGCAACGTCTGAACCACCGGCACACGATGCCGGGTCGCAAACCAAAACACCGACGGCGAGACCAAAGGTAAGGTGTTGTGCACATGGATCACATCCGGCCGGTCTTGCGCCGTCATGCTGCTCAGCTGTGTCACTGTCTTGTGCGACCACAAGGTCTGGGCTGCCAAATTCCAACGCGACAGCCCATTCACCTCATCGTTGTGCCTCAATAGCACACGGACGTCATGCCCACGCTGGCGCAACAAGGCCGCTTCCGACTCCACAACGCTGTCTTCACCACCACGCTGCTGATACGCATTGTGAACAAGCAACACCCGCATTGGTCAGGCCTGAGCTTTCTCACTCGTGATAGTCATAGGCCTGGAACCCGGCCAGCTTCACCAGACTGTCACGCTTGGCAGAGGCGTAGTCGCTCTGCACCATCTCACTCACCAGTTCTTGCAGGCTAATCTTAGGCGTCCAGCCCAGCTTCTCACGTGCCTTAGTCGGGTCGCCCAGCAACGTCTCCACTTCGGTGGGGCGGTAGTAGCGGGGGTCCACTCTCACCACCACCTCGCCCACCTTGCACTTGGCCAACATCTGGCCGTTCACCGGGGCCACGGCCACCACCTTGCCCACCTCGGCTTCACCTTCACCCTCGAAGGCCAGGGTGATGCCCAACTCCTTGGCGGCAAACTCCACAAACTGCCGCACGCTGTACTGCACGCCGGTGGCAATCACAAAGTCTTCAGCCTGCTCTTGCTGCAACATCAGCCACTGCATTTCCACATAATCCTTGGCGTGGCCCCAGTCGCGCAGGGCGCTCATGTTGCCCAGGTACAGGCAGTCTTGCAGGCCTAGCGCAATGCGGCTGATGGCGCGGGTGATCTTGCGCGTTACAAAGGTTTCGCCGCGCACCGGGCTTTCGTGGTTGAACAGCACGCCGTTGCAGGCATACATGCCATAGGCCTCGCGATAGTTCACCGTGATCCAGTAGGCATACATCTTGGCAACTGCGTAAGGGCTACGAGGGTAGAAAGGCGTGGTTTCCTTTTGCGGAATCTCTTGCACCAGGCCATACAGCTCGCTGGTCGAGGCCTGATAGAACTTGGTCTTCTTCTCCAGGCCCAAGATGCGAATGGCTTCCAGCAGGCGCAGGGCACCAATGCCGTCAGCGTTGGCGGTGTACTCTGGCTCTTCAAACGACACGGCCACGTGTGACTGGGCCGCCAGGTTGTAGATCTCGTCGGGCTGCACCTTCTGCACGATGCGCACCAGACTGGTCGAGTCGGTCAGATCACCGTAGTGCAGGATGAAGTTGCGGTTATCCACATGAGGATCTTGATACAGGTGGTCAATGCGGTCCGTATTGAACAAGGACGAACGGCGCTTGATGCCGTGCACCTCGTAGCCCTTCTTCAGCAAAAACTCCGCAAGATACGATCCATCCTGGCCCGTGACGCCAGTGATCAAAGCAACTTTCTTGGACATGTCAGTCTCAGTCTTTCGAACCAAAAAAACGGGAACGCTCGGCCTCAGGCATCGCCTTGGCCAAATCATTGATGAACTGGGTGTGTAACACGCGGGCAGCCTCCTGCTCCGACGCATCCAAAGTCGGGACCAAGCTGGACACGCGCATCAGCATGCCGTCCATGATCCACCCCTGCAGGCCGTGCTTCATCTGAGCCAATTTGCGTGAGAGGCCTGGCACGCTTGCGGTTTTGCCCAGTGTCACCCAGTAGGTGATGGGCTCTCGCCGCTGACCCGCCGTTGCCAGCAAGCGCACCACACGCAAATTGTGATCCATTACTTGAACCTTGTCTTTGACCGACTGCTTCACTACGAACCCTTGGGCCGAATAGCAAAACTCAGGGCGGTGCGCGGCGGTCGAGGCTGAGTTCTGGTTCTTGCCATAGGCAATCGACAACATCACCCGAGCGCCATCCTCACGGATGTAGGTGCGGTTGAGGGTTTCTGAATACAGCGCATCCAGTTGCTCGGTCACGGTCGGGTCGGGCAACACCGGCACCACAGAAGGGTCCACCTTCCAGCGGCCAAAGGACTCGGGCACGTTCTGAACCAGGTTGATGGGCGGCAACTCGTCGGCCAACACGCGGCGCGGCGTGAGCCATTCGGCCAGCCCCAAACCCGCCAGCATCAACGCCAGCGAGAACAGCACCACCGCCATGTTGACGCGTGGGTCTTGCCCCACAGACAGTTCACTGCTTGCCACGTGCGCCTCCCTGCTTGTCAAAACGTGCGGCCAGCAGGCGGTCCACACCGTAGGTCAAGATCAATGCCACCCCGAACAGCACCATGCCCGCAAAGCCGTGCATGAAGCCCTGCCCCGCTTCGTCGCCAAAGTGGTAAGTCACGAGGATCAGGATGATGACGCGAGTCACGTTCGAAATGAAGGAAATCGGGATGATGGCCAAACCCAGGATCACATTGCGAGCCTTGGAGGTGTAGTTCATGACGCGCATGTACAAGAATCCCAAGGCCTCCAGCGTGAACAAAGAGTTCAAGCCCGAGCAGGCATCGGCCACCAGTAACTGGTACTGCCCCACCGTCAAGGTCACACCCGTGCGGGCAATCGGGTAGCCCGCCCAGTACATCAGTTGCTCGGCCACCACCGACACGGCGCTTTTGAGGGGCATGGTCATCGCCTGCACCAAGACCCCTGGCAACGGCACCATGAAAAACAAAAACACCAGCGGGAACCAGGCTCGCCTCACTCCCGCGACACCCACCACCAACAACATGCAGGCAGTCAGGGTCAAAAGCAGCGAACCAGCTTCCAACTCAATGACCTGTTGGGATCGGCCCACCACATAAATGGCCACCGCCAAAGTCAGCAATACCCCTCCCGCCACTGGCGCAGGCTTCGACGGCGCGCGAAACAAGCTGGCACGCATGTCCCACAGTAGCCAGGCACAAGCTGCCAGGATCAAGGGACCATGACCTTGCTCATCCGTGTTCCAGACTGTTTCAGCCAGTCGAGTGAAGGTTGGCACATACATCACGGCCATCCCCACCAGCAGACACAACAGTGCGCGCAACGGGTAAGTCACCTCGACAGCCAGACCCGTCGATCCGGGTTCACGCACAGACGTAGGAGGAGCAGCCATGAACAGAAAGGTGAAAAGTAAATATACAGAGCGTAATGTGACCGATAAGTGAGCAGAAGTTCCCGCACCACGGGTCATCCATACCCCCCTGAAAACGGGTTCCTTGCTACATCACACGCACGCCACATGAGACCATAGCTAACCTGGCCACCTGCCTTCTGGTTATCCCTTGTGGCCTTGCGTTTTCGACAATAGCCAACGCAGCTGGAATGCGCATTTTTGGGATGACCCAGACACCTCGTGATGGCATCTTCCGGAACTTTGCTCGGCACCTTCAATCCTAAAATCGACACGCTGAGCGCCCATGACGTTGCCCCCGGTGCCCAACGCGATCGAATCCCCCACGAACTGTTCTCCGAACGCTCGCGCCCTCGAACCCTGCACACATGCCTCACTCCCAACACACGCAATCTCTTAGCGCCATCGGTCGACGTGGTTCTCTCGTGCTGGACACGCACATCGATGCAGCGAGTTGGGACGATGCACTGACACGCATCATTGAGTGGGGGCGGCAGCACCAAAGTCGCTACGTCACTCTTTGCAATGTGCACTCGGTCGTGACAGCCAGCCAGAGTTCCGACTTCCAGAAAGTGTTGGCAGAAGCTGATTTGGCTCTACCGGATGGGGCACCTGTTGCGTGGGTATTGAGACACAGTGGACACCCCAACCAGGAGCGAATCAATGGCCCCGACCTGACTTGGCGCTACCTGGCATTCGCAGAGAAGCTGGGGCAGTCCGTGTTTTTCTTCGGCAGCAGTGATCACACACTCACGAAACTCAAGGCACGCATCAGCGCAGCTTTCCCGAAGTTGAAGGTGGTTGGCATGGTGTCTCCCCCCTTCCGGGAACTGACACCTGACGAAGACCAAGCCTATATTGAACAGATCAACCAATCAGGTGCACATGTCGTCTTTGTCGGATTGGGCTGCCCTAAACAAGAGGTCTGGATGGCGCAACATCGCGGCAAGATCAACGCGGTGATGTTGGGTGTCGGTGCGGCATTCGACTATCACGCCGGCACCATCCAACGCGCCCCTACCTGGATGCAGCGAGCTGGGCTGGAGTGGTTTCATCGCTTGTGCAGTGAGCCTCGCCGACTGGCCAAGCGATACGCCGTCACCAACACACTGTTCATCTACCGGACCATGAAAGCGATGCTGCTTGAGCGTGACAGACCGAGTCCTGGCAAGCGGCAGTGAACTGGTTGAGACACCACTTCAGACTTTCATCGACAAACGCAACCCTGTCTTTTTCCGACACTTCACATCATGGATCAGAACGCCAAAATCTTCGTCGCCGGACACCGTGGCATGGTGGGCTCCGCCATCGTGCGCCGACTCCAGTGCGCGGGCTACCCAAATGTGATCACTCGGACACGGCAGGAGCTCGACCTCCTGAACCAGCGTGCTGTTCACGACTTCCTGAGTGCAGAGCAGCCCGATTACCTGTTCATCGCAGCCGCGAAGGTCGGCGGAATCCAGGCCAACAATGTGTACCGCGCCGACTTCATCTACCAGAACCTGATGATCGAAGCCAACCTGATCCACGGCGCTCATCTTGCCGGCGTTCAGAAGCTGATGTTCCTGGGATCGAGTTGCATCTACCCCAAGCTCGCGCCCCAGCCCATGAGCGAGGACGCGCTGCTGACCGGACCGTTGGAGCCCACCAACGAGCCCTATGCCATCGCCAAAATCGCCGGCATCAAAATGTGCGAAGCCTACAACGCACAGTACGGTCGTGAATACATCAGCGTGATGCCGACCAATCTGTATGGCGTCAACGACAACTACGACCTGAACAACAGCCATGTGCTGCCGGCCTTGATCCGCAAGACACACGAAGCCAAGGTGCGTGGTGACCGGGAGTTGGTCGTATGGGGTACCGGTACGCCGATGCGTGAATTCCTGTACGCAGACGATCTGGCCGATGCCTGCGTGTTTCTCATGGAGCAAGGCTACAGCGGCCCGCTGGTGAACATCGGCACTGGCACGGACGTGACCATCCGTGAGCTGGCCGAAACCGTGACACGTGTGCTGGGTTTCACCGGAACCCTGAACTTCGACACAAGCAAGCCAGACGGCACGCCGCGCAAGTTGATGAACGTTTCACGCCTGACGCAACTCGGGTGGAAAGCCACAACCACGCTCGAAGATGGCATCCGGATGGCGTACCAGGACTTCCTGCAGCGCCACGCCTGATGCCAACGCGCCCGAGATAGCTCAGAGTTTGAGCTTCACAAACACAAACTCCGGAATGTGTTTGATGATCAACATGATCCAGCGCCAGAAGCCCGGCGTGTACACCACACGCTGACCTTGATCGATGGCACGCGTGATGTCCTTGGCCACCTGCTCGGGTTGGGCCCACAGTGCGCCCTGCTTCAAATGCGCCGTCATGGGCGTGCTCACAAAGCCGGGCTTGATGGTGATGACGTGCACACCCTGCTTGGACAGGCGCTGGCGCATGCCCGACGCGAACGCACTGACCAGGGCTTTGGCGCTGCCGTAGACGTAGTTGCTCTGCCGCCCACGGTCGCCGGCCACCGACGAAATCACGGCGATCGCGCCCTGGCCTTGCTGCGCAAACTGCTCTCCGGCCAAGCTCATCAGCGACACGACGGACGTGCCATTGGTCTGGATCTCCTGCAGCGCATAGGCCACATCCTGCTGCGCCCGCTCCTGATCAGACAGGGTGCCGTGCGCAATCAACACTGTGTCGAGCCCGCCCAGGGTTTGGGTGGCCTGTGCCAGCAAGGCAGCATGTGCAGACAAGTCGTTCGCGTCAAACACCTGCAGCGCCACGCGGCCCGCCCCGCGCGCGCGCAGGTCGTCACATACCGACTGCAACTGGCTGGGGTTGCGGGCGGCCAGGAACAGATGGTCACCACGTTGGGCCCACAGGCGTGCGCAGGCTTCGGCCATGCCAGACGTGGCGCCAACGATCAGGATTTTTCTCATGATGTCTCCGTGACCCGACGCCACAAGCCAGAGCTGAAGCGAGGGTCCACATAATTCGCAAATTCACGCCAACGCGGGTAGCCGGCCTGGAACAAGGCAGCACCCATGCGGCCGTCTTTGGCGGGGTACAGCCGTCCGCCAGCGGCCAACACGATGCGGTCCAGTTCATCAAACAGGCGATGCAGGCGTGGGCCGACATTGGGGAAGTCCAGGGCCAAGGTCGTGCCAGGCTGAGGAAAAGACAGCATGCCCAGCGACGCCGGCGCACCAAACTGCTTGAGCACCGCCAGAAAGGAGCCTTGACCGCTGTGCGCAATGGTGTGCAACAAGCGTCGCGTCACCACCAAAGCATCGTCCGGCGGGATCACGCACTGGTATTGGTGAAAGCCTCGAGGGCCATAGATGCGGTTCCACTCCAGCAAGGCATCCAGCGGGTAGAAGAACGGTCGGTAATGCTGCACCGCACGCACGACCGGCGTTCGCTGCTTGTGGAAATACAAGGTGTTGAAGGCCTTGAGCGACAGTGTGTTGATGAGGGAAATCGGCGGCGTGAAGGGTACACGTCGGCTCGGCTCCGCAACGCCACTGGGCAGCGAGCGCGGCAACAGAGACAGATCCATGGCCACAGGCGCATGGTTGGCCCGGCTGAAGAGCCCACGCCCGAGGCGCTGGCCTGTGAACGCGCAGTCAATCCAGGCCACGGTGTACTCGTGGTCACGTTCGGAGGCCTGACTCAACTCGAAGAAGGCCTCGAGGCTGTCAAACCGGATGGTTTCGGTGTCCATGTAGGGATTGACTACCCGGCGCAACTGGATTTCGGCCCAGGTGATCAAACCCGTCAGACCCAAACCGCCCACCGTGGCGGCAAACCAGTCTGGGTGCAGCGTCGGCGAGCACCGGCGACGTGTGCCGTCGGAGCGCAACAACTCCAATTGCGTGACATGGTTGCCAAAGGATCCGGCCGCATGGTGGTTCTTGCCGTGCACATCGTTGGCGATGGCGCCGCCCACGGTCACGAACTGCGTGCCGGGCGTGACAGGCAAGAACCAGCCCTGCGGCACGACCAGACGCAAGATGGTGGACAGCAGCACGCCCGCCTCGCAGCGCAGCAAGCCGGTCTGCGGATCGAAGTCGATGAAGCGGTCCAGTTGCCCGGCCAGCAACAAGGCACCGCCAGGGTTGAGATTGCTGTCACCGTAACTGCGGCCATTGCCGAAAGGCAACACCGAGGCATCACCCCCAGGCAAAGGCAAGGCCCCATGGCGACTGGGCAGGCCCAAAGCCGTGTGGGCGACACGCTGCACCCGCCCCCAGGAGGTGAACACGCGCGCAGGAGTGGCCGGGCTCATGCCGATGTCAGACAGCCAGGTACAGCGCAATGGCGGCTGCCACCCCGGTCAGCAAGCTGACGCGGTCTTTGAGCGCATAGATCAGCGGATCGTCGTGCATGCGACCCCGGTAGGTCTGCATCCAGATGCGGCTGATCCAGTACAGCATGATGGGCACCAGCAACCACGCGAACTTGGGATGACGGTACATCTGCGCCACATCAGGCGAGTTCAAGTAGAGCGCCAACACCAGGATGCTGAGATAGCCCGATGACGCCCCCAGGCTCTGCAAGAGATTCAGGTCTTCGACCTGGTAGCCTCGCCCCTGCGCTGCCAGCTTGCCCTGCTCTCGCATCGCATGCAACTCGGCATAGCGCTTGACGATGGCCAAGCTCAGGAAAATGAAGATGGCAAAGATCAGGAGCCAGAACGACAACGGAATCCCCGCGGCGGCCGAGCCCGCGACGATGCGGATGGTGTAGAGCCCGGCCAGCGCCAGCACGTCCACCATCACGATTTTTTTGATGCCAAACGAGTAGGCCAGCGTGGCCGCGTAATAGCCACCCAAGACGCCCAGGAAGGTCACAGGCAAGGCCAGCGACAAAAGCAAGGCCACCAGCAACAGCAAGGGCGCCACGGTGAGACCAAACAACAAACTCAACTGCCCTGCCGCGAAAGGGCGATGGCATTTGCTGTGGTGCTGGCGGTCCGCCTCCAGGTCCAGCATGTCGTTGAGCAGGTACACCGAGGACGCACACAGGCTGAACGCGATGAAGGCAAGGAAGCTCGCCCCAAGCGTGGCCATGGTCATCTGATGCGAGGCCAACACAGGCACGAAGATCAGGGCATTCTTGGCCCATTGGTGCACACGCAAGGCCTTCAGCACCACCTTGACGCCGACCGTCGGTGCGGGCACTACGTGGCTGACCACGGCCACCTGCGATGCGGCCAGACGGACAGACTCGGGCGCATTGACCACGATGGCCGAGCGCGCCTTCGCCCAAATGGGTACATCGACCCGGTGGTTGCCACAGTAATCGAAAGCGCGCTCGCCAAAGCGCGCCACCAACTCGGCCGCCTTGTTGTGTCCTGACAGGTTGGTGCGCCCGTTGCTGGCGAGCACGCCGTCGAAAATACCCAGGTGGTCGGCGACGGCCTGCGCGAGACGCGCATCCGAGGCCGTGCACAACCACAGCGGACGCCCCGCCGCTTTTTGCGCACGCAGCCAGTCGACGAAGGGCTGTGTGTAAGGCAGTGCCGCACCATTGAGGGTGACACGGCGGGCGATCTGTGCCTTCAGATGCGCCTTGCCGCGCAGCAGCCACAGGGGTGCGATGAGCACATACAGCGGATTCTGCTTGATGAGCAGCAAGAAAGATTCCAGCAACAGATCACTGTGGATCAACGATCCATCGAGGTCCACGCACAAAGGAACGGCTTGGGTCATGACTCACACATTCGATCAGGTCTTGCCACGCAGGGCCCAGACGCAGAGCCAACCGATCAACACGGCCAGCCACAGGGTCAGCAAACGGCACACCAGGGTCAGGAGGATAGCCTGAGGCATGGTGTAACCATGGGCAAACAGCAGGGCCGCCATCACGGCTTCCGTGCTGCCCAACCCACCTGGCAGAAAAGACAGGGCGCCCACGATGATGGCAATCGCATAAATGCCCATCGCCGCCGGAATGGACAGTTCGATGGGCGCCACCACATCGGCCACCAGCTTGAGGCCCACCGCTTCAGCACCCCAAGCGATCAACCCCATCGACAGGCCAGCCAACAGCAAACCAGGCGCCAGAAACTGACGGGCACTGACCAACATGTTCACCAGAGGGCGTAAGGCGGTGACCAGTTTGCCTTGGTGCATCACCATCAACTGTGCGGCCACTCGGGTCCATGGCACGAGCGCCACACCCATCAGCAACGCCCCCACGAGGCCCACGGCCACCCACAGGAACACCCGGTAGGCCTGCAACTCGGCCAACACGGCGACGGCCAGCAAAACCATCACGGCCAGATCCAACAGGCGCTCGACAAAAAACGCCCCGCTGACGGCCGACACCGGAATGCCGCGCGGCAGGTAGTAACGCGCCCGCACCATCTCACCCAGCTTGCCTGGCGACAAGGTGAAAGCAAAACCTGCCATGAAGGTCAGTGACACGAAGCCCCATGGCAAATCGTGGCCCAGTCGCTGCAGGTACAGCCGCCACCGCCACACCCGCAGCGCGTAGTTCAGCAAAGACAGTGCCGCGGCGATGGCGACCGCCGTCCAGCCCGCACGCAGCGGGGTCAGGTCAATCTGGACGATGTCGTGATGGAAAGCCTTGATGCACCAAGCGGCGAACAGGGCAAACACCCCGTAAACGAGGAGGCGGCGCCACCATGGCACTGTCTCCGGTCGCAGGCCCGTGTTCAAACTGGGCGTGCTCATGCTCGCACGCTCAGAGGGCTCAGGTGCGCCCGCGCATCAGAACGTCTCGGCATCACACAACCTGGGTGCCTGTGCATCCTTGGGCGCCAACTCAGGCTGCTGCCCCTGCAAAGGCCAATCGATGCCAATGTCCGGATCGTTCCATGCAATGGCACGCTCACAGTCCTTGGCGTACACATCGGTGGTCTTGTAGAGGAAATGGGTGTCGTCCTGCAGAGAGACAAAACCGTGCGCGAAACCCTCAGGGATCCACAGTTGGCGTTTGTTCTCGGCCGACAGCTCCACACCCACCCACTGACCATAGGTGGGCGAGCCTTTGCGGATGTCCACGGCCACGTCAAACGCGGCGCCCTGGGTCACGCGCACCAGCTTACCTTGCGGGTGAGGCGGCAACTGATAGTGCAGACCACGCAACACCCCCGCCTTGCTGCAGGAGTGGTTGTCCTGCACGAAGGGACGCGGCGCGGGCAGGCCCAACTCGGCCAAGGCTGAGACGAACTTGCCGTGGTGGTAGCTTTCCATGAACCAGCCACGTTCGTCGCCGAACACGGCTGGCTCGACGATCACGACGTCGGGGATGCGAGTGGGAATGAGTTTCATGGTGTTCAGAAAACCTGGTCGCGCAGGACCTTGAGCAGGTACTGGCCGTAGCCGTTCTTGAGCATGGGTTGCGCGAGCCTCTCAACCTGCTCGGCCGTGATCCAGCCCGAACGGTAGGCGATTTCTTCCAGGCAGGCCACTTTCAGGCCCTGACGCTTTTCCAGCGTGGCGATGAACTGGCCGGCTTCCAGCAGGCTGTCGTGCGTGCCGGTGTCGAGCCAGGCGTAGCCACGGCCCATGATCTCGACGCTGAGCTGACCTTGCTTCAGGTACACGGCGTTGACGTCGGTGATCTCCAGCTCACCGCGCGGGCTGGGCTGGATGCTGGCGGCGATGTCGCACACCTGCTGGTCGTAGAAGTACAAGCCCGTGACCGCGTAGTTGCTCTTGGGTACCTTGGGCTTTTCTTCGATGCTCAGCGCGCGATGCTGAGCATCGAACTCGACTACGCCGTAGCGCTCGGGGTCGTGCACGTGGTACGCGAAGACGCTCGCTCCGGCGGGCTGGTTGTTGGCGTTGTGCAGCAGACGCTGCAGGTCGTGCCCGTAGTAGATGTTGTCGCCCAGCACCAACGCGCTGGGGTGATTGCCGACGAAGTCCTTGCCCAGGATGAAGGCCTGTGCCAGGCCATCCGGGCTGGGCTGCACACAGTAGCTCAGGTTCAGGCCCCACTGGCTGCCATCACCAAACAAGGCCTGGAAGCGCGGCGTGTCCTGCGGGGTGCTGATGAGCAGGATGTCGCGGATACCGGCCAGCATCAGAGTGCTGAGGGGGTAGTACACCATGGGCTTGTCGTACACCGGCAGCAGCTGTTTGCTGATGGCCAGGGTGGCGGGGTGCAGACGCGTGCCGGAGCCTCCGGCGAGGATGATGCCTTTGCGGTTCATGGATGAATCACTTCCCTGAGATTTCAATGAGCATGCGCTCAACGCCCTGCTGCCAGTGCGGCAAGGTCAGCCCGAAGGCTTGGCAGACTTTGGCGGTATCGAGGCGCGAATTGAGCGGACGCTGAGCCGGTGTCGGGTACTCGGCGGTCGGGATCGGCAAGACGGCTTCGGGCGCCACCCGAACCGGCAAACCGTGCGCGCGGGCCCACTCGATGACAAAGCGGGCGTAGTCGTGCCAGTTCGTGTGACCGCTAGCGACGAGGTGATACAGGCCCAGCAGGTCAGTACGAGCAGGCTGTGACTGCACCGTGCGGACGGCATGGGCGGTGACGTCCGCCAGCAGATCGGCGCCGGTGGGGGCGCCGATCTGGTCGGCGATGACCTTGAGCTGGTCGCGTTCAGACGCCAGGCGCAACATGGTCTTGGCAAAGTTGCCGCCCCGCGCGCCATAGACCCAACTGGTGCGGAAGATCAGGTGCCGACACCCGCTGGCCTGGATGGCCTGCTCGCCTTGCAGCTTGGTCTGACCGTACACGCTCAAGGGGCCCGTGGGCGCCGTCTCGTTGCGAGGCTGGTCGCCACGGCCATCGAACACATAGTCGGTGCTGTAGTGCACCAGCAGTGCACCCAAGCGGGCAGCTTCCTGGGCAATCAGGCCGGGTGTGGTGGCGTTGAGGGCACGGGCCAGTTCAGGTTCGCTCTCGGCCTTGTCCACGGCGGTGTGGGCAGCCGCATTGACGATGACATCCGGGCGCACGGCGCGCACCAGGGCGGCCACCTGCTCGGGCTGGCTGAAATCGGCACGCAGGTCCGGACATGCGACGGGGCCGAGCGTGTCGTGGCCAAGGGCCGTCACGGCACCCAGGGTGCTCAGCGCGCGCTGTAACTCCCAGCCGACCTGCCCGCCTTTGCCCAACAGCAGGATGTTCATGCGCGCTCCGCGTAGTTCTGGGCGATCCAGTCGCGGTAGGCACCCGAGCGCACGGTGTCGATCCATGCCGTGTGATCGAGGAACCATTGCACCGTCTTGTTGATGCCCGATTCGAAAGTCTCGGCCGGCTTCCAGCCAATCTCCCGCTGGATCTTGGTCGGATCGATCGCATAGCGACGGTCGTGACCGGGACGGTCCTTGACGTAGGTGATCAGGCTCTCATAGGGCTGGCCATCGACTCGTGGACGCAGCGCGTCGAGCTTGCGGCAGATGGTGGTCACCACGTCGATGTTCTTGATCTCGTTGATGCCACCCACGTTGTAGGTCTCGCCCAGACGGCCCTTCTCCAGCACCTGGCAGATCGCCTCGCAATGGTCGCGCACATACAGCCAGTCGCGGATGTTGAGGCCGTCGCCGTAGACCGGCAGCGGCTTGCCATCCAGCGCGTTGAGGATCATCAGCGGGATGAGCTTTTCCGGGAAGTGGTACGGCCCGTAGTTGTTGCTGCAGTTGGTCGTCAGCGTGGGGAAGCCGTAGGTGTGATGGTAGGCCCGCACCAGGTGATCGCTGCCGGCCTTGCTGGCCGAGTACGGGCTGTTGGGCGCGTAGGGCGTGGTTTCGCTGAAGGCTGGATCGGTGTCGCTGAGCGAACCGTAGACCTCGTCGGTGGAGACGTGCAGGAAGCGAAAGGCCTCCTTGTCCGCCCCCTCTAGGCCCCCCCAGTAGGCCCGCGCCTCTTCGAGCAGGCTGAAGGTGCCCACCATATTGGTGTGGATGAACTCGCCCGGGCCGTGGATGGAGCGGTCAACATGGCTCTCGGCGGCGAAGTGCAGGATCGCGCGGGGGCTGTGGGTGGCCAGCGCCTGGCGCACGGCCTCGCGGTCGGCGATGTCGGCCTGCACCAGGGTGGCACGACCGGCCTGCAGGTGCTCGCCAATCGTGTGCGGGTTGCCTGCGTAGGTCAGCTTGTCGAAGACCACCACGGACTCTTCAGGCAAGCCCAGGCGCGCGCAGCGCTCAAACCAGTGGTGCACAAAATTGCCGCCGATGAAGCCGGCGCCGCCTGTGATGAGGATCATCCTGGGTCCTAGAACGAGAGATGGGGCAGATTATGCAAGGAGACACCCCTCTTCACGGTGACGTGGACGGTCCCGGGGCCCCTCCAACGGGGGACTCGCCACCCGATCGTCACTGCGCCTCAATTCATTTGCTGCATCATGTACGGCTACACCAGCAACGCCACACGCGTGAAGAAGTCCACATGGCCAAAGCAATGATCCTGGCAGCCGGGCAAGGAACCCGGGTGCGCCCCCTGACCAAGCAGACGCCCAAGCCGATGGTGCCCATCCTCGGCAAACCGGTGCTCGAGTACATCATCGAGCACCTGGCGCGCCACGGGATCAAGGAGATCATGATCAACGTGGCGTTCAACCACTGGAAGATCGAAAACTACTTTGGCGATGGCCACCGCTGGGGCGTGCAGATCGGTTACGCCTACGAAGGCGTGCGGGAACACGGGGAAATCCTGCCGCGCCCCGTGGGTTCGGCCGGCGGCATGCGTCGCATCCAGGATTTCAGCGGCTTTTTTGACGAAACGACCCTGGTGCTGTGCGGCGACGCCATCATCGACCTGGACATCGAAGCCGCCCTGGCCGAGCACCACGCCAAGCAGGCGATGGCCAGCGTCATCGCTCTGGAGGTGCCCGAAGACCAGGTCCAGAACTACGGCATCGTCGTGTCCGACACCGAAGGCCGGATCACCTCGTTCCAGGAAAAACCGAAGCCTTCGGAGGCACGCTCACGCTTGGCCAGTACCGGGATCTACATCTTCGAGCCGAGCATGATCGACCTGGTGCCACCGGGTCAGGAATTTGACATCGGCAGCCAACTCTTCCCCCTGCTGGTCGAGAAGCACCTGCCCTTCTACGCCCAAAACCGCTTCTTCAACTGGATCGACATCGGTCGGGTGAGCGACTACTGGGCCGTGTGCCAGCGGGTGCTGCGCGGTGAGGTCAACCAGATGCAGATGCCCGGCACCGAGGTCCGCCCCGGCGTCTGGGTGGGGCTGAACACCCGCATCGACTGGGACAGCGTCCACATTACCGGACCGGTGTACATCGGCTCGAGCACCCGCATCGAGCCGGGCGTGACCATCGAGGGCCCTGCTTGGATCGGGCATGGCAGCCTGCTGCGTCAGGGCAGCAAGGTGGTGCGCAGCGTGCTGTTCGAGTACACCCGCCTCAACGAAGGCACGGTGTTCAACGAGGTGGTGGCCTCATCCCAATATTGTGTGGACCGACACGGCCACACCACCTACCAGGGCGACGAAAGCACCAGCCTGCGCTGGGGAGACGCCCGCGCCTGACGGACAATACGGGCCATGCGCAAATTTCTTGTCACCGGTGCCGCAGGTTTCATCGGCATGCACGTGGCCCAGGCCCTCTTGGCCCGGGGCGATGAGGTCGTCGGCATCGACAACCTCAACGATTACTACAGCCCACAGCTCAAGCAGGACCGGCTGAGCCATCTGCAAAAGCAGGCGGGGGCCGAGCGTTGGCGCTTTGAGCGCATGGATGTGGCCGATAACGCGGCCCTGCAGGCCCTGTTCACCCGCGAGCGCTTCGACGGGGTCGTGCACCTGGCCGCGCAAGCGGGCGTGCGCTACTCCCTGACCAACCCGCACGCCTACGCCCAGTCGAATCTGGTGGGCTTTGTCAACATCCTGGAGGCCTGTCGCCACCACGCAACCGCGCACCTGGTGTACGCGAGCAGCTCCAGCGTATACGGCGGCAACGTCAAGATGCCGTTTGCCGAGACCGACACCGTCGACCACCCCGTCAGCCTGTACGCGGCCACCAAGAAGGCCAATGAGCTGATGGCGCACACTTACAGCCATCTGTACGGCCTGCCGACCACCGGTCTGCGCTTTTTCACGGTCTACGGCCCGTGGGGGCGCCCGGACATGGCCCCGATGCTGTTCACCCGCGCCATTCTGGCGGGCGAGCCCATCAAGGTGTTCAACCACGGGCAGATGACGCGCGACTTCACCTACATCGACGACATCGTGCGCGGTGTGGTGGCCACGCTGGACCGACCGCCGGTAGCCGACCCCGACTTCAACCGCACCGAACCTTCGGCCGCTGGTTCATGGGCGCCGTACAAGGTGTTCAACATCGGCCGCAGCGAGCCGGTGCCCCTGCTGGACTTCATCGGCACCCTGGAAGAGGCCCTGGGTGTTCAGGCCCAGAAAGACCTGCAACCCATGGCCCCCGGTGACGTCGCTGCCACCTACGCCGATGTCAGCGCCCTGGCAGAGTGGACGGGCCAGCAGCCTCAGGTGGACCTGAGCGAGGGGGTACGCCGCTTCGTGGCCTGGTACCGTCAGTACCACGCTTGACGCCACGCGTGAACCCGCACCCGCCTCGGCTCCACACACCCTATTCAATCCAAGAGAGCATCCCATCATGAAAGTTTCCGTTGTTGGCACCGGTTATGTCGGCCTGGTCACAGGCGCCTGTCTGGCCGAAATGGGCAATGACGTGCTGTGCCTGGACGTCGACCCGCGCAAGATCGAGATCCTGGAAAATGGCGGCATCCCCATCCACGAACCCGGTCTGGACCTGGTGGTGGCGCGCAATGTGAAGGCGGGCCGCCTGCACTTCACCACCGATGTGGCCCGTGCGGTGGCGCACGGCACCATCCAGTTCATCGCCGTGGGCACACCACCCGATGAAGATGGCTCGGCCGACCTGCAGTACGTGCTCGCCGCTGCCCGCAACATCGGCCGCCTGATGACGGACTACAAGGTCATCGTCGACAAGAGCACGGTGCCAGTGGGCACGGCCGACAAGGTGCGTGCCGCCGTGGCCGATGAACTGGCCAAGCGCAACAGCGATGCCCAGTTTGCTGTGGTCTCGAACCCCGAGTTCCTGAAAGAAGGCGCGGCGGTGGAAGACTTCATGCGTCCCGACCGCATCGTGGTGGGTGCCGACGACGAGCAGGCCATTTTGCTGATGCGCGCGCTGTACGCGCCCTTCCAGCGCAACCACGAACGCCTGGTGGTGATGGACGTGCGCAGCGCCGAGCTGACCAAGTACGCTGCCAATGCCATGCTGGCAACCCGCATCAGCTTCATGAACGAGCTGGCCCTGCTGGCCGAGAAGATGGGCGCAGACATCGAAGCGGTGCGCGTGGGCATCGGCTCCGACCCCCGCATCGGCACGCACTTCCTGTACGCCGGTTGCGGCTACGGTGGCAGCTGCTTCCCGAAAGACGTGAAGGCGTTGATCAAGACCGCCAGCGACGAAGGCCAGGAATTGCTGGTGCTCAAGGCCGTGGAAGCGGCCAACGACCGCCAAAAGCATGTGCTGGTCGAGAAGGTGACGCGCCGCTTTGGTGAAGACCTCAAGGGCAAGCACTTTGCCTTGTGGGGCCTGGCCTTCAAGCCCAACACCGATGACATGCGTGAAGCCACCAGCCGTGTGGTGCTGGCTGAGCTGTTCGAGCGTGGCGCCACCGTGACCGCCTACGACCCTGTGGCCATGGACGAAGCCCGTCGCATCTTCGGCGACGAACCCCGCCTGCGTTACGCCGAGAACCCGATGGCCGCTCTGGACGGTGCCGATGCCCTGGTGATCGTGACCGAGTGGAAGGAATTCCGCAGCCCGGACTTCGACCGCATCAAGGCCACGCTCAAGACGCCCACCATCTTCGACGGCCGCAACCTGTACGAGCCCAGCCTCGTTCAAAAGGCGGGCTTGGTGTACGAGAGCATCGGCCGCAAGGGCTGACCTTGCGGCATCAGGCTGCTCAGACCCCGGGAGGGGTCTTGGGCAGCTGGATCACGAAACAGCTGCCCCCGCCCTCGCGGGCTTCGCAGCGTACCTGGCCGCCATGCTTGGCGGCAATCTGGCGCACCAGGCTGAGCCCCAGACCCACACCGCCGGCATGCTCGGCATGACCTGGCAGACGGTAGAAGGGCTCGAAAATGCGCTCGCGCTGATCCGGCGGCACGCCGGGTCCGCGGTCATTCACACGCAGGAAGATGTAGGCGGGGTCGTGGCTGAGTTCCACCTGAACATCCGCCCCACCGTAACGACGTGCGTTCTCCAGCAGGTTGCGTGCCGCGCGGCGCAGCAAGCGCTCGTCCCCCAGGTATGGCTGGGTCGGAAAGCCTTCGGTCACATCGACTTCCGCCCCCACACGGCTGGCCTCTTCCACCATCAGCCCCACCAGGTCCACCGGACCGCGATCGATGGTTTGTCGTGCGTCGATGCGACTGGCCAGCAGCACCTCTTCCACCAGCGCATCCAGCTCGCGGATGTCCTGATGGATTTCATCCTTGATCTGGGCCGCGCGCTCAGGTGGCAGGTCGGCCATGATGGACACGGCCATTTTCAGCCGCGCCAGTGGCGAGCGCAGCTCATGGCTGGCATTGGCCAGCAGGCTGCGATTGGACGTCACCAGGTCTTCGATGCGCTGGGCGGCTTCGTTGAAACTGCGTGCCAGGGTCGCCACCTCATCGCGCCCTTCCACGGCGACACGGTGGTGCAACTCCCCGGCGCCGAACATCTCCACGCCGCGACGCAAAGCCTGCAGACGCCGCGTCAGGTGGTGGGCCACCGGCCAGGCGCTCACGGCCACCGCCACAAACAGGAGGATCAGGGACAGGATGAGGGCGGGCGCACCGTGTGCCAGCCAAGGGGGCAGCATGGGCGACAGCGGCTCCAGCCAAGGCTGGATGGAGCCTGGCGGTGCGTCAGGCGGTGACAGCCCCGCTGGCAAGGAAGCCCCACCGGGGTGCTGACGCGGGCCACGAGCCAGGCGCTTGGCCATCCAAAGGCTGCGCCCGTCCGAGAGCTGAACGCGGTGCAACACCGGACGGTGCTCTCCCGCCAGACGCAGGCGCTCCTGCAACAAACTGGAGGTGGCGATGCGCTCGCCTTCGGGAGACTCCAGGGCCATCGGAAGGCGCAAGCGGTCAGCCCAATCGAGAAAGACCTGGGCCTGCAACGCTTGAGGAGCGGTGACCGGCGGCAGGCTGTTTTCCAGCAACTCGCCCCAGGCGGCCGCGCGCTCGGTCCAGGCCGACTGGCTCTGGACCACGGTGCGTTCGTGTTCAAGGTTGTGCTGGGCCAGCCAACCGGTGATGAGCGCAAAGATCAACAGGACCGCGACGACGGTCAGGTAAATGCGCAGCGCCAGGGTTTTCATGCGGCCCCGGTGTCAGCGTCCTGCTTCTTGGCAAACACATAGCCCACACCACGGACGGTGAGGATGCGGCGCGGCTCCTTGGGATCGTCCTCGATGGCGGCGCGGATGCGCGAGATGTGGACGTCGATGGAGCGGTCAAAGGCTTCCAGTGGGTGGCCCTTGAGGGCATCCATGATCTGGTCGCGGCTCATCACGCGCCCCGGGTGCTGGGCCAGCACGTGCAGGAGGTCGAACTGGTAAGACGTCAGGTCGCAGGACTGGCCATCCAGACGCGCCTGACGCAGCCCGTTGTCCACTTCAAGCCGGCCGAAACGCAGCACGTCGTCGCCGTCGTCGGACGACTGAGCGGCCCGGCGCAACAAAGCTCGGATTCGGGCCAACAATTCGCGGGGTTCGAAAGGTTTGGGCAGGTAGTCGTCGGCGCCCACTTCGAGGCCGACGATGCGGTCGGTGGGCTCACCACGCGCGCTGAGCATCAGCAGGGGCAGATGCCGGTGTCGCGGCGAGGCCCGCAACTCCTTGCAGAGATCGAGCCCGTCGCCGTCAGGCAGCATGAGGTCGAGCACCAGCGCATCGAAGGCCTGACGGGCCAGCAACTCCCGGCCGGCGGCCAGACTCGGGGCGTTGGACACGTCGTAGCCATGACCGCGCAGGTAGTCGCCCACCATGGCGCTCAGGCGCAGGTCGTCGTCGATCAACAGAATGTGCTCATTGCTCATGTCCGCCATTGTCGCGTGCTCCGGATCGGTCTGAAGGGAGGGCTCAGCGGGTGGCGGACGGCGCTGCAGACGGCTGCGAGGCTGCACGTGCGGCCTGATGGGCTGCGCGACGTTCTGCACGCTCGCTCAAGCGCTCCTTCAGGCCTTCCTGACGTGCCTTCAGTGCGGCAGCAATCTGGGCGCGCTGGGCCGGTGTCAACACATTGGCGATGTCCAGCTGGGCCTGGAGCATGCGCTGGCTGGCCTTGTCATGGTGCGCCAACATCTGCTGACGGGCTTTCTCGGCGGCGGCTGCATCAGGCTTGGCTTCGCCAAGCAGCGACAGGCCGTGGACCATCGGCGTGCGGTCTTGTGTGTGCAGGGCCTTCAGATCGGCATGGGCCTTGGCCTGAATGTCACGGATCTGGGTGCGCTGGGCATCGGTGAGCTTGTGGGCGTCACCCAGCAAGCGGTCCAGGTGTCGGGTGCTGCCCATCGCGTGCTTGCCGCCGTGGCGACCCATGTGACCCATGTGACCCATTTGCCCCATGTGGCCCTCGTGCATGCAGTCCCCGCCCTGATGCGGCCCGTTGGAGCCGTGGTCGCCAGAATGGCCGCGGTGACCGCCAGCCAAAGCGGTGGCACTGAAGGCAGCGGCGGCAGCGCCGATCAGCAGCACACTGCCCAAGGCCCAAAGGCGGCGGGCAGGTTGAGACGCCAGCTTGGCGGTGGTGGTGCGTGGTGTCATGGTCATCACTCCTTCAATGGGATGTTGGATGGATTCATGTTGCGCCCAGGCCGTGAACTGTGTGTGCGTGGCGGGTAAAGATGTGTGAACCGCCGCCCGTCATACATTTGTCACAATACAGGGTTTACAGCAAGCTCCCCCTCTCATGCAACTCAAAGACTTTGCAGAAATCGAGAAAGCCACCAAGAGCGGACGCAAGGAGTTCTTCCGCCTGGGCCTCGGACTGATCTTCGTGGTCTGCATCATGTTGTATGCCGCGCTGGGCATCGGTGCCAAGGGGCCGCAAGGGCTCATTTTGGTGATGGCCGCCATGATCGGTGGCTACATGGCCATGAACATTGGTGCCAACGACGTGGCCAACAACGTGGGGCCGGCCGTGGGTTCGCGCTCCATCACGATGACCGGCGCCATCATCCTGGCGGCCGTCTTCGAAGTGGCGGGCGCCCTGATCGCCGGGGGCGATGTGGTCTCCACCATCCGGGGCGGCATCATCAAGCCCGAGGCCATTGCAGACGGCAGCCGCTTCATCTGGGTCATGACCTCGGCCCTGCTGGCGGGGGCGCTGTGGCTCAACTTTGCCACGGCCATCGGGGCGCCGGTATCCACCACCCATTCCATCGTGGGCGCGGTGCTGGGCGCCGGCGTGATGGCAGGCGGACTGGATGCGGCCAACTGGGGCACCATGAGCGGGATCGTGGCCAGCTGGGTGATCTCACCCGTGCTGGGCGGCTTGGTGGCCGCCGGTTTCTTGCTCTGGATCAAGCGCGCGATCACCTACAAACCCGACATGGTGGGTGCGGCGCAGCGCACCGTGCCCTTGCTGATTGGCCTGATGGCCTTCGCGTTTGCGACCTACCTGATCCTGAAGGGCCTCAACAAGGTCTGGAAGACCGACTTTTTGACCGCCTCTCTGGTGGGTCTGGCCATTGGCGTGCTGACCTGGGCGCTGATGAGCGCCTCGATTCGCCGTCGTGCGCCCAACCTGCGCAATGACAAAGCCAGCATCAACGCACTGTTCACCCTGCCCCTGATTTGCGCAGCCGCCTTGCTGAGCTTCGCACATGGCGCCAACGATGTGGCCAACGCCATCGGGCCGCTGGCGGCCATCACGGACGTGGTGCTCAACAGCGGACACCAGGTGTCGGACAGCGCAGGCATCCCGCTGTGGGTGATGATGGTGGGTGCCTTGGGCATCGCGCTGGGCCTGGCCCTGTACGGTCCCAAGCTGATCCGCACAGTGGGCGGCGAGATCACCGAGCTGGATCAGATGCGGGCCTTCAGCATCGCCATGTCGGCGGCCGTGACGGTGATCATTGCGTCGCAGATGGGGCTGCCCGTGAGCTCGACCCACATTGCACTGGGTGGGGTGTTCGGGGTGGGCTTCCTGCGCGAGTTCATCAAGACGAACTATTCCCAGATGATCGAAGAGATCAAGAGCCACCACCTGGGTGACGACAAGGAAACGGTGGCGCGCTACCTGAACGACTTTGCGAAAGCCGACATCAAGCAAAAGCGCATCATGCTGGAGCAACTGAAGGCCAAGACGGCCGAAGCGCAGTTGACCAAATCCGAGCGTAAGCAGATGCGCAAGGTGTACCGCCAGGAGTTGGTGAAGCGCTCGGCGGTGTTCAAGATTGCCGCTGCGTGGATCATCACCGTGCCGGCCTCCGCCCTGATGGCAGCAGGCATCTACTGGCTGATGGCCACGGTGGCGCAACCCTGACGCACGGAAAACTGGCAGCGCCATGCAAAAGGCGCCCCCTCTCGCGAGGTGGGCGCCTTTTCATTGCCCGTGGAACCGGGCGGAACCCGCCCCACTGCAGATCAGAACAGCATGCGGCTGGCGCCGTAAGCCAGCGCCGCCACCAGACCCGATGCCGGGATGGTGAGCACCCAGGCCCAGACGATGTTGCCCGCCACGCCCCAACGCACCGCACTGGCGCGTTGCACCGAACCGACCCCGACGATGGCGCCGGTGATGGTGTGGGTGGTGGACACGGGGATGCCCAGACCGGTCGCGATGAACAGCGTGAGGGCGCCGCCGGTTTCGGCACAGAACCCCCCCACCGGCTTGAGCTTGGTGATGCGCTGGCCCATGGTCTTGACAATGCGCCAACCGCCCATCATGGTGCCGACGCCGATGGCGGCATAGCAGGCCACGATGGTCCAGGTGGGCGGGCTCTTGTCGGCCGTGGAGGCATAGCCGGTGGCCAGCAACAGCATCCAGATGATGCCGATGGTCTTTTGCGCGTCGTTGCCGCCGTGGCCCAGGCTGTAAGCCCCGGCCGACACGAGTTGCAAACGCCGGAACCAGCGATCAACCCGCGCCGGAGCCGTGCGCCGGCAGATCCAGGCCACCAGCACCATCATCAAGGAGCCGAGCACGAAACCGAGCAGCGGCGACACGAAGATGAAGGCCACGGTGCGCAGGATGCCGGTGGTGATCAGGGCACCGGTGCCCGCCTTGGCCAGCACGGCGCCCACGATGCCGCCGATCAGCGCATGCGAAGAGCTGCTGGGGATGCCGTAGTACCAGGTGATGACGTTCCAGGTGATCGCACCGCACAGCGCACCGAACACCACGTAGACGTCGACCACCCCCGGGGCCGCGATCCCCTTGCCCACCGTCGCTGCCACACTGAGGTGGAAGACGAAGATGGCGATGAAGTTGAAGAAGGCGGCAAAGACCACCGCCTGCCCCGGTCGGAGCACACCGGTCGAGACCACGGTGGCAATCGAGTTCGCGGCATCGTGGAAGCCGTTCATGAAATCGAACACCAGCGCCAGCGCGACCAGAAAGATGATGACCCAGAGAGCCACCTGCATGGTTGCCATGGTCAGGCCCCTCGGATCAGGAGTTCTCGAGGATCACGCCCTCGATGAGCTTGCCCACGTCGTCACAGCGGTCGGTGACGGTTTCCAGCAATTCATAGATGGCTTTGAGCTTGATGACTTCACGCACATCGGGCTCTTCGCGGAAGAGCTTGCTCATGGCCGTGTGCAGCACCTTGTCGGCCTCGCCTTCGAGTTGGTCGATTTCGGCGCAGATCTTCAGGGCAGCTTCGGCCGACGCGGCCTGACCCACCTGATGCAGCAGACCGATGGCCGTCTTGACACGCTCGACGCAGCGCACGCACAGGTCGGTCAGGCGCACGATGTGCTCGGTCATGGCGCGAATGTCGTAAAGTGACATCGCCTCGGCGGCGTCCTGCAACAGGTCCGCCACATCGTCCATCGTGTTGATCAACGAGTGAATCTGTTCCCGGTCGATCGGGGTGATGAAGGTCTGGTGCAGCAGGCGGTTGACTTCCAGCGTCACCGTGTCAGCTGCCCCCTCCGCGTCGTCGACAGCACGGTTGTGGCGCTCGCGCAAGGCCGGATCGGCGTAGTGCTTGACGAGCTCGGCAAAGGCGTGGGCCGCCGTGACCGTGTGTTGAGCGTGCTGGTTGAACAGCTCAAAAAAATTGCCCTCACGGGGCAGCAGTTTTCCAAAGATCATCGTGTTCTCTTGGGTGTTGCACGGTCATGACCCTGACATGCAAAGGGAGTAAGTGAATTTTACCTGCCACCCGTGGAAACCTGAAGACCGGAAAGCGAGAAGTTGCCAACTCTGTCGCCCTCCGGTCCATTGGACAACTTCAGCGGGTCGCGCCCTCGAAAGCCGGGAACAGCACGTTGTTTTCCAGATGGATGTGCTGGATGAGGTCCTCGGCCAACTGGGCAGTGCCGGCGAACAGCGCGCGCCAGGTGTTGCAGGCCCCCTGGGGTGGCGTGTGTTCGTGGGTGAGTTCCACCAGGCGAGCCAGGTGCTCGCCGTGGTCGACATGCTCGTGACGCATCATGGCAATCGGCTGCCCGACCATCGGGTGCCCCCCCGCCTTGAGCATGGGGAAGAGCACGCCTTCCTCCTTGGCCATGTGATCGCACAACTCTTCGTTCATGCGCTCCAGGTGGTCGGCCAGCCCCACGGGCACGTGCGGGTGATCGCGGTGCACGGCCTCGACGCGGCGCGCCATGCGGATCAGCTCGGGCAATTGGGCACGGTGCACCTCGTGGTAGCGCGAAACGATGTGGTCAACCAGGGCCGCAGGCTCGGGGGTGGCGGGGGCCAGGTCGTCGCGCACCAAGGCTTTCAGTTCGGTGACCAGGGCGTCGGCATCCAACCCCTTGGCCGCACAAGCGTCCACCAGACGCACTTGCCCCCCACAACAGAAGTCCAGCTTCAGACGACGGAATACGGCGGTGGCGCCAGGCAAGGCCACGGCGATCTCTCCGAGCGATTGTTGGGCGAGATCGGCCGAAAGAGGGGTGACTGGGGCCAGCGAATGTGGCGTGTGGACGGCGTGCATGGGGGCTCCTTAAAGATTCATTCAACATGCATATTCTAAGCACAGAAGATTCATCTTGTGTGAATCTTTTTGTGATGACACACTGACACCATGCGATTGACCCAGTGGACCGACTACAGCCTGCGGGTACTGATGTACTGCGCCGCCACCGAAAACCGACCGACGCCGCCTACGATCAGCGAGATCGCGCAGGCACACGGGATTTCGCGCAGTCACCTGACCAAAATCGCCATGACCCTGGCGGCCAACGGCTGGCTGGAGACAACCCGTGGACGTGGGGGCGGCTTGCGTCTGCTCAAGCCAGCCAATCAGATCGTGCTGGGCACGGTGGTGCGCCAAACGGAAACGGACTTCAACCTGGTGGAGTGCTTCGATGCAAAGGTGAACACCTGCCGACTCGACGGCCTGTGTCTGCTCAAGCGCACCTTGAAGGACGCGATGGCACAGTATCTGGCGGTGCTCGACGGTGTGACGCTGGCCGATCTGGTGGCCCCGGTGGCCCACTTGCCGCTGGGTGAACAGGTGATCGCACTGCCACCGCGTGCCTGAGCGGCGCGCCCGCTCCCTGACTGTCACGGTCAGACTGTATGGTTGAGCTTCTTCCCCCATCTGCCGCCCCGCCCTCACCATGGCCGATCCCGATCTGCCCCAGCCCCCCTCTTTGCAATCGGCTGACGCGCTTGCAGCAGCCCTGCACAGTGATCTCAAGCAGGGTCTCAGTACTGCGGAAGCCGCTCGTCGGCTCGCCCTCGACGGCCCCAATCGGCTCCGGCACGCCCCGCCACCTCCGGCCTGGCGCCGTTTGCTGACGCAGTTTCAGGACCCGCTCATTTACTTGCTGATGGCGGCCGTGGGGGTGACCTTGCTGGCCTGGCACATCGAGGGCCAGGTGGGCTGGCCCGTCGATGCGCTGGTGATCGTGGTGATCGTCGCCCTGAACGGGGTGCTGGGCTATGTGCAGGAGGCTAAAGCAGCCGATGCCGCGGCCGCGCTGGCACGCATGGTGGCGGCCACCTCTTCGGTGATGCGCGATGGCATGGTGCAGCGGGTGGCCAACGACACCCTGGTGCGTGGCGACCTGCTGGTGCTGGGAGAAGGCGACGCAGTGGGCGCGGACGCCCGACTGGTGCGTGCAACGGCCCTGCGCGTGCAAGAGGCGTCGCTGACCGGCGAGAGCGAATCGGTGCTCAAGCATGCCGACACCCTGCACGAACCTGCCGCTGTGGCCGACCAGCGCAACATGGTCTTCAAGGGCACGGCCGTGGCACAAGGCACCGGCCTGGCCATCGTCACGGCCACGGGCATGGCGACCCAGATGGGCACCATCGCACACCTGCTGGCTGAGGCCCGTCAGGATGCCACTCCGCTGCAAAAGGAGATCCGACGGGTCGGCAAGATGCTGGGCCTGGCCGTGATCGTGATCTGCGCCGTGGTGGTGGGCTCGGTCTTGCTGGTGACCGAGGTGCACAGCGTGCCGGCTTTGGTGTCGGTGATGATGCTGGGCGTCTCCCTGGCCGTGGCGGCGGTACCCGAGGGCTTGCCGGCCATTCTCTCGATGGTGCTGGCCATTGGCGTGCAGCGCATGGCGCGTCAGCGCGCCATCGTGAAGAACCTGTCGTCGGTCGAGACGCTGGGCTCGGCCTCGGTCATCTGCACCGACAAGACCGGCACGCTCACCCGATCGGAGATGACCCTGCAGCGGGGCATGACCGCCTCAGGCGGCACCCATGTGACTGGCGTGGGCTACGCGCCCAACGGCGAGGTGCAGCACCAGGGTCGAACACTGACCGAAGGCGATGTCCACAGCGAGCACACGGCCTTGCTGAGCGGAGGCAGCCTCGCAGGCAACGCCGACCTGCGCCAGACCCCAGACGGGCAGTGGGAGATTCAGGGCGACCCGACCGAGGCCGCCTTCCTGGTGGCCGAACACAAGCTGGGCGTACAGGGTCTGCGCGGCAGCCGCTTCGAACGGTTTGCAGAGTTGCCCTTCACGAGCGACCGCAAGATGATGTCGGTGCTGGCGCATGACCGAACCCAGGACAATGCGCCCGTGCTGGTGTGCAAGGGGGCCCCCGATGTGCTGCTGGCACGCTGCACCCACCTGCGCGTGGGCGATGCCATCGAGCCCCTGACACCCGAGCGTCGTGCCCAGGCCTTGTCGCATGTGGACGAGTTGTCGCAAGCGGCCCTGCGCACCCTGGCCGTGGCCTACCGACCCTTGGCCCCGCATGAGGATCTGAGCGCCGGTCAGGATCTGGAGGAGCAACTGATCTTTGTGGGCACGGCAGGGATCATCGACCCGCCGCGCGCGGAGGCAGGTGACGCCATTGCCGAAGCGCGCCGGGCAGGTCTGCGCGTCATCATGATCACCGGTGACCACCCTCGCACCGCCGAGCGGATCGCCACCGATCTGGGCCTGATCGAACCTGGCGCCCGCGCGCTCACCGGGACCGAACTGGACGCGCTGGACGATGCGGGCTTTGCCCATGCCGTGCGCAACACCTCGGTCTTTGCGCGGGTGGCCCCGGCCCACAAATTGCGCATCGTCGACGCCCTGCAGGCGCAAGGCCACATCGTGGCGATGACAGGCGATGGGGTCAACGATGCCCCGGCCCTGAAAACGGCTGACATCGGGGTCGCCATGGGCATCACCGGCACCGAGGTGAGCAAGGAGGCCGCCAAGATGATCCTGGCGGACGACAACTTCGCCACCATCGTCGAAGCCGTGCGCGAGGGGCGCGCCATATTCGACAACATCCGCAAGTTCCTGCGCTATCTGCTGTCGTCCAACATGGGCGAGGTGCTGACCGTGTTCCTGGGCGTGATTGGCGCCGCATGGTTGGGTTTGCTGGACGACACGCACGGGGTGATCCTGCCTCTGCTGGCCACGCAGTTGCTGTGGGTGAACCTGATCACCGATTCCGGCCCGGCGCTGGCAATGGGCATGGACCCACCGAGTGGCGATGTGATGTCGCGCCCACCTCGCCGCCTGAGCGACCGGGTGATCGATCTGCGGATGTGGATGGATGTGCTGCTCAACGGACTGGTGATCGCCGTGTGCACCTTGCTGACGCTCGATGGGTACCTGCCGGGCGGTCTGCTCGAAGGTCAGGAAGGGCTGGACGTGGCCCGCACGGCGGCCTTCACCGTACTGGTGCTGGCACAGTTGTTCAACGCCTTCAGCGCCCGCTCGGACATGCGCAGCGTCTTCCAGTCGGGGAACACCAACCTGTGGCTGTGGGGCGCAGTGGGACTGTCGGCCTTGTTGCAGGTGGCCGTGGTGCACCTGCCGGTGCTCAATGTGGCCTTCGGCACCGTGCCACTCACCCTCGCGCAATGGGGCGTGTGCCTTGCCATGGGCAGTGCGGTGCTGTGGGTCAGCGAGATGAAAAAATGGGCCGGGCGCTGGATGCACCCGACCCCTTGAGCGGACACCACGGTCCGTGATGCCCTTGGCCGCGATGGTGTCCGATCAGCGGCGGTTGACCTTCCAGGCACCTTCGCCACGGCCGTCGCCGGCGGTGTCGCCGCGCTTGGCATCTTGGGCGTAGTAATACAGCGGCTGGCCGTCCAGCGTCACCTGGTACTTGCCATCCATGCGGATGATCAGCGGGTATTCTTTGGTGGCCACGGTGCCCGGTGCCACGGTCAGCGGTGGCCAGTTGGTGGCGCAGGCGTCATAGCACTCCGACATGCCGGCGTTCTTGCCGTCCTTGGCATAGGTGTACACGGTCATGCCGTTGGGGCCGACCAGCAGACCCTCAGCCGTGCGCGTGGGGAAACCTTCGGCCGACACCGGGGCCTCATTCGTCATGGTGCCGCAGGCCGTCAACGACAGCGCCACAGCGAGTGCGGCAGACAGGCTCAAAAGCGATCGCATCTTCCATCTCCAATGCTGATAGTTGACCGTTCTCTCCGTGGAACGGTAAAGACCGCTTTATAGAGACGCAATTTGACAGCGCTGTGACCGCAAGCGGACTCAGTAGGCGTAGGCCATGCGCACCACCTTGCGTGCGGTGGCGCGCAAGGACGCCTCTTGCTGAGAGAGCACCTGATCGGTGGCCGACAGCAGGGCACTGGGCAGCCCCAGGTCTTCAGCCTGACGGATGGCCTGACGCGACGCATTCACGGCGTCCAAACCCAGGTTGAACCACTGGGTGTTGAAGGTGTTGAGGGCGCGCGACAAGGCACGGTCGTGCGAATGCGGGGAGTGGATCGAACCCCGCTCCAACTGGCTGAAGTAGGCGTTGGCCACCGTCAGCGGCGCGGCGCTCCAGCCCAGCATGAGGTTCAGACTGGTGTTCGGATCGGCAGGCATGATGATGAGGCGTGAGTGAAAACGAACGGATTCTAGGGTAAACCCTTAAACCACACCAGTCCCGGGCTTACCGGTGCCCGGGACAATGCCGCTTCCATCACGTTCCACGCCCTCCCGTGTACCCTCCCACGCCCCGCGTCATCGACCTCGCCACTTACCCGCGCGCCGAGATCCTCAAGGCCTTCGCCAATCGGGCCATGCCCCAACTCAGCGTCACCTGCGAAGTCGATGTCACCCACATCCGGCAGGTCTGCCAGGCCCAGGCACGCTCCTTTTTCCTGGGGATGAGCTATGCGGTGTCGTGCGCGGTGCAATCGGTGGCAGCCTTCCGCCAGCGCGTGATCGACGGGGTGCTCCATGAGTACGACCGAACCGACCCAGGCTACACCGTCGCGCGCGAGGGGGGCCTGTTCTCGTTTTGCGACGGCCTGCACCTCGACGACTTCGAGGCCTACTGCCGGGAGGCCCAAGCGCGCATGGCCGCGGTGAAGCAAGCCCCCGATCTGTCGGTGGGCGCGAAACACCACATGTTTTTCATCACGACGGTACCTTGGCTGAGTTTCACGGCCTTCACGCACCCGTATGACCCACTCTATGCCTACATCCCGGTGATCACGCTGGGCAAGTTCACCCCCCGCGATGACCGCTGGATGATGCCGGTGGCCGTGCAAGCCCACCACGGCGTGGTCGATGGCATTCACCTGGCGCAGTTCTACGAGGCCCTCGGCGCCGTTCGACTGCCATGACCTGACGTCAGTCCCAGCGCCGGTCGTAGGCGAACGTGGGCAGACTCCAGCTGAAATAGATGGCAGCCAGGCGCAGCGACAGGCCCGTCACCAGGCTGATCACCGTGTTCCACGTGGGGTCAACGCCCAAGGCGCGCAAACCCAGGAACAGCATGCACACCGCCAGCGACACCATGGCGTAAATCTCGCGCTGGAACACCACCGGCACCTGCGCGCACAGCACATCGCGCAGGATGCCGCCAAAGATGCCGGTGATCATGCCCGCCATGATCACCACCGCCACGGGATAGTCCATCTGCAGGGCAACATCGCAGCCGATCAGGGAAAAGGCCACCAGCCCCAAGGCATCCAGGACCAGGAACGTGCGTTTGAGGTGGTGCAGATAGGGGGCCACCAGCACCGTGAGCAGACCGGCACCGATCACCAGGTAGATGTAGGTGGGGTGCTGGGTCCAACCAATCGGGAAATGGCCGAGGATCAGGTCACGCACCGTGCCCCCGCCCAGCGCAGTCACGAAAGCCACCACGGCCACCCCAAAGATGTCCATGCGCCGCCGCCCGGCTGCCAGGGCGCCAGACATCGCCTCGGCCGTGATGGCCACCAGGTAAATGAAGGTCAGCACACCCATCTCCGCCGATCACCGCAAACCGAAATTATCGGCCGCAGTCGATGTCCCAGTGAAGCACTGGGCGGACCGCGCAAGGGTCAGCGACGCCAGAAATGGCGGGTGAACAGCACCAGCACCGTCAAGAACTCCAGTCGGCCCAACAGCATCGCAAAGCTCAGTACCGAGAGCTGAAAGCTGCTCAGGCCACCGAAGTTGCCGGCCGGCCCCACCTGCCCCAATCCGGGTCCGATGTTGTTGACCGTGGCCACCACCGCGGAAAACGCCGTGACGATGTCCAAACCTGACAACAGCATCAGGAAGGTCAGCCCCATGGTCGCACCGCCATAGATCAGCATGAAACCCAGCACCGCCTGCATGACCGCAGGCGGCACGGTCTGCCCGCCCAGGGTGACCGGGTTCACCACCCTAGGGTGAATGATGCGCACCAGTTCGCGTCGGGCCTGCTTGATCAGCAACACCATGCGGACCATCTTGATGCCACCGCCGGTGGAGCCTGCGCACGAGGCAAATGCCCCCAGAAACATCATCAGCACCGGCAGGGCCACAGGCCACTGCGTGTAATCCTGCGAGGCATAGCCCGTGGTGGTCGCCACGGACACCACATGGAACAGTGCGGTGCGCAGCGTGTCCACCGCATGTGACTGAGGCTGGTGATCCAGCAGACTGATGAAGACCATCAGCGTGGCCACCAGCAGCACCACGATGTACATGCGGATCTCCCGGTCGTCGATGACCGGCTTGATGGAGCGGGTGCGCCACACCATGAAATAGCGCAGAAAACTGATGCCCGCCAGTGTCATGAACAAGGTGGCCACCCATTCGATGGCAGGCGAATTCCAGTAGCCAAAACTCGCATCGTGCGACGACAGGCCGCCCAGACCCATGGTGGTGCACATGTGCATGAAGGCATCGGCCCAACTCATGCCAGCCCAGCGATAAGCCAGGAAGCACGCCACCGAGAGCACAAAGTACACCGCCCACAGTCCGCGGGCCGTCTCGGCGATGCGCGGCGTGAACTTGGCATCCTTCATGGGGCCCGGGGTTTCGGCCTTGTAGAGCTGCATGCCCCCCAGTCCCAGCAAAGGCAACACGGCCACCACCAACAGCACGATGCCAAGTCCCCCCACCAGTTGCAGGAAACAGCGCCACACGTTCACCGACACCGGCAGGCTGTCGAGTCCGGACAGGGCGGTGGCCCCGGTGGCGGTCAAGGCACTCATCGCCTCGAAGAAGGCCTTGCTGACGGTGATGTCAGGCACCGCGAACAACAGCGGCACCATGGCGTAGACGGTCAACACAACCCACACCAGATTGACCAGCAGAAAGCCATCGCGGGGCAACAACTCGCGGCTGTAGCGGCGCGTGAGCAAGAGCAGCACCCAGCCGCTGCCAAAAGCCAGGCCGAACGAGGCCGCCCACACGGCGCGCAGGGCCACATCATCGGCAAACCATGCCCAGGCCAACGGCACGAAAAAGGCAAAGGCAAACGCCATCAGGATGCGCGCCAGCAAGGCGAGAACCGGACCAAACAACTGCATGACGTTCACCCGAAGAAGGTCGCCCCCACCTGGAAGAGTTTCTCTACCGCACGCACCAGACGCTTGTGTGGAATGAAAATGATGATGTGGTCATCGGACTCGATGAGCGTGTCGTGATGCGGCATCAACACCTGAGACTGCCGTCCCTCTCCCCGCACGATGGCACCGAACCGTGCACCTGCGGGCAGATGGATCTCTTCGATGCGCCGCCCCACCAGCCTGGACGTTTTCACATCCCCCCGCGCCACACCCTCCAGTGCCTCCGCGGCACCCCGACGCAGACTGTGCACCCCCACCACATCACCGCGGCGGATGTGGGTCAGCAACTCCCCGATCACCGTCTGCGCCGGCGACACCGCGATGTCGATCATGCCGCCATTGAGCATGTCAGCGTAGGAGCGACGATTGATCAAGGCCATCACCCGGCGAGCGCCCAGGCGTTTGGCCAGCATCGCTGCCATGATGTTGTCCTCGTCGTCATCGGTCAGCGCCAGGAACATGTCCATGTCGGCGACGCCCTCTTCCTCCAGCAGGTCTTCGTCCACCGTGTCGCCATGGAGCACCAGGACATCGGATGGCAACTGGCTGGCCAGGTACTCGCAGCGCGGCAGCTTCTGCTCAATGAGCTTGACCTGGTACTGACCGACCAGGCTGCGGGCCAGGCGCAACCCCACCTTGCCGCAACCGCCGATCATGACGCGTTGCACGGGGGCATCCACGTTGTGGATGGCCCGCAGCACCTGGCGAATGTGCTCTTTGGCGGCCAGCACGAACACCTCGTCACCCGGCATCACCACGGTGTCACGACTGGGCTCCAGGCCCACATCCTGCCGGTAGAGCGCCACCACCCGCATCTCGAACTTCGGGAACAACTGCTTGAAATCGGCCAGGGTGCGCCCGGCCAAGGCACTGCCTGCCACGGCCTTCACACCGATCAGGCAAACCCGACCGCCCGCAAACTCCAGCACGTGCAAGGCTTCGGGGTACTCCAGCAGTTTGTTGATGTAATGCGTGACGGAGTCTTCCGGACAAATCACCTCGTCGACCGCAAAGCCCGACTTGGACAGCAAGGCGTCGCCCTCACTGAACTCGGGGGAACGCAGCCGCGCGATGGTTGTCGGCACCTGAAAGACGCTGTGTGCCACCTTGCAGAACACCAGGTTGGACTCATCGGAGGTGGCGCAGCCAATGACCATGTCGGCGTCCTGCGCACCGGCCTCGCGCAACACCGAGGGCTGGATGCCGTTGCCCACCACGCCGCGCAGGTCCAGACGCTCTTCCAGGACGCGCAAGCGCACAGGATCCTGGTCGATCACCGTGATGTCGTTCTGCTCCGAGACCAGGCTTTCGGCCACACTCTCGCCCACGCGGCCAGCACCCAAAATGATGATGTTCATGGCCGCTACTGTGCCATTCGGCGAGCCCGAATCGCACGCCCGCCACGCAATTTACTGACACAAGCCAGACCGCGGAAGCGGGGACTCCGATCCGCGCCCATCACCCTTCGCGTGGGTGCCGATACTCGTTCGGGCGAGCGCCGGTCCAACGCTTGAACGCGCGATGAAAGGCGCTGGCCTCGGCAAAGCCCAATTCGCCCGCGATGTCCACCAGGCTGCGCCGCGTGTCACCCAACAAGGAGATGGCCAGATCGCGCCGCAACTCATCACAAATCGCCCGATACGACGTGCCCTCCTCGCTCAGCCGACGACGCAGCGTGGCCGAAGACGCGTGCAGCTGCCTGGCCATCTCGTCAAAATCGGGCCAAGAGGCTGGCGGCCAGGCCCGCAAACGACGTCGAATCTGCGCCGCCAAACCTGCACTGTTCTTGTACTTGACCAGAAAGTTGGCGGGCGCGTCTCGCAGAAAGGCCTTCATGGAGCGCTCGTTCTGGATGTTGGCCAGCGCCAGGTATGTCGCAGGAAAGCTGATGCAGCTGCGCGCTTGCCGGAACTGCAGATTCTGGCAAAACAACACCCGCCACTCGTCCGCGTAAGGTGGCGCGTCATCACAGAACGAGGCGCCCATCACCGGGATCCGTCGCCCCACCAGCCAACAAGCCAGCCCATGCAGGATGACCATGAAGGTCCCGTGCGCAAAGGCACGACGCGGCTGCGCCGACCCATGCTGCGGCCGATCGCTGCCCATGCGTCGGTCGTGGAGCACGATGTGCGCCACCTCGCCCTCACACACCAACTCGCCAGACAACTCGTCCAGAACCAGACGCAAAAAACGCAGGGCCCGCAACAGCGCACGCTCCAGCGTGTCACTCTGGATCACGGCATGGCACAGCAGGGTGAAACTGCCCACCTTCATCGGGTGGCGGTCCATGCCAAAAAACTCGTCATCGATCGCCTGGGCAATGGCGTGCCACAGCCCCCCAAACTGGCGGGACGACACGCGCGCATGGGGCGCGTTCAGCAGATCGGGAGCAATGCCCGCCTGACGCAACACCCCCTCCGGATCCAGCCCCCTCAGACGGATACAGGCCATCGCCTCCGCCACAAAGCCGATCGAGACACTGCCTTTTTCCATCTGACGGGGATGCATCCACCGAAGTTTAGAGGCAGTGACCCGTTCGCTCACCCCAATTGAGCGCAAGCGACATTCCCAGATATGCCCCAAGACGCTAGATTGCCGGGAGATCCAGGCACCCATCAACGATGGCAGGCGTCTGCCCGAGCGTGGTGCCACCCCATTCCTCAGGAGCATGACACATGGAAATTCGAGACAGCGTCTTTGTGGTGAGCGGCGGAGGCTCCGGCCTGGGAGCGGCCACTGCGCGGCACCTGGTCGAACAGGGCGCCAAGGTGGTGCTTGCCGACCTCAATGCGCAAGCGGGTGAAGCCATGGCGGCGGAGTTGGGCAGCCAGGCCCGCTTCGTGCAAACCGATGTCAGCGACGAAGACAGCGCCAGCCGCGCCTTCGCCGAAGCCGCACGCCTGGGCCCCCTCCGAGGCTTGGTGAACTGCGCCGGCATCGCCACCGCCGAAAAAGTGCTGGGTCGCGACGGGGTGCACAAGCTGGCCTCCTTCTCCCGCACCCTCCAGATCAACCTGGTGGGCAGCTTCAACATGATCCGTCTGGCCGCCGACATCATGGCGCGCACCGAACCCGATGCCAACGGCGAACGGGGTGTCATCGTCAACACGGCGTCCGTGGCCGCGTTCGACGGCCAGATCGGGCAAGCCGCCTACGCCGCCTCCAAAGGCGGCATCGTGGCCATGACCCTGCCACTGGCGCGCGAACTGAGCCGCATCGGCGTGCGCGTCGTGACCATTGCCCCGGGCATCATGGAAACCCCCATGCTGCTGGGCCTGCCGCCAGAAGTGCAGCACTCGCTGGGCCAGATGGTGCCCTTCCCTGCCCGCCTGGGCAAGCCCGCCGAGTTCGCCGCGCTGGTGGGGCACATCGTGAACAACGGCTACCTCAACGGCGAGGTCATCCGCCTCGACGGTGCCATCCGCATGGCCCCCAAGTGATGAGAGGCCTCCGTGCTGGCATCCACGCCGGCATCGCCCATCCGTTCCCATCCATCATGTTTTGAAGCAAACCGCCATGTCCACGGACCCCATCGTCATCGTTTCCGCCGCCCGCACGCCCATGGGCAGTTTCCAGGGCGACTTCGCCCCCCTTGCTGCCCACGACCTCGGTGGCGCGGCCATCCGCGCAGCGGTTGAACGCGCCGGGCTGCCACCCAGCCAGGTGGACGAAGTCCTCATGGGCAACTGCCTCATGGCCGGCCAAGGTCAGGCTCCCGCTCGCCAGGCCGCGCTCAAAGGTGGCCTGCCCATCGGCACCGGCGCCGTGACCCTCAGCAAGATGTGCGGGTCCGGCATGCGCGCCGTCATGTTCGCCCATGACATGCTGGCTGCGGGCAGCGCCGATGTCATCGTCGCTGGCGGCATGGAGAGCATGACCAATGCCCCCTACCTGCTGCCCAAGGCACGCGGCGGCTACCGCATTGGTCATGACCGCATCTTCGACCACATGATGCTCGACGGCCTGGAAGACGCCTACGAACCTGGGCGCTCCATGGGCACGTTCGGTGAAGACTGCGCGGCCAAGTACCAGTTCACCCGAGCACAGCAAGATCACTTTGCGACCGCCAGTGCGCAACGTGCGGTGGCGGCCACCACCTCGGGTGCTTTCGACGCCGAGATCACGCCCGTCACCGTTGCCGGCCGCAGCGGTGAAGTCATCATCCGCACCGACGAAGCCCCGGCCAAGGTCAAGATCGACAAGATCCCCACCCTCAAGCCCGCGTTCAAGAAAGACGGCACCATCACCGCCGCCAGCAGCTCCAGCATCAGCGACGGCGCTGCGGCCCTGGTGCTCATGCGCGCTTCCAGCGCTGCCGAACGAGGCGTGACTCCGCTGGCTCGCATCGTGAGCCATGCCGTGTTCGCCCACGAGCCTAACTGGTTTGCCACAGCCCCCATCGGCGCCACCCAAAAGGCGCTCGCTCGTGCGGGCTGGTCGGTGCAAGACGTGGAGCTGTGGGAGGTGAACGAGGCCTTCGCCGTGGTGCCCATGGCCTTGATGCACGAATTGCAGATCAGCCACGACATCGTCAACGTGAACGGCGGTGCCTGCGCGCTGGGTCACCCCATTGGCGCGTCGGGCGCTCGCATCCTGGTGACACTGATGCATGCGCTGCGCGCACGTGGGCTGCGCAAGGGCCTGGCCACCCTGTGCATCGGCGGCGGCGAAGCCACCGCCATGGCCATCGAGATGCTCTGACACCCGCGGCGCCCCCATGATCCTCACCCAAGACCAAACCATGGTGCGCGATGCCATCCGCGCGTTCGTGCAAGAACAGATCTGGCCGCACGCGCCGGCGTGGGACAAGTCCCGCACCTTTCCCAAAGAAGTGCACCGAGGCCTGGCCCAGTTGGGCTGCTACGGCATCTGCGTGCCGGAGGAGTTGGGCGGTGCGGGCCTGAACTACCAGATGCTGGCCCTGGTGCTGGAAGAAATCGCCGCGGGCGATGGGGGTGTCAGCACCACCATCAGCGTGACCAACTGCCCAGTCAACGCCATCTTGCTGAACTACGGCAACGCCACACAGCAAACGCGATGGCTGCGCCCCCTGGCCACGGGCGACATGCTGGGCGCCTTCTGCTTGACCGAGCCCCACACCGGCTCCGACGCTGCCGCCTTGCGCACCACCGCCACACGCGATGGCGATCACTATGTCCTCAACGGCGTCAAACAGTTCATCACCAGTGGTCAGCAGGCGGACGTGGCCATCGTGATCGCGGTGACCGACAAGGCGGCGGGCAAGCGTGGCATGAGTGCCTTCCTGGTGCCCACATCGACCCCCGGCTACGTCGTCGCACGACTCGAAGACAAGCTGGGGCAGCACAGCAGCGACACGGCGCAGATCAACTTCGATCAATGCCGCATTCCTGCTGACCACCTCATTGGCGCGGAAGGCGAAGGCTACAAGATCGCCCTGTCGGCGCTGGAGGGCGGCCGCATCGGGATAGCCGCCCAAAGCATCGGCATGGCACGCAGCGCCATGGAGTGCGCGCTGCGCTACGCCAAAGAGCGCGAGAGCTTTGGCCAAGCCCTCTTCAAACACCAGGCCGTGGGTTTCAAGCTCGCCGACATGGCCACCCAGATCGAGGCTGCACGCGCCCTCACCCACCACGCCGCGGCCCTGCGCGATGCCGGCCTGCCCTGCCTGAAAGAAGCTGCCATGGCCAAGCTCTTCGCCAGCGAAATGGCCGAACGGGTCTGCAGCGATGCCATCCAGATCCATGGTGGCTACGGCTATGTGAGCGACTTCCCCGTTGAGCGCATCTACCGCGATGTGCGGGTCTGCCAGATCTACGAAGGCACATCCGATGTGCAGAAGATCCTCATTCAGCGGGCCCTGGCTTGACCCCTGAAAACCAAAAAGCCCAAGTGAATCAATCACTTGGGCTTTGTTTTGGCGGAGAGGGTGGGACTCTCCAGCTTGACAAGCCCCCCCTAGAGAACCCACTATCCAAGGGCATCTAACCCCATTTTGGGTAGAAATATTGGGTAGAACCATGTCCTCCAGCAGAGTAAAGAATCATCTCGAACTTAGAGGTAGCAACTGGTACATACGCTGGGACATCCCGAAGGACGTACGCGCAGCATTCGGGAACAAAGTAGTCATCAAGAAAAGACTATCTAGTGACTACAAAGAAGCCTGTAGGCTGAAGACGCTGCTTCTGGCAGAACTCCAGAGCAAGGCACATGCATACCGCACAAGAAAGTCAACAGCGGAAGCAGCATCCGCAGCAGAGCATGAGGAGTCGTATGACTACCTCTCTAGCTTGCACGGCTACGTCAAAGAGCTAAACGACGAAACGCGCCTGAACATCTATAAAGACTCTGCATCCCTAGCGAAAGAATGCTCTACCCAAGATGGCATCAACGCGCTTCTTGGTTACTGGTTTTCGTACATAGAAGACGTACTAAGTGATGCCCCCCAAGAAACAAAAATATTTCTAAGCGAGAAGTCCCAACATCTCTTAATGGTCACTCACGAAGTTGCCAACAAAAAATTTGAGACTGTTGAGCTCAGAGAAAAATACACTCACGCGGTGAACGAGTTCCAACTAGAAGTTCGTATATATGCCCAATGGAATGGATTGGCTTCAGAGTTGAGTTACGAGGACTTCAGGAACAATGCAATTAACAGCGAAAGATCAGCTGTAAAAACACACAAGCACAACGTGTCTACACATTTGCTAAACAAGTGGAAGAGCGATATTGACAATATCCAAGACAACATCAAAACACGCAACACAATCAAAAGATCTGTAGAGAAATTCCTCGCACACCTCGAAGAAACAAACCAAGAGATAACATTTCAAAGCGTTGCCGATTATCTTGAAAAATACAGCCAATCAATGGCAACAAGAGGAACTCAGCTTGGAGCTATTAAGAACCTATACGAGTGGCTTTGCAAATACGCACCATCATTTCACACCAGAAGCCTAACGATTGCCAACCCCGTACTAGGCCACAACCTCAAGAAGGCAGGAGGGCGTCAGCGGGAAAACTATATTGGCTACACAAAGGCAGAGATCAAGCACCTGTTCAACGCCTCCTTTGATTCCTGCAAAAACGGCAGAATCCTAGCAACGCTAATCGCCTACGGTGCATACACAGGTTGCCGAATCGAAGAATTAGCACAAATCGACCAGAAATCAACACTATGGCGCAATGGAGATCCAATTGGATTCCAAGTCTCTGACGCCAAAACAAAAGCTGGCATCCGTGTGGTACCAATACACCCACACCTACATAAGCTTCATAAAGCTTTGCTGAGCGAGTCAGGCGGCGGACCAATATTCCCTCATCGCCCAAGAGCAACAGGCGAAAAAATCTCATACCTCTCTACAGCGTTCGGCAGGTTAAAGGATCAACTAGGGTTCAGCTCACGCCATACATTTCACTCGCTAAGAGCCTCATTCATTACCGAGTTAACCGCCCTTGACATTTCGCAGATCAAAATCGAGAAGATAGTTGGACACAAGCCTGTCGGCATAACAATGGGCGTGTACCTGGATGACATCCCACCAGAAATCCTCCATGACGCCATCCTTGACTTGGATCTTGACCTCGACCTATCCCAGATCACGCCAAGGCTGCCGCACTAAAATTTTGCCTCAAACACGACAGAACGCCTCAAAAATCCTCAATTAATCAAAGAGTTACGCCACCACTGATCAGTAGAGGCCAGCTGTAGATATAGGATGGATTAGCAATTAGCTCTTCTAGAGCTTCTAGAGATAGCTATAAGCAACATTAGAAGCAACACAACTAGACTAAACACATCTAGCCAACCTACACACCCCCAAAGAGATTTCAATGTCTGAGACTGCAGAACAGAAAACGAAGAGAAAATATGCTGAAGCACTCAGAGCGCATAAGTTCTCATACCAAACCTGCATCTTCTTCCCAATCAAAGAGTCACGGGAAACGAACACTCAAGCAGCCTCGCTCCTAAGAGACATCTTGAGAAAGAACTACAAATTCCCCATTCTCTGGAAATTGAAGCATATCCACCCAAAATCCAGCGTCATTGATTACTACGAACAGCATTACGGGATGGAAGTTACCAGCCACGACTGGCAGGCATATGTGTCGATCTACAGCACGGAGAAGCTTAAGGGGCTGGCCCAAATTCTCACGGCATCAGGCATCAACACAATATTCGCCACTGGCATCCCTGCAGCAATGATGAGCAGGTTCATCAGCAAAGACGCCTTAGAACACAAAGTTCTTGCTGAAGCGAACAAGAAAGCAAAGCCACATGATCTGCAGATCAGCTATGCAGGAGATCGCATCCGCAGATGGGGGTTCATCAACAAACCAGAATAGACGCCTTGTGTTCAAGAGGTATAGCTAGATGAACACACAGGGGTGAACACATCCCTCCCCCTGTCAATGTGTTCATCTAAGTTGTGTTCATTGAAAAATTAGCATAAGATGAAAACATCTAAGACTTTGATGAACACATCATGAGCAAGGCAATTGGATACGTCCGAGTTAGCACAGTGGAGCAAAACACGGCCAGACAACTGGATGGAATTCAGCTTGATAAAGTCTTTGAAGACAAGTGTTCAGCCAAAGATGCAAAGCGCCCTCAACTTCAAGCCATGCTGGAGTTCATCCGTGAAGGTGACACCCTTCATGTTCACGACATCAGCCGCTTGGCAAGAAACCTGGAAGACCTACTCTCCCTAGTTCGTCTTTTGACAGGCAAAGGTGTCGAGGTGAAGTTCATAAAGGAGAACCTTCACTTTACTGGTGACGCAACCAACCCAATGCAAGTGTTGATGCTCAACATGCTGGGAGCCGTCTATCAGTTCGAACGCTCACTGCTACTGGAGCGACAACGTGAAGGCATCAAAATCGCCAAAGAGGCAGGAAAGTACAAAGGCGGCAAACCCCGCGTCGACAACGAAGCTGTACTAAAGCTCCTGGCAGAAGGGAAGTCCATCCGAAAGACCGCCGAACTGCTTGAAATTGGCGTCTCAACTGTCCAGAGGGTCAAAAACGCACAGCAACCAGCCTAAAACGTCCTACACGGCGTTTTTGGGAGTCAGTCTATGGTGGGGCAGCCAAAAACACTAAAATCGCACCAAGGCCGCATAAACCGCCGCCAACGAGCTGCAGATATTTTGATATTATAAATATCCATAAGCAGCTCATGCGTGGGAGTGCTAGACCCTCAAAATCCCCTCCGCTCAGGCAGGAGAGTCATCCGTATACATGGACGTGGCTTTACTTGCAGAATCTCTAATGTGAGCATCCACAACTATCACTTTTGGTGCCTTGCTACCAGCAGCATGAACAGCATCCGAAAATTGCTGCCATCTTTGCTTGCCGATGTTTCCAACATTAATAACCAAATAGATCCCACGCTCTGCATTCTCTGCAGCCTGATAAGTTGGCAGTTGGACATTGAAGCCTTTTAACAAATTTTTATTGCTTGTCAACTTCAACTCAACAAGCACCTTGCCCTTAAACCCAGAACTCACCTTAAAGTCAACTGGGCCTCTTCCAGCATCGCTCTCAGGGGACAAATCAAGGTTGTTAGCCTGACAATAGGCGTGAGCAACCCCAAAGAACAGAAGTTGAGCCGCAGCCTCTTTCTTATGCTGCCCTTCCTTATCCCAAAGAAGATGGCATAACTGGTTATCTTCCACCAGCGTCTTAAAGTGGCTACAAATTTGAAGAACCACTGAATAAACGTCATCCAAGCCCGGAGACGAAGCCAAGCTCAATTTTAATGGAGAATTCGAAGGAAGATTTCTGGAAGCCGAATACCAGATTGTTTCCCCAGCGGGATCATCACCAAAATCGTAAGGGCTTACATTGGCTGCACGATAAGCATCAATGATGGTTTGCACGACCCCGGGAACATCGATTATTGCGTGACGCAACTGTTCCTTTTTTGAATACGCAGAGGCTTTATAAGCCCCTGTTATCAAACTATTCAACTGCTCCCGAATCAACGCATTATGCGAAGCAACCCAATCGATATCCGAGAAGTCTTCGGCAACAGGTAAATCTCTCAACACTTCTCGGGGAACGAGAATAACTGGGCTATCGTCCTTAGGATTAAATGGCAAATCCTCTTGAGGCATCCCCTTTGCATAATGAGTCGATCTCATGGGAATCCCCAGATCACTGCAAACTCGTTGAGTAAATTTAATCAGATCAGCAATTATTATTTTAGCGATCATATCGCTAATCAAATCAGGACCGACACCATCCTCGAATGTTCCAACCAATTCGAATATTGCCTCATCGGTGCAACCCGCCTTAACAATGGCATGAATTGTTGCAAGTATTTGAGCCCTCTTCTTAGGGCCAGCTCCTTTCCCACCTGTCCCATCCTTCGAATAACCAATACATAGGCCACGAACCTCGGGAAAGGCCAGCATTGCGTCTGCCCTACGCCAAAACACATCCCCTTCCTTCTGAATGGCAGAGATAACTCTTATCACACTTGAAAAGTGATGTGATATTCGAGCATAACTCTCCGACAATTCATCCGTGGTTGCATGCAGCAATAAGCTTGGATCAATAAAGAGTCGTGTATCAAAGCCCAAAATCGGGTCCAATGCACCCGTAGCGGCGAATGCTTCTGGATCAATTTTGTAGTAATCACCCAAGCTAACAACCATACAACCGCCCATATATTATTAAATATGGAACGATGCTAGCACAAAATTTTTTAATTCTTCTGGCAGCGCCAGCAATGACCACCCATACGCGGCGGGTCACTCAGGAGGCTCCGATAAGACATCGCTGCCTCCCCTGCACTAGTCTTGGCAAGCACAAGCACTCAGAGTTCACTCAAGGTCAGTAGGTCTTTGAACAACCAAGTCCACAAGCGTCCTCGCTGGGTAGAACGCTTGGGTAGAACACCAAAAGAAAAAGCCTCGTAAGTCATTGACTTACAAGGCTTTTCTTGTTTTGGCGGAGAGGGTGGGATTCGAACCCACGGTACGTTATGCACGTACGCCTGATTTCGAGTCAGGTACATTCGACCACTCTGCCACCTCTCCTAAACTGGTTGCAACCGTGGTCAACGGTGTGTAGCCTGCAAGTATAGCATCAGTTTTGATGCTTCTTGCAGGCCTTGATCACGTCATGCAGATGAACTCGGCGCCACCCAGGTAGGGGCGCAGCGCCACCGGCACATACACCGACCCATCGGCCTGCTGGTGGTTCTCCAGGATCGCCACCATGGCACGGCCCACGGCCAGGCCCGAACCATTCAACGTGTGCACCAGTTCGTTCTTGCCTTGTGCCGTCTTGAAACGGGCCTGCATGCGGCGCGCCTGGAAGGCTTCACAGTTCGACACCGAACTGATCTCGCGGTAGGCGTTCTGTGCGGGCAGCCACACTTCCAGGTCATAGGTCTTGGTCGCGCCAAAACCCATGTCCCCGGTGCACAGCGACATCACGCGGTAAGGCAGTTCCAGCTTCTGCAGCACGGCCTCCGCATGGCCCACCATCTGCTCGAGAGCTTCGTAGCTCTGCTCCGGCGTGGTGATCTGCACCATCTCCACCTTGTCGAACTGGTGCTGGCGGATCATGCCGCGCGTGTCGCGCCCAGCGCTGCCCGCTTCCGAGCGGAAGCACGGCGTGTGGCCCGTCAGCTTGATGGGCAGCTGCTCCAGCGGCACGATGGTGTCGGCCACGGTGTTGGTGAGCGTCACCTCCGAGGTCGGGATCAGATACCACTTGCTGTCCGATGCCTCACCGTCACCCGAGGTGACATGGAACAGGTCCTGCTCGAACTTGGGCAACTGGCCCGTACCCTGCAGCGCCTTGGCCTGCACCAGGTAAGGGGTGTAGCACTCGGTGTAGCCGTGCTCTTGCGTCTGCACGTCCAGCATGAACTGGGCAAGCGCGCGGTGCAGGCGGGCAGCCGGGCCCTTCAAAAAGGTGAAGCGCGAGCCCGAGAGCTTGGCCCCTGTCTCGAAGTCCAGGCCCAAGGGCGCGCCCACGTCCACATGGTCCTTCACGTCGAAGCCATAGGTACCCGGCGTGCCCCAGCGGCGCACCTCCACATTGCCCGACTCGTCCGAGCCCACCGGCACGCTGTCGTGCGGCAGATTGGGCACGGCCAGCAGCATCGCGGCCATTTCGGACTGGATGACCTCCAGGCGCTCGGCACTGGCCTTCAACTCGTCACCGATGCCACCCACCTGCGCCATCACGGCCGAGGCATCTTCGCCCTTGCCCTTGAGCATGCCGATCTGCTTGGACAGGCTGTTGCGCTGGGACTGCAGCTCTTCGGTGCGGGTCTGGATGGTCTTGCGTTCGGCTTCGAGGGCACGGAAAGCGGCCTCGTCCAGGAACGGCTGCGGGTTCTTGCGCTTGGCCAGGCGGGCCAGCACGCTGTCAAGGTCTTTGCGCAGCAGGGCGATGTCGAGCATGGTGAGAAATCAGGTTGGAATGAGGTGGAGCTTACTGGCTATTGTCGCTGTTGCGCTCGGCGGGCAGCGGGCGGTCCAGACCGGTGCCGCCCAGGCCCTTGGGCAGCGGGAAGCGCACATGCTCTTCCACGCCTTGCATGCGGCGCACGCCCACGGCGCCCAGCGCACGCAGGCGCGCGATCACCTGCTGCACCAACACATCGGGCGCCGAAGCCCCCGCGGTCAGACCCACGCGCGGGTGTGCATCGAACCAGGTTTCCTGCAGGTCATCGGGGCAATCGATCATGTAAGCGGGCGTGCCCAAACGCTCGGCCAGTTCGCGCAAACGGTTGCTGTTCGAGCTGGTGGGGCTGCCCACCACGATGACCACGTCCACCTGCGGCGCCATGATCTTGACCGCGTCCTGACGGTTCTGGGTGGCGTAGCAGATGTCTTGCTGCTTGGGCTCGCGGATCTGCGGAAAGCGTCGCTTGATCGCCGCCAGGATGCCCGCCGCATCGTCCACCGACAGCGTGGTCTGCGTGACCACGGCCAGCTTCTCGGGGCGCTGCACCTGCACGGTGGCCACGTCGTCTTCGTCTTCGACCAGGTAGATGCCTTCGGTGACCTGGCCCATCGTGCCCTCCACCTCGGGATGGCCCTTGTGGCCGATCATGATGAACTCGTAGCCCTCGCGGTGCAGCTTGGCCACTTCCACATGGACCTTGGTCACCAGCGGGCAGGTGGCGTCAAACACCTGGAACCCACGGGCATCGGCCTCGCGGCGCACCTCCTGGCTGACACCGTGGGCACTGAAGATCAGCGTGGCGCCGGGCGGCACCTCGGCCAGGTCTTCGATGAAGATCGCGCCCTTGGCCTTCAAGTCGTTGACCACATAGGTGTTGTGCACGATCTCGTGGCGCACGTAGATGGGCGCACCGAACTGCGCCAGCGCGCGCTCGACGATCTCGATGGCGCGGTCCACCCCCGCGCAAAAACCGCGCGGCTCGGCCAACAGGACATCCTGAACCTGGGTCATCTCAGAGCACACCGATCAGTTGAACTTCAAACGTGCACGCTTCACCCGCCAGCGGATGGTTGAAGTCGAACAGCAACCACTCACCAGCCGGGTCCACCTCACGCACGACGCCCGCGAACGAGCCTTTGCCATCCGGCGTCGGAAACTGCACCACGTCACCCACATCCCAGCTTTCGTCGGGGTCGCCCAGCTGACGCAGCAGCGACACGGCCACGCGCTGGATCATTTCGGGGTTGCGGGGGCCAAAGGCCTCGCCAGGCGCCAGCTCAATGACCGTGCGGGTGCCCTCGGCCAAGCCGATCAGGCGGGCCTGGATGGCCGGCGCCAACTCATTCGAGCCCAAGGACAGCGTGGCGGGCTTCTCGTTGAAGGTGTTGATCACGTCACCGCCGTCCGGCCCCGCCAGGCGGTAGTGCAGGGTCAGGAAGGCGCCAGGGGTCACCACGGGGGCAGCAGAGGTCATGGTCGTGTCGTCCCCGCGCGCCAACGCCGCCACAGGGCTTCAGAGAAAGAAAACGCCGATTTTAGGTTTCAGAAGGGGTTTGCGCTGAGGCATGTGCGAAAGACTTGTCCCGCGTCAGGCTCCTCCGAAATGGATGTGCTGCAGGGATCGCCTTGCACACCCCTCCTTTGGAGGGCGCTCCTGCGGGTGCCTTCTTCGGAAGGATGGCCGCCCGTGCCGCCTCGGCCGAGAATCCCTCGCCCGCCCCTCTCGCCTTTGCCTCCTGGCCACGCCCGATGAAAGACCTGCCTGCCGCCCTGCGCCCTCGTGAAAAGCTGCTGACCCATGGTCCGTCCGCCTTGGCCGACGCCGAACTGCTGGCCCTGCTGCTGCGCACCGGCATGAAGGGCCTGGGCGTGTTGCAGCTGGCCGAAAAGGTGCTGGCCGATCTGGGCGGCCTGCCTGGCTTGCTGGCTGCCCCGCCGGCACACCTCACCCGCATCAAGGGCCTGGGGCCCGCCAAACGCGCCGAGTTGCTGGCGGTGATGGAGATGGCGCGGCGCAGCCTCTCGGGCACGCTGCAAAGCCAACCGGTGTTTTCCTCACCTCAACTGGTGAAGGACTACCTTCAGATGCGCCTGGGGCCCCTGCCTCACGAGGTGTTTGCCGTGATCTTTCTGGACGCCCAGCATCGCCTCATCGCTTGCGAAGAGCTGTTTCGCGGCACGCTCACGCAGACCTCGGTCTACCCGCGGGAGGTGGTCAAGCGCACGCTGGAGCTCAACGCGGCCAGCGTGATCCTGGCCCACAACCACCCCTCGGGCGTACTGGAGCCCTCTCGGGCCGACGAACTGCTCACCCAGACCTTGAAGAGCAGCCTCCAGCTGGTGGATGTGCGCATCCTGGATCACCTCGTCGTGGGAAGGGGCGGGGCCCTGTCTTTCGCCGAAAAAGGCCTGATCTAGTTTGTTGTAGGCTTGCGCCTTGTGAGCCCCACCAACAAGCCCCCTCTCAACACCACACTGCGTGATTTTGCTGACCTCAAGCGCGCCCTGAGCAAGGCCGCGAAAGAGGCTGCCGCACGCCGTGAGCAAGAGCGCGCCGAACAAGCGCGACGTGAGGCCGCGCAACGCCATCAGGAGGCCGACGCCGCCTTGTTCAAGCGCATGGTCGGAGCGGTGCATGGGATTGCCCCAACGGGGCGCGCCACCCTCACACCACCACGCCCTCAACCCATTCCGGCACGCCGCCAGATCGACGAACAGGCCGCCCTGCGCGAATCCCTGTCTGATGAATTCGACGTGGAAAGCCTGCTGGAAACCGATGAAACATTGTCGTGGCGGCGCCCCGAGTTGGGCATCGACGTGGTGCGCAAATTGCGCCGCGGCGTCTGGGCGCTGCAAGGTGAATTGGACCTGCATGGTTTGCGCACCGATGAAGCCCGTGAAGCCTTGAGTGAATTCCTGCGCCAAGCTCACCTCAAGGGCTGGCGGTGCGTGCGCGTGGTGCACGGCAAAGGCCTGGGGTCCCCTGGCAAGCAGCCTGTCCTGAAGGACAAAACCCGGCGCTGGCTGGTGCAAAGTGAGCGGGTGCTGGCTTTCGTCCAGGCGCGGGCCGATGAAGGGGGCGTTGGCGCCTTGGTCGTGCTGCTCAAACCCGGCAAAGGCCGGCCAACATCCAGCCTGTAACCGCGACAGGCGCAGCCGCTACCGCGAGGTGCACAGGCGCGCCTACTTGTTGCGCATCCAGTCGGCCGTCTGCATGAAGGCGTGCTGCAAGCGCTGCGCCAGCTCGTCGGGCACCTGCACCTCGGTCATGGCCTGGCTCATGCAGGCAACCCACTGATCGCGCTCCTTGATGCCGATGGCAAATGGCAGATGGCGGGCACGCAGACGCGGATGCCCGAAACGCTCGATGTACAGGCTGGGGCCGCCCAACCAACCGCTGAGAAACCAATACAGCTTGTCACGCGCCTCGTCCAGCGTGGTGCCATGTGCAGCGCGCAGTTCGGCGTAGGCAGGCTCCAGATCCATCAGGTCGTAGAACCGGTCGACCAACTCACGCACCCGGCCATCGCCCCCGAGCAACGCGTACGCGGTCGTGGCAGGCAGGGCCTCGGCCGGATCATCGGCCTGAACGGGATCGTGCATGGGAAAACCGAAAGAAAAAACAGCCCAGCGAAATCAGGCACGCCCCAGGAGGCGCACCGCCACCTGGTTCACGCCCAGGGCTGCACCGCTGCCGGGGTGCAGTTCCAGCAACAACTGGCGCTTGCGCACGGCTTCGCGCACACAGGGATCGAAGGGAATGTCGCCCAGGAATTGCAGCTTGGGCACCACGCCGCTGGGGCTCACCACAAAACGGTCGACCACCTGTTGCAACTGCTGGCAGATGGTGCGTCCGTCGCCAGGGCGCGCCACCTGATTGACCACCAGGTTGAGCTTCTCGCGTGACTGCTGGGCCGCCAACACCTTGATGGTGGCATAGGCGTCGGTCATGGACGTCGGCTCTGGTGTGGCCACCACAATGACCTCGGTGGCCATGGAGACCGCATAAAGCACCACGTCGGAGATGCCCGCACCGGTGTCGATGATGATCACATCAAAACGCGGCTTGACGGCCTCGAAGATGTCGAGCAGCTTTTCGCGCACCTCGGGGGTCAGGCGCGAATACTCGACAAGCCCTGAACCGGCCAGCAGCACATGGAACCCGCCCGGCGCCGGGAGGATGGCTTCGTCCAGCTGGGCCTTGCCTGTGAACACATCATGCAGAGTGATCTTGGGGTACAGGTTCAGCACGACGTCAAGGTTGGCCAGGCCCAGGTCGGCATCCAGCACCAGCACCTTGAGACCTTGACGGCTGAGCGAGGTGGCCAGATTGGCACTGAAGAAGGTCTTGCCCACCCCACCCTTGCCGCTGGTGACGGCCACCGTGCGGGCAATCTTGCCGGATGGTTTGGAAGGATTGGTCTCGGAAACTGGCATGGGCACCATCATGAGGTCGTTTTCGGGTATTCCTCAAGCATTTCTGAGGCCGAAAGGGTGTCAGATTGCGCAAGACTGCTGAACAGGCAACTCTTTTCCTCGGCGCTGACGACGGTCAGGGGCGGGGTGTCCAGGCAGGTGCGGTTACGCCCCTCTGCCTTGGCGCGGTACAACTGCTGGTCCGCACGTTCGGACCAGATGATGACGGAGGAGCGCACCCACTGGGGCGCAAATGCCCCGCCAATGCTGACGGTGACCGAGGTCTGGCTGCCACCCAGCAGAGTGATCTGGCGCTGCGCCACACGGTGGCGGATGCGCTCGGCCACGGCCTGGCCGAAGGCGGGTGGGCAATTGGGCAGGATCATCGCAAACTCTTCGCCCCCGACTCTGGCCACCAGGTCCATGGGGCGGACGCACTCCTGCAGGCATTCGGCCACCGCACGGATGACAGAGTCGCCGGCCACGTGACCGTGGGTGTCATTGATGGCCTTGAAATGGTCGATGTCCGCCACCAACAACAGCGAGGGCTCGCCCACACGCGCCACCCGGTCGATCTCGCGGGCCAAGGCGGTTTCAAACTGGCGTCGATTGGCCAAGCCCGTGAGGGAGTCGCGACTGGAGAGGTCGCACAGGCCATCCACGATGGCCTGCACCCAAGGCCATTCACCGGCCAAGGCATTCGTGGGAGCGCGCCAGCCAGCCTGGGTCAGCAAGGCCAGCGCGTTGCTCAAATCCAGCACGCCTTCCGGAATCAACCTTGTCTCAGGTACTGCAGGGTGACAGCTGGGGGATGCGATGGCTCACTCCACGACAAATTCGTCAATTGTCCGCAAGTCTAGCAGGCTGAGCCGCACTTAAGCACCCTGTTGTGGCGCCTAATAAGGAGTTGCCCGGAACCGGATTCGCGTGCCCAAAGGCGGACTCAAGCCCGCGGGCATGCAGTCCGATATTCCAAGGGAAGGATAAGGTGTCATCATGGGCACACCTTGCTGCCTGTCGTTGTTTTTGCCCTCACGTCATCGCCTTCATGGACACCGTTGCCGACCGCGAGTTTCACTTTCACGCCCGTGATTTCGCGCGTGTGCGTACGCTGATCTACGATCGGGCGGGCATCAGCCTGCACGAGGGCAAGCAGGCGATGGTGTACAGCCGCCTGTCGAGGCGTCTGCGGGAGACCGGACACCCCTCGTTCGAGAGCTACCTCCAGTGGCTGGAGAGCGCCTCGGGCCCTCAGGCCCATCAGGAGTGGCAGGAGTTCGTCAACTGCCTGACCACCAACCTGACCTCCTTCTTCCGCGAGGAGCACCACTTTCACACCCTGGCCGATTGGCTCAAGGCGCGAGGCCCGCAACCGACCCGCATCTGGTGTTGCGCCGCCTCCACAGGGGAAGAACCGTACTCGCTGGCCATCACGGTGGCCGAAACGCTGGGGCTGAACGCCCCCGTCAAGATCCTGGCCAGCGACATCGACACCAATGTGCTGCAAACCGCCTCCCGCGCGGTGTACGACGCTGGCGCGCGTGGCCTGAGCCCGCAACGGCTCAAGCAGTTCTTTCTGCGCGGCAAAGGCAACAACACCGGCTACATCCGGGTCAAGCCGGAATTGACGCGCATGGTGGAATTCCGCCCGTTCAACCTCATGCAGCCCCAATGGCAGTTGGGCGACCCGTTCGATGTGGTGTTCTGCCGCAATGTGATGATTTATTTCGACGGCCCGACGCAGCGCAAGGTGCTCGAGCGCATTCACGGCGTCATGAAGCCCAAGGGCATGCTCTTCGTCGGTCACTCTGAAAACTTCACCGAATCGCGCGACATCTTCGTCCTCAAGGGCAAGACCGTCTACGATCGGGTTTGAGCCGCCGCGCCACAAGGATTCACCTCATGTCCAGCATCCCCCCCTTCGGTCACGCGCGCGGTGCCTCCCCGGGCGCCAGCAAAGCGCCGGGACCTCTGGCCTCGGCGGCCCTGGCACCCGGACCACGCACGGAGCGTCTGGCGCGGCTCAAGGCCCGCACGCCCAAACCGGGCGAAGCCTCCTTTTACTTTTTCGACGCGCACTTCAAATCTGAAGCCGTCAAGATCCTGCCGGGCGAGTACTTCGTCTACAACGAAGACCTGCTGATCATGACGACGCTGGGCTCGTGCATTGCCGTGTGCCTGTGGGACCGTCAGGCCAAGGTGGGCGGCATGAACCACTTCATGCTGCCCGACAGTGGCGGCAATGGTCAGGACTCCGGCCGGTATGGCTCGTACGCCATGGAATTGCTGATCAACGAGTTGCTGAAACTGGGGGCCTCGCGGATGACGATGGAGGCCAAGGTCTTTGGCGGTGGCGCGGTGATCAGCGGCATGAACACCATCAACGTGGGTGAGCGCAACACCGCCTTCGTGATGGAATACCTCAAGACCGAACGCATTCCGGTGGTGTCCAAGGACGTCCTCGACATCTACCCGCGCAAGGTCTGCTTCCTGCCACACAGCGGCAAGGCCATGGTCAAGCGCCTGGCGCCCAGCAATCCGGAAGCCATCCTGCAACAAGAGCGCCTGGCGGCGCAAAAAGTGGCCCCCGTCTCCAGTGGCGGCGGCTCGATCGACCTGTTCTGACAGGCGGAGAACGACATGCCCAAGATTCGTGTGGTGGTGGTCGACGACTCGGCGCTGGTTCGCAGCATGCTGACCGAGATCATCAACCGACAGCCTGACATGGAATGCATCGGCGCGGCGGCCGACCCCTTCGTGGCCCGCGAGATGATCCGTAACCTCAACCCGGACGTGATCACGCTGGATGTGGAGATGCCGCGCATGGACGGCCTGGACTTTCTGTCCAAGCTGATGCGCCTGCGGCCGATGCCGGTGGTGATGGTGTCCACGCTGACGGAGCGCGGCGCCGAGGTGACCCTCAAGGCGCTGGAGTTGGGCGCGGTGGACTTCGTGTCCAAGCCCAAGATCGGTGTGGTGGACGGCCTGCGTCAGTTGTCCGACGACATCACGGACAAGATCCGGGTGGCCTCGAAAGCGCGCATTCATCGGCTGGCCACCAGCGCTGCACCGGCGGCCTCGCCCACCGGTGGTGTGCCGACATCCGCTGCACGCGCAACGCCAGGTGCCTCGCCAGCGGCCCCCAAGCCCCTGAACACCGGCTCTTACAGCCTGGGACGTCTGTCCACCGAGAAGCTGATTTTCATTGGCGCCTCGACGGGCGGTACCGAGGCCACCAAGGAGGTGCTGTTGTCGCTGCCCGCAGACGCACCCGGCGTGGTCATCACCCAGCACATGCCGCCTGGCTTCACGCGCAATTACGCGGCCCGTCTGGACGGGCTGTGCAAGATCCGCGTCAAGGAAGCCAGCGATGGCGAGCGCATCCTGCCCGGCCATGCCTACATTGCCCCCGGTGGCCTGCACCTGAGCGTGGAGCGCTCGGGCGCCAACTACATTGCCCGTGTTCAAGACGGTGACCCGGTCAACCGCCACAAGCCCAGCGTGGAAGTGCTGTTCAAGTCGGCGGCGCGTGTGGCCGGGCCCAATGCCATCGGCATCATGCTGACCGGCATGGGCGCCGACGGCGCCAAGGCCATGCGTGAGATGCGCGATGCCGGCGCCTATTGCGTGGCCCAGGATGAGGCCAGCTGCGTGGTGTTCGGCATGCCTCGGGAGGCCATCGCCGCAGGCGCGGTGCAGGAGGTGTTGCCGCTCAACAAGATTGCGCAGCATGTGCTGGACCACCTGCGCGCCACCGTGGGTCAGGCGCTCAGCCGCGTCTGACCCCGATTCGAATCACGGCCGACCGACAAACAGCATCAGGGTCGGCCCCACGCCTGGGCTGTGCAAGATGGCGGTGTACACCGGCCCGATGGCCGTGTCGGCACCCAGGTAGAGGCTGAAGCCGGTCTTCTTGGGTCCCGTCCACACATCTCGCGGCAGCTGCCAGGCGTTGCCCACCTCCAGGCTGGCACCCGCAAACAGGCCTCGGGTCAGGATCATGTCGCTCAGACGCACGTGGTAGCCCCACCGCAGCAGGGCCACTTGAGGCCCGGCCACCTGAAAGGGCGCGTAGCCCGACAGTTGCTGGAAGCCACCCAGACCGAAGCGCCCGATCGCCGGCTGCGCCCCCTCGGAGAGGGCCAGGCGGCCCATCAGGCTGACCGTGTGGGGCCCCCAGGAATTCACCCACTGGCCCTGCACGTCGAGGTAGCGCAGGTAGCCCTCGGCGTAGCTGCTGTCACGGCGCGCACGACCTTGCCCCTGGAACCATTGCCCATCCAGCCGCCACCCCTTGGACGGAAAGTAGGCGTGGTCCAACTGATCGAACACAGCCTTGAGGCGCCAGCCACTCTCCCGCCACCGCTCCACCAGAGACACGCCAGGGCGTGACATCAGGTAGTCGTCCGAGGCCAACGACAGGCGATCGCGCCCGATCTGCTCGACCCAGCCCAAGCGCCACTCCCCCAACTCACGCCAGTTCAGGCCCACATCCAGGGCGAACTGGGTCTGTCCGCGCTCGTTGCGTGCGTCCTCCTCGCCATCGGGGTCGCGGTAGACGTCAAAGGTGCGTCGCTGTGCGTTGGCCGCCACGGCCACAAAGCCGCTCAACCCATCGGGCAGTTGCCACGCCATGGGGCGATACCACTCGGTGCCGAGCAAAGGGCTGGTGCCCAGACGCAGGATGTTGCGCCACTCGCTGCCCGCGTTGTCAAACCAATGGCGGTTGTGCACCAGCTTGAGGTTGAAAGCACTGCGCCCACGGTTGTCCGCGCTGAAATCCAGACCCATCTGGAGATAGTTGGGGCCCCAGGGCTTGTCCTCCAGTTCGTACACCAGCCCGGCCTCGCCCTGCGGTGTGCGCACCAGTCGGTAGTCGGTGCGCAGGTAGTCGCCCGAAGCGGCCAGCAAATTGATGTCACGCTCAGCCTTGGCCACGTCGAACACCTGGCCCGGCTGACTGGCGAACATGTCGGCGCGCCGATCCGGTCGGGTCAACTCGGATCCTTCGGTGCGCACGAACTGCAAGGTAGGTGGCGGCGGCTGGCGGCGCTGCCGAGCAGCCTGCCAGGCCGCGTAATCGGCCTCGGACATCTGCAGGTCCTGCATGCGCAGCACCATGGCCTCCGCCTGCACCTCGCCCTGGTCCATGAATTCACGTGCCCGGTTGAAGTCGGCCGAGGTCAGCCCTTCCAGTCGAGGTGCAATCAAGACATCCTGTGGGGTGAGCGAGCGCAGGCTTTGCTGCACGTTTTGCTCGGTCAGGATGTTGATCATCTGCGCCGTCACCCCGGTCAGGGTCGACAGGGTTTCACGCGGCGCCAGCGACGTGCCAATGTTGACCACGATGAGTCGCTGCGCCCCCATGGCGCGGGCCACATCGACCGGCGTGTTGTTGACCAGGCCACCATCACCCAGGATGCGCCCACTGACCTCCAGCGGCGCAAAAATGCCGGGCACCGACATGCTGCTGCGCAAGGCGGTGGCCAGGTCTCCCTCGGACAGGATCACGGCCTGCCCGGTTTCCATGTCGGTCGCCACCGCACGGAAGGGGGTGGGCAGCTGATCGAAGTGGCGGACCTGGCTGGCCGACAGGGTCAGGCGACGCAGATGGGCCTCCAGCACACGGCTGGAGAGCGAGCCCAACGGCGCTTTGAATCCATCGGCACCAATGCCGATTTCCAGCAAGGGGGAGACTTCGAAGTCGTGCTCCTTGCGACGCTGGGACAGCTCTCGCCGCTCCACGCGGCTGGCAAACACATTGTCCCAGTCCAGTCGCTCGACTTCCCGCTCCACTTCCTGTGCCGAGAGGCCGCTGGCGTACAGGCCACCGACGATGGCCCCCATGGAGGTGCCTGCGATCACATCGACCGGAATACGCTCTCGCTCCAGCACCTTGAGCACCCCGACGTGAGCCAGGCCACGCGCCCCGCCACCGGACAGCACGAGGCCGACCTTGGGCCGCTCTGCCAGCGCCGAGGCCGAGAGCAAGCCGAGCAAGGCCCAGCCACAGACAGCACGCCAGCACGTGCGAAGAAAAGGGGAAAGCATGTGGCAGATTGTGCCGCGTCAAAGCCGCTTGCCAAAGCCGCGCAAGGCGCATACAAACTTGATCCAAGTCAGAACGCCCTGGCTCAATCCGCGGTTTGATAGATCCAAGAAAGCACAACGGAGAACCATCATGCAAGCATTGACCGACTTCCTGACCACCGACTATGGCCTGATGAGCTTGGCCGTGATTGCCTTCATGTTCGTCATGCTGGGCTACATCGCTTGGTACGTTGCTCAACACGTCAAGCAAGACACCGAGCGACATGACAAGGATGTGCGCGAGGGCCGCGCTCACTGAGCCAGTTCCTGCAGACATGAAAAAAGGCCGCTGAACCCAGCGGCCTTTTTCTTTGGTCTGGCTGAAGTTGCCAGGCGACAGGTGCGGCGAACCGCACCTCAGGGCATTACATGCCCATGCCGCCCATGCCACCCATACCGCCCATGCCACCCATGTCGGGCATGCCACCGGCGGCTTCGTCCTTCGGAGCCTCGGAGATCATGCACTCGGTGGTCAGCATCAGCGAAGCCACGGAAGCGGCGTTCTGCAGAGCCGTGCGGGTGACCTTCGTGGGATCCAGGATGCCCATTTCGATCATGTCGCCGTAGGTGTCGTTGGCAGCGTTGAAGCCGTAGTTGCCCGAACCGCCCAGGACGGCGTTGACGACCACAGAGGGTTCGCCACCGGCGTTGGCCACGATTTCGCGCAGAGGCGCTTCGATGGCCTTCAGGACCAGCTTGATGCCAGCGTCTTGGTCGTGGTTGTCACCCTTGAGGTCACCCACGGACTGCTTGGCGCGCAGCAGGGCCACGCCACCACCGGCGACCACGCCTTCTTCGACGGCTGCGCGGGTCGCGTGCAGGGCGTCTTCAACGCGGGCCTTCTTTTCCTTCATTTCGACTTCGGTGGCAGCGCCCACCTTGATCACGGCGACACCGCCAGCCAGCTTGGCCACGCGCTCTTGCATCTTTTCACGATCGTAGTCGCTGGTGGCTTCTTCGATCTGGATGCGGATTTGCTTGACGCGGGCTTCGATGTCAGCAGCCTCACCAGCACCGTCGATGATGGTGGTGTTTTCCTTGCCCACTTCGATGCGCTTGGCTTGGCCCAGGTCAGCCAGGGTGACCTTGTCGAGTGCCATGCCGACTTCTTCGGCGATGACCTTGCCACCGGTCAGGATGGCGATGTCTTCCAGCATGGCCTTGCGACGGTCGCCGAAGCCAGGCGCCTTGACGGCCACAACCTTCAGGATGCCACGGATGGTGTTGACCACCAGGGTCGCCAGGGCTTCACCGTCGACGTCTTCGGCGATGATCAGCAGCGGACGGCTGGCCTTGGCCACTTGCTCCAGGGTGGGCAGCAGGTCACGGATGTTCGAGATCTTCTTGTCGTACAGCAGGACGAAGGGGTTGTCCAGCAGCGCGGCTTGCTTCTCGGGGTTGTTGATGAAGTAGGGCGACAGGTAGCCGCGGTCGAACTGCATGCCTTCGACGACTTCCAGCTCGTTGTTCAGGCTCTTGCCGTCTTCAACGGTGATGACGCCTTCCTTGCCGACCTTGTCCATGGCGTTGGCGATGATCTCGCCGACGTCAGCGTCCGAGTTGGCGGAGATGGTGCCAACCTGAGCGATTTCCTTGGTGGTTGTGGTGGCCTTGGATTGCTTCTTCAGCTCGGCGATCAGGGCGGCAACCGCCTTGTCGATGCCGCGCTTGAGGTCCATCGGGTTCATGCCGGCGGCCACGTACTTCATGCCTTCGCGCACGATGGCTTGAGCCAGCACGGTGGCGGTGGTGGTGCCGTCGCCAGCGTTGTCAGAGGTCTTGGAAGCGACTTCCTTGACCATCTGGGCGCCCATGTTCTGGAGCTTGTC